>CAWFMU010000025.1:0-79977 GCA_963816865.1 Terriglobia bacterium
CCAAGACCTGGAAGCAGCAGCAGAAAGCTTTCGCGTCGATTCGCAGCGACCTGGCTCACCTTTATTCACTGAGCTACTATCCGCAATCAAATCCCAATCGCGGCTGGCGTGCGATTACCGTCAAGCTGGCGGGCGAACGGGCGCGCGGGCTTCGAGTGCGGACCCGGAACGGCTACCGCCCGCAGGCCGCAAGGGCGGCGGCCGAGGCGGTTGCGCCCGCCTCGGGGTTGGGGTCGGCATCGGCATCCGGTTCTTCCAACTGAATGAGTTTTGGACTCAACGGTCTTCAGAGTAACTCCGATCGCAACTCTGTTTGCATTCCCCTGCCATGACGGGGTCATCCTGAGCTTGCGAAGGATCTAGCGCTCAGCGGATACCCACTTCGCAGAATTCTGTCGGCACGGGTGCGCTTCGACTTCTCTCGGGGCAGGCTGTCAGATTAGGTCCCTCAAGACGATGCCGCGGGAAGCTTCAGCGGGTAGTTGGTGTAAACGCCTGTTAACAACAGTTACCCCTTTGCCGCTTCAAAGGCCTACGCGAACATGGTGCCGTGACAAAGCGTTTAATCCGTGGATTGATCAAGGCTGTAGCTGGAATTGCCGTTCTGGTTTTTATCCTTGCACGGATGACGATGGACACCGGACTGCTTCTATTCGTGGGTTCAATCGTCGTACTACTTGTTTGCTTCGTGCTGCTGAAGCTGTTGGAGGACGATGATGAGAACACTGGCTACTGGCCAGATGACCCGAGGAAGTGATGCTGAGCTGTGAGTGTAATCGCCTGATTACATTAGCTACGCGCGTGTATGATCTGATTTTAGTGGGGTGAAATGGGCTCCGCCAATTTACCTTTGCTTGAGCGTCGAGTCGCTAACCTGCTCAAGATTCTGATCGCAATCAACTTCATAATATTGCTTGTAATAATCAGCCCCGTGGGGACGAGTCACGAATTTTACAAGGCCCATCGAGAATCGCCTCTTCTAGATGCAATTCTCAGATCCATCCAAGTTTGGGTCGTAGCATCCACAATCATTGCCACACTTTTGTTCGCTTTTATGCTCTGGAAAACCTACCGAGCGGGGCGACCCGCAAGATCAGTGCGGTTCGATGGAATCCTGCTGCTTGCATGGTGGCTCACGCTTCTGGCGCTGTGTGCCTACGGCTTTCTGTTGGGCATGGGCGGATGAGGCGCACTCCTCAGAACGATCAACCATGATGATTGTTGATAAATCGCGATTACACTCATCACAGGCAGTTGTGAAATGCCTGTTAACAGCCGTCAGACTGTTACTCTGTCGGCGAACAGACTGATGGGATCCATGCCAGTTCGGAGGAGTCGAAGAAAAGAATTGCAGCCTCGCGAGTAAACGTCTACTATTCTGCCGCCTAACCATCCCAGGAGATCATTCACATGTTCTCGCCCAATCGAAGACGTTTCCTGCGTCAAGCCTCCACTGCCGGCATCGCATGTTCCGCGAATCTGGTGTTCGGACGCTTCCTCTCCGCCCAGACCTCGAATCCTAGCGAAGTCGTCAAAGTGTACGTGGACTCGCGGCGGACCGTCGCACCCCTGGATCGAAATCTCTTCGGCTCATTTCTGGAGCATCTGGGCCGCGCCATCTATGAGGGAATTTACGACCCCGGCTCGAAGCTGGCAGATTCCAATGGTCTACGCAAGGATGTGATCGACGAAATACGCCAGCTCGGAGTGCCCATCGTCCGCTACCCCGGCGGAAATTTTGTGTCGGGATACAACTGGCTGGACGGCGTTGGGCCGAAGCAGGACCGTCCGCGAGTGCTCGACAAAGCGTGGAATACGCTCAACACCAATCAGTTTGGCACCAATGAATTCATGGCATGGTGCAAAGCCGTCGGCACCCAGCCGTTGATGGGCCTCAACCTGGGAACGGGAACTCCGGAGCAAGCAGCCGCGCTGGTGGAATACTGCAACGTGGAAAAAGGCACCCTGTGGAGCGATCTTCGCCGCAAGCACGGATACGCGGAGCCTTACAACGTGAAGCACTGGTGCCTGGGTAACGAGATGGACGGGCCCTGGCAGATTGGTCACGTCACCGCTACGGAGTACGGCCTTAAGGCGCAGGATGCGGCGCGTCAGATGCACGCGGTTGATCCTTCCCTACAGCTCATTGCCTGCGGTTCGAGCGGCCCACAGATGCCCACCTATCTCGAATGGGACCGTGAAGTTCTGGAGCAATGCTACGAGTACGTGGACGCATTGTCGCTGCACCGCTACATCGGAAACACCAAGGACGAGACCGGAGAGGACAGTTCGAAGTTTCTGGCCATGAACCTGAGCATGGAAAAGCAGATCAAGGAGACGATTGCGGTCTGCGATCTCGTGCAAGGACACAAGCGGTCGCCCAAAAAGCTCTGGCTTTCCTTCGACGAGTGGAATGTCTGGTATCGCGCACGCAGCGGCGACGCCACCAATGGACATGGAAAAGAAGCGCCGCATTTGCTGGAGGAGGTCTACAACCTGGAAGATGCACTGCTGGTGGGCGGAATTCTCAACTCGCTCATCCGGAACGCGGACCGGGTGAAGCTGGCCTGCCTGGCGCAACTGATCAACGTCATCGCTCCCATCATGACGAACCCGAACGGCCTGTTGCGGCAGACCATCTACTATCCATACAGTTGGGCGCTGCAATTTGCTCGCGGCTCGGTACTCAATCTTCTGGTCGATTCTCCTGGCTACGAGGTTGCGGGAATGGGTCAGGTTCCGTATCTGGATGTTGCAGGGACGGTCAGCGCGGAAGACGGCAAAGTTTCCCTGTTCGTTCTCAACCGCGATCTGTCAAAGCCGCATGCCATCGAAGTGAACTGGCAGGACAAAGCGCCGGCGCGAGTCCTCTCCACTTCGCTTCTGACCGGCGACGATCTGAAGGCGTTCAACAGCTTCGATTCGCCGCAAAAAGTGGTTCCGCGACCCCTGGACAAACCTTCGATCGCGGGGGGACGGGCGAAGTTCGAGGTGCCGGCCCGCTCCTACACCGTCATTCAGTGGGGATCGTGAGTGCGAGATCGTGACATTAGAACCTTAAAATGATTGGACGAAGGCAATTCGTCCGCAAGATTGGACTTCGCGGAGCGAGCCTGAAGTCGGGTACGGCCACGACTCTGACCCATTCAGATATTCACGCGCACAACACCCTCGACCAGCGAGACGTCGTCAGTCCTCAAACCAGGACACTGAAACTCCAGGGAGACCTTGCCCACAGTTTCCCGCCCGCTTCGGTCACCAAGCTCACATGGTCGCTCGCATAGACGTTCAACGCCGTTTTTCTGCCGGCTTCGAAGGGCCCGCAATCAGGCCGGTGGACTCGCGCAGTACCAAGTTCGTCTTCAGAAAGTAGTCGGTCCCGTTAGGCGTTGGCGTTTCCCGCCCAACTTCGGCCAGGAGCGCATTGAAAGCCAGTCGCGCCAGTTCGGTTTGCGACATTTGAACCGAGGTGAGCGGCGGGATGACGAACTGGGCCAGGCGAATGTCGTCAAACCCGATCACGGAGATGTCACGAGGAATGGAGAGGCCGGCGTCATGGCTCTTGCGCATCACGCCGATCGCAGTCAAATCATTCGAACAGAGGACCGCCGTGGGCCGCACCGCTCCGGCGAGCAAGCGGCTGAAAGCCGCGATGCCGCCTTCGACAGTATGATCGCTTTCAATCACCAGATCCGGATCGGTGTCGAGGCTGATTTCCTGCATGGAGCGTAGGAATGCCTGCTTCCTGGCCACCGCGGATTTCAACCGCAAGGGGCCGGTAATGAATGCAATCTTTTCATGTCGCAGGGCAGCCAGATGCTGCACCGCTTGTCGGATTCCATTGAGATAGTCAATCCGGATATTGCTGACCCGGGGCCGGGGCGGCCCCACATCAACGAAAACCAGCGGTACTTGCCTGAGCTTAAGGTCTTCGAGCAGCACTTCTTCCATACCGAACGTCATGATGGCGACGCCTTCCACCCGGCGCTCGATCATGCGGCGGACAGCGCTTTCCATCCGCTTCGGATCATTCCCCGTAGAGGTCAGCAGAATTTCATAGCGATGTTGGACCGCGATGGATTCAAAAACCTGGACGATTTCCGGAAAAAATGGATTGGTAATTTCAGAAATGATAAGGCCAAAAATCCTGCTGCGCCCGGAAACCAGCGCCCGCGCCTGCGTGTTCGGGTAGTAACCCAGTTCCTCGATGACGCTCCAGACGCGTTTGGCCAGGGCGGGATTCACCGTGGGCACACGGTTGATGGCCCGGGACACCGTCGCGGTTGAAACCTTGGCCCGTTTTGCGATTTCCCTTATGTCCATTTGGCTTAGTCGCGGAGCGACGCCCGGATTCTAGCATAAGCAAACGTTATCCCAGGGGTTCGGAGGTCCCGGTTCGGAGAAAATTGCGCGAACTGGAGCAGGTTGCGAAAAGCATATTCATATTCGCCAATGCTTGGGCTGGCAGAATTGCCGGTCGAGGCGGCAGGTCAGCGGAGAGACGGAAAGCCAGCCGAGATTTTTCCGCCCGATATCAATGCGACCGTAAACGTTTTCTATGCATGTTGTGGCGTGATAGACTGGCCGCCGGCCATCCCGTTTTGTCCCGCTCTCGGGACTCACCCGCTTGGCGGTAAAGATCGATTTAACAGATTTACGCAATTGACAAACGCAATTACGTACTCTATTTTGATTCTCGGCTAGTAAACGATTACTCAGTAACTGAAAGCCGATTGGTTGCGGAAAAACCCTCTATGCTCTTGCCTCGGTTAAGGGAAGAGGTGCTGGAATCGAACCTGGAATTGGTGCGAAGGGGCCTGGTTCTTTACACCTTCGGCAATGCCAGCGGCATCTCGCGTGACCAGAACCTGGTTGTTATCAAACCCAGCGGCGTTTCCTACGAGACGATGAAACCAGAGCATCTGATCGTCACCGATCTCGACGGCAAGATCGTAGAAGGCAATTTACGGCCCTCCTCCGACCTCCCCACTCATCTTGCTCTGTACCGGGCGTTCCCCGAGATTGGCGGAGTCGCGCACACTCATTCCGAATACGCGACCTCTTGGGCGCAGGCGCGCAAGCCGATTCCATGCTTCGGCACGACCCACGCCGACTACTTCCACGCGCCGGTGCCGGTCACTGAGTCGCTGGCGAACGCCGATATCGAATCCGAGTATGAGAAAAACACCGGACGTGCTATTGTTCGGGCCTTTGAGAAGTTGAGTTATGGCTCAATACCGGCGGTCCTCGTGGCCAATCACGGTCCGTTCGCGTGGGGTCCGGATCCAGCAGCAGCGGCGCACAATGCCGTGATCCTTGAAGCGGTGGCACGGATGGCATTTTTCACCATCAACATCGATCCCGCGGCGAAACCCATTGGCCAAGAGTTGCACGACAAGCACCACCTGAGGAAGCACGGGTCAAACGCGTATTACGGGCAGGCAAAGGAAACGAAATGATGCCAGCTTTTGCGATGTTCGCCGTGACGCAACTCGTTCACTTGTCCGGAGTCGATGTCGTCATTATTGCTTTCTACTTCGCGCTGGTCCTGGCCATCGGCTTCTACCTGCGCGGGCGCTCCAACACCGGCGAAGACTTCTTCATGGCGGGACGCGAGATGACGGCGTGGGTGGCCGGCCTCAGCTTCCTCTCCGCCAATCTAGGCGCGCTCGAACTGATGGGTTGGGCCGGATCGGCCTATCAGTACGGCATTCTGGCGACCCACTGGTACTGGATCGGCGCCATCCCGGCGATGTTGTTTCTCGCGCTGGTGATGATGCCGTTCTACTACATTTCGAAAACCCATTCGGTCCCGGGATACTTGAAGCTGCGTTTCGGCGAACCCAGCCGCGCTCTTTCCGCGGTGTCTTTTGCTTTCATGACCGTGCTCATGAGCGGCGTCAACATGTTTGCCATGGCCAAGGTCATGCAAATCGTGCTGGGCTGGGACATCAATTTCAGCATCTGGGTGTCGTCTCTGACGGTCGCGATTTATGTCACACTCGGCGGCCTACGCTCGGCCATCTTTAACGAAGTTCTGCAGTTCTTTCTCATCTGGGCAGGCGCGCTGCTGATTCCGATTCTCGGATTGTATGAAGCCGGCGGCTGGACCAATCTCAAAATGCAGATTGCCGCGCGATCGTCGGAACAGTATGTCCACCTCTGGTCTGGCCTGGGATCGTTTACTTCGAATCCCATGGGCATTCACTGGACCGGCATTGTGTTCGGACTTGGCTCCGTCATTTCCATGGGCTACTGGACCACGGATTTTCTGGTGGTGCAGCGCATTCTCGCCGCCAAAGACATTCGCAGCGCCGAGATGGCGCCCATCATCGGCGCCGGATTCAAGATGCTGGTGCCGATCATCGTCATCCTGCCCGGACTGTTGGGCTTGGCCGTACTGCCCATGAAGCTGGTGCCGGAATCGATCGCCGCAGCTACCGGTCAACATAGTTACAACGACGTTCTCCCGCTCATGCTTGCCCGCTACTGCGGTCCTGGGCTACTGGGACTTGGGATCACGGCTCTGATTGCGGGTTTCATGTCCGGCATGGCTGGAAACGTGAGCGCGTTCACCACCGTGTGGACCTACGACATTTATCGCCCGCTCATCAACAGCAAAGGCACCGACCATCATTACGTAAACATGGGCCGCTGGACCACCGTGATCGGCGTGCTGATCAGCGTGGGCACTGCGTATCTGGTCATGCAGTTCGCCAGCATCATGGATTACGTGCAGGCGCTCTTCAGCTTCTTTATCGCTCCGCTGTTTGGCACCGTCATCCTCGGGATGCTCTGGAAACGGGCGACCGGCGCTGGCGGCTTCTGGGGATTGTTGTGCGGAACGCTTTCCTCGATCGGCATGTGGGCGTGGGTGAAACTCGATCCCACTGCGCTGCGTTATGTGGCGCTCTCGCCGCATGCCAAGGCGCTGGCCCAGGATATGTATCAGGCGCTCTGGTCTTTCATTGTGTGCGTGACCGTCACCGTAGTTGTGAGTATGGCGACCAAGCCGGTGCCGGCCAGCGAATTGAAGGGTCTGGTCTACGGAGAGACCGAAATTCCTTCGATTGGCGATGTCCCGCTGTACGAGAGGCCGCTTTTCTGGGCTGGCATCGTGGTGGTCGTGTTCTTTGTGCTGAACATTATTTTCTGGTAGAGAGAGGCACGCAGCATGATTTCCATCTGGTTTTTTATTGGGATCTCGCTGGCCGTGAACGGGGCGTTGATTTGCGCCGCAGGAATCTACCAGGTTGTAAATCCGCCCGTGAATCCGGACGTAGTTCTGTTCAACTTGCACGCCAATGTGTGGTGGGGCGCGGTGCTTCTGATCATCGGATTGATCTATTGCTTGAAATTTTCTCCGAAGCGGCAAGCTTAAAGGAATCTCATAAAGGCAGGGTATGGCGACGAAAAAAATGACGATGGGTCTGATCGTGGGCAATCGGGGCTTTTTCCCCGATCACCTGGCGAAAAGCGGTCGGGAAGAGATGTTGCGGGTATTGACCGCTGCGGGCATGGATGTGGTCGCACTGACGCCGGAAGAGAGCAAGCACGGGGCGGTCGAAACCCGAGAAGAATCCCGGCGCTGCGCCGATCTGTTCAAGAAGAATCGCGATCGCATTGACGGCGTTATCGTGACTCTGCCGAACTTCGGCGAGGAGCGCGCGATTGCCGATGCTTTGCGACTGGCCGACCTGCACGTGCCGGTCCTGATCCAGGCCACGCCCGACGATCCCGGCAAAATGACAATCAAGTTTCGCCGCGACAGCTTCTGCGGCAAGATGTCGGCCTGCAACAATCTGCGGCAGTACGGCATTCCGTATTCCATTACCACGCTGCACACCGAAAGTCCCGATTCGCCTGAGTTCGCCAAAGATCTGCAATGGTTCGCCGGAGTCTGTCGCGTGGTCAACGGTTTCCGCAACCTGCGGGTGGGAGCGATCGGCGCGCGCCCCACGGCCTTCAATACCGTCCGCTACAGCGAGAAGATTCTGGAGTCGCAGGGCATTTCGATTGAGACGCTCGATCTTTCCGAAGTGCTGGGCCGCATCGAGCGCATGAAGGACAACGACGATGCCGCGCAGGCCAAACTGGCGTTGATCAAGAAGTATGTGGACTCAAGCGGCGTGCCCGCGCTGGCCCTGATGAAGATGGCCAAGCTTGGCGCGGTGGTGGACCAGTGGATGGCCGCGACGGAAGTGCAGATCAGCGCGGTGCAGTGCTGGACCTCCATCGAAGAGAATCTGGGCGTGGTGCCTTGCACTGTGATGAGCATGATGAGCGACAGCCTGCTCTCGAGCGCCTGCGAAGTGGATATCTGCGGCGTGCTGGGCATGCACGCGTTGCGGTTGGCGTCGGAAACGCCTTCGGCGTTGCTGGATTGGAACAACAACTATGGCTCTGATCCCAACAAGGCGGTCTGCTTCCATTGTTCCAACCTGCCCAAACACTTCTTCCGCTCGGTGAAGATGGACTTCCAGGAAATCATCGCCGGGACCGTGGGCAAGGAAAACACCTTCGGCACCTGCGTGGGATTGATCAAGCCAGACAAGATGAGCTTTGCGCGCTTCTCGACCGATGACACTGCCGGCAAGATGCGCGGCTACGTTGGCGAAGGTAGATTTACCGACGATCCGCTCAATACTTTCGGCGGCGCCGGCGTGGTCGAGATTCCCCAGATGCAAAAGCTGCTGCACTATATCTGCGAGAACGGCTTCGAACATCACGTGGCCGCTAATCTCTCCAGTGTGGCGCCCGCGGTCTACGAAGCGACCACCCGCTATCTGCACTGGGATATGTACCACCATCCGGGAAATAACGGGGCCTGCTGATGGCGATCGTGGCGGGAGTTGACTTCGGAACTCTCAGCGTCCGCGTCTCGATCGTGGACAGTGAACGCGGGCTGCTGCAGTCCGCGGTCGCCGAATATCCTCTGCACCGCAAGCGCGAAGACCCGGAATACGCCACCCAGTCGCACGAAGACCACATGCGTGCCCTGGCCGCCGCCACTCGCGAAGCGGTGAAGAAGGCCGGCATCTCCGGTGACCAGGTCGAGGCGATCGCTCTCGATACCACGGGTTCCTCGGTCGTTCCCGTGGGCAAGGACATGCAGCCTCTCGGCGAATACTACCTGTGGTGCGACCATCGCGCCAAGGGCGAGGCGGCGGAGATCACAGCCGTTGCTCACCATGAAGGACTCGAAGCCATCAACTGGTGCGGCGGTGTTTATTCGTCGGAGTGGGGATTCTCGAAACTGCTGCACTGGCTTCGCCACAATCCCGAAAAGCGTTCGGAATTCGTCTCCGCTTTCGAGCACTGCGACATGGTGGCCGCGACTCTGTGCGGCATCACCGATCCTAAAAAAGTAAAGCGCAGCATTTGCGCGATGGGCCACAAGTGGCTCTGGAACCGGGCTCTCGGAGGTCTTCCCCCAGAGAGTTTCCTGGTCAAAGTCGATCCTCTGCTGGCGGGCGTGCGCGAAAAGCTGGACGGCGAGTACGCAGCTTCGGATCAGATTGCAGGAACTCTCTCAAAGAGTTGGGCCGAGAAACTCGGCCTGAAGGCCGGCATTCCGATTCCGGTGGGTGCATTCGACGCGCACTGGGACGCCATCGGAGCAGGTTGCGGCACCGACGACATGGTGAATGTGGTCGGAACATCCACCTGCATCATCGGGATCACCCCGTCGGTGAATCTGGTTCCGGGTGTCTGCGGCGTAGTGCAGGGAAGCGTGCATCCGCTGCGGACCGGGATCGAAGCCGGACTTTCGGCCGTGGGCGACATCTTCAATGCGATTGCGACCCGCGCCGGCACTGACGTGCAGACGCTGAGCCAGGGCCTGGAGAACTATCGCGCGGGACAAACCGGGCTGCTGCGCATGACCTGGGACAATGGCGACCGCACGGTGCTGGTCAATCCCAACCTGCGCGGCGTCACTCTGGGATGGAATCTGCAAAGCACTGCCCAGGATGAATTGTTCGCCGCCATCGAAGGCACGGCGTTCCACACTCGCGTGATTCTCGACCGCATGGCCGCCAACGGGGTAAATATCAAGCGCGTCATCAACGCAGGCGGCATTCCGCAAAAGAATGACGTGCTGAACCGCGTCTACGCCAACGTGCTGGGGCGTCCGGTTCTGGTTCCGAGCAAGAGCGTGACCAGCCTGGGCTCGGCAATCTTTGCGTTCCTCGCGGCCGGAACATTCAAGACCATTGAAGAAGCGCAGAAGAAGATTTGCCCGCCTAACCGGGTGTTCGAGCCCGACAAGACGGAACAGCGCGTCTACGAAGAACTTTATCCGGTCTACAGCAAGCTTTACTTTTCCTTCGGCGATCCCCAGGATAAGGCCTTCGGCGCAGTGCTGCCAACGTTGATTCGCGTCGCCGAGTCGGTTCACAAGCCATCATAATGTAGGCGCGAGCGCCCTCGCTCGTGCGGGGATCACCACGAACCAGTTTTGGTTCCCGGCAAACAAGTAGTCGAGTTGCGCTCGACTGAATAGCCAAGGGCGGTGGTTCGTGGTGCTGTCGCACGAGCGAGGGCGCTCGCGCCCACATCAATATGGCTTAGAATAGCCATTCTTGGCTGCTTCCCTGAAACTCGATCGCCTGCGCGTTGTGCTGGTGTCGTCACGCAACCCTCTCAACATCGGCGCCGCGGCTCGCGCCATGAGCAATTTTGGTTTTTCCCATCTGCGCGTGGTGAACCCTTACGAGAAGGCATTCCGGACGGCCCGCTCCGCTGTCGGCGCGGCGGATCTGCTGGCCAGCGCCGAAGAATATGACAGCGTCGCCGATGCCGTGGCCGACTGCACTCTCGTGGTGGGTACGACAGCGGTGCGGCATCGGGCTGTGCAGCACCCGCTGCGACGCCTGGAATATGGCGCCCGGCTGATCCGCAAACATATGGGATCCGGTCCGGTGGCGCTTCTGTTCGGGTCGGAAAGGTACGGCCTCTCGAAGCAGGATCTCAGCTATTGCCACTGGCTGATCCGGATTCCCACTGGCGAACAAAACATCTCGATGAATCTCGGCCAGGCAGTTGCGATATGCCTGTACGAATTGATTCGCGACGGCAGGGCGGCGGGAAGATCCGAGAAGCAGACCCTGGCTACGGGAGGCGAGATCGAGCGCATCACGGCTTTGCTGGCCGACGTGCTTAGCACCAGCAGTTATATGCTTCCGCAGCGGGCTGCCGAGACCGAACAAAGAATTCGCCGCATGGTGCGTCGAATCAAGCTGTCGGCCCAGGACGTCGAAGCCTGGCTGGGCATTCTGCGGCATGTTCAGTGGCAGTTGCGCCAAGGGAAAAAAAACGCCAATTGACGCTGACCCTTCGGAATTTTTCCTCAGCACCAAATCATTTACACTAAAGATCAAATGTCTGATCGGATCGTCTGCTCGTGCATAACCTGCCCCAAGTGCGGCACTTGGGTGGTCGTCGAACGCGAAATGACCAGGGAAACCAATAAAGAAAAGGTGAACACCACCTGCCCTGGCCCGGAATGCGGCAAGCAGTTTGCTTTTGCTGTGGGGGAAACCAAGGTTTTCGAGTTGCCGATGAATCTTTTCGAACGGCGGCACTTCTACCGGTCCGAGTTGGCATAGGTCCGGGTTTCTGGAGATTTTGGCCGGGAAGCAGCAGCTCTCAAGTAGAATTGAACCAGTCACTGGGGATAGAAATTCCGCGCTGTTAAGATGGTGGCGGGCATCATTCTTCCAGTTGTGAAACGGAATCAGGGAGTATTCATGAGATTTGAACTGCTGGCGCTCTACGCTGGTCCCGACCAGGTGATGACGGTGACGTCCGGGCTGGCCAGCGTGCTCGGCCTTTTGCTGATCTTCTGGAACAAGGTCGTTGGCATCTTTTTCAAAGTCGTACGGAAATTCAGCCGCTCCGCTACGCCTGCCGCCGTGGATGCTCCCAAGGATAGTCCCAAAGGAACTCCGTAATTTCGGGTCCGCTTCTTGCGCAAAAAAGTGATTGTCATCGGTTTGGACGGGCTCGAGCCCGGCATTGTGGAAGCGATGCTGGAACGCGGAGAGCTTCCGAACCTCGCCAGGATTCGCGCCTCTGGCAGCTACTCCCGCCTGCAAGACCACTTACCCCGCACAGACTCCTGTAGCCTGGTCGTCCTTTGCCACCGGAACCAACCCGGGCGCGACACGGCATTTTTGATTTCATCTGTCGCGATCCCGCAAACCTATTTGCCCGATGTCGCTCTGACCCGGTTCGAGCGGCCGAAGAGCATGCTGGCCCAGCCGCGAGTGGTGAACCGGCGGCAAGGCGTGCCGCTGTGGCAGACGCTCTCGGCGGCAGGCATCCCCAGCACGGTGTTGCGTTGTCCCTGTACCTTTCCCCCCGAAGCTTTGCAGGGCCGGATGCTGGCCGGAGTGGGCGTTCCCGATCTGCGCGGCAGTCAGAGTAAAGGCACGTTTTACACCCAAGACAGGACGGCGGTTGCGCAGGAGAACGAGCAGCTTATTTTGCTCGACTCGTCCTCGATTCCGGAGCTGAGATTGCGACCCGTGTGATCGGGCCGCGCAACACGAAGACATCGCCGGCAGCGGATACATCCTGCGAAGTGCGTGTCCAGGTGGACAAGGCGGCGCGCAAGCTGGTGATTCAGACCGGCGGCTCACCGGCAAAGATTGAAGTTCCGGAAAAAGGCTGGAGCGAGTGGGTACGATTCAAGTTCAAGTTCTCCATGCTGCAGTCGGTGACGGGAATCGCGCGCTTTTACGTCCGGCAGCTGGAGCCGCATCTGGAGTTTTATCTTTCAGCCGTCAACTTCGATCCGGCGGCGCCCATGTTTCCGGTTTCGGCTCCGGCAGATTACGCCCGAGAGTTGGCGGACAAGATCGGCCTATTTTCGACGCTCGGCATGGCGGAAGATCACAATGGTCTGAACAACGGCCGGCTGGATGAAGCGGCGTACTTGCAGCAGTGTGAACTGGTGCTGAGCGAGCGCGAGCGCGCCATGCGTTTTGAACTGGATCGCTTCAGCGAAGGTTTTTTCTTCATGCTGTTCGACACGCCCGACCGGGTGCAGCACATGCTGTGGCGTTTCCGCGATCGTGAACATCCCGGCTTTGAGCCCGACCTCTCTCCCGAACTCGCCACTCGAATCGAAGAACACTACGTCGCTGCGACGCGTTGCTCAGTGCGGTGCTGGACAAAGTGGACGAGAATACGCTGCTGATCGTGCTCTCCGATCACGGCTTCGGAACTTTCCGGCGCGCCTTCGATACCAACACCTGGTTGTGGCAGAACGGATTGCTGGCGCTCAAAGACAGCCGCAAGCCGGGAGATGATCTGGGCGACGGATTCGCCGCGGTCGACTGGTCGAAGACCTACGCCTACGCGGTCGGCCTGGGAGGGATTTATCTGAACTTCAAAGGTCGGGAGAGCGGCGGGATTCTGGAAGAGGGAAGCGAAGCGGAACGGGTGCGCAATGCGATTCAGACCGGCCTGGCTGATTTTCCTGACACGCACACGCAGCGGGCGGCCATTCGCAGTGTGTCGCGTCGCGAAGAGTTATACTCGGGAGCGTTTGTGGAGAATTCGCCGGACCTGCTGGTAAATTTTCATCGCGGATTCCGGGTTTCCTGGCAGAGCGCGGTTGGCGGCTTTTCGAATTTCGTGCTGGAAGACAATATGCGCCGCTGGAGTGGAGACCATATTGTGGATCCGGAATCGGTTCCAGGCATTCTGTTCATGAATCGCGCAGCCCACCGCAACCACGCACGAATTATCGATCTGGCGCCCACGGTCTTGAATTATCTCGGGGTGGCGGTGCCGGAATCCATGGAAGGCTCGTCGTTACTCTGACGTCATGAGTTTGACCGCATGAAAATCTGCGTGCTCGGACTGGATTGCGCCGCACCCGAAGTCATCTTTGGCGATGAGCGGCTGGTGAACCTGCGCCGCCTGATGGATCTCGGCGTCTACGGACGGCTGGAGAGCGTGATTCCTCCCATCACCGTTCCCGCCTGGATGTGCATGAGCACGAGCCAGGACCCGGGCTCGCTCGGCGTCTACGGTTTCCGCAATCGCTCGGATCATTCTTACGACAAGCTCGCCTTCGCAAACTCGGCGTCCATCAAGGCGCTCGCGATCTGGGACCAGCTGGCGCGCGAAGGCAAGAAGTCGATCATCGTCGGAGTGCCGCCGAACTATCCTCCGCGGCGGGTGAACGGCATCAGCATCGGCTGTTTTCTCACGCCGGACACGGTCAAGAATGACTTTACCTACCCGCCGGAGGCTTAAAGCCAAGATCAACGAACTGGTGGGAGAGTATCCGGTCGACGTGAAGAACTTCCGCACCGACAAGAAGGACTGGCTCAAGGAAGAGATTTTCAGCATGAACGGCAAGCAGTGGGCGGTGGTGCGCTGGCTGCTGACCGAGCAGGAATGGGATTATTTCCACTTCGTGGATATTGGTCTCGATCGCATGCATCACGGCTTCTGGAATTATTTCGATCCCCGGCACGTGCAGTTTGAACCCGACAATCCTTATCAGGACGCGATTCCGGAGTACTACCGTTTGCTCGATGAGCAGATCGGCAGTGTCCTCGAACTGCTGGACGATGACACCATCGTGCTGGTGGTTTCAGACCACGGCGCGCAGCGCCTGGATGGCGGCTTTGCCATCAACGAATGGCTGATCCGCGAAGGGCTGCTGGTGCTGAATGAATATCCGAAGACGCTGACGCCGTTTGAAAAGCTGAACGTGAACTGGAGCAAGACGAAAGTCTGGAGCGAAGGCGGATACTACGCGCGCGTGTTTTTCAACGTGCAGGGACGCGAGCCGCAGGGCGTGGTTCCCGCGTCCGAGTACGAGTCTTTCCAGAACGAGATGAAAGCCCGGCTCGAGGCGCTGCCCGGCGAAAACGGTCAAACGATGAAATCGCTGGTGTTCAAGCCCCAGGAAATCTATCGCAATGTGCGCAACGTGGCTCCGGATCTGATCGTTCACTTCGGCGAACTTTACTGGCGGTCGATCGGAACCGTCGGACATGCGAAACTTCACGTGCAGGAAAACGACACCGGCCCTGACGGCTGCAACCACTGCGCAGTACGGAATGTTCATTCTGACGGCGCCGAATTGTCCGCTCAGCGGCGAGTATGAAGGCGCGCGTCTGCTGGATATCGCTCCGACGCTGTTGGATCTCGCCGGATACGAGATTCCAGAAACTATGCAGGGGCGTTCGCTGGTGGCCGGCATGGAAAAGAAAGGGCCCGGCGGAGGTTCAGACGAGGAATCGGCAAAGATCGTCCATGACCGCCTGGCGGGGTTGGGATATGTCTAGCGGCGTTGCTGATCAGTCGTCGACAGGACGGGAAGGGCACGACTTCAGTCGTGCCGCTAGTGCTTTGGGGGTTTGCGGCTTTAGCCGCTGCGGTTAGCTGTGCGGGCAGTATTCGGAGGAACTATGTTGAGAAAGCTGTTGTTCATCCTGTGGCTCGCGGTCTTCCTGGTTCCTGCGTTCGCGCAGCAGACAATCCGTCCTCATTTGACGGCAAGTCGCTGGTGGGATCACATAAAAGTGCTGGCCGCCGACAACATGGAAGGGCGCGACACGGGAAGCCCCGGCCTGAAAAAAGCGGAAGCCTACGTCGTCGGTCAATTGAAGGCGGCAGGACTTCAGCCTGCGGGCGTAAAGGGTTACTACCAGCCGGTGAAGTTCGAATCGCGGCAACTGGTGGAAAAGGAATCGAGCGCCGCTCTGGTTCGCGATGGCAAAGCCGAGCCGCTGACCCTGGGAGAAGATGCCATCTTCAGCACGCGCGTGGACCTGGCTCCGAAAGTCGATGCTCCGCTGGTGTTTGTCGGCTACGGCTTGAGCATTCCTGAAAAAGACTTCGACGATCTTGCCGGGCTCGATCTCAAGGGAAAAGTCGCTGTCCTGATCACCGGTTCTCCCTCGCAGATTCCGTCGGCGCTGGCCGCGCACCATCAGACCGCGGGCGAGCGCTGGAAAGCTTTTCGGACAGCCGGAGCGGTGGGGATCATTTCGATCCCGAACCCTGCCTCGATGGATGTACCCTGGTCCCGCACATCTCTGAACCGGCTGCATCCGAGCATGGAACTGGCCGGCGCGGAGTTTAACGAAACCGAAGGAGAGAATCTGGCGCTCGTGTTCAATCCGGCGCACGCGGACAAATTGTTTGCCGGTTCGGGCCATACTTTCGAGGAGCTTGCGGAGTTGGCCAAAGAGCGCAAACCCTTGCCGCATTTTCCGTTGACCGTTTCCATCCAGGCGAAGGCCAAGGTGAAAAAGAAGGTGATGGAGTCGGCAAATCTTGTGGCCCAGCTGCCGGGGAACGATCCGCAGTTGAAGAATGAATATGTGGTTCTGTCGGCGCACATTGATCACGTGGGCATCGGCGAGCCGGTCAATGGCGACCGCATTTACAACGGCGCCATGGACAACGCATCCGGCGTCGCCGTGCTCCTCGATGTGGCCGCCTCGCTCAAGAAGCATCCGGAGAACCTGAAACGTTCGCTGCTCTTTGTGTTTGTCACCGGAGAAGAGAAAGGGCTGCTGGGATCGAAGTATTTCGCGGCCCATCCGACGGTGGACCCGAAATCCATGGTGGCGAACATCAATATCGATATGTTCCGGCCTCTGGTTCCGCTGAAGATGCTCACGGTTCTGGGAATGGCGGAATCGGATCTCGGCGACGCGGCCCGGCAGGTGGCGGAGTCGGAGGGTGTCTCCGTCCAGCCCGATCCGCAGCCGTTAAGAAATGTATTTGTGCGCAGCGATCAGTACAGCTTTATTCGTCACGGCATTCCGGCACTGGCGCTGGATATTGCTCCGACCACGCCGGAGGAAAAGCAGATTTACCAGGACTGGCTGACCAATCGCTATCATGCGCCGTCGGACGATCTCGACCAGCCGGTTGATCTGGCGGCGGCCGGCAAGTACGAAGACATTATCCGGCTGCTGATGATAAAAGTGGCGAACGATGCGGAGCGGCCGCAGTGGAAGACGGACAGCTTCTTCCGCCGCTATGCCGAGGCAGCGAAGAACTAGGCATCCTGTAGAATGTTGGCGTCTATGAGGACCAACATGCGTAAGTTTCTTCGCTTCTCTGCCATTTTCTGTGTCGTTGCGTGTGTCACCTCTACGGTCGCGGCTCCCAAGCCCAGCGCGAAAGTCGGCGCATCTTCCGTGTGGCAGTTGCCGGACCAGTTCATGACCGCCGCCCACGCGGCCTGCGACAAATCGGCTCCCGCCGGCTTCGCCGAATGTGTGATGGACCAGATGGCGAAGGCCGGCGCTTCGGCCGATGCCGTCAGCTTCACCCGCGCACTCTACAAGCAGAACGGCGGCGACGTCGGCATCATGACGGGCTTTCAGGCGGTCGGACCCGTCGATTTCGCATGGATTACCTATCCCTTGCGGGCGAATACGAATTACGGTCTTTTGCTGGTCAACGGAAAGCCCCCCATCGTGAACGTCGAGAATCTGGCGCTGCTCGATCGCAAGACAATGCAGCAGACGCCTCAGTTCAAGGACCTTCAAGGCCAGTTTCCAAAGGTTGAGGTGTGGCCGGGCGATCGCGACGGGAAGACCTGGCCCAACTCGCAAACCGGGCCGAATGGTGGTGTGCAGTTTACCGTCGGTTATCCGCTGATCAATGGATGTCACGCCTGCGCCCACGCGGGGTCCGCCATATTTACCTGGAATTTCACGGCTCAGGGCAAGTTTCTGGGTACGACATTCGTCGGCATGACGCCGCCGCCGCTCTAACGGCTGAGCTCATTTTCCCCCTCTTACAATGGGTCATCCTGAGCTTGCGAAGGATCTAGCGCGGAGCGGTTATGCTTCTTCGCGCCAATGTGGCGGTGCGCGCGAGATCCTTCAGGACTAAAGTCCTTCAGGATGACGCCGGTGAAGTAGACGGGTTTCGAGTTGAGCTATCAGCGGCGGACGCGAGTCTGCGCCTCACACCGTTTTCCTGCTTCGGATGCTATCCTGTTGCACCCATGGGAAGCGTTTCTCTTCTCGCGAAGTTCTTCGCGCTTGCATTCAGCGCTCTTCTGCCGCTTATTAACCCTCTGGGCTCGGCACTGGTGTTGCTGGGCCTCGTAGGCCAGGCGCCGGCTTCCGTTTTCCGCGATCTGGCCCGCAAGATTGCCATCCGTACCGTGCTTTTTCTCGCTGTGGTCGAGTTGGTGGGCACGGCGCTGCTGGAGTTTTTCGGGATTTCTCTTCCGGTGGTACAGGTCGCGGGCGGACTCGTCCTCGCCTCCATGGGATGGAACCTGCTTAATCAGCAGGAGGCCAAGACTGATCCGGACCGGACCGCCGTAGCAGAGGACGGCTACGGATCTCTGGAGCAGAAGATTTTCTATCCCCTGACATTTCCCGTGACGGCGGGGCCAGGGTGCATCGTGGTGATGCTGACCCTGAGCGCTCATGCGTCGGTGAAGGGTGTGCTGAACGATGTATTGGCGCACGTGGGAGTGTTTCTCGCCGTGGTGGCCTTGTGCCTGCTGGTCTATGTCTGCTACGCCTATGCCCCGAAGATCACGGCGAGCGTTCGACCCCAGACCGCGCATGGCATTCTGCGCGTCATTGCGTTCGTGCTCTTGTGCATCGGGGTGCAGATCACGTGGAACGGCGTCGAAGCGTTATTGAAGACGGTGCTTAAGTCCTAGCGCCTTGCGACCCAGACCGTTCATTGAGGACGACTCGAATTCGCTGGTAAGTATTCATTCACCAGCGCGAGCAATTCATCGCGAAGGAAAGGACCACCGGCGAGAAGGCCCGGGAGCAGCGGCGACTTGCGATTGCAACGCAACGGCGAGTTTGCCAGCGTGCTGATGAAACCGCCAGCGCTGGTCACCAGGGCCGCGCCGCCGGCAACGTCCCAATCGTGTTTCGGAGTTAGGGTAAATGTAACGTCTGCCAGGCCTGCCGAGACCAGTGCTAGTTTGTAGGCCACCGATCCCATGGGGCGGACTTTTACCGCAGCCTTCTCGAACCGCTTCCACTCGCCACGCTTGATCTCGCTTCGGCTGGCCAGGACGATAGCACCTTCAAGTGTGGTGCGCTGGCTGGCGCGGGCGGGTTGTCCGTTGTAGGTCACACCTGAATCGAGAGAACCGAGAAAAACCTCGTTGGTCGCGGGATTGCAGATTCCTCCCGCCACCGGAATTCCATCTTCCACCATCGCGACGGACACGCAGAACTCGGGAACGCCGGCGACAAACTCGCGCGTGCCATCGAGCGGGTCGACAATCCAGACGCGCTTCTTCTCCAGGCGCGACAGGTCGTCCACGCTTTCCTCCGAGAACCAGCCTTCGCCTTGGCGCAGCAATTCCTGGCGCAGGGTGGCGTCGATTTGCTTGTCGGCTTCGGTGACAGGATCGTGGCCCGCTTTGTATTCGGCTTCGATCGCGCCCAGAGTGAAGCGGGAAAAAATCTGACGGGCAGATTGAAGGGCCGACTGGATCCGTTCCAGAGTCTCGGCTTGGGAAGAACTACTCATAAAATGGATGAATCGCTCGGATTTCTTTGCGTCCTTTGCGGTTTCTTTGCGCACTTTGCGGTTAAAGCTTTTGACCGCGAAGAGCGCAAAGGTCGCAAACAAATCTGCGGAACTTCGCTCCGCCGGGCGGACGAGGGCGTCCGCCCCTACGTGGACTGTGCTACGCGCCGAAGAAGCCTTCACGTTCGAGATGCAGAATAATCTCTTGCGCTGCTTCCTCGGGCGTCAAGTCGGCCGTGTTGATGACGACCTCGGCATCCTTTGGTTCTTCGTACGGATCCGAAATGCCGGTGAATTCCTTGAGAATTCCGGCGCGGGCTTTGGCGTACAGACCCTTGCGGTCGCGCTGTTCGCACACATCGACCGAGGTAGACACGTGCACCAGAATGAATCCGCCGACGGGGTCGATCAGACTACGAACATATTTACGAGTGGCATCGTAAGGCGCGATGGGGGCGCAGATCGCAATCCCGCCATTCTTCGTGATTTCCGAAGCCACGTATCCGATGCGGCGAATGTTGATGTCGCGATGCTCCTTCGAGAATCCCAACTCTGACGACAGATTCTTGCGCACCAGATCGCCGTCCAGCAAGGTCACCGGACGTCCGCCCGTTTCCAGAAATTTGGTGAGCAACACGTTGGCGATGGTTGACTTGCCCGAACCTGAAAGGCCGGTGAAGAAAATCGTCACGCCCTGCTTGTGCCGCGGCGGATAGCTGCGCCGCAGCTCCTGCACGACTTCGGGGTAGGTGAACCAGCTGGGAATGTCGCGGCCCTCGTTCAGCCGCTGGCGCAGCTCGGTGCCTGAGATGTCCAGCACGCGCGCGCCTTTGGGAACCTCGTCAGTGGGGAAATATTTGTCCTGATCTTCGAGGTACACCATCATGTTGAACGGCACCATGGTGACGCCGATTTCGGCTTCGTGCTTCTTGAAGACTTCCTGGGCCTCGTAGGGGCCGTAGAAAGGCTTGCCGTCCGTGTCCTTGCCGGGGCCGGCGTGATCGCGGCCGACAATGAGATGGCTGCAGCCGTGGTTCTTGCGAATCAGCGCGTGCCAGATGGCTTCGCGCGGTCCGCCCATACGCATGGCCAAGGGCAGCAACGAAAGTTTCACCGTACCCGGCGGATACTTCGCGGTCAGCAACTGGTAGCAACGCACGCGGGTGAAGTAGTCCACGTCGCCGGGTTTGGTCATGCCCACCACGGGATGAATCAGAAGGCTCGCTTCCACCTGCTTGGCGGCGCGGAAAGTAAGCTCCTGATGAGCGCGGTGCATGGGATTGCGCGTCTGAAAGGCGACGATGCGGCGCCAGCCCAGGCGCGCGAATTCGGCGCGGAGTTCGGCCGGGGTCAGGCGCAGAGAGCGAAAATCGTAATGCGCCGGAGCCTGCGTCCCTTCGAGGCGGCCGCCCACATACCAGGGATTCGCTTTGTTGATGGTGTAATCCGCACCCGGATGGGCCTTGCTGGTGCTGTTGAAAACAGCTTTGGCTTCGGCGTTGCGGTCGGGTTGCCAGACATCCTCGACGTTCAGCACCGCGAGCATTACGCCTTCAGGATCGCGCAGCGCAATCTTGCTGCTGCCCGCCTTCAGGGACTTCGCGAAATCTTCCGTGACGTCCAAGGTGATGGGCATGGGCCAGAGCAGTCCGCTGGCCAGCTTCATGTTGTGACAGACGCCTTCGTAGTCGGCGCGATTCATGAATCCGCGCAGGGGAGAAAAGCCGCCGCTGAGCAGCAACTCCAGGTCGCAGAGCTGGCGCGCAGTTAGGTCCCAGGAGGGCCACTCGCGCGAGTGCGCTTTCAATTCGTTGACGGTTTCCGGTTGGGCGATAAGATCGACAAGCTCTCCACCGTGGGGCGGGGTCAGATGACTGCTCGAAGTGCTCAAACTCTTTGGCCTCCTAGAAATTTGTGAGATTCCGGTGTCCGCAATCTGATGTGGCATCGCGGCAGGAAAAGACGCCTGCCATTTACTGATGTAGAACGGCCGCATCGGTTGCGTTATTAATCGCAGCCGCTTCCATTACCGCGTTGTAAATCTGGAGCGAGATCGGCGGCACACGTGCGAAAACCGCGAGCGATGTAAGGCACCCGTTACAAATCGCGGTCACAACCGACAATCGCAGAACGGGAAGTACGTTCCAGTTTAAAACAAAATCGCTTCTCTACCGATCTGACCGTTGCGAAATAACCCACAACGGCCAACAATCTGTTGGCCCGGTCATGACCAGAGCAGGAATGCTGGGCCGACAAGGAATCGATAAACTTGGGGGCCGCGAATGAACCTAGAGTAACATCAACGTTATTAATCGATGTGACCCCGAGTTAATTGTCCGTCATCAGGTAAAAGGTGTAATTAGTTCCAAATCGTTCGGTATGTAGAGGAAATTTTTTCTACCCTGGCCCTCATCATAGCCTGAAGATAAAGCACTTAGCTATCTCCCAGGATTACTTGATCCATGCCGAAAGGTCGGCAGCGTCGGCAATCATGGGCGAAATTCCCCTCTTCTATGGTGGAAGTTTTTCGACAAACGGTCGTCGGCTCACAATCGTATTTCTGAATTTGAATTCGATGAGGCTGACCTGGGTTCCCAGGTTTTCAATGATATCCGTAATATAAACAAAACAAGCAACTTGCGAAGGCGTTGATGTCAGCTTCCCGTTCCTGGGCGCGCCCAGGCCAACCTGGGAAAAATCGAGATTTTTTCCGCCGAAAACTGAAATCCACGTCAAGCTTGGCACTGTGCATGCTATGAATTTTGGGAGAAACCCAAATATCTGGAAGTCCGGAGTGACCCGAATGCCGTAACCGGTGCCGGGCACGCTTACTTCAATTAATAACTGCCCAAATCGGGCCTTCATCAAAGACCTTAAGGGGGAAGCCGAAATGAACGAAAGCTCCATTCGGCTGGGTCCGCGCGAACAGCAGATTGCCGAACTGCTGCTGCAGGGTTGCGACAATTCGGAGATTGCGCGACAGCTCAAGATGGCCCGGCGCACAGTCAAAGCGCACTTTAATCGTCTTTTCCTGCGATTTGCAATTACTGGCGGTATCAAGCGGGTCAAACTCGCAACCATTCTCTATCGGAGGCAATTATGTTCGGAGAACAGCGTTACGGAAATCGGGTCCCCAGCGAGCGTGAACAGCGAGTCATCGAGCTCGTTGCCCAAGGACTTAAAAACCGCGAAGTCGCGGACGCCATCGGTACGACAGAACACGTCGTCAAGAATTACCTCCGAATCATCTATGACAAGCTCGGCCTCTGGAACCGGGTCGAACTGGCCCTCTGGTACGAAGCCCGACGACAGGAAGTCCCGGCGCACGCCTGAGATTCTGGAGAGCTGGGAGCAGAATATTCTCGATCTTCATCCTTCAGGCCCGCGACGCAATCATCTTCAGCGTTGAACCTGAACTTACCTGTAGCTAAAAGACCCTCGAAAGTTCGAGGGTCTTTTGGTTTTTCAGGGTTTGTGATTTCTCTAACGACAACCGTGCGATTCCAGATTGCGCAACTCTTGAGCGGCCAGCGGAGATCCTCGCTTGGCTGCAGCTACCAGCAGAAGCCTCGCCTGATCGCAGCTACGGGGAACTCCATCGCCTCGCAAATAGAGATCTGACAGAAGCACCGCCGCGGTTGCGTTCTGCTTGCTGACCGCTTTCCAAAGCAATTTCGCCGCTTCGGAAGGATCCCGCACGCCCATGCTTCCTCCCAGATAGCGCTGGGCCAGGCGCAGATCGGGGCTACCCTGGTCCGTGACTGCCTGACGCGGGGAGACCTCGAGCAATGAGGATTTCTGGGTGGCCGGCTGAATCCCGGACGGCACAGGCGCTCGATGGCGAGCTTCCGCAGTCGCAGGCAGCTTCTCAGTTGCGCGCCGTTTGTTTTCCGGCGCAACGGATTCCGGTGCAATTGGTTCGGCTGGAACCCTGGCTTCGACTGGGGTTTCGGCTGGCGAAGCATTGGGTGGAGGCATCGCCGGCGCTGGGGCACTTACTTGCGGCGCGTGACTGGTCGCCAGGTTGGTCCAGAACTCAGGATGCCAGCGTACATAGGCGAATCCAGCCAAAACGATTACGGCCACACCCACAGCGTATTTCCATCCTCGCCTTGGGACAGGATACGTGTCGCTCAGTCCGCCGAACGAGTGGGCGGGCAGCCACGGCACATCGGCTGCGGAGATTCGCGGCAAAGGCGGATGAATTTCGCTCGTGCTGTTAGGTTCCGTCGAGGCGGCCTGTAGCGGAGGGAGAGTTTGTCCGCAACGGCTGCAGAATTTGTGACCAGGCGGATTATGATGCTGGCAAACGGCGCACATCGTCCGCTGGAACCTCACATCCGTTGCGAAATAGGTACGACCGGATGCAGCGACGCCCGCCTCGTGCTTGATTTCTTCGAGCAGATTATTGATCGCTTGCTCCCGTTTCGCGGGAGGAGTGCTGAAATAAACCTTCGCCCATCGCCCAAGATTTTGCTCGAGCAGCGGATTCGTAAGCGGGTTCAGTTCGGGGGATGGCGCTGGCGGCGTCTTGTCCCAGAGATTTGGCACAGTCAATCTCCAACCGGTACAGATACGATGTTACACATCAAATGCTCGAATCCAGTGTGAATCGCACATGTGGAAAAATCTGAAATGTGGAAAACTCCGCCGATCCGGACAGAGCCCTTATGGGCAAGCCTTCCGATTGGAGGGCTCAAACTGATCCTGCTGGGCATCGCGCTGCGTCGTAAATTTCCCGTCAGCGGTCTTGCCGTACAGCTCGCTGCCGGAGCAGTAGTACAGGGCGGTGTGGACGTCGACCCACACCTGGGCATTCGGATTCCCCATATCCACGGGCGCTGGTGGAGGTTCCGCCAATCCAAGATTTACCATTAGCTTCTCAAACAAAGTCAGCTGCGGCTGGGGCGGCGCCTGGGGCTGGGTGTTCTGCGCCGGCGTTGCGTTGCCTGCCGCCTTGGTTCCCGCGGGCCGAAAGCCCCAGCCGGAAATCACCAGGAGCAGGATGACGCCTGCCATCACCAAGTAAATATTTGCCCGCCGCCTTTGCCACTGTTGCGCCAGCCACTCCGCCCGCGGACCTTGATGGGTCTTTACCGTCTCCAGCCACTCCTGAGCTTTCTTGGCGGACCCCCAGGGATAGGGTTGAAGCTTGTCAGCCGGCGCAAAAGGATCGGTTGGAACCAGATCGTTTCGAAGCGGATCATCCGAAGCCGGATCTTCGTGAATTGGATCCGCCGGAACTATGCGAAGAGCATCTGTGACCTGGGCCTCGATCGGGGGCTGAAAATGAGCAGACGGCAAACTAGCTTGGTTGCTGGATGCGGAGTCCGGTTCCGAGGTTGGCTTCGCCTGGGGTTCGGTTAGCGGCATAGTGGCGCTCGGGGTTGCCGCAGTCGCTGGAATGCTCCGGACTTCGGGCACGGTGAAATCAGATGGAGCGGCCGGTGCTGTGGTTTCCCTTGTGGTCACACTGGGTGACAGGTCGGCGAAGGAATTTCCATTGCTCGGATTTTCCTGCCCATATGGAATCAGCCACGGAGGATCTATTTTGCTTGTGACATCCGGGCTCGGGACATCGATTGGCAGGGGCAACGCCAGTCGCGCAGCTCCACACGTGCCGCAGAAGGATTCATTCTCATCGAAGAAATCCGTGCCGCAGGCAGCGCAGGTCTCTGCGACGCGCTTGACCGCCCGCACCACGGATGAGGACGGTGGCTTTGCTGCCGCAAGATCTGCCAGCAACGAGGATTCGTTTCCCAGTCGTTCGATCTGAGGTTTGATTCGTTCCAGAGCTTCCAACATGCTCTGTCGCTCCGACGCGAGGGCCTCCTTCCACTTCATCCGGGCTGCCGTCACCATAGCCTCGCTCAGCAAGCCGGCCATCAGTTCAGCAGTACGCAGATCGGCCTCGCGGAAAGAATTCACGCGAGCAAAGCGCAGCTCGAGTACACCCGCAACCTGGCCGGCGTGATAAACCGGGACCGCAATGAAGGCTTTGACGTCCCGACTGCGGAAGAGGTCAGAGCGTACGTGTAAGCTCGAAGTCACATCGGGATAATTCAGGGCAGATCCCTTGCTGAGACAATCTGCGGAGAGCGCGGAAGCAGGCGCTACGCGGGTTCCCGCGTCAATGGTGGCGCTGCCGGTAGCGGCGCGATAAACGAGTTCGCCTTTTTCAAGAATGCCGATCGCAGTACCCGAAGCGTTGGTGACCTTCTGCACTCTCTCGGCAACAAGTTCAGACGCGGCTGCCAGATCAAGTTGCAGAGTCTGAATAAGCTTTTGGGTTTCTACAATCGCGGACAGATTTTCCGCGAAGTCGGCCTGGAATCCCTTGGCGCGCAGCCGATCGTTGTGCTGCTGGAGCACATAAGCGGCCGACAGAAGCTGCTGAAACGAAGCCTCATCAAGCAGAGGCTTACGTTGCGGGCTGGTAGCAGTTTGGGTCACAAGATCGATACCCCGCCAGCCGGTGAGGGATCCCGGGAAGTCTATTGTAATGCAATCCACAATCCAAACCCCCTCACCAAAGCCTGAGCTGAAGTTACCGATGGTTTGATGTCAAGATGAGGAACCGGGTTCGAAGGCGGCCGCAAGTAACTGTAAATTAAAAGGCTTACTTGGTCGGACGCGACTCGGTGAAGACCCGGCTGGGTGGCCCAGAACACTCTTGCTGCAATGGCCGATCAGTAATGTGCAATGTAATGCACTTTCAACGTGCACGAGCCGCTTTCAGAGCCTGCCCGGGGCTGTCTGGAATGGTCGGCCGTTTCAGCGTAAAGTGCCGGGTGCGGGTGCCCCACCCTTCATTTTGTCGAGGCTGGGATTCCATGTACGTTTCATTCTTGAGATTTCCTTCTGTGCAACGGATGTATTTCTGGGTCTCGTCGCGTTCTTTGATTGAGCCGGCAACCTTAGCCGCAAACGACAAGTACAATCAGTTCGAAAATTTATTTTGCCTACAAGGAGAACACCATGACGAAGAGAAACTTGGCTATCACCCTGCTACTCTGCATCACCTCGGCCCTGGTCGGAGCTATGTTTGCCCAAGCCCCTGTCGTGAATATTGATCGACGACGCCATGGCAACCTGGCAGCCGCTCAGAGCTACATCGTTCAGGCCTACCAACGCCTCGACCAGGCCCAGCAGGCAAACGAAGACCAGCTCGGCGGTCACGCGCAAAGAGCGAAGGACCTGCTCTCACAAGCGGACAGCGAGATCAGGCTGGCCGCGAATGTCGCCAACGAACACCACCGGTAGGAAATTAGCCAACAGACAGGAAGTGTCACAATTCCTTCGCCAAATGTCTGAACCTGGACGGGTGGCCCATTCAAGTTATTTTTTGGCTTGAGTGGGTCGTTGTTCCGGCGCTCTGTGAATATGCGTGGACGGACGGCAAGAAAGGGAACGAGTCGATGCGGAAACCTCTGTCTGGCAGTGGAAGTGCCCCACTCAAGCCAAAGGACGGCTTGAATGGGCCACCCGTCGATTCAGACTGGACTTGAATAGCGCAATCGAAATCCACGATTCTACTGGCGAAAAGCCACCATTACATTCTTTGACCGATATCAGCTCAGCGATGGCACAAAAGGGCTATTCCCGGCCCCATGGTCCCGCAGTAACCTCTCGGCATCTAGGTGCGCGGTAAGTATCCCCCCGCTCGCGCAAACTTCAATCCCCCTAGCGATGTTCCTAGATGTCCAGTCGCTCGGCCCCGGATCCCAAACAAAAACTCTAGAGGGTTTAAGCATGAGCACCGCTCATAGCCTAATCGTCCTGGTCTACGTTGAGGGTGACTCTTGCTCCGCCGCATGAAAGCAAGGACGCGGCTCTGGTACTCCCACGGGGGACGGAGAACGATGAAGAAAGAGACAAGACAAATGAAAGTGATAGGCAACATAGCAGCAGCTACAATCTTCCTGCTTTCGTCTCTGGCGGTAGCCCAGACGGAAGTACCGACCTTTACGATAGGAAACCTGAAATTGGAGGAGACGACGTTTCAGGTGGGACAATATACCGAAGGGGCTACCGCCAGCTGCGATACGACTGCCGCGAATTGCGACGAAGCCTTCACCCCGCTCGTCGCCCCGATAGAAGTCACTTGTCCTGCCAGGGCAGGGGAAAGTTGCACCTTCGCAGTCACAGTTGATGCCGCGGGCCGGACTAGCGGCCTGACGGAAGGCGTCTTCAGGTACGTCGGGGATGCCCACACCACCCTTCCGGGCGCGGGTGGACCCGGCAACCCGGGCTTTTACATGTGGTCGCTAATGGCGGCCAGTTCCTTTTCCGCGTCCCACACATTCGTGGCGCTGGTCAAGAACACCAGGAACTCTCAGAAACATCTTGTAGAAATCGATCTCGGGTGCTTTATCACCGGAGGACAGGGGTCTTGTTCCGTCCAGGCTCTAGGCTTATTTGAAGCAGGACCCTTCGGGTCGCCGGTGACGGTTACGACACAGGTGTTCCGTGAGCGCAGGGATCCAGACTGACCGAAAGAAAGCATTGTGCCCCACCAAACTGGATAGCTAACGGGCCCCGGATGTGGATAATCTGGGGCCCGAAAAAATAGCGGGGCGCGGCAACTTATCGGTGTTGTACTCCGCCCTCGCGTCAAGTTGACCGGTTATACTTTTCGCGGAGATGCGGATCACTCTCCAGCGGCGCGCAAGAAGCCGAACAGGAGCAAATTGGATGAGCACCAGAGTGGTCGACGAAGTTTCGCGACGTCAGTTTCTGATTTCGAGTGGCGTCGCGGTTGCGGCCGCCTGTCTCGCCCCGCCCCGACTTTTTTCCCAGGAAGGCCTGGTTGGAATCGCTCTGAAGGAATCCGCCACAGCCAAGATCACGGTGCAAGCGCTTCGGCGCAATATCAGCGTCCTGCTTGGTCCCGGTGGAAACATCGCCGTTCTTACGGGTTCGGACGGAAAGCTTCTCGTGGACGCCGAAATCGTCACCACGCGGTCGAACGTTACGGCGGCTCTAGCCAGCATCAACGCTGATCCCGTCAAGCAACTCATCAACACGCACTGGCACTTCGATCACACCGGCGGCAACGAGTGGCTGCATCAGGCGGGCGCAAGCATTCTGGCTCACGAGAATACGCGCAAGCGTCTTTCCGTGGACACCCGCGTGGAAGGCTGGTTTTACACTTTTCCGGCCGCGCCCGCGGGAGCGATCCCCACCAGTGTTTTTCAGGACGAGCACACAGTTCGCGTGAATGGCTCCACTCTCGCCCTCAAGTACTACGGTCCCGCTCATACCGATTCGGACATCTCCGTACACTTTACCGAGGCTGATGTTCTGCACACCGGAGACACGTTCTGGAATCGCAGCTATCCCTTTATTGACTACTCCACCGGCGGCAGCATTGATGGCCAGATTCGCGCCGCGGAAGCGAACCTGGCGAAGGTCAGCGCAACCACGATTGTGATTCCAGGCCACGGCGCAGTCACTGGGCAAAGCAGACCTCACGCTGTTTCGCGATGTGCTCGTCGAGGCGCGCGAGAAAGTCGCCAAGCTCAAGAAGCAGGGCAGGACGTTGGAAGAGGTAGTCGCAGCCAAACCCACCGCGCCCTACGATGCGGAGTGGGGACAATCTTTTCAGACTCCCAAGTCGTTTTTGGGATGGGTGTATCAGGGTGTCTGAATGCATCTATTCCGACTCGATCTTCACGTGTCGGATGCAAAGATGAGACACAAGGTCCCTCCACTTCGCAGATCACCGCTCTTGCGGTGATCTGCTCCGGTCGGGATGACAGAATTGAGGGAAACCTTAACATTCCCACTGAGGCCAAAATCGGAGTGAGTGGGGCACGCGTCCACGTGGCGCGTGGTTATGGTGAGGGGACGGGCAATTCCACGGTCATGCGCGTGCCCCTGCCCGGCGTGCTTTCGGCGGCGATTGATCCGCCGTAGGCTTCGACCAGGGCCTTCACGATGGCCAGGCCCAGGCCAAAACCGCCGGTGGCGCGGGTGCGAGAGCGGTCTCCTCGATAGAAACGATCGAAGATGCGAGGCAGATCGCTCGGGGAAATACCGGCGCCGTGGTCCTGAAAGGTAATCTGCGCTTTCTCGCCCGCGCGAGCGACCGCAACTTCAACCGACGATCCCTCGGGACTATAGCGGACGGCATTCTCCAGAAGGTTCGTCCACACCAGTTGCAAATCTTCAGGGTCGGCGCGAAGAAGAATCGGGCCGTTGGTGGCGAGGTGAATGCTCGTGTTGCGTGACTGGGCCAGGCTCCGAATTCTCTCCACCGCTTCTTCGCAGGTGGAGTTGATGTCGATGATCCCGAGTTCGCGCTGCTGCCCGTTCTGCGCCCACTGTTCGGCGCGGGCGAGGCGAAGCATCCACTGCAGAAGCTGCTCCAGACGTTCCAGATCCTGGAGCGATGCCTGTAATCCGGCACGATATTCTTCCGAACTTCGCGGCCGCTGCAACAACGATTGCAGCGTTGACTTCAGCACCGCCACCGGCGTCTTCAACTCGTGCGCGGCGTTGCCCACGAATTCCCGCTGCTGCTTAAACGAATATTCCAGCCGAGCCAGCATCTGGGTCATGGATTCGGTCAAGGGGCGCAGCTCCTCGATGTCCTCCGCTTCTTTGGGGGGCTGCAGCTTCCAGCTCTGGGTGGAGACCAGGGAAGCTTGCCGCGCCAGAATCTGCAAGGGCAGGAGGCCGCGCCGAATTTTCCATGAAGCCAGCCAGGTGGTCGCACCGAGCAGCAGCAAGCTGGCGCTTGCAATGGCGGCCAGCGCTGCCTTCACTTGCTGCCGGATGCGAACAGTGGGCGAGGCGTAGACAATGGTCAGGGTTTGCGGCTGGACCGATGCATTATCTGGCCGATCAAGGATCGGCACGTGGGTCATGCGCACGGCGTGGTAGGGAACTCCAGCCCAGGAGAAGTTCCAGTGCTGGCTGGGGCCCGGCTGAAACTGCAGGCCTTCCGGCCAGTCTTCGGAGCGCGTAAGAAATCCAGTGCGATCGGCCCAGACCATGAACTGATCGGGATGGTTGGGGTCAATCGATTCGGGCAGCAGGCTGTTGTCAAAGTACACATGCCCGCTGCCGTCGTCGGCATAACGCACTAACACCGCCACGCTGGTGGCGTGGGCCTGCATGGCTACGTCGAGAGTGGAGAGCAGGCGCCAGTAGGTGACGATTACGCCAATCACCATCAGGCCGGCGGTGAGGATCGCCTGCGACAGCAGTACTGAAGCAATCAGCCGCCGCTGGATGGAGTCGCGCCGCATGTTCTTTCGTTCGGAATCTGTTTCCAAAATCAGTCCTGCAGCATGTAGCCCTGGCCGCGCAGGGTGCGGATCAGCTGTCGCGATGAGCCTTCATTCAGTTTGCGCCTCAGCCCGGAAATATAGACTTCAATCACGTTGCTGAACTTTTCCCAGTTGTAATCGTAGAGATGCTCGAGCAGCTCGGTCTTTGAAACCACCGCACGGGGACGGTGCACCAGGTACTCGAGGACGCGATATTCCATGGCGGTGAGCGTGATGGCCTTGCCGCCGCGCTGCACCGTGCGATTGACCGTGTTCAGTTCGAGATCGCCGATTATGACCACCGGAGAGGGCTGGCCCTTGCCACGACGGATCAGCGCTTTGGTGCGTGCCAGCAGTTCCCCCAGGTCAAACGGTTTGGTGAGGTAGTCGTCGGCCCCGGCGTTGAGCAAGGCGATCACGGATTCCTTGTCGTCGCGAGCGGTCAGGACGAGGACTGGAGTGTGCTGTCCGGACTGCCGGATTCTGCCCAGCAATTCCATTCCGTCCAGCTTGGGCAGCATGAGGTCGAGCAGCACCACATCGTAGGCGTTCGATTCCGCCAGGAACAGTCCCTCCTGGCCGTCGGAGGCAACATCCACCGCGTAGCCGGCGCTCTCCCGCAAACTGCGGGCTACGTTCTCGGCCAGCCGGATTTCGTCTTCCACCACCAGAACGCGCAAGGGAATATCTCCTGCAAGCGATTCTATCCGTGATCGGACCTGTTTTGGGACGCGCGTTCCCAGTTCAGGCAGGACGGGAAAGTTCGCGGCCCATGGGTCATAGACCAAAATGCGGCATTCACAAGGGTTTGTCCCTTCGTGTGGTATGGCGAAGCTTTGGCGAATAAGTTGCTTCTTATAATCGCGATCGCAGCCGAATGGAAATGGTTAGAGCCGGGAGCAGCGATCAACAAGGAAACGCCATGCTAAGCCTGAACCAGATCAAGATTACACCGCGCGATGAGCAGGTCTTGCAGCTACTGATGCAGGGCTGCAGCAACAAAGAGATCGCGGTTCAACTGAAAATCAGCCCGAGGACGGTGAAACAACATCTGCGGACCTTGTTTCTGCGGGCAGGCATCCGGGACGGCAGAAAGCGCGTCAAGCTGGCGACTGCCATGTTCGCAAAGGAGAAGATGAAATCATGCAACCCCGTGAGCGGCTAACTGTAAAGGAAATGCAAGTTGCGGCCCTGGTCTGGGAAGGCCAGACCAACCGTGAAATTGCGAAGGCCATCGGCACCACCGAACAGGTGGTGAAGAACTACCTGCGCAACACCTTCGACAAACTCGGTGTGTGGAGCCGCCTGGAACTGGCCATTTATGTTGCCCGGCACGGCGGCGAGCGATGGAGGGATGAACTGGGGGTGCGCCCGATTGAAGTTTTGTCCCGGACGATCGCTTCCTGATTGGTATGAACTTCGCCGGAGGATGTAGGGTCCCCATTCCCCGAGTTTTTGCGAGAAGTGACCTGAAGTCCGTTTCACTTCAGTGCCTTATCTTAGTCAGCTTCGATTTACTCATACGCATCGCGGCGTCAGTCAACTGACTGCTGTCAATCCTTGCTAGTCCGGCAAGAAACCTGAGCTCAAGCGCAGGTGTCGCGCCAGTCGGCGATTTCTTTCAGTCCGTCCGCCCGGGTTTGCTCGAAAAGACGCACCCGGTGGCGGGTGTGCTCAAATTCGTGAATGTCAGCCCATACCTCGGCCTGCCAGGGTTCATCGTGAACCGCGGTTTCTCCGCAGGTGGCGCAGCGGGTGTGCAGCTTGCGAATCAGGCGGGCAGGGACGGCGACCGGTCCGGCAGGCAGCTCAACAAAGATGCAGCGGACTTCCTGAATGTCTTCGTTATCACCAATGATGTGTTCGTAGCGCAGCAGGTAGCCGAAGGCCAATTTTCTGGCTTCGTGTTCGGCCTCGGCGCGGGTGTGAAAGGGACCATACTCGGCCCGCATCTGTTCGGTTGAGTCGCAAGCCATCCAAAACGTTTCCTTGTACGCCATCGTTTCCTCGAGGGGTCGGACAGTTGGCTGGCTCAGGGGAAAGCGCCGGATGATCCTGGGATCACGCCCCATCCTGAAGAGTGCAATTAAGCTGCCGGGACCGAGTCTTTGAGGTCAGTGGTATAGATCTTTAACAATCAATCACTTACGGGATATTGCAAAAGATGACTTGAGAACCAGATGCAAGATTTTGCAGCCTTTTCCTGTCCAGCCCTTCGGGTCACATTCATATACTTCGGGCTTCAAGGTTTCGAAGTTTCAAAGTCTTACCAGCTTCGAAACAGGTGAACCATAAGTGGTTTTTTGCTAATCTGTTGGCCGGGACTTCGGCGGGCAACGGACTTTTCCCGGAAAAACTCATGATGCTGTTCATCTCTGTCCTTTTGGCGCTCATTCCATTGCTGGGCATTGCGTGGATCGTGTTCTATGGTTCGATCACGACTGTGGATGGACTGTTTATGTCCCTGATCCTGGCGGCGATGTCGGGCATCGTGGGATTGAACGTTCTGCTCGAGTTGAAGAAGCAACGTTCGGAGGCGCAAAGCTTTTCGACGGCAACCTCGACGGCCTCAGGCGGACTCAGGCAGCGGGGCAAGGTGGCGAGCGTCCAGTTTTATGAGTCCGGCGTTGGCCAGCCCAACAAGTCCGTCGTGACTCTTTCCGACGGGGGGAGCGGGTCGAACTTGCTGGTGTTCGAGGGAGACATGCGAAATGCCCTCCCCGTGGGCCAGAAGGTAGATGTGACTTTTCGCAAAGAAAGCGGACACAACGTCCTGGTCGACGTCGACTACGCCTGATTGGCTGGTGTGGCGCGGGCGCCCACGCCCGCGAGGGCAGCGCCACCGGTAGATAGATTTCCAGGGGTGGGCGGACTGGTGCTATCAGCTTCAAAATCCAGATTACGAACGTAACTGTAGAAAAGCCTTTTCCCGCTCTCCCCCCGCCTCAATTGCAGTACAAATTCTAGGGACGAGTGTTCCAGACCTGGGAAACCCGGGCGCCCGAGGAGAGTGAATGCTGCAATCTACTGAAGACCGTACGACACAGCCCTCCATGCTGGTGCGCGCGGACGAGATCCAGCAGCAGATTCAGCAACTTTCTGGGCGCGATCTGCAACTGTGGTCAATCGGAATCCTGGTCATTCTTGTGCTGACGTCTGGACTGCTGGCGCTGTTGGTGCCGAACCTGGTGTGGGCGCAGCGCATGGTCCACGTCGAGCACTCCTATCTGCCCCAACTCTTTTTCGGACTGATCTCCCTGATTCTGCTTTTCAATATCTACCTGTTGTCGCAGAAAAAGACCCTGAACAACACACGCCTGGCCCTGATTCGTGAACTGGTCCTCAACGAGCGGCTGGAAAGTCTGTCTCTGGTCGACCCGCTTACCCAGCTTCTTAACCGTCGGGCGTTGAATGAACTGGTTCCTCGCGAAGTGGCGCGCGCGAACCGGTTGGGGAATAGCCTGACTTTCATGGCGATTGATTTGAACGGGTTCAGCGACCTCAGCTCCAAGTTCGGCGCGCTCGAAGGCGACAAAGTCCTGGTCGAATTCGCGAGAATATTAAAATCCGTCTTTCGCGGCGCTGATCTGGCGTTTCGTCAGAGCGGAGACCAGTTTCTGATCATGATGCCGGACACCACGGAAGAACAGGCTGATTTTCCGGTGCAGCGCATTCTCCGGGAAGTTGATCAATGGAACCTGGCCAGCAAGAAAGACTATGAAGTCTCGTTCAGCTGGGCCTTGGCGCCCTATGTCACCGGAACCGACGCGGAAGATGTTCTGCGCACCGTGGATCGCAAGATGTACTCCAAAAAACACAACCTGGTCCCCGTGTTCTGAAGGCGTTCCCTAGTGGAAACTTGGATTGGGCCTAAGCCTGAGCTACCATCCAGCGGGAGTTTGGTTGTGCGCTCTCACCTTCGATGGCTTCTCCGCTCGCTCGTCATTTCTACGCTCGCCCTGAGCGCCTTCTCCGTTGCGTTCGCTAGTGATGCTCAGTGGATCGAAGTAAAGTCGCCACATTTTTCCGTCGTCACCGATGCCGGCGAAAAGCGGGGACGAGAGACTGCCATGCGCTTCGAGCAGATGCGGGCCGTCTTCGGTACCCTGTTGACCAAGGTGAACGTCAATATTCCGGTGCCGCTGCAGATTGTTGCCTTCCGCAATTCCAAGGAGCTCAGAGAAGTTGCGCCCCTGTGGAACGGAAAGCCAGTGCAGCTGACCGGGCTGTTCCAGGGTGGTGAAGACCGCAGTTTCATCATGCTGGATATGTCGACCGAGAATCCCTGGGTTGTGGTCTTCCACGAATACGCCCACCAACTCATGAACGGCGTGCTGACCGCGAGAGTGGACCCGTGGTTTGAAGAAGGGTTTGCCGAGTACTTCTCCAGCATTGAGGTCGACAGTAAAGAGGCTCGAGTAGGCAAGATCCCGGACTTTGAGTACCAGGTGCTGCAACAGAACAGCATGATGAAAGTCAGCGATCTTTTCCGGGTGCGGCAGAATTCCCCGACCTACAACGAGAGCGGAAGCCATCGCACCGTCTTCTACGTCGAATCGGGCATCGTGGTGCACTATCTCTATGACAACAGTCTGATTCCCCGGCTGTCTCAATATTTCGCGTTGAAGCTCGATAAGAATGTGCCGGTCGAAGAGGCCATTCAGCAGAGTCTGGGAATGAGCGCGGCCGATTTCGACAGGGTCTTACGCAACTACGTGAGTAGCGGACACTACAAGTACTTTCCCATGCCGACGCCCGCGAACATTGTCAGCAGCGAGTACAAGGTGCGACCGCTTGACCTGGCCGATAGCGGTGCTGTCCTAGCCGATATTCATTTGCACTCGCCGGATTACCACGAGCAGGCGATCGCGGAATTTCAGGAGATCCTGAAAACAAATCCCGATAACGCGGCGGCTTGCCGCGGTCTGGGATATGCCTATTTACAGCAGAAGGATTTCAGCCACGCCGTCAACTATCTTAGGCGCGCGGCGCAGGCCGATCCCAATGATCCGCGGGTACATTATTACTACGCCCTCATGATGAGCCGCGAGGGTGCATTCACCGACCACTCCGATTTGGCGGAAATGATTAAACACCTCGATACTGCGATTGCACTCGATCCTAATTTTGCCGACCCGTACACTCTGCTGGCGTTTGCCCAGATGTCCGCAGGAGATCCGGCCAAGGGACTCGTCAGCATGCAGAAGGCGGTGTCTCTGAGTCCGCGAAACCAACGTTACCAGTTCAATCTGGCGGAGATGTATCTGAACAACCGGCAGGCGGATCCGGCAATCGCAATCCTGGAAGGGCTAGCCCGGGCGGGCAGCCCGGAAGTGGCGGCCAGGGCCGGAGAAACGCTTCAGCAAGCTTTGCAATTCAAGGCTGCAATGCGCGAACCGCTGGCAGCGGGCCCTGGAGTGGGGCCGGGAAACGATGGTCCAGAGCCGGCTGGCGCCTCGATAAGGACGGAGAGCAGCCCTACGGCCCAGGAGCAAGTGGGCGATATTACGAATCGAACTCCGTCCCGCTACCTCAAAGGCACAATCGTCAGCGTCGACTGTTCCTCGCCGCCTGCGGCTACACTGACGGTTATGTCTGGCGGACGGAGCTGGAAGATGCAGGTGTCGGACAGCAAGCACGTGTTGCTGATCGGGGCAGAAGGGTTTTCGTGCGCCTGGAGCAAACAGAAGGTCGCGCTCAATTATCGGGAAACAGGGGTTGGAATGGGGCGGATCGTATCCATCGAGGTTCAGTGAAATTCAGCATGGCCAGAGCCCCGCTAGTCCGACACCTTTCCGCTCTGTTGTTTCTCATTGCCCTTCGCAGCCCGGCGAATGCCTCAAATCTGGAGACCTGGAAAGCCAACCAGGACGCAGCTGCGAAGGCCTCGAAGCTGGCACATTTTTTTGAAGCCGAAAAATTTTTGCTGGCCAACAAAGCACTCACCGAAACCTTTTCTTCCCAGGACGCGCGACGTCCGCGTACTGTGTTTGACCTGGCCCAAGTGTATCGGGCGGAGGGCAAATACTCCGATGCCCTGCCTCTGTACGAGCGCGCGCGGCAGATCTATGTGCAACTTTACGGTCAGGAATCGACGGAACTCGCTGACACGCTCGACGGAGAAGGCGAGCTGTACAAGAGTTTGAATGATTATGCCCACGCGGAAGACCTTTTGGTGAAATCGTTGGCTATGAGGCAGAAGCTTCTGCCCGCGCACAGCACGGATGTCGCCCAGAGCAAGAACGATTTGGGAGAGGTATATACCGCGACTGGAGCTTTCGACAAAGCCGAGCCACTTCTGATGGAGGCTTTAGCCGTTCGTAAGAAAGCGGGTGCGGATACTCCCGAAGTGGCAGGGTCGCTGCAGGCGCTGGGCATCTTGTACCGAAAGACGGATCGTGTGAAGGAATCTGAGTCGGCATTCCGTGACGCGGTCAGCATCTATGGAAAAACACTTGGGGGCGGCCATCCCGACTATGCGAATGCGCTCGAAAACCTGGCCCTGACCTGTGAAGCAAACAGGGACTTCGACACCGCTGAGCCCCTGCTGTATCGAGTGCTCGAGATCAGAAAGGCCGTTTTCGGTCCGGAACACCGCGATGTCGCAGCCAGCCTCGAGAACCTGGCGGTACTCGAAAGACTGGAGAAAAAACCGCAGGAAGCGGCTGCTCTTTACGAACAGGCCATTTCGCTGTGGGAGAAGATTCTAGGCCCCGATAGTCCTGATCTGGCACCTGACCTCAATAATCTCGCCGCGATCTACGAACTAGGTACGGAAAGACAGAAGGCCGAACCGTTATTCTTGCGTGCGATTGCGTTGGATGAAAAAGCGTTCGGTCCAGAGAGCCCGGAAGTGGGGACAGACCTGAACAACCTCGGCTTGTTGTACCTGCTGAGCAAGAGATATGACGACTCGCAAAAGGTTTATCAACGAGCTTTGGCAATCCGGACAAAGACGTTTGGTGAGTCGGACCCGGCCGTGGCAGAAACGATGAGCGGTTATGCTTCGGCATTGCACGGTCTGCACCGGGATTCAGAAGCGCGACAAATAGAGGATCGACTCCACGCTGCAACTACAAACCAGGGCGGGACATCTCAAAAGTAGGTCCAGCCTGCCACGTACCGAGCCCCATGCCCTCCACTATCAAAAGGGAAGCAGCTAACAACAGTCCTTCAATGCCGCACTAAAGAACTGCTCCACCCAAAATTTGCTTTCAGTCCAAAGTCACGGTGCGCTCCGGTACCACAATGTAACCCGTTTCACCGCAGCCATACACGTGATTGCGCCGGGTTCCCCAGAACCACCAGTGCGCGGCGATGTAGGCGCACAGCACGGCATCAATCTGGTCTTCGACTGGTTTGAGGTTGCCCACTTTGGGTATGCCAGGCAGACGCAAGGACAACGCGGGACGAAGCCGCGGAAGGCGCGAGAGCATCAGCCTGCGTAAGCGGCGCAGTTCCTGTGCTCGATCCGCGCGCCGGCCGCGCTTGTACTTCACAATCCTCGATAAATTGAAAAGATTGACCGTCGCAGCGTGGGGATGAACTTCGATTTGAAAGCGGCCCTTCTCTCGCGCCGTCATCTCAGCGCCGTGCCCAAAGCCGAGGTCTGCCAGCCTCCGACTAAACGAGAGGACCTTTTGCGCAAACGGACGGCCGAGATTGGCAGCATGGCAACCGGCGTGGAAGCGACGAAATTCCTGATTCATTGCGCGCTCCGCATCGCGGATACCGCTGCTGTTGCGGATGACCAGAGGGGCGTCCACCGCGACGACAGCAGTATCATCTCCGACCTCCGCCTGGATCCAATTCAAAATCTCATCGGAAGTCTTCCAGACGAGTAACGTTTCGGAGAGACAGACCTTCACCGCTTATCCCGATCGAAGCCAGGCCGCTCGGCTTGCCGTACCAGCCCAGGTCGACTCCCAGAAAAACGACATCGGCGGCCGAACTCATGTTCGCGGGATCAGTTCGACCGTGTCGCCAACCGCGATGCGGCCCGGAGTTACGACGTAACTGTTGAGTCCCAAGACGCCGCCGAACTCCCTTTGCACGCGACGCAACACGTTCAGGTCCTGATCGCCGGAGTCAGGGTCGAAGGTCGTCATGATGCAGCGACCGCGAAGATCGTCCATGCCAATGATGACCTTGCCGATGCGCAATCGCGCCCCCTCCCATTGGCGTTCGGCGAGTCCTTCGACGCCACCTACGACCAGATTGGGGCGAAAGCGGCGCCGGTCGTGGCCTACAGCGGCGAACGCTCCATCCGTCATGACCAGCAGGGGAAGCACGTCGAAGCGGTCATCCGCGTCGCTGCGGACGAGCCGGGTTCCTGCGCCAGCGGCCTTCTCGACATCGAGAGCGACGTCCTTTGCATCCCAGGGACGCCCATCCACCAACACCTCGCCATTTTCCTTCAGCACAGCTTTATGCCGCAGCAGTTCGGGCCGGGTTCGCGCCGAGAAGATTCGCCCGCCGGCGTTTCGCACCTGGAAAATCCGGTCGCCGGCGATGCCGTGCTTGGTAATGTCGGCGGCATCCATTTGTTCGCCGGCCATGGACTTCACCGGATATCGCCAGATTTCTTGGATCAACATGAGTTGTAATTCTCGTGCGGGCAGCAGCTGTCATTCGACAACGACGCAGCTAAGAGCGTTGAGTCTGGCGGGACAGGGTTCTTGCAGCGGGCTCATCCACCATCCAGATTAATTTGCCGTTGGCCGGGCACACCTTTTGCGACGGCAGATCTGCGCTCTTGTTCTCCAGTACTTCCTGGAGGGTTGCAGCTTTGTCTGCTCCACTCAGCAGAAAGATCACGCACGCCGCGGCATTCAGTACCGGAAAAGTAAAGGTGATGCGGTCGGTATTGAATTTTGGCACCCAGTTGGCGACCACGAGGCGCTTGGTTTCCGCTCAGGGCCGAGGTGCCGGGAAAAAGGGAAGCGGTGTGTCCGTCAGGTCCGACGCCCAGGAAAATCAGATCGAAGCGGGGAAACTCCCCCGCCGACAAATGAAAGAAATCTTTAAGGGTCTGCTCATATTGCAGGGCGGCCGCGGCTGCATCTTTTTCCTCGGCGTGGATGCGAAAAACATTTTCCGGGCGCACCGGGACCTTGGACAACAGCGCCTCATTGGCCATGCGGTAGTTGCTCTCGGGCTGGTCGGGAGCAACGTGGCGCTCGTCTCCCCAGAAAATACAAATCTTGTCCCACGGGAGGTTGGGCTTGGTGGCCAGCAGCGAGTAGAGGGTCCTGGGCGTTGAACCGCCGGAGAGAGCCACGGTGAATTTTCCGTTGGCACTTACTGCCGCAGAGGCCTGAGCCGCGAACTCGGCCGCCGCAGCCTCAAACAAGTCCGTAGCAGTCTTCAGAATTCGAATTTCAGGTTGCGTCGGCATGTTGAATCTCTGGCATGGCCGCGCTTTTGACCAGCGCGCAGCGGGCAGCACCCAGCAGCGCGATCCGGTCGTTGGTGATCACCCTGACCGGCATGGACTCCAGCAGAGCCTGCATCCTGCCTTTGCCGGTGAAGGCCTGCATGAATAACGGCCCGGAAAGTTTGGACAAGCATTTTGGGAGCGATCCCGCCGCCCAGATAAATTCCTCCGGTGGCCATAATCTTGAGCGCCAGATTACCAGCTTCGGCCCCGTAGATCGAGACAAACAAGTCCAGGGCCTGTTCGCACAGCCCGCACTTGCCGTCGATGCCGGCGCGGGAAATGGCCGCTGCCGGGTCGGAGTTGGACATTTCATCGGTCAGCCATTGCGGAGGCTTGCCGCGTCCGGTGTCGCGCAGAAAACTGAAGACATTGACCAGGCCAGGACCGGACACGATGCGCTCATAGCTGACGTGACCGAAACGGGTATGAAGATAGTTGAAGAGTTCCACTTCGAGCTGATTGCGTGGGGCGAAGTCAGCGTGCCCGCCTTCGCAGGCGAAGACGTGGTATTTCGCGCCGTCCCAGTACATGCCGGCTTGCCCCAGCCCGGTTCCGGCGGCGATCACTGCCTGGTTGCCTACCGGCTGTCCCTTGACCTGGTTGAGCGAGACCACGTCCTTCGCATCGAGAGCGGGAATGCCCCAGGCATTGGCTTCGAGGTCGTTAATCAAAAATGCTTTCTTGATCTTGAGCTCGTCGGCCAGGCGCTTGGATTCAATGATCCACGGCAGGTTGGAAGCTTCCACGCGCCCGTTGCGCACTGGACCTGCAATGCCGAAGCAGGCTGTGTCCGCGTTCAGCTTTGACGAGTCGACGAACTTGGCGACAATTTCGTCGAGGCCGGAGTAGTCGCGGCTGGGAAAGATGGAAGCGGAAACCAGGCTGAAGCGGCCGTCCACGGCATCGAAGAATGCCAGTCGAGCGTGGGTACCTCCAATGTCGCCTGCCAGAATCATTTCTCGAAATCCCTCCAGTGACGGCCGTCGCGTTCCAGCAGATCTTCGGCCTCTTTGGGGCCCCAGGTGCCGGCGGCGTAGTTGGGAAAATTGCGTGCCGGCAACGCTTTCCAAACGTCGAGTACCGGGCTGACCACGCACCATCCAGCTTCGACCATGTCTGCGCGCTGGAACAGCGTGGCGTCGCCGATCATGCAATCGTGCAGCAGCCGCTCATAACCGGTGCTGGCGACGGCTTTGAAGTAGTCGTTGTATTCGAAGCTCATGTTTACCGCGCCCAGCCGCATGGCGGGTCCAGGTTCTTTGGCGGCGAAGCGCAGAGAAATACCTTCCTGCGGCTGGATATTAAGCACCAATTGATTCGGCATCAGATTTTCTACCGGCGTGTCGCGGAAGAGCACAAACGGAGCGCGCCGAAATTGGATCACGATGCTGGTGCTGCGGCTGGGCAGGTGTTTGCCGGTGCGCAGGTAAAAGGGAACGTCCGCCCAGCGCCAGTTGTCAATCAGCAGCTTCATGGCAACAAAAGTTTCGGTTTTGGAGTCAGGAGGGACACCGGCTTCGCTGCGATAAGCAGGCGCCCGTTCGCCGTCCACAATGCCCTCGCCGTACTGGCCGCGTACGGTCCTGACCAGCACGTCTTCGGAACTCATGGGCTGGATGGCGTGCAGAATTTTGGCTTGTTCGTCACGGACAGAATCGGCGCGGAACGATACTGGCGGCTCCATCGCGGTGAGGCTGATGAGCTGCATGATGTGGTTGGGCACCATGTCCCGCAGCGCGCCGGCTTTGTCGTAGTAGCCGCCGCGCTTCTCCACGCCTACGGTCTCCGCCACCGAAATCTGTATGTGATCGATGTAGCGCCGGTTCCAGACCGGCTCGAAGATTCCGTTGGCGAAGCGCAGCGCCAGAATATTTTGTACGGTTTCCTTACCCAGATAGTGGTCAATGCGGTAGATCTGCTTCTCACTGGCCACCCGCAGCAACTGCTCGTTCAGCAACCTAGCAGACTCGAGATCGTGTCCAAAAGGTTTCTCGATGACCACTCGCCGCCAGTGCTGCTTGTCTTCCTGCATCAATCCGACTTCGGCGAGGTGCTCCACGCCGGGGCCGAAAAAGTCGGCCGCCGTGGCCAGGTAGTACATGTGATTGCCGTGGGTCGAGTGCTCCTCGTCAACCTTGTCGAGCAAGGCCTTCAGTTGGACATACAGATTCTTGTCGCCCATGTCCCCGCTGTGATAGTGCAAGCGGCGAACGAACCACTCCCAGATATCGGGATCCACTTTGTCAGTGGCGAACTTTTGGATATCTTCGGTGGTCTTCTTGCGGAACTCCTCATCCGACATGGGCGTGCGGGCCACGCCAATCACGGCGAACTCACGCGACAGCAAGTCGTTTTTCGCCAGGTTGTAGAGCGCTGGAATCAGCTTGCGGCGGGTCAGGTCGCCGCTCGCGCCAAAAATCACCATGGCGCAGGGATCGGCGACCTTGCCGATCCGCGGCTGCTGTACTGCGGGCATTGCTTCAGTCTGGGCCATATCTACGTCTACCCGTTCCCGGCTCGAAGGGGGACCGCGAGGGCTTGCCGCATCGCGGAAACACGCTCCATAGCCAATATTAAATCGTTTCTATAAACACCGCTACTGCTTTTGGTGGTTATAGCTTAAATCAGTGTAGTATGCCGGGTCGGAATTTCAGGTTAGGGCTTGATGAAACGCAGCCGACAGGCGGGCAAGCCCCGCTGCCAGATCTTTGCCCAGGTGAACGCGCAGAGCACGGCGGCCACGCTCTGCGAGGACCTGGAAGTCTCCCCGGGCTTGGGCCGCTTTGACCACGCCGAAGGTGTAGGTCTGTCCGGGGACGGGCAGGTCCGCGGCATCGTCGCAGGTGACCTGGAGAAAGACTCCGCTGTTCGGTCCACCTTTGTAAGCCTGACCGGTGGAGTGCAGGAATCGCGGACCAAACTCCAGGCAAGTGGCAACGCGCTTTTTGTCGCGCAACGCCTGGCGCAATTTCTGCAGGAGCTTCTCGTGCTCCACATCCATCTGGATGTAAGCCAGCAGAGCAAAATAATCCCCGGCCCCCACCCGTTTGAGATGGGCGCGAAGATATCCCGCCAGCGTCTTGTCGCTGCCGGCGGATTTTGCCAGCGCATCAGCATTCACCGGGTCGGTGAATAACTTGATGCCATTGTCTTCAAGAACCGGTTTCTCCGCGGGCAGGGAACCGGTCTTCTCGTATTGATCAGTGAGATTGCGGGTTGCAATCTTGCTGGCTTCAACATCGGGTTGGTTGAAGGCATTGATTCCGATTACCGACCCAGCCACCGCAGTGGCGATTTCCCAGCGGAAGAATTCCTGGCCTAAATCGTAAATGTCGCCCAGGGGGATGCGGATCACAGGATGCCCAGCAGCCTCCAGAGCCGCCACCTTGGCGTCCTGAGCCTTGTCCGGCGCGGTTTCAAGCCGCACGTAGGCGAACACTCGATCGTTGCCGTAAACCTCAGGCGGCCCGATGTCTTCGAGGTCAATAGGAACGATGCCTTTGCCCTGCTTGCCGGTGGACTCAGCCATCAACTGCTCAAGCCACGCGCCCAGGGCAGAGATGCCGGGGGAAGCGATAATCGTGATCTTGTCGCGTCCGTTGCGGGCTGCGGTCCCGAGAATGACTCCCAGCACAACTCCCGGATTCTGGTCAGCGGGAACGTCAGCCCCGCAAGCCTCGACCATTTCTTGCGTGCGGCCCAGGAAGCGGGTGAGGTCGAGGCCCATGATTGCGGCCGGAACCACGCCAAAATTCGAGAGCGCGGAGTAGCGGCCACCGATGCTGGGCAAGCCGGGGAAAATATGGCGGAAGTGATCGGCCTCCGCGACCTTCTGCATTTTCGATCCGGGATCAGTAACGGCGATGAAGCGGCTGCCCGCTTTATCCGCACCGATGGTCTGCTTCACACGCTCGAAGAAATACTGTTTGAAAATATTAGGTTCGAGGGTCGTGCCCGACTTGCTGGAGACGATGAACACGGTCGACGCCAGATTTACTTCGTTCTCGAAGGCCTTGACCTGGGCTGGATCGGTGGAATCGAGCACGTGCAGTTGTGGGAAGCCCGCAATTTTACCGAAGGTCACGCGGAGCACGTCGGGACACAAACTGGAACCGCCCATCCCCAGCAGGAGGATGTCGCTGAAGTTTTCTTTCTTTACATCCGCGACCGCGGCGCGCAGCTTGTCGCTGTGAGCGATCTGGTCGGCGGTAACGTCCAGCCAACCCAGCCAATTGGCTTCGTCCGCGCCGGTCCAGAGCGAAGCATCGTGCTTCCACAAACGACGTACTTTGTCGCCGGCGCGCCAATCTTCCAGGTTGGTCTTTACCGCGGCCGCCAGGGCCGCGGGAAGTTTGTAGGTCTGAACGCTTACTTTCGGGCTCATTTGGATTTCGTGCTCTGTTCTACTGCCGCCAGCAGTTTGTCGAAAGCCTCGGAGAAACTGCGGACTCCGTCGTCCGTCAGTTTGTCCGTCACTTCCTTCATGGAAATACCGATCTTAGGCGCGGTTTCCATCGTCTTATGGGCCGCCGCAAGATCTTCCGTAAGGCTTTGGCGCGGCTTTCCGTGGTCGCGGAAGGCGTCAAGAGTGGCGGGCGGAATGGTGTCTACCGTATCCGGTCCGATCAGTTCTTCGACGTACAGCACGTCGCGATAGGCCGGGTTCTTGGTGCTGGTGCTGGCCCAGAGCACGCGCTGGGTCTGTGCGCCCTTGGCGGCCAGAGCTTTCCAGCGAGGAGTGCCGAAAATTTCCTGATACTTTTCGTAGGTCTGCTTGCCGTTAGCGATTGCCACTTTGCCCTGAACGCTCTTCAGCAGTTCCTGCTCGCGCGCATCTTTGGATGCTTTGAGCTTGGTGTCAATGATGGCGTCCACAGCGGAGTCGATGCGGCTGATGAAGAAGCTGGCTACGCTGGCCATGCGGCTGACGTCGCCGCCGTTCTTGGCAAATTGTTCCAGGCCCGCGATGTAGGCTTCCGCCACCTTCACGTAAACCTCTTGCGCGAAGAGCAAGGTAATGTTGATGTTGATGCCTTCGCTGAGCGCCTGCTGGATGGCAGGGAGCCCTTCGGCGGTGCCGGGGATCTTGATCATTACGTTCTCGCGCCCGACTGCCTTCCACAGCCTGCGAGCTTCTTCGAGCGAGCCTTTGGTGTCGCGGGCGAGGTAGGGCGATACTTCCAGGCTGACGTATCCGTCGCGCCGCTTCGAACTGTCGTACACCGGCCGGAGAATGTCGGCGGCGTCCTGGATGTCACGGATGGCGAGGATCTCGTAGCGCCCTTTGGCGTCGAGATCGGTCCGCGATTTCAAGGAGTTCAGCAAATCGTCGTACAGCTTTCCGCCCGTGATCGCCTTTTCGAAGATGGTCGGGTTGGAAGTCATGCCGCGCAGTCCATCTTCGTCAATCAGGCGCTTCAATTCGCCGCTGGTGAGCAGGTCGCGGCGTATGTAGTCCAGCCAGACCGACTGGCCGAACTTGAGAAGGTCTTTCAAAGGGTTGGTAGCCTTGGCGGTGTCGAGAACTCCTACTGGCTGCATAAGTACCTCTCTCTTTTGTCGTCGGTCGTCAGTCGTCGGTCTTCAGCAAAACGCGCGCTGACGACTGACGACCGATGACTGACGACTGATTTATTTTCCCATTGCTTTTCGGGCCATCGCGACAACGTTCTCGGTGGTGAACCCGAACTTTTTCTGCAATTCCTTGATTGGCGCTGACGCGCCGAATCGGCGCATTCCGATCACGATGCCGCTGGGGCCAACATATTGCGACCAGCCAAAGGTTGAGGCCTGCTCCACTGCGACCCGCGCTTTGACATCCGGCGGCAGGACCTTGTTTTTGTACTCATCGCTTTGCTGATCAAAAAGATTCCACGAAGGTATGCTTACGACCCGGGCCTTCACACCCTCAGCCTTGAGTTGCTCATAGGCGCTGACGCACAGAGAAACTTCCGTGCCCGTGCCCATCAAAATAACTTCCGGCTTGCCGTCCGGTGCATCCGCCAGGATGTATCCGCCCTGGGCAACGCCTGACGCAGCGCCATATTTCGTGCGGTCGAAGGTGGGGACGGCCTGCCGGCTCAGCACCAGAAGCGCAGGCTCATGCTGCAACTTCATGATCACTTTCCAGGCTTCGACGACTTCGTTGGCGTCGGCCGGGCGCATCAGCATCAGTCCCGGCATGGCACGCAACCCCGCCAATTGTTCGATGGGCTGGTGCGTGGGGCCATCTTCACCCAGGCCAATCGAATCGTGGGTGAAGATAAAGATCGTGGGAATTTCCATCAATGCGGCCAGCCGGATTGACGGCTTGTTGTAGTCGCTGAAATTGAAGAAGGTGCCGCCGAAGGGCCGGATCTTCGAAACCGCCATGCCGTTCAGGGCCGCGGCCATGCCGTGCTCGCGGACTCCGAAATGCAGATTGCGTCCGCCGTAGCTGCCGGCCTGGAAGTCTCCGGCGCCGGCAAACTTCAACCTTGTCCGGTCGGAGCCGGCCAAGTCGGCCGAGCCGCCCACCAGCCAGGGAACATTCTCGGCAATCAGGTTCAGCACGTTTCCCGAACTCTCGCGAGTGGCCATGCCTTTGGCGTCCGCCGGAAAGGCAGTCAGCTTCTTGTCCCATCCGTCGGGCAGTTCGCGTTTTTGCATCTGTGTGATCTGTTTCGCCAGGTCGGGGAATTTCTTTCCGTAGTCGGCGAACAGCGTGTCCCACTTCTGCCGCAATTCAGCGCCGCGCTTGCCGATTCCGTTCTTGAAATTGTCCAGCACGCCGTCGGGGACGAGGAATTTCGCGTCCTCGGGCCAGCCGTAATTTTTCTTCACCAGCCGGACTTCTTCTTCTCCCAGAGGCTCGCCGTGGGCGGCGCTGGTGTCCTGCTTGTGCGGCGATCCGTAACCGATGTGGCTGTTCACGCGGATCAGGGTGGGACGGTCTTTGGTCTTCAGGAAGCCGTTGTAAGCCTGGGCCAGCATCTCCAGGTCGTTGGCGTCGGTGACATGTTCAACGTGCCAGCCGTAGGCTTCGAATCGTTTGCCCACATCCTCGGTGAACGACACGTTCGCCAAACCATCCAGCGTGACGTGGTTCTCGTCGTAGATCCAGCAAAGATTGGAAAGCTTCAGATGGCCGGCCAGCGACGCGGCCTCGCTGCCCACGCCTTCCATCAAGTCGCCATCGCCGCACAGGGCGTAGACGTTGAAGTCAAAAATCTCAAAACCGGGCTGGTTGAAATGCGCTGCCAGCCACTTGCCGGCAATCGCCATTCCGACGCTGTTTCCGACACCCTGGCCGAGCGGCCCGGTGGTGGTTTCGACGCCCGCCGTCCAGCGATATTCGGGATGTCCAGGAGTCTTGCTGTCGAGCTGGCGAAAATGCTTGAGGTCATCCAGCGAGACCGCAAGTTCGCCGAGACGCTCGCCTTCAGGATTCACGCCGCGCACCTGCGACAGGTACAGCATGGCGTACAGCAGCATGGAGGCGTGGCCATTCGAGAGAATGAAGCGGTCGCGGTTGGGCCAGGTCGGATTTTCGGGATCGTAGCGCAGGAATTGCTGCCAAAGGCTGTAGGTTACGGGCGCCAGACCCATGGGCGCACCGGGATGTCCGGAGTTCGCCTGCTGTACTCCATCGATCGCGAGGGTGCGGATGGTGTTAATGCACAGCGTATCCAGCTGCTTGCCGGTCGCTAAAGTCTGCTCGGTCGCTACCATGAATGAGTCTCCGCTTGGGAGGTTACGTCATCACCGACGTAGATGGAAGTGTACGATTCCTTAATAACCGCTTAAGAAACCGGCCGCCCCCGTTCGTTGCGTGCAGTCTACCAACTTCTTTCGAACCTTGCTTACAGGATTTTCCACGGCCGTCCAATGCAGCCTCGCGTGCGATCCCTGAGGATCACGCGGGATGCCGCCAGGGCGCCCTGAGAGCGCCAGTAGCGCTTCTTGGATCTATATTATTTACAGTTATTTAGGGAGATTGACAAACCTAGCGCTTCAGTTGCGCAAGGTAGCCGTGTTCGCTGTCGTAGCCCTTGGTCGTGCTTTCGACGAACTTGAGAAAGTGCCGCAGGTTTTCGCGCTCGGTGGCTTCGAGTTCGGAAAACTTGATGCGGACTCCGAAGGAGGGACTGCTCTTGATGACAATCCCGGTGAGGATGAGGCCCTTGATCCAGATCTTTCCGTTAGCCAGCCAGAGACCGATTTCCACGCTGACGCCGGAAGGCACTGGTGTGGCGGTCTCGACGAAGCATCCACCGATGCTGGTATTGGACAAATTTCCCCAGATCGGGACGCCCGAGTCACCCAAACGCAATTCGACAGCGACGAAACACCTCAGGCGGGCATGGCGACGGCGATCCTGGCCCCAGGTGGGAGTAAAGATGTCCGGTTCGAATGGCGGACTGGCTGCCGGGCTGGTCGCAACCGGAGCGGCGGGCGCGGATGGCGCGGTCGCGGCCGGCTGCGACTGGGCAGCAGCAGCGGCTTTGGCCACAGCAACCGCCTTTCCCGTGCCACCCTTGATGTTGCGCATCGCCTCGAGCAGAGCCTGGTCGCGCTGCTCGGCCGGAGTATCGCGATAAACCTGCAGCAACTCTCCGAGATGGCTCACCAGAGCGGGATCGGTCAGAAGCTGCGTCCAATCCGCGCCGGTGCCGGAATACTTGGGGTCACTCATAGGATAGAAATATTCCCGCGAACTTTGGTGATGCCTCTACAAGATTGAAGCAGGAAGTCCTTCGGGACAAGATGACTATAGTCACCTGCCCGGTAATCAGTGGCGTCGTACCTCCTTCTCAACACCGCCACGGGAATTCCGAAGCGGCCAAGTCACGCGGTCTGGCCCATCCAGCCTGGGTTCTTGCTCTCATAACTCATGGCTGGTCTTTCGGCTGTACCTTTACGGTTTTTTTATGACTTTCTTACGCACTTTTTATGCGGATCAATGTCAAATCAGGGCCCAAGAGAATGGCGTCGCGCGTCAGGAAGGAACCGCGATGAAACGGATCGATGCCGTAATCCGGCAGGGAAGTCTGGAGGAGGTGCGGGAGCGCCTCACCAACATCGGCGTGGAAGGGCTCACGCTCACCGAAGTGATTGGTTTCGGGCGGCAGAAGGGCCACTCTGAGTTTTATCGGGGATGCGAGTACAAGGTGGACTTTCATCCCAAGCTGATGCTGACGATCGTGGCCCGCGAAGACCAGGTGGAGGAGATTCTGGACGCCATCGTGGGCGGCGCCCGCACCGGAAGAATCGGTGACGGAAAGATTTTCGTCACGCCCGTCGATGAAGTGGTCCGCATCCGCACCGGGGAAATCGACAAGGCAGCTCGTTTAGTTCATACCGCAACACCCGTCATTTCGAGCACACCCGCACTCTTTCGACATAAGCAGTACACAGAATTTTCGCTGGGACTAGGGGAAAAACTTATCAGGAGGAAGAGATGGAACACGGAAAAGCGGGGACCACCGCACAAGTTGCGGTGAGGCGGTTGCGATGGTCGCTATTTTCGCGCTATGCGGTGCTGTTTCTCGCGACCGTGATACTGGGCGGTCTGCTGACCCCCTGTTTCGCGGACGAACCGGCGCCCGATCCCTCGGGCACGGCCACCGGAGACAGAACCACAACCACCGATGCGGCGGGCAATCCGTTTGTAGTTCCCGCGCCGCCCGATCCGAGCGCGCCGGACTACGCCCAGAAGAAGAAAGACTACGACGACTTCCAGGCCCAGTTGGCGAAAGAACCCCTGGCCGGGAAACTGGCCGACAACGTAGGCCATGTTCGGATCGCCACGAATTTTTCCTGGACCCTGCTGACCGGATACCTGGTGCTGTTCATGCAGGCCGGGTTTGCCTTGTTGACCTGCGGATTGGTGCGCAAGAAAAACGCCGCCCACCTGATGATGCTGAATTTTGCGGCGTATGTCTTCGCTTTCCTGGCCTACTACGCCGTGGGATACGCCTTTCAGTTTGGCGCCGTGGCCATCAATGCCGCGCCGGCAAATCTTGGCGGCACTCCCACGCTCAATCACTTTCTGCTGGGCACGGTCTATGGGGATTCCTGGGAGGTAGAGGCTTTTTCCTTTCCGGTCCCGGCTACGATGCGGGCAGTCTCTGCCTGACCCTGTTTGAAGTTGTTTTCATGGAGACCGCCGGCTACATCATCGTCGGCGCGATTTGCGAGCGCATCACCTTCTGGTCGTTTCTGCTGTGCGAAATCTTCATCGGGGCAATTCTCTATCCCGTCTTCGGTTGCTGGGTTTGGGGTGGCGGCTGGCTGTCGCAGATCGGCACGACCATGAATCTTGGACACGGCTACGTGGATTTCGCCGGCTCGACCGTGGTCCACGCCGTGGGAGGGTTTGCCGCCATGGCCCTGTCTGTCGTGCTGGGCCCGCGCCTGGGCAAGTACGGGCCCGATGGAAAGGTGAAAGTCTTTCCGGCGCACAATCTGGTCTACGTGGTCAGCGGAACTTTCATTCTGCTGTTCGGCTGGATGGGCTTCAATCCCGGTTCGACACTGGGGGCGTCCGATCTTCGCATCTCGGTCATCGCAGTGAATACGAATCTCGCGGCAGTGGCGGGATCGGCGGCCGCGATGTTTCTCTGGTACTTGATGTTCGGCAAACCCGACATCACCATGGCCTGCAACGGGATGCTGGCTGGCCTGGTTGCCATCACCGCTCCCTGCGCCTTCGTCTCTCCGAACTCCGCTGTGATCATCGGCATTCTGGCCGGGGTGTTGGTTTGCCTGGGCGTTCTGTTCAACGATCGAGTGGTCAAGATTGACGATCCTTGTGGAGCTATCTCGGTGCATGGCTACTGTGGCTGGCTGGGCGCAGTTTGCGTCGGCCTCTTTGCCGACGGCACTTATGGCGCCGGCTGGAACGGAGTCGGCGCATCCTCCTACCTGGGACACGCGGGCCAGGGTGTCACCGGTTTGTTTCACGGAGACTCGCGACAGTTTCTCACCCAGCTGATGGGCGCCACCATTTGCGTAGTCTGGGCATTTGGCGCGACCTACGTAGTCTTCGCATTAGTTAATAAGGTCAAGAGCATGCGGGTAGCCCCGGAAGTGGAACTCGAAGGTCTGGATATTCCCGAGTTCGGTCTGAAAGGGTATCCCGAGGACGCGATCGTCACCATGGAAGCTTGATCTGCTGGGAACCATAGGGTGCCCCGTCCAACCTTCACTTGGGCGGGGCACCCTCCTGGTGGCACTAGATTTTCGGTGGCCAGGCGCTTTGACCACCGTGGTGGTATGCCAGGTTGCCCAAGTGGCCTGCGCGCGCGGCAGCGACCCCGGTCTCGACTGGCGCATTCGGCTCTTTGCGCGTCTTGATGCAGTCGAAGAAATTCTCCATATGTGAAATGGTGCCGTCGCGGAAGCTGCGTTCGGTGAGAACCGGATTCTGCGCTTCTGGCACGCCCTCGCGATAGACGGAGAAGCCGCCGCGATTGATCTTCAAGGTTGCGTCCGTGCCACGGAATTCGAGGCCTCCATCATCAATCGAGGAACTCATCATGCCTTCATACACCACGTCGAACCCAGGGTAGCGAAACGCTGCCTGGATGGTGTCGGGGCAATCCCACTGATCGAAAACATATTTGTCCCCGAGCATATGCGCTTCGCGCGCCTGGTCGGATTTCATGGCCCAATGCACCACATCGATCCAGTGTGAGAAGAGATCGGTCATGGCGCCGCCGCCAAAATTCCAGTACCAGCGCCAGTGGTTGTATTTTTCTTCGCTGAAGGGCTGGTCGGGCGCGCCCCCGAGCCAAAGTTTCCAGTCAAGCGCCTGCGCATCGATAGGTTTGGGCACCCAGTTCCGGCTGTAGTTCTGCCACCAGTAGGTTCGCACCTGCGTGACGCGCCCCAGGCTGCCTCCCTGAATCATGTTGACCGCATCGCGAAAGTGCGTCCAGCTGCGCTGCTGCATGCCGCACTGCAGAATCTGCTTGCCGGAGCGAACCGCGCGGGTGAGCGTGGCGCCTTCCTCAATGGTGTGGGTGACGGGCTTTTCCAGGTAAACGTCTTTGCCGGCCGCGAGGGCATCGGCAGCCATGCGAACGTGCCAGTGGTCCGGCGACGCGATGAAAACCGCATCAACGTCCTGCGCAAGCACTTCCCGATAATCCAGGTGGGTCGTGGCGACACCGTTGGACCGTTCTTTGACGGCATCGCGGTGCGGTGCATAAACGTCGCTGACGGCCGCGATCTGGTAGGGGCCAACCTTGTCAGCCGCATCGAGCAGGTTGCGCATCCGGCCGCCGGCTCCTACGACCCCAATGCGAACCGTATCGTTTGCACCCAGCACTCGGGTTGAGGCGAGAGCAGTAAGCCCACTGGCGATGATGAAACTTCGGCGATTGAGCATATTTGGCGTGGTTCTCCAGCCACTTGTGCTGATCTTAACTAAGTCAGCGTCTGGCGCGAGGAGAGCTTATCAAAAAATGGAACACACGAGAGCAGTATCGGGACGAATCGCGGATAGACTTGCTCGGTCCGCCGCGCAGGCCACGCACTACCGTGAGCAGCGAGCAGGACCAAAGAATGACCTGTATTGCACATACTCCGCCAGGCTGGAAGCATACAGTTGCCGCAGGCCGAGCTTCCTGAAGGCGGAACTAAAGCGCATCCGATAGCGTACCTATAAGCAAGTGAACCAGGGCGACCGTGTTTACCGTCGAATCCTGGTCACTTTGGGCGGGTCAGGAGAACCTATTGGAAACATCCACGAAGAGTGGGAATCTGAAGCGAGTATTGGGCTCAGCCGGACTCGGACTGTTGGCCCTGGGAGTTGCTTATTACGTTTGGAGTTCCGACGTCGCCAGCGTTTCCCGCTTGAAGACCGGTAAAGGAATAGAAATTCGAGCTACCAGCGGGAACATTAACATCGTTGGTACCCAAGACAACGATGTCCGCGTGACCGTTCAGAATGTCAGCGCCGAATCGGCGAAGATGGCCCACGTAATGATTGACCGGAATCGAAACCCCGTTCTCATCGAAATCAAAGACCTTCCTCAATTCGCAACCGCATACGTAGAAGTGCCGCGCGCCGCAAGCCTCGCGGTCTCGATGCTTGCCGGGGACCTCCGCATCGAGGACATCGACGGTGACAAGATGTGTCTGTTGCGCTCCGGCAAAATGTTGATCAACGTCGGCGATCCCGAAATGTACAAATCCGTACGAGCCTTTGTCTTTGCTGGCGATATTCACGCCCCGGCCTTCAATCGGGACACCGGCGGAGTATGGCGGACGATGGGTTGGACCGGCCCGGGCCAGTCCGTGATTAACGCGCATGTGAGTACGGGGTTGCTGGAGTTGCGGTAGGCTCCTCTCGGGCTCGGAATCCCGGTCAGCGCAAGACCAGGCCTGAATACTCCGGATGCTTCGCCAGGTAGTCGAGTACGGAGGGGCAAATTACGTCCACCTTCAATTTGTTCTCTCGCGCATACCGGAGCGCGGTCTCAGCCAAAGAAGATGCAAGACCGTGACCACGAAGTTCCTCGGGAACCTCGGTATGGATCAGCCCGAGCACATTTCCGGCCAGGCTGTATTCGAGGTAGGCCACTTTTCCTTCGCGCTCGATCTCGAAGCGGCCCGTGGTTACTTTCTGCGGCGCTGCTGACTTGCGGCTAAAGATTTTCCATCCCACCATTGGTTGGCTCCCAGGTGCAGGCGTGCACAAGTATCGAGGTTGCACCAACAGTCCTGTAGTTGGTGCGATCGTCTGATTACAAGAGTTGTGAATTCCCCTTCCTGAAGCGAACCATTTTTACCTTCCAGTCGGATAGTTTTCGGGTGGTATTTTCAATGAGTCATTCTTGCCGGAGTAAGCCGCCGCTTGTCAAATCGATGCCGCTCCGGATGTATCATCGGTTGGCCCAGCGATGATGACGGTATGGGTGGTTCATAGTTTCCAGCAGATCCTGCCCGGGAAATGCGCGGATCGGGGAGCGAGCATTTATGTATATCCCAAGAATGTTCCACGAGAGCAGCTGGCCCGAAATCAGACAAGTGATTGAGGAGAACAGTTTTGCGACCGTTATTAGTTGTAATGCGGGATCGCCCACTGCAACCCATGTGCCTTTGCGGCTACTCGAATCCGCTACTGGAGCGGCGAAGTTACAAGGACACATGTCGAGAGCCAATCCCCACTGGCGCCTGTTCGAGCGGGAGGGCCAATGCCTCGTCATTTTTGCTGGTCCACACGCGTATGTGTCTCCACGTTGGTATGACCATGTCAACGTGCCAACCTGGAACTACGTTGCTGTCCACGTTTACGGAAAGCCAAGAGTTGTTACCGACGCAGCGGACATGCGTGAACTAATAAAAGGGCTGGTCGATCGCTACGAAGGCGGCGTCGATGCAGACGCCCGCTACACGGTTGAAGGTTTGCCAGGCGACTTTCTTGAGTCGCAAATGAAAGGAATAGTGGGTTTCGAAATAGCGGTCGACGAGGTTCAGGCCAGCTTCAAGTTGAGCCAGAACCGCGACCAAAAGAATTATGAGAGCGTGATTACCGAGTTGCGCAAGAGCGATGATCAGAAGGCTAAAAGCGTAGCCCAAATCATGTCCAACCGGCGTTGTCCCAGGTAAATGGTCGTAGCTGTTTTAACATCGCTTCTCATTGACCGGTAGTTCGTGCAATCGACTGTTATTGCCAGTCGTCCTGACGCGCAGAGTCGCCACGGGTTTGCGGGGTGGCGACCCGCCGTTCTCTCCTGCGCGCAGGGCTCACCAAACATTCTTCCTGACGTCGAAGAAGAGTATGAAAACAATCTTCTCCAGTCCCGCGGTTACGGGCCTTTGGGTCGTTCTATGTTGCACGATGTGGACTTCGGCCCAGACGCCGAAAGGTGCAATCGGTATTGCGTACCAGTTCAGCCACTCCGTGAACGACTCTCCATCGTTTTCGCCAGACGGGGAGGAAATGGTCTTCATATCAGTGGTGGCGGGCAAGGAACAGCTATTCCGTATGCGCCTGGACGGCTCGCAGGTAAGGGAGTTGACTCACGATGATGCCGACCATGAAGACCCGGCGTGGTCGCCGGACGGGAAGCACATCGCATTCGTGCTGATGCGCAACGGCCTGGAGCAAATTTACCTGATGAATGCCGATGGCACCGCGGTTGAACCGCTCACCCCGGCGGAAGTGAAGACGATCCATCCCAACTGGAATCCAGACAGCAAAAGTATTGCCTACTGCACGGATGATGACTTGAAGCCACCGAAGAAGAATCCAGCGGAAATCTATTCCATCGAAATCGCCAGCCGAAAGATCATTAAATTGATCGGAGACGGCGGCGTGAACACCTACCCGGCCTGGTCTCCCGACGGGAAGAGGATTGCCTTTCGTCGGATGCTGGGCGAGAGCAACTCTGAGGTCTTTCTCGCCAACGCCGACGGCAGCGAGGCCCATAATCTGACCAACGATCCGGCGTTCGACGGATGGCCGGCATGGTCGCCCGATGGGACGAAGATCGCGTTCGCATCGAATCGAAGAGGCAGTTACGAGATTTACGTCATGGATCCTGATGGGAGCGGGGTGAGAAAAGTGGCCAACAACGAGGGCCGAGCGACAGCCCCGCAATGGACCAAGGATGGCAAGAACATATTCTTTCCTCTGTGCAGGAAGGTGGATTTCTCGTTCGATTGCCAGATTTACGCAGTGAAGTTGGATGCGTTTACAAATTGATGATTCCGCCTGGACGGTAACTCGGGTGGCCCACTCAAGCCTGCTTTTGGCTTGAGTGGGGCAGTTAAGAAGTGGACAGAGTCTTCCTGGCGCGGGTTCGTGTTTTCGTTTCGTCTATTCAGACTTGGTTTCATCGTCTTTCGCCGTCGGATGACATCGCAACACAAGGTCCCTCCACTTCGCAGATCGCCGCTCTTGCGGTGATCCGCTCCGGTTGGGATGACTGAATTGGGGAGTTTGGAAACCCCCACTCAAGCCAAAATCGGGCTTGAGTGGGCCACCTGTCCGTCGATCCGCCGCCCGTCCTGATTTCAACACTTAGTCGAGCGGCCCGTTATAATCTCGCCGATGGCCAGCGACCCCTTTATCTCTTGGTCGAACCGGACCGTGCTTCGCCCCGGGCGCGAAGAGCCCTACCTGTCGATCCAGGACATCGTCGTTTTTGTCCGCGATCTGGATGTGAGTAGACGGTTCTACCTCGAACAATTGGGCTTCGAACTCATCACAGAACAACGCCTTCCCACCGGCGAACGCTGGATCGAAGTGGCCCCTCCCGACGGCAGCGCGAATCTCGCGCTGGTGGAACCAAAGCCTGACGCGCCGGAATACAAACTGATTGGCGGCTACCGCTGGGTGCTGTTCATGACCGAGGATGTCCACGCCAAGTACAAAGAATGGAGCGAACGCGGGGTCCGTTTCACAACGGCTCCGGAGACGCCGGGGTGGGGCGGCACCTATGCGCGTTTCGAGGATCCGGACGGGAATGCGTTTGGCCTGGAAGGCTTCGATGAGGTGAGGCAAAGCCTGGAGCTGCGCCGGCAGGCGCACGCCGAGAAACTCGAATCCGAACGCCGCACCGCGCAGGAAATGGATATAGCGCGGCAGGTGCAAGCGCGGTTATTTCCGCAGATTCAGCCGGAGATGAAAACGGTCGAGTACGCGGGCATCTGCCTGCAGGCGCGCCAGGTGGGCGGGGATTATTTCGATTTCCTGAATCTCGGGCCGCAGCGGCTGGGGTTGATCATCGGCGATGTTTCCGGCAAGGGGATCGCAGCGGCCCTGCTGATGGCGAATTTGCAGGCCAGCCTGCGGAGCCAGTCGGCGCTGGCTTTCGATCAGCCCGAGGCGTTGCTCCGGTCGGTGAACCGCCTGTTCTATGACAACACCGGCGACAGTGCCTATGCCTCGCTTTTTTTTGCCGATTACGACGAGGCGGCGGGGCGACTGCGCTACGTCAACTGCGGGCATTTGTGTGGTCTCCTGGTAAGAAGCGACGGCAAGGTGGATCGGCTCGACTCCACCAGCACGCTGCTCGGAATGTTCAGAGAATGGAATTGCTCGATGCGGGAGCAGAGGCTTTTTCCCGGGGACGTGCTTGCGCTTTACACGGATGGCATCACTGAAGCCAGTAACGAGCAAGGAGAGGAATTTGGCGAGCGGTGCCTGATTGAATCGCTTCAGCAGCATCGGGAGCTGCCGTGCCAGGCTTTGTTGACCGCAATCCTGGATGGTGTTCGGCAGTTCAGTTTTCAGGAACAACACGACGACATCACGGCGATTGTCGCGAAGTTCAAGGCTACAGGCTGACGTGTCGTCGGATGGATTCCTGTTTTCCGCCTTGTGCGGAGGATTGGGTTCTTCCCCGCCAACGGCAGGTTCGAGGCACCTGACCGCGTGAAGTAATTTGCCCGCAAAGTGCAATGTTCTGCGAGCGGCATAGCAGGGTCAGACCGCAACTCCAATCCTCACCGTCTCCCATCACCTACCAGCATGGCATTGAAAGTGCGGTTTTATGTGAAGGCGCGAAGCGGTGACTCGCGCCTACCTCCTCCACCAATCCGCTGGAGGATGTTTTGCGTCGCGATGACTTATTGAAGCCTGATGTAGTGAGCGAGGCCATTCTCCTCGGTGCGGGTGCGTTGGTCTTCGCGATTCTGATTCTGATCCTGATCGCAGTTCTGACCCAAGCCTCAGCGCCCAGTTGATTTGTTCGCATTCGATCGCCGTTCGCCCATGACGGAACCAGGCCCCATCGCCTGGTGGAGAGCTTGCGGATAGTCGATGACGCCCGCGGATGTGAATAAATTCGCCGATTCGAGGTTTACAGGAACCCGCCAAAGGGCGCGCTGAATTAATATTGAATGCGTCATGATCAAGCGTGTCGCGTTCTTTGTTGTCTTGCTTCTGCAACTCCACGTTGTAACCGCCCACACACAAATCGCCCAGCAGACAGAAAGCCGCAAGACCAGCGCTCCGTACACTGGTGACCTGTCGATCTTTGACTCTCCCGGACGGGACGAGCGGCTGCAGATCAATCGGGTGATGGATGTTCTTGCGATTGTTCCCGGCAAAACCGTCGCGGACATTGGAGCAGGATCGGGGTGGTTCACCGTGCGGGCAGCCAGGCGGGTGGGCGACGCCGGAACCGTCTATGCCGTCGACATCAACCCCGAGGCTGTGCGCTACATCGAGTCCCGAATCCGAAAAGAGAACCTGCACAATGTCAAACCAGTCCTGGGCAAGCCTGACGATCCTCTCTTGCCCGCGAAGGTCGACGCCGTGCTTCTTCTGAAGACCTATCATGAGGTTGCCCAGCCCATCACATTGCTCCGTAATCTGAGATCCTCTCTAGCAGCAGGCGCCCGGATCGGAGTGATCGATCGCAACGGGAATGGTGAGAATCACGGCGTGGCCCGGGAGGTTGTGATCCGGGAGGCGGATGAAGCCGGCTATCGACTGATGCAGGAATATGACTTCGTCAAGGATGGCATGGACTACTTTCTGGTTTTCGGGGTTAAGTAGAGTAGATCCGTTTCGCTCCGCTCAAACAGCTCCGGCAGGCTGCTACCGAGGCCCTTCCTGCCGTCTGGTTTTGAAGATGCGAGAAGAGCTATCCAATCGTCCCGCTTTTTGCCATGCGTGCAATATGGTCGGAAGCGCGATAGGCGAGGGCCTGGATGGTGCAGGTCGGCTGGTTCCGCCCGCTGGTCACGAAACTGCTGCCATCCACGATGAAAAGGTTCGGGACATCGTGAGCGCGGTGGTATTTGTCCACGACCGACGCTTTCGGATCGTTGCCCATGCGGCAGGTACCCATCAGGTGCACGGAAGCCGTGATCTCCTGCGGCTCGATTGCCCACTTCTTCTGTGCTCCTGCCGCGTCGAGTAGTTCAAGTGCGCGGTCGCTGAAGAACGCCATGTTCTTCAAGTCGTCGGGATGATTCTTGTAAGTCACACGCATAGCGGGCAGGCCCCAGGCGTCCTTGACTTCCGGATCCAGCGTGATGGTGTTGGACTCGAGCGCCAGAGAGGTGAGATGAGTCAAAATCATCAGCTGCCGGTTGTAGTTTTCCTGCAATGAACGCTTGAAGCCCGCTCCCCACCTCGGTGTGCCGGGCGGCGTGCTGAACAATGCGTACTCAATCGGATAGGCCTCCAGGCGAGCGTCCATCCCTCCACCACCGTAAAAACCGCGCTTCGGATCGGAGTCGTAGAAATCGTGGACGACGCGAGTCACAACGACGCTCTTGTACTCGTTCAGGGGATGCTCGAAGATGCCATTCGCTCCGGAATCGCAATCAAACATCAGATACTTGCCGACGAGTCCATTCGAGTTGGCCAGCCCATCGGGAAACAGGTTGGACTTCGAGAGCAACAGCAAGCGAGGAGTTTCCGCACCGTTGGCGCACAGGACCACCGCCTTTGCTTTCTGAAATTGTTCCTGACGCTGGGAATCGAAGTAAATCGCTCCATCAACCCGCCCGCTTTTGTCAGTCGAGATCTTGCGAACATAGCAACCGGTGCGGACTTCACAGCGTCCGGTTTCCTCGGCCATCGGGATTACGCTGGCCAGCGTACTGGACTTCGCGCCCCACTCACAGCCGAAGAAGATACAGAAACCGCAGTGGTGGCATGCCTCCCGCCCTCGATAAGGCTGAGACAGGATGGCCAGCGGCGCCGGGAAGGAGTGCCATCCCAGTTTTCGCGCACCCTTGTCCATCAACACTCCGGAGGATTTCACCGGCAAGGGCGGTAAAGGATAGGGCTTGGAACGGGGCGGGTCGAATGGGTTCGCGCCGGCCAAGCCGGAAATGCCCAAGTCCCATTCCGCCTTTGTATAGTACGGCTCCAAGTCTGCGTAGGTGATGGGCCAGTCGGCGAAGCCGGTTCCTTCGATCGGACCAAAGCGACTGCGTTCGATGAAGTCAATCTCGTGGAAGCGCCAATAGTTTGCCGTGAAGTGAACCGAGCCTCCGCCGACGCATCTTCCATATTGCACGGCGGGCGCCAGCACAGCCTTGTCCTTCGCGGTCTTGCGGAAGGTATTCGGTTGCAACGAGTGATCATTGGTCAGGACGTCCTGACCAATGTAAGGGGGAGACCAGATGCGCTTCTTCTTGAGTTCGTCGTGTTCGAAATCTTCGGCCCGCAGGTAGGGCCCTTGCTCCAGTACCACCACCTGAAAACCGGCGATTGAAAGTTCTTTCGCAACCACGCCTCCCGCGGCGCCCGCACCGATGACTACAAAATCGACAGGGGTTGCGGTTTCGAACCGGGTCATCGTCTAACTCCTGAGTTGGCTATTTCCCTTTTGCGATTTCCGCATCGTAGTAACCGAAGGGGGGAGAGTAGACCCCTTTATTCTCGAACCCGATCAGCTTCCATCCCACTTCGCCGTGATTCCCGCCGTATTCTGGCCGCGCAAAAAATCCGATGATGGTGTGCATCCGCAGCAATTCGAAAAACTCAGTCTGCTCGATTGCCTCAAGAAGCTGTACCTGCTGGGCTGGCGACAGGCTTGAAAACTTTTCGGCCTGCGGATAAAGAGACTTTGTCTTGTTCTCAAGCTCCTTTAGCCCCTGCGTGTAGGCAGGCTGCTTGTCGCGTTCAAAAGTGACCAGAGCGCGATCGATAAAGTACACAACTCTGGCTTCGCGGGCGCCAGGGGTTTCGTCCGAAGGGATAATCTGGGCAGTGGCCGCCTCAATTTCGATGGCCTGCTCGGGAGACAAAAATTGAAGTGCAACCGGCGCGTCCGGCTGCGCGGCCGCGTGTGCGTGATCCCGGGCCGCGAGAATAGCGGGCCAATGGAGGGTCAACCACGCAGAACCGATTCCAGAGAGCGAACGGATGACAAACTGCCGCCGTGAAGAACTATCTTGATCCACGGGAGGTCTCGGGCGATGAAATCGCAGCAGAATAATATCACCTCGCGCACGAGACGACCTGTCCTTCGCGGGTAGTGGTGCAGTTTGCGCAAGAACAACCCCACCACTTGTCATTCCGAAGCCAGGTTTATCGGCGAGGAATCTGCTTGTCGCCAGCCACGGCAACAGCAGATTCCGCGCGCGGCCAAGCCGCGCTTCGGAATGACAAGTCCTTTGGAGATTTCAAACTGCGCCACTACCCATTCGCGGAATCTGCGTAGCGTCGCAGTACGCCATCATGACGCTTTGCGTTTTCCACCGGGCTGTCTTAGACTTCGTTCGCGGTTAGGGGGACGGCCATGCAGACAACACGAAGAACGTTCCTGGGTAGTGTGGGCGCGACCGCGGCGCTCGGAATGGTCGGGGCGGGAACCATGGTGGAAGCAAGAGGCACGTCAGCCGCCATGCAGGCTTCGAGTGCCGCCAAAAATAAATGCCTCTTCTGGGTCGCGGCTTTGACGCCATGCGACAAGAACCTGAAATTCGATGAGTCGATCTACGCCGAGATGATGGCGTACTTCAAGGACGCGGGTGCAGACGGAGTGGTCGTGCTCGGAACGACGGGGGAATATCCGTCATTTTCTGTTGCCGAGCGGAAGCAAGTCGCGGAAATAGCGTTCAAGCATCGCAACGGACTCAACATCATCGTGTCTCCAGGCACGTCGAATTTTCCGGAGACGATAGAACTTTCGCGGCATGCGGCAGAGAACGGCGCCGACGGTCTGTTGATCATCCCACCTTTTTATTATAAGAATCCTCCCCTCGAAGGTCTCACCGAATATTTTTCGCTGATCTTCGAGCAGGTCAAAATTCCAATCAACCTGTACCACATCCCCGACACCAGCGGCGTGCCGATATCGATCGAGTTGCTTCGCAGTTTGAAGAAATATCCCAATCTGGCCGGGATCAAGGATTCCGATGACAGTGTGCCGGACTACCAGCGTTTTGTGAATGAATTTCCCTCGCTGAATATGAGAACGGGGACTGTGACCAACCTTAAGGCGGCGCTTGACCACGACATGGGCGCCATTCTTATGGAAGGCAATTTGTTCACGCGACAGATTGCGGCAGCGTTCGCAGCCAAACGCGCGGGCAAGAGTCTGGACGAGCCTTTAGCCAGGCTCGATGCCGCAATAAAACTGCTTGAGCCTGCCGGCGGCTATCACTTTGGCACGATGAAATACGCCCTCAGTCTGCAGATGGGCACCAGGCAGACGTATCCGCGACCCCCGCATACGCACGCCAGTGACGAACAGATGGGGAAGATGCAGGCGGCTTTGCAACAAATGAAGCAGCTCGGCTAAGACGCTGTCTTGATTTGGATCGAGGCAAACATGGCCGGGGTTCGCGCCAACTCAGAACGGAAGACGGATCCGAACCGCCACGCGCGGCTGATCTTGTTTCTCTTCCTTGTTTCCGTTTTGGCGTGGATTCCGTTGGACGCTTACGGCCAGTATCACGCGAAGGAAACGGAATGGCCCACGTACGCCGCTGATCTTGCCGGCACCCGCTACCGGCCTTTTGATCAAATCAATGCCTCCAATTTCAATGACCTCGAAGTGGCCTGGCGCCTGAAGACCGATATGTTCGGCAATCGTCCGGAATACAAACTGGAAGGCACGCCGCTCATGGTCAACGGGGTGCTCTACACCACGGCAGGGTCGCGCCGGGCCGCAATCGCGGTGGACGCTGCGACCGGCGAATTGCTCTGGGTGCATGGCGAGCGCGAGGGTAAACGCGGCGCCGCAGCGCCGCGGCAACTTTCAGGCCGCGGGCTGGCGTACTGGTCGGACGGCAAAGCAGAACGGATTCTCTATATCACTCAAGGGTACCGACTGGTCTGTCTGGACGCGAAAACCGGAGTTCGCGTTCCATCATTCGGCGAGGACGGGATTGTAGATCTGAAGTTAAACGACGATCAGACTATTTTTCCCGACCTGATTACCGGAGAAATCGGATTACATGCGGCGCCGATCGTAGCGGGGAACACGGTGATTGTCGGCGCAGCATTCCGCGAGGGATTTACCCCCTCGGGCATGCGTAACAACAAAGGCTTTGTGCGCGGCTTTGACGTGCGTACCGGCAAACGGCTGTGGATTTTTCACACCATCCCCAAAAAGGGCGAGTTTGGCTACGACACCTGGTTGAACGGATCGGCTGAATACACAGGAAACACCGGAGTGTGGACGCAGATCACTGTTGATGAAGAGCTAGGACTGGTCTATTTGCCGGTTGAATCTCCGACAGGGGATTTTTATGGCGGGCACAGGCCGGGAAATAATCTCTTTGGCGAAAGCCTGGTTTGTATTGATCTGAAAACCGGTGAGCGCAAATGGCACTTCCAGTTGGTGCACCATCCGCTCTGGGACATGGACATCTCCTCAGCGCCAATTCTTGCCGACATTACGGTCAACGGTCGTCCGGTGAAGGCCGTCGCACAGCCGAGCAAGCAGGGTTTTCTATATGTGTTCGATCGCGTGACCGGGAAGCCTGTCTGGCCGATTGAGGAGAAACCGGTCGAAACCGGCAGCGTGCCGGGCGAATGGTATTCGCCAACCCAGCCGATTCCCAGCAGGCCTCCGGCATACAGTCGAAACGGTGTCTCGATTGACGAGTTGATCGACTTCACGCCTGAACTTCGTGCACAGGCAGAAAAGATCGTCTCGAGATATCACATAGGGCCGGTGTTTACGCCTCCGGTCGCCAGCAAGACTGAGGGGCCACTGGGTACGTTGACGTTGGGAACTGCGGATGGCGGAACGAACTGGCCTGGCGGCTCATACGATCCGGAAACGCACATTGTTTACGCCTACGCCTGCAACTCGTGCCTTGAGCCAATCGGATTAGTTCCGCCGCCGAAGGAACTGTCGGACATGAACTATGTGTACGGGACTGCGGGAAAGAAACCTAGGATGATCAACGCCGCTGGAACTGACTCCAGCGCCGATGCAGCTAAGCCTGCCGGGAAGGCGGCAAGTGCTGATGAGTGGAACGCATTAACCATCGATGGCCTTCCTTTGATCAAGCCGCCGTACGGAACGATATCCGCGATCAACCTGGATAAAGGGGAAATCGTGTGGCAAATTCCGCACGGCGAAACGCCGGACTTGATACGGAACAATTCCGCGCTCAAGGGCGTGAAGATTTCTCGCACCGGGCAGGAGACCTGGAATGTCGGGACCCTGGTCACGAAAACGCTGGTCATTGCGGGCGACGGTCTGGTCACAACGACAGCGGAGCATCCCCGGGGCGCAATGCTGCGTGCCTATGACAAGGCCACCGGCAAGGAGGTCGGCGCGGTTTACATGCCTGCGCCCGAGAGCGGCTCACCCATGACTTATATGCTCAACGGCAAGCAGTACATCGTGATCGCCGTGAGCGGTGGCAATTATTCCGGAGAGTACATCGCGTTTTCCCTCCCGTCGGAGGAATAGCGAGAAGGGCGAAACGGCGAAATGAGAAACGGAAGCGCTGCCTGGTTAGCGCTGGTTGTGCTCGGGATCACTCTCCCGCTGACGTCTCCTCTCCAGTCACAGCAGTCGGTGGCTGCGTCCGAGATGCGCTCAGTGTGGGATGGCGTTTATACCGAAGAGCAGGCCCGGCGCGGCCAAACGCTTTATCACGATGCCTGTTCAGCATGTCATGGCGACTCGCTTAAGGGCAGTGGTGAAACTCCTGCGTTGTCAGGCAATACGTTTCTGTCGAACTGGAACGGCCTGCCTCTGGGCGATTTGTTCGAGCGCATCCGGCGAACCATGCCGCAGGACAAGCCATCTCGCGTGAATCGGCAGCAAAAGACCGATATCCTGGCTTACCTTCTGAGCTGCAACGAGTTTCCGGCCGGCAAGACGGAGCTCCCGCACCAGACGGAATTTCTGAACGAGATTCGGTTCGACGCAACTAAACCGGATCCGAAGAAATAATCTGGAATTTGCAGTCGAGTTTTGACGAGGGCCAGTCGGACGCGCTTCCATCGATTAAGGGGGTTGTCATATGAAACGGTTATTTCCGCTAGTCGTTGTTGCTGCAGCTATGCTTGGATTCGTTGTCGGCCACGCCACAAACTCCGGCTCGCGACCCGTGTTGAGCGGACACTTCGATGACTTGTCATTCATCCCGCAGGCCGGGGCGCAAACTAACAAGCCTGAAGTCATGCCGTTCGGATTCAACAATCCCAAGGAGCCGCAGCTTGCGCCGGACGCGCCGCCGATCTCGCACTGGAGTATTGACGACATCAATAAAGCGCACACGGATATGGCGGAGAAGGCGGCAAAACTCGCATCGCAGCCCGGCAGCGGAAGCAGCCAGTCGATTAGCGGCGGACCCATCTCTGTGAGCACCCGCAGTTTCGCCATGTTCATGCTCTACCGACTTCATCGCGATCAGCCGGTGCTCAGCCTGACCAAGGTCAACAGCGTGTGGGATGACGCCGAACAGCACGCCGGCGCTTACGATTTCTATGTTTTCACCGGCGGAACAGGACAGATGGTCCTGGGCGGCAAGATTGCAAACCGGCAAAATCTGATGGATAAAGATGGCCCGGTGCCGGGAGAATATCGCGGCCAGCCGGTCATCGGGGGACAAACCTTCAATGTAAAGCCAGGCGATTGGCTGCTGATTCCGCCAGACACGCCTCACCAGCCGAAACCCGATCCCGGCGGCTTCAGCTACATGATCATGAAGATTAATGTAGGCGTCTATCCGTGGAACCTGATTCGCTGACGATTGGGTCGAACCAGCCCGGAGGTTCTCCTGTTGAGCGCTCCTCGAATTACCGTCGTAGGCAGCTACGCTACTGGCCTGACCATGAAAGTTGACCGTATTCCTACGGTCGGCGAGACACTTTTGGGAACTGGCTATCGCGTGGACTATGGCGGGAAGGGTTCCAATCAGGCGGTGGGTTGCGCCCGCCTGGGCGCGAATGTCAGCTTCGTCGCCAGAATTGGAACAGACCCTTTCGGTCAAATGGCAATGGGGCTATACCGCGACGAGGGCATTGACGTCGCTTATGTAACCCAATCCTCCGACTCGCCTACTGGAGTGGGTTTCATTATTGTCGAAGGGGGGAGCGGGAACAATTGCATCACGATTGATCCGGGCGCCAATGACCTCTTGACTGGTGCCGATGTCTCCAACTGCAGAGGGGCCTTCAATGGGTCGGCTGTAGTGCTTACTCAGCTTGAGATTCCAGTCGCCGCCGCCGCAGCGGCGCTGGCATGCGGTCGCGAGCGAGGCGCAGTCACGATTCTGAATCCGGCTCCCGTCCGGCCTTTAGCGCCTTCCATCCTGCAGATGGTCGATATACTTACTCCCAACCAGAGTGAAGCCAGGGTGCTCGCCGGTCTTAGCCCGAATGCTGATGTCGCACCGGAAGCGGTTGCGCTCGAACTGATTCGCAGAGGCGTGAAGCAGGTGGTCATCACCCTGGGGGAGAACGGAGCGCTGATCGTGACCGCGAAATCCGCCGTGCGTGTTCCTGCCGTTCGGATGTCGGCCGTCGACACTACGGGTGCCGGAGACGCCTTCAATGCCGGGCTGGCCATAGCGCTCGCTTGCGGCGCGAGCCTTGAGGCTGCCGTGCACTTTGCTGTCGTCACCGGCGGCTTGGCGGTTACCAGGGAGGGCGTGATTCCTTCCTTGCCCAGCCGCGATGAAGTTCTTCAGCTGTATCGTCGGCAAGATCTGGCGCCTCCGAGTTGGTTCCTGGCCGATCCCGTCGGCAAAGTGTGAACGACCTTCCCTTATGTCTCTGCTGATCGGCTTCGTTCTGGTGCTGCTGGCGGCCCTGCTGCAGGGGACCTTCGTTCTTCCCATGACGCTGGTCAGACAATGGTCGTGGGAGCACACCTGGGCGACTTTTTCGCTGCTCGGGATGCTGGTCTTCAATTGGATCATCACCCTTCTGCTGGTTCCTAATATTTCTGCCGTGTACGCCGCGTCCCCTGCGAGAGACCTCGAAGTCCTCGCACTTTTCGGACTGGGCTGGGGAGTGGGGGCAATCCTGTTCGGGCTGGGAATGGATCGGCTGGGAATGGCGCTCGGGTATCCGATCATCATGGGGCTCATCGCCAGCCTGGGAGCGCTGATTCCCCTGCTGCTGTTCTTTCCGCACTCACTTCTGACCACGAAAGGCCTGGTTCTGCTTGCCGGAACGGCGCTGGTTATTTTCGGTATTGTATTGTGCTCAATCGGTGGTTCGGGCAGAACGCCTTCTGAAGGTAAGTCCGCGGCGACACACTCCAGCACTTTCAAAGTTGGCCTGGCGATCGCGATCCTGGCCGGAATATTGTCGTGCCTGCCTAACGTGGGGATGGCATTCGGAGCAAACGTGATCGACACCGCTGTAAAGCTGGGAGTCTCCCCGGCCTCTTCCGGGAACACCGTATGGGCGCTGCTGTTTACTTTGGGCTTTGTCGCGAACCTCTCATATTGTCTGTACCAGATGATCAGCAAACGGAGCCTGGGCCAATATTGGAACCGGGAGACTCCACGCAATCTGGGCTTAAGCGCGGCGATGGCGAGGACCTTTGCCGAGAACCCGGCCTTGGCCAAAGGCGTAACTGTGCTTTTTCCCGATGATGTCTGTGACGCCAACAGTTGGCACCAGTTCGGAACCCTCGGCGCTCACCTCATGGAAGGCTCCTGGCGGACTCGCGGCAGCCATCTCCGCCGGCGCCTCGGCAATCTCTGGGAAGCGTGGACCATGAGGAGAGGCCTCCGCGAAAGCCGGGCCAACGGCAAGACCAGACCGTTGCCAACGAAACCTATCGCCCAACCTGTCGAGGCGAGATGCTAACACGCCGAGGCAACGCCGGTCGTGTCCCGAAGGGACACAACGAGAATAGCCCGGCGCTTCAGCACTGGGATTGGAGTTTCACGACATTCTTGCAGACGCAACAGGAGCCAATCCCGAAGGGATATGAGTTCCGGCTCTTGCTGAAGCGTGACGAACTCGCATACGACGAACGGTATGTGTGGGATTGACTGCCGTGAAGGGGACAAACGATGCAACCCTTTCAGGGTAGAAGGCATCCCGCATCGGCCTCCCAGGGTAGCGCGCGGCGCGCAACCCTGGGCTGAGTGATACAATCCTTTCAGGATTGAACCCCGCAGAAAATGTCCAAACTCCCAGGCCCAGCGCTTCAGCGCTGGGGACTTCATGGCCAGCGTAGCAAGTCCCGGAGGGACGGCTAATCGGATTTCAATTCTTCGTTATCTCCGTTTCCTTCTGTAATCTCTTTTCCTTTGGACCTTTGGACCAAGACCCCGAAGCCCCTACAGCGCCGTCTTCGCCCGCTGGTTTCGGCCGCCGCCCCTGCCTGGTCCAACCCGGATTTCCGATTGTCTCGTTCACATTCGATGACTTCCCTCGCTCGGCCCTGCTTGAAGGCGGTTCGATCCTTCGCGAGCACGGCTTTGCTGGCACATATTACGCCTCCTTCGGGTTGATGGGCCAGAACCACCCCAACCGGCGGATATTTTCACGGGAGGACCTCCCGGAATTCCTTAGCCAGCGGCATGAACTCGCCTGCCATACTTTTGATCACTGCGATTCCTGGGATACGGCCCCGCCGAGTTTGAAGCCTCCTTTCTCCGCAACCGCCGAGCCGCTGCGCAGGCGATTGCCGGGCTCGGAATCTGACCAGCCTTTCCTATCCCATCAGCTACCCCAGACCGCAGACCAAACGCCGGACCACTAGATACTTATAAATGTGCCCGCGGCGGCGGCCAGACTTTCAATAGCGGCAGAACCGATTTGAATTATTTGAGAGCCTTTTTCGAGCAAAGCCGGGATAATCTCGACGCCATCAAGCGCACCATTGACGACAATGTCCGCGCCAACGGCTGGCTTATCTTTGCCACCCATGACGTGTGTCAATCCCCGACCCGATTCGGGGTTACATCCGCCTTTTTTAAAAAGGTCGTCCAGTATGTTGGCGAATCAGGCGCTGAGATCCTGGCTGTGAGCTTGGCACGTCAAAACGGCTTGCAGCCGTGCAAAAGAAGGAAGCTGCGCCGATTCACACCTATGGGTACCCCGCCAATAAACGCTGTGAAGCAATCAAAGACGGAATGGGAACAGCAGTACCAGACCGGGGCTTGGGAGTTCCTGTATCGCGACGAGGAACATTGCCATTATACGGTCGTGGCAGGCCTGGTGCAGAAGCGACGGAGCCCGATCAGTCTTCTCGATATTGGCTGCGGGGAGGGGGTCGTCCTGCGGTATCTTGATTTGAATCTTGTCTCGACGTAGCCGGGTGTGGATTTGGCTCAGAGCGCGCTGGACCGAATAGCCCCACGGCGTGCGCAGGACAAATACGTCTGCTCCAGCCTGGAGAACTACGTTCCGGACGACAAATGGGACGTGATCCTTTTTCAGCGAAGTGTTGTACTACACCTCCAATCCCGTCGCCGAACTGAACCGGTTCGAGCGTTCGCTCAACCCCGGTGGCATCTTCGTCTTATCAATGTTCAAAAAGCCAAGCCCCTTCGCGTAGAATAATCGCTGCATTCGTTCGATACGCAACTACTTCGAGCGTGCATCCTACGCTATCCTGGATGCTGTTGAGGTGAAGCGGCTTCTGGCCCCAGCCGCTTGGCAGGTCTTCTCGGTTCGACCTCCGGGAATCTGACGACCTCCACCCATTCGTACCGTCCCGTACAAATCCTCGCCTGGCGCACTCTGTCTGACGCTCCAACGCCTCAACGCTTTAACGCTCTAACGCATCGCGGCTTTGCCTCCCTGTGCTCCATGCCTCCCGCCTTACTGACAGTAGCAACGACCTCGCTACGCGGTGTGCCCATTCGCACTCCCACGCGCATCGCAGCGCTTGATTGCACGAAAGGAGCGCTCATCCTGGCTATGGTGGCGTATCATGCCATCAACTATTCGTCTTTCCAGACCCTTGGCGTACCGGTTTCTCGCTTTCCTGCCCCCTTCCTTCATCCTGATTACCGGCTTTTTAGTCGGACAGGTTTATGCCACGAAATACGACCTGGGCACCTGGAAGCCCTATATGCGCCTGGTCGTTCGCGGGCTTAAACTGCTTGCGATCTTCACCGCTCTGAACGTGGCTCACTGCGTGATTGCTGAAAGAGGCGCCCTCGAAGGAATGTGGGAATTCGCCGGACCGATCGAGCGCGATCTTTCTGTCGGGGAAACGGCCGGCAGGTTCGAGGTGCTCCTGCCAATTTCCTATTTCCTCCTGCTTGCCCCCGTCCTGCTCTGGTTCCGCAGCCGCGCCACTGGCGGGATCGCAGCCTGCGCCGTGATCGTATTCCTCGGTTTGCTGCGCCCTTGAAATGAATGGACAATCATACAAGAACCTCACGCTGCTCAGCGCCGGCATTGTGGGCATGGCTTTGGGACTCATTCCCATCGGGTCTCTTGACCGCTTTGCGCGCAAGTGGGTGCCCGCTGTCCTGCTCTACATCGCCTATCGCGCTTGCAGCCGGATTTTCGGCGAGACCTATCCTCTGCAAATGTTCGGCGCCGTTGTGAGTCTCCTGGTGCTTTATTGCTGTGCTCTGCACCTGGATAATGGCTCCCGGTTCCGGCCAGGAGTTGGTGACCCTCGGCAAGTACCTCTTGATCGGCTACCTGGCTCAAATCGCCCTGCTCCAGGTTGTCGTGATAAGCATTGGCGGGAAACCGGAGCGGTGGCTCGGCGTCCTCGCTGCAGCCTTAACGACCACCGTCCTGCTGTTCTTTGTAATCCGGGCGGTTGACAGGAGCCGCCGGAAAAGCCGGCCGATGGACCTGATTTACCGGGCCATTTTCGCGTAGCCATGCTGTTCAATTCAATCCAACTCGCGCTGTTCTGCCCGCACGTGGGTGCGCTGTACTTTGCGCTGCCACAGCGGCAGCGTGTCCCCATGCTTTTGGTGGCGAGTTGCGTCTGCTACATGGCTTTGTTCGGCCTGATCGCCTACCGCTCTGATCATGCACTTCAGTGCAAGTCTACTTGATGTGAAGTTTGTTCTCCTGTTGTGCTCCATCGGGTTACTGCGCCTCGTGTGGCCGCGGAGGCACTACGCGCTTTTAATCGCCCTGGGTAGTGTGCTCATTGTAGGCTTGGCCTCCCCACAAACGCTGCTGGCCATTTCTGCAACGGCTTCTCTGTTTGCCGGTGGCGCGTCCCCGGCTCGCATGCGCGCCGCGCGGGACCGCGGCCGGGGCCAGAGCATTTCCCGGCTTTGGCTGCCCTTCAGTATCGGGGGTCTGGTGGGGCTTCTCGTCCTCTTCGAGATGGTACCGGCATTTCACCGTCCCTTGGCTCGCCGGCCCCCGGCTGCGCCAGGATGTCCTTGCGTTAGTGGGGTTCTCTTATTTCATCTTCCGCGCAATCGGTTTCTTGCATATCCAATCAATCCTTAACATTGATGAACACAACCCCTGGACGCTCCTCGGCTACACGCTCTTTCCTCCAACCCTGACCAGTGGGCCGATTCAAAAATTCCAGGATTTTCAACAGCAGGTGCAGAACCCGGCGCCGCTCACTCCGTCCCTGATTTCCTCAGCGGGCTATCGGATCACCAGAGGTTATTTCCGCAAGATTGTATTGGCTGCGTTGCTCAACAAGCTGGCTGAACATCTGCTCGCCATGCAAACCATGTCGGTCTATTCAAGCGTCGCAGCCATTGCTTTTCTTTACCTCTACTTTTATTATGATTTCGCGGGCTATTCGGACATTGCGATTGGCTTTGGTTTGTTGATGGGCATCAAAGTGCCCGAGAACTTCAGGAAGCCATTCCTGGCCACCACGGTTTCGGAGTTCTGGCGCAACTGGCACATTACGCTGGCCGACTGGTTTCGCGATCAGTTGTTCATCCCACTTGGTGGAATGAGGGGCTCAGCTTTCGGCGGCTTCGCTCGCCTTTTTCATCATGTTACTGTGCGGCTTTTGGCATGGGCTTACGTTGAGCTTCATGTTCTGGGGAATTTGGCATGGCATGGTTCTATTCACCGAGGCTCTCTCGGGGAGAAGCCCGTCCGCCACCAGCCCGGCACGGGCCCAGGTACTGGCTCCGCGTCTTATGGACTAACGCGGCGCGTCGCTTTCGGCGCCATTTTCTTCCTTCCAATGGACACGACTGGCGCCTGCTCGGGGGATTTGGGCGGTGGTGGCCGTCGTGATATTGCTTTCGGCTCCTGATAAGGCCCCGGGCAAAGGGCAGAGGCCGATGCGCTAAATCCATCCTGTTATTGAGTTTGCGTAAAACCGCTTTCCATCTGCCCAGGGTGGCTATGCCACCGGCGCCAAGCTTGTGCTGGCTTCGTCCGCTGGCCTTGGCTGCTATAGTTTGGCTGGCCTCCGTTCCCATCGCGGACATCGTTTTTCGGCTCCCGGGGGATAGGCCATCCCTGGACCTGGCTGCGGATGCGGTTCGGAATCTGGGAATAGGGAGCAAACCCGAGGGGGAAGAGCCGCGGGTTTTTCGCGCCTATGGTATTCATGAGAACGGCACTTTCCCGAGGGCCTGCGGCATCAGAATCTGCGACGCCATTAAATGGCTATACATCCCCAAACCGCACAGCTCCGCCTTGGGGCGTAGATTGGGACATCGGAAAATCACAGCCATGCAACCAGCGACGCCAGTCAGCTCAAACTACCAAGCGCCGAGCCCGCACAATTCCTGTAAGGCAGGGCGGCCCCTGCTCGGTAACCTCGTCCAAAGAACCGCGCCCTTCTTCGCGTTGGACTCCTGGCAGGTATTAAAGTGGTCGGCGATGACAGCGGCACTTACATGGCTTTTGGTGACCGCTTAGCCGAAGCTACTGCTAAACTGCCGGATTTTGTTTATGTCAATTTCTAGAGCTGGCAGCGTCAACCGCGGAGTGTTGATTGCCCTCGTTTGGGTGCTGTCAATCCCGGTCGCCGAGGTTGTATTTCGGCTGCTTGGGGACCGACCATCGGATGACTTGGCGGGTCTGGTATATGGCATTTGGAGCGGGACGCTTTTACCGTGGCTCCTTATCGATACCGAGGCCAAATGGGCGGCTGGAAAGTTCACGGTCCACACGGATCGGTTGGGATTGCGCTGCGACGGGGAGAGGCGACTGGCGCTGGATCGGGGCAGCAAAGTGGATGTTCTTTTTTTAGGCGATTCTCAGGGTTTCGGCAACGGTGTGAGCTTCGAGGAGAGCATATGCGGAGCTGTGGCAGAGCTTGGGCTGCACGACGGGATGCGGATCGCCAATGCTTCAGTCGGGGCAATTCCCGGCGCTAACCCAGCTTGAGTTGGCTCGCTGGCTGAGCCAAGAACAAGGAATCAAGGTTTCCAATTACATTCTGCTCGTAACACCCTTGATGCTCCGAAATCCGGATGGCCACACGCAGGCCAAAGTCGGGCCGGACGGCCGGGTTTACGAGAGCTCTGCCGGCTTCTCGGCACGGCTCCGGCTTTGGGGCAGAGCTACACCGTATTGTATGCTCGCATCCGGGATGCCATCCGAAATCTAAACATGGGGACCATGCCAAAGGCGAGCCCCGAACTCGCGTTGCGGCTGAATGGAGGGGAGCCGCCCGAACCGGCTGCGCGAGCGGGTTTTGCCAGGCTGCTGCAGACGCTCAAAGACTTTGCGCATGAGCAAGGAGCCGAATTGTGGGCCGTGTACGTTCCCTTGGCTCTGGAAGCGGACCCCGGGAGTTTGCGCGCCGTTGGCGGCCAGCATGGAGTTCAGGTTGACCCCGACCTTCCGGGTCGGGTATTTTTCGCAGCGGTGAAAGAGGTTGGATGGCAGAAGACATTCGTCCAGTGCTCCAGAGTTTGTTCGAGCAGGGCGATCCTCTCAGGCTTCAGGGCGATTTTCATTACGACCGCAAACTCTCAAAGGCTTGTGCGGCTAGAATCTGACGACCAGCTCAAGCGCTTGCGGGTGTGCAAGCAAAAGACCATTCAGTAGTTGATTAGGACCCGGACCACAAGATATGCAAAACCAAGACGTCACCCCAATTACCTCGATAAACTGCGCGCGTTTATCCGGGCAGAGATTCAAGGTTCCAGAGGGCGATCCCGACTTTAACGATGACGTGCATTTATTCGATTATGGGTATGTTGATTCGTTTGGCGCAGTCGAGCTTACGACCTTTGTCGAAAAGGAATTTGGCACGAAGATTACCGAACGGGATCTGGTCGCGTTTCCACTCAATACCGTTCGCGAAATCGCTACCTTCGTATCGAATCGGAAGAGCGGAGCAGTTTAATATGACAACGATTAAAGTCCCGATTACGGGTGTTGATAGAGACTACCTTTCGCAGTTGGACTACGCCCTGTCCTTCACATCGTCGGAGGACTTCTCGCCTACCGGATCGTTCAGGAACCGCTTGCCATCGAGGCCGACTTAACGAACGATCAATGTCGTGGAGGGTTCTTCGCAAGGTGGAAGAGCTGGTGGGGCGCTACCAACGCCGTGAGTTCGGGCTCCCCTCCAAGGTTCAGTTTGAACAATCTGATCCGCCTCTGCGCGACGCGTGGAACGGGCTGCTTGAGCGCCGATGGGTGACACCTGTTGGACAAGGGCACGTCATTCTACGTGGGCCCGCGGCCCAGTTGGCGGGCCTGATCGAGTCGAAAGTTGACGGAATTGCCGCCAAGGCTTTCCAGGCTGAACGAGAAGCTGTACCCGGCAACGATCCTCTCTAAATCGCTGGATCGAATCCACCACTTTACTTCCTTCCCCGAGCATATTGATTTCGTGTCCCATCTAAGGGAGACCTGGACTGTCTAACAAGTTCTCGAGTGAATGCCGCGATGCCGGGTGGTCTCCTAAAGCCCATGAAGGAAAGATGGCGGAAAATGATTTTGCGATCTGTCCGTCATGCTGTTACCACTGCTATGAGGGCAGGAGGATTGGGATTTGGAGCCCCCTGGCCGGTGCACGACAATGGCTGTGGCCTGCCACCGTTAGGGCGCAAACCACCGTTCGATGAGCCGTTTACGTGCCTTCACCCAGCGCGACATCGTTTGGGTCGGGCATCCGCGATACGTGGTGGAGAATCGGGCCAAGGCCGAGGATCTGATTGTCCAATGGGCCAAGGCCTGGGAGCTAACGGGCACGTTCGAGACAGCCAACGACATGTTTTTCACGACGATTACGCGGTGAAGGCCTCGTTTCAGCGGCAGCAGGAGGCCAAGGAGCTGCGGCTCAAAATACCCAGCGAGGATCAGGCGATCAGCGTCTTTTCATCGAACTTTCACGCAATGACCTTCGGGAAGGCATTTGACATTTCGGTTGGGGGCAGTCTCGCTAGCAGCGCCTGCGTCGGCTGGGGTTATGAGCGGTGGGTTTACGCGCTGTTCAGCCAATTCGGCCTTGAAGTCGAACAATGGCCTAAGCCTTGAAAGAAGAGTTTCAGGCCTTTCAGGCGGTCAAGAAGTAGCCTGCAATGACGAGTATCGAGGATCTGCAGCCGCAGCATTTTGAACAGGTTGCGGGGTGGCTATCCGAGAAGCAGATCAACCGGTGGCTGACCGGCGAGTGGAGGAATCGTGAAACGACTCCCACTCTCCTGGCGATCACGGTCCGCAACCGGAAAAATCGCCTCTTTCTGGTCAAACACGACGGCGAGCCCTGCGGGATTGGTGGGTCTTGCTGAGATCGACCTGGCGGACCGTCTCGCCATGGTGTGGTACCTGCTAGGCGAAGGGCGTTTCGCCGGCAGGGGCATTACATCCGAGGCTGTCCGCCAAGTGGCAAGAATCGGTTTTTCTGATCTGGGGTTGGCCGCGATCTATGCTTGGATAATGGAGGATAATGTTGCTTCCCGGCGGGTGCTGGAAAAGGGTGGATTTCGAGAACGTGGTTCGCTCCGCCAGGCCGCCAACTGAAGTGGAAAGCAGGTGGGTCGAGTCTATTTTGACCTGATTCCCTCTCCACCACCGTCCTGATTGGGGAATTGCAAGTTCTTTTTCCTCTTCCGCCTCTATGCTGCTCGCTGCGTGTGTTAGTGTACGTTTTCTAGGCACGCCATCGCGTTTTTTGGCACTCGCACTGCGGTGCTGTTTCAGGACGAAATTCCTTGAGTGGAGATCAAGCATATCTGAGGAAAAACCTAGTGGTTTGTAATGCCTTCGATTTGGCAAGCTGGCTGCATTGTGACCGATCTGAATGTAATTCTATGAAATTCGACACAAACGGCAAACGAATCTTGCGGCGATCCTGCTCGCAATCGCGCTTTGGTCTGGCCCTGGCGAGCTGGAGCCACTCGTATTCGCTTGCGCCACGATCATCCCGGCGGGGAGCCGCGTTGATTGGACCCTGGGGGTCACAGTTGGAGTGCGGGGCGGAATTCCATTGCGGGCGAATCTGATTGATGTCACGCGAGCGCCCTATTTCGCGGACAACACTGGTGTTGCCAACGCCGCTGTACCCATCCAAGCCGCTATTTCTGCTGCTCATACGAACGACGTCGTATTCCTGCCGGTTGGATTGTATAACATCACGCAAGGGCTGACGTTCGACAAGCACGGAGTGACCTTGCGCGGCTCAGGGGAGAAAACGATTCTAGTGGGGAACGTGACAATGGGCCACGGAGCCGCAGGCGGCACTGTATTTTATCCTACGGCAGGAACCTCAAAGGGTTGAACGCAGTTGACGGTGCCAACTCTCCAGAACGAATACGGAGTTACCAGCGTGGGTGATGCGTTTAGCGTTAGTTCATCGATAGACAACAACAATCCTATATTCCAGTGTTTTTCAGTTCAGGGTTATCAACAAAATGTCCCCCAAATCTGTGTTGTTAACTCGATTACTGGAAGCAACGTGACGTTTTCTCCACCGCTTATTTGGGACTACACCAATGTTCCCACATTGACCATGCTAAATACCCCAGGTTCTTGTCAAATGAGCCGGCGCATGGGCATTGAAGAGAACATGACCTTGACTCGCACTAATTCGGGTTTAAGTGCAGTGCCGAACACCATCCTGTCGCTGTCGATGTGCTGTGACTCCTGGGTGAGCAACGTTGTAGTTTCAGATTCGATGACTTGGGGTGCTCCGGCGACCTGCGCATTCTGTGAGTTGGACGGCTGTTATTTCGGCGGGGCGAGCAGTTGGGCATCGTCGGCACATTGGTTTCGGGCTGCCTGTTTCAGAACAACATCATTGAAGCGCGAGGTGGGGCCAGCTTCATGATTAACAATGAATTCTGTGCCAACGCGATTTTTGCCAATTTTTTCACTAACAGTTTTGGGCTTTGCGTTGACGCTCACGCACCGCATCCCATGATGAACCTGTGGGAGCATAACAACATTGACGGCTATTTTGAGTTGGATGGCTGGAAGGGTCTGCGTCGCACCAAACGTTGCTGCGGAACCGCATTGCCTACTACGTTTATTTCAAGCGATTCTCCACTTTTATGAACATGGTAGGTAACGTCTTGTGGCAACACCAACGCGAATCTTACTTACCTCCACGAGATACTGAACTATGGCGAGCCGGCTTCCATTTTTCAGTTTGGCTACCCCAACATGGGCAATGCTGACCATCGTCAGTTGTTGGTCAGGCGTCTGGGCTTCCGGCAAGCATGGTGGGATGCTCTGGACGACGGTTATCCGGGGACAACCAGCTCGCAAATGGACATGTAAGTTGAGTAATGACACCTTTACCGAACCGTTCTCGATGAACCTTCCATGCGGAACTGTAAAAAATCGACAAGCCCGGCCAGCAACATTCTTTTGAGTTATCCGACCAACCAGTGGACCGCAGCGCAATTAACGGTCAAAAAGACTGGGCCAGTGCAACGGTGGGTCAGACCCGGTAACTTTCCTCATAGACAGGTCTGGCGACGGAGTTACTTGGCAACGGGGATACCATCGGTTGGTTATTCCGGGTCTGAGCGCTGGCTGGTCGCAGGTGACTACGAATCTGACGCTGGCGGGCACGAATCTGTTCCGGGTGGGTCAAATACAGAAACCTGGGGTCAACGCGATTTCAACAGTTCAAGTGGTTTTTTCAGGGCAGTCAGTGTTGGCTGGTAACTTTACTAATTTTCCTCCCAGCTCAAATCCGGCCAATTACACTTTCACGTTGCAGGACGGAGTGAACACAAACCTGTATTGTGGGGGATTGTATCCGACGATGGCGGGGGAACGTCCAGCAACATGGTGATCAATAAATTGCTGTCAGTAACCAATGGTTGGACCGTCTATTTGAACGGCGCGAACGCCTATCAATGGTATCAGTCTTCCAACAAGCTGACTCACATCCTTCACGGAAACCTGGTTTACACGAACTATCTCCATCCGCCCGACCTGGGGACGATCGTATGGGACCCGACGATCTCAGACGATGCCGTGCCCGTTTCTCTGCTCTATACCAACGGCGCTCCGTCATGGTGGGGCACGAACCGCTGGCCTGCGATTGACCCGTGGCAGTGCTGGTTGCGCCGATCCCGGCGCAGTTGAGGTATCTTGGCGTCCCGAGCGGCACTAACGCGACCACTTCAGTGACCCCGCCTCGCGGTCTGCATATCCTTTCGGTCGGAGGCTGACGTTACGTGCTCCGAACGTGGACGGGTGGCCAACCCCTAGGGAGGCCTAGGGCCGCCCCCAACCGCAATACGTTATAGTTGTGCCAGAACTCGTAGGCTGCTTCTTGCGGCGCTTACATGCATTCGGTGCCCGTGCTCATGGATGAACTCATTATCAAAGCGGGGCGAAACGAGCAACAGTATTGGCGCGACCTGTGGCGATATCGGGAGTTGTTTCTTTTCCTAGCCTGGCGTGACCTGCTCGTTCGTACAAACAGACGGTCGTGGGCATAGCTTGGTCCCATCCGGCCCTTTTTCTTGATGGTTGTGCTGACGATCGTGTTTGTAAGTTTGGCAAAATGCCGTCAGGCGGCGTGCCTTATCCGATTCTCGTCTTCTGCGGCATGCTTCCGTGGCAGTTTTTTTCCACAGCCCTGTCTGAAAGCGGGAATAGCCTCGTGACGAATTCCAACCTGATATCGAAGGTCTATTTCCCGCGGTTGGTGGTGCCCGCGAGCAGCGTGATCACCAGCTTCGTGGACTTTCTCATCTCCGCCGCGTTCCTGGTTGTGCTCATGATCCGGTATCGCTATCTCCCATCTTCTAACTGCTATTTTCTGCCACTTTTCGTTCTGCTGGCCTTCGCCGCCTCTTTCGGTTCGGGCCTTTGGCTCGCCGCCCTGATGGTTGAATACCGCGATTTCAAGTTCATTGTGCCTTTCATTGTGGAATTACTTTGTCAGCGTCTCTCCGGTGGGGTTCCTGAGCATGATCGTGCCTCCAAAATGGAGGCTCTTGTATTCGATGAACCCGATGGTCGGGGTGATCGACGGATTCCGATGGTGCATCCTCGGTGACAAAGCGGCGATGTACTGGCCAGGTTTGGCGGCGTCGGTCGTTGGCATCGCGGTTGTTGGCGGGGGCGGCGTCCTTTATTTTCGCCGGGCCGAACGGTCATTTGCCGATGTTATCTAGGTCCTCAGAGTCTCCACTCCACGAGATAGTTGCCCACGCCGACATATATGCAGAAATACTTTCGTGCCATGAAAAACCTGGTCGCGGCTTCCCTGTCGAACCCAGGTCGGCCAGGAGTATTGTCAGGAACGGGTTCATTGAGGTGGTGGATTGGGTGCGCGATTGGGCTGAGCCTCGATCAACCAGGAGCGTTATGAGAATGGCCCCGCTGATTGCCGCGGGATTTAGATTTCTGCGAGCACCTGCGCAGCCCGCAGGTCAACGGGGAGGGCACCCTGCCGGACGAGCGAAACTCTCAAAACCGCCTGCGGGAGTATTTCGAATCCCACGCGGCAGGCCGTGGCATTTGGAAGTGGGCACCATTACTTCGACATTTACGAGCGGCACCTCAATAACTTC
>CAWFMU010000026.1:0-21148 GCA_963816865.1 Terriglobia bacterium
CCGCGTCGGAAGAGCTCTGATGCAAACGAATCTTCGGAGATGGTTCGACTCTGCCGGGATTTCGGCATTCAGCAGCTTGGCCAGACCCCAGTCCATGACCAGCACTTCGCCGAATCTTCCGACCATGATGTTTTGCGGCTTCAGGTCACGATGCAGCACATGATGGGCGTGCGCAAATGAAACCGCTTCACAGATTTTCTGAAAAGTTCGCAAACGTTCGGGCACGCCTCCGAGTTCATCCGGTGCTGGTCGAGTCGCCGTCCCTGCACCAGCTTCATGGTGTAAAAGACGCGGCCATCGGGCAGGGTGCCGACGTCGTGCACCGGGACAATTCCCGGATGCTCAAGCTGTGCGATTATCTTCGCCTCGCGCAGCAGACGCGCACTGAATTCGCCGCCGGAGTCTACGATCCCGATCACTTTCAGCGCGACTTGCCGCCCCAGCGCCGTGTCTTGCACGCGAAAGACGCTGCCCATGCCGCCCGCGCCCAGTTTGTCGAGCAGCACGTAACCCGTGCCGCTGAGGTCCGGTGTGTCGGCCGCCACGCGGAGCCGATCCAGCGCCTGGTCGGAAAGCCACTTCATCGCGTCCTTCTCATGGCGTGTCGATTCCCAGCAAGGTGCGCGCTTCGCGGCGAAACTCCTCTTCGCTGCCCGTCATCTCGCGCAGTTGCTCCAGCACGATCCGGCGAAACTCGCGGCGCGCGTAGGCCAGATAGTTTGTAACGTCGGTGGTCTTCAATTCAAATCGTTGCCCGACCTGTTCATAGGTCAACTCTTTGCCGGCTTCGTCAATGTCGTAGAACTCAAGCAGACGAAAATGCATCTGCTTGCCGCGCTGTTCGCATTCCTGACGCAAGCGCTCCAGGGACAGGCTGAAAACGCTGCGCACCCACTCGCGGTCAAAAAAATCATCCATTGAGTCCGGCGAAGGGATTTCGATCTGCCGCAACTCTCCTTCCGCGGATTCGAAATCGAGTGACAGAAACTGCATCTCTCCGCCGCGCTTCAAGCGCCGCGCAGCCTTGTCTTCATTGGCGATCAAGTGGTCCACGCACGCGCGCAGAAAAGTTCGCAGGCGGGCCCGCTGCGGGTCGTAGCGCGCGAGAAAATCCTTATCCAGAATGCGCAGAAAGAAATCCTGCGTCAGATCCTGGGCTTGCTCGTTGTCCTTGTCCCAGCGCAGGCGAATGTATTTGTAGACCGGCTTCCAGTAAGCCGCGGTCAGGATTTCAAGCGCGCGCTGCCGTTCCTTCGGCACGGCGCTCCGCGCAGCCACGATGAGTGACCAGCGCGTCGCCGGAAACTGGCCCTGGCCGCGTAGATTGCCGTCGTCCCGCATAGAAAGGCGAAAGGGAGTGTACGACGGCAGGCCGGGCAGCGTCCACGAGTCTCCACGTGGTTCTTGCTTGTGGAAATTTTTTGTCGCGACTCACGCGCATACGCCTCTACTCGCGACCGTGACACGAGCCCGCATCATCGCTCCAGTAGCGAGTCTTCACCGATTCTGTACTTTCGCAAGCCACGCAAAAATTCCCGCAGAGCAAATTTTAGAATTGCACAAAAAATTGGGATTGACCGCGCCGCAGATCACGCGTAGATTTCTTTTCACCTTCACAGAAAATCCAGCCAAGGAAAACTGCGTTTCGCTGACAACCAATTCCCAGTGATATTCCCTCCCCCAAGGGTGGAATAAAGTGAGGAAAGTAGAAAACGAATGGCAAGTCTATCGGACGCGATTTCTGATTCGAGCCAGGCAGCTCACCGGTCCCCTGGAGTTCCGGGATGCGCTCGGACGTGAACATCGCGGACAAAGAGGCGACTATCTTGTGGAATCCTCAGACGGCACGCAGAGGATCGCGCCCCGTGAAATTTTTGAGGATGTCTACGTAGCCATGGGTCCCGCCGTTGAGAAGTGGCCCCTGCTGGACAGACGAAATTTTTCTCTTTCAGATCTGAAACGCCGGAGCTCGGCACGAGCCGAGATGCTGGCGTGAGCGGCCCGGAAATTTTGGACCGCGACCTGGCAGGCCACGGAAAATCTCGAACAATGGCAAATCCGGGGTGGCACGGCTGCAATGTGCCACCTGAACTTTTCATCGAATCACGATCGCCTTGTGGAAAAACGGGGACGGAGGGGGCAGCATCCCACTTGCTAAGACTGAGATACAATATATAGGGATACCCTCTTGACAGCCCCAACATACGGGCGTACTGTTTGCATCCCATAAGGCTTTGAACGCCTCCGAAAACGAAGGCGTGGCAATGCCGGGCAAGCGTAAGAAAACAAAGGATCGGCGCTCAGGTTGAGGTGACCGGGCGCTGGCCTTGCCAGATTGACAGTTTTTCCCCGTTCTTGGGCGGGTTTGTAGTGCGGTGGCCGTTCCCTCGTTCTCTGTAAGCGGTTTGCTGAACTCCTCCCGAGGGAGCGACGACAGTTGACAAGCCAGGCTGTGGAAAATGCCTCGAAATGAGGGCTCGCAATCCCTTTCTCTCGAGGCCGGAAATTGAGGATCGGTATGGAAGGTCTGGAGCGCATGGTCAGCGAGTCATTCGCCCGACACGGGGTGGAACCGGCGTTCGACTATCGCCGCGTACAGTGGTCTCGATGGCTTCGTTGTGCCGACAGTTTCAGCCTGGTGCTGATGTCCAGCAAGCCGGGAGTGTTCGCCCTGGGTGAAGAAATCGTGGCTCCCGGAGCCGTCCGGCAAACGCATGCTGGCCCTGTTCCAAATCTCGGAAACCGATGACTTGGGGATGGCCCTCGGCCGGCTGTTTCTGCCCGGCAACCCGCTGCGCGAACGCATGGCCACCGGCCGCTGCTTCGCCCGCTACGCAGTCATGGAAGACGCAACCCAACGCCACGCCGCCTATGCAGCATTGCAGCGCTGGCTGTCGTCTTCGCTCGAAACAACATCAGGCATCACCGAACTGGGAACCGAGAACTAAAAACTGGAAACTGGTTTTAAAAACGATTTAGCTTTGCGCGATACTAGACTGACAGAAATCCAAAGGGAAAGAAGATACAGAAATGGCAGAGGTAAAAGCAGGAGCCCCCGTCACCTCCGAGACCACCGCGGCCCCGGTCAGCACCGCCACCCCCAGCAAGAAAGCCCCGGGCCTCAGCTTCCGCCGCTTCTTTACCAAGCCCGGCGTCTCTCCCTACGACGAAATCGAATGGGAGAAGCGCACCGCCCTGATCACCGACGCCAAGGGCAATGCCATCTTCGAACAGAAAGACGTCGAAGTCCCCAAAGACTGGTCGGTGACTGCCACCAACATCGTGGCCAGCAAATATCTGCACGGCACGCTCGGCACGCCCGAGCGCGAGAGTGGAGTGCGCGCCCTGGTGACTCGCGTGGCCGAGACCATCCGCGACTGGGGAATGTCGCAGGGCTATTTCAAGACGCCGGAAGACGGCGCCACTTTCCACGACGAACTCGCGCACATCCTGCTGCGCCAGTACGCCGCCTTCAACTCGCCGGTCTGGTTCAACGTGGGATGCGACCGCATCGAGCCCAACTCCGACGCCCAGAACTGGCACTGGAACCCGGCCAGCGCGCGCGTCGAGTTCGGCGTCACCGGCTACAAGCACGCCGCAGTGCTCGGCCTGCTTCATCAACTCGGTGAAAGACTCGCTCGATTCCATCCTTACTCTGGCCAAGACCGAAGGCATGCTCTTCAAGTGGGGATCAGGCACCGGCACCAATCTTTCTTCGCTGCGGTCTTCTACCGAAGGCCTGAGCGGCGGCGGCACCGCCAGCGGTCCGCTCAGCTTCATGAAGGGCTTTGACGCCTTCGCCGGCGTCATCAAGTCGGGCGGCAAGACTCGCCGCGCCGCCAAGATGGTCATCCTCAACATCGACCATCCCGACATCGTCGACTTCATCGAGTGCAAGTCGAAAGAAGAAGCCAAGGCGCACGCCCTGATCGCATCGGGATACGACGGGTCGTCTCCCGACTCCGATGCCTACTCGTCCATCTTCTTCCAGAACGCCAACAACTCCGTCCGCGTGACCGACGACTTCATGTACTCGGTCCTGCGCGACAACGGCTTCACCACGCGCGCCGTCAAAGACGGACGCCCCATGCAGAACTTCAAAGCCAAAGACCTGCTCTACAGGATCTCCGACGCCACCTGGCGCTGCGGCGATCCCGGCATGCAGTACGACACCACGGTCAATCGCTGGCACACTTCGAAGAACACGGCCCGCATCAACGCCAGCAACCCGTGCTCGGAATACATGTTCCTCGACGACTCCGCCTGCAACCTGGCCAGCCTGAACCTGCTGAAGTTCGCGCCCAACGGCACCTTCGACGTGGAAGCCTATCGCCACGCGGTCGATGTGCTGATCACCGCGCAGGAAATTCTGGTCGACAACGCCGGCTACCCGACGGAAATGATCGCGAAGAATTCGCACGACTACCGTCCGCTAGGCCTGGGCTACGCCAATCTCGGCGCGCTGCTGATGGCCGCCGGCCTCCCCTACGACTCCGACGCCGGACGCGACTACGCCGCCTGCGTCACCGCAATCATGTGCGGCGAAGCCTATCTGCAATCCTCACGCATCGCCGAGTCATGCCCGCCGCTGGTGCCCGCAACCGAGCCGACACAAAAAGGCCTAGCCGAAACCAACCTCGGCGCAAATGTAGGCGCGAGCGCCCCGCTCGTGCAGGCCGAGCAAAGCTCGGCAGGGTAAAACCATGCCCGGAGGAGCCTGCCCCGGCTGGTACATCAACCGCGAGCCGTTCCTCGACGTAATCCGCATGCACCGCGCGTCAGTAAACAACATCAACAAAACAAATGTCCCCGGCCCACTCTACGAATCCAGCAAAGACTGCTGGGACGAAGCCCTCGCCCACGGCGAAAAACACGGCTACCGCAATTCCCAGGTAACAGTTCTAGCTCCAACAGGAACAATAGGTTTCATGATGGATTGCGACACCACTGGCATCGAGCCGGATCTGGCGCTGGTCAAGTACAAGAAGCTGGTGGGCGGCGGGATGATCAAGATCGTGAACAACACGGTCCCTACGGCGCTGTTCAAGCTGGGCTACGATCACGACGAAACCGACAAGATTGTCAGCTACATTGACGCTACCGGCACCATCGAAGGCGCGCCCGATATCAAGGACGAGCATCTGGCGGTGTTTGACTGCTCGTTCAAGCCGGCCAAGGGGACGCGGTCGATCCATTACATGGGGCATCTGAAAATGATGGCGGCGGCGCAACCTTTTATTTCCGGCGCGATCTCTAAGACGGTGAACCTGCCGGAGAATGCCTCCGTCGAAGACATCATGGAGTGCTATCTCCAGGCATGGAAACTGGGGTTGAAGGCTGTGGCCGTTTACCGTGATGGATGCAAGAAGTCGCAACCGCTGAGCGCGTCCGGCACCACGACTGCGCTGAGCAAGAAGGGCGATGCCGCCGCCGCGGTCGCCGCCCAGCAGCACGTCGAGGAAGAAAATCTCAACGCTCCGCCGCGCGCCGTCCGCCACAAGCTGCAGGAAGAGCGCGCCTCCATCACCCACAAATTCAACGTCGGCGGACACGAGGGCTACATCACCGTCGGCCTCTATCCCGACGGCGAACCCGGCGAGCTCTTCATCACCATGGCCAAGGAAGGCTCCACGGTCAGCGGCCTGATGGACAGCTTCGCTCTGGCCGTCTCCATCGCGCTGCAACACGGCGTGCCGCTGAAACTGTTCTGCGAAAAGTTTGCCCACACCCGCTTCGAACCCAGCGGCTGGACCAGCAATCCCGACATCGGCTTCGCCAAGTCGATCATGGACTACATCTTCCGCTGGCTGCAGTTGCGCTTCCTCACCGGCCAGCAGGGCATGCTGTTCGAAAACCTGCGACTGCGGACGCCCGGCGCCGCATCGCAGTCTGAAGGCGTAGGAGAAGCCAGCAGCTCGCCGGTTTCCGACCAGCGGTCCGAACCCCGAGGTCCGACGCCCGGTTCAGTCCACGCCGCCGACGCTCTCGCCGGACTCATCGACCTGGGCGACGCCCCCACCTGCAGCTTCTGCGGATCCATCATGACGCGCAATGGAAGCTGCTACCGGTGCGGGAGCTGCGGGAGTACGAGCGGGTGCAGCTAGGGGCTGGTTTACGTGGGGCGGGTCCTCACCTACCGCGGAGGAAGCTCCGGCAGGGTTTTAGGGGACGCGGCAGGAGTTCACAGGCATTTCTTGCCGGGCTAAGGAGTGAAGCAATGCCCAGCGTTCAAGAGCTAGTCTTAAACGCCATCCAGCAGAAGCTCATAGTCACGGCAACATATCAAGGCTACAACGAATAATGTGTCCGCACGTCATTGGGGCTAAGAATGGCAATCTGAACGCGTTATTTTTTCAATTTGCGGGCGGGACCAAGTCGGGACTACAACCCGGTGGACAGTGGCGATGCATCCGTGTGGACGAACCTTACTCAGGTTTCGGTCGCTCCCGGCGAGTGGCGTACCAAACATGATTATGCTCCTACGACTTGTGTGGACGACATTTTCGCCGAGGTAGATCTCTAGTCGGGGATCTGCAGAGCGAGTCGAGCCGCAAGCTGCCGGTTTAGGGAGCAATTTGGTGCCAGGGTCGAATCTATCTCAACGGCGTGAGCCGCCGAGATCGAACTGAAACTGAATAGACGAACTGTGAGGGGGTCACGGCGTTGCCGTGCACCCCTTGTCTTTTCTGGAAGTGGATGCGCATCGAGAGCGTCGCGATAAAGAATCTGCGCTGTATCAAGGACGGTATCGCCAATCTGGATCCCTACACTTGTCTCGTTGGCCCGAACGGCGCCGGAAAATCGACTTTCTTACACGCGCTCAACATTGTTTTCAGACATGTGGAAGATGCCAGCACGGATGTGACGTCATTAACCGCCGAAGATTTCTACCTGCATGACACAACAAAACCGATTGAGATAACGGTGACATTCACAGATCTGACGAAGGAAGCGGAGGAGGACTTTAAGGGATACGCTCGACAGGGCAAACTCATCATTTCTGTTGTAGCGGTGTTTGACAAGAAAGCTAATCGAGCAGAGGTCAAACAATATGGTCAGCGATTAGGCATGACTGTATTTAAACCATTCTTTCGTGACCACGGAGACGGGGCGGCGGTCGGCGATCTAAGAACAGCGTTCGAAAAGCTCGAGCAGGATATCCCGGATTTGGCCGCCAGAAACTCTAAAAAAACCAGAGACGCAATGTACCAGACTTTACGCGATTTTGAAGCCGAGCGACCCGGTCAGTGCGAGGTCATCCCAAGCGAAGATCAATTTTATGGCGTTAGCAAAGGAGCACCCCGACTAGAGAAATATATTCAATGGATTTTCATCCCAGCCGTTAAACACGCTAGTGATGAACAGTCGGAGACTAAGACTGGGTCGCTCGGCAAGCTATTGGCGCGGACGGTTTGCGCGAAAGTCAATTTCGCACAAACTATGGAGGCTCTGCTTGTAAAAGCACGGCAGCAATACCAAAAGATGTTGGATGACAACGAGCCGATACTGAAAGGTGTTTCAGAAGCGTTGCAGAAGCGTCTCGCTGAATGGGCACATCCGGCGGCGACCCTGAGGGTCGCTTGGCAACAGGATTCCTCCAAAGCCGTTAGGGTTGATCCGCCCCTCGCCGGTGTGATCGCTGGCGAAAGCGGTTATGAGGGAAGTTTGGTCCGCTTCGGGCACGGGTTCCAGCGCTCTTATCTGCTTGCGCTTCTACAGGAGCTTGCCACTGGGGACGACAGGTCTGCCCCTACCCTGATTCTCGGTTGCGAGGAACCTGAGCTATACCAACACCCCCCAGAAGAGCGCCACCTTGCGGGAGTGTTCGAAACCTTGGCGCAAGATAACGCCCAAATCATCGTGACAACGCACAGCCCATACTTTGTTAGCGGAAAGAACTTCGAAAGTGTCCGAATGGTAAGGCGCGATCTGGCTGACAACTGTGCATCCATCCGGCAGTACTCGCATTCCAAGGTTGCGGAGCGTTTTGCTGAAGTCGTGGGAGAGCCGCCGAAAGAAAAATCAGCAGCCCTTTCGAAGGTCCATCAGGCCTTGCAGCCAGCCCTTAATGAAATGTTTTTCACGCAACGACTTGTGCTGGTCGAAGGCCTCGAAGACATAGCCTATATTCATTCTTGGCTAATACTGACCGGTCGGTGGGAGGAATTGGAGCTCGAACTCGAGGAAGTGCTGCGTGATTGTTGTCGTTTGGACGAGATTCTGCCCGTTCCCAAGGGTGTGCGTGGGGCGGATATCCTTCAAAAGGTCATCAACAAGTCCGGAATTTGCTGCGGGTCGATCATTTGGGAAGCAAAACACACAAAAAGCTGGAGCGACGGCTGGATCTCAAAGTTGAAAGATGACCAACAGCAAGCTCGGGCCGATATCGCAGTTCTGGTGACAGATGTTCTTCCCAAGGAAATAGAGTGCTTTGGCAGGAAAGAGGGTGTCTGGATCACCGTCCCGCGGTACATGCCAGGCCTTGTCGCCGCGCTTCGCCTCAGCTTGGAGGAAGTGGCGCAACCAAAACGTGCAGTTGCGAGCAAGAACGAAACTGTGGAAGCACTCTTTAACTACCTGACTGGTCCTGACTTTGCCAACCGGGTTGAGGCCATAATGCGCGGCTTTATCGGAATGAAAGAAGAGCTAGACGATGAAAAACGGGTCACAATCCGACGTTGGGCCAAGCGCGAAAAGCAACTCGACTTGGTTTTGGGGAATACGAGCGGCATGTATGGCGACCTTCAGGGATACATGGGAAAGTCACTTAAGCCTATCGCTGCCCTTGAACCTTCCGACACAGCGGAGACGGGAGAACAGTTGGGGTTGGAGATTGCCGCACAAACGGACGAATCCGTGTAGTACGACCGTGGGTTGGGGCACCCCGCCGGAGTGCCTTTATGTTCGCTTGCGTTCGCGCCTAATGGTCTCTTGCGTGGACCATTCAGGTACTGCGAATTCCATTGGCTGCTATTCCTTTGTTGACAACGCGAGGCCGCGCTATCATCATCTCGGAACAATAAATTGACCGGTTGGGTCGTATCAAGAAGGTGCCCTATGTCGGAAGAACTAGACAGACTGATAGAAATGGCGAGAAAAGTGGAGATGACGGCTGAGCAGGCTGAAAGCCAGCGGCGCAGCTTTGCCTACGGGAACACCAAAATCGAGAATGATTCCATCACGTGGGACAGGATTAACCGGGCCGCGGAGCAACTAAAAGACGAGAAGTGAGCGCTCGCTAGTGCCACGCCCAGCTTATCAACTTTACGACACGCTAGAACAAAAGGCCGACCTCGAATCGAGGAACGGCCTTTTGCAATTTGACGCTGTAAAACAGATGGTTACCGAGTTCATTCCAGAATTTAAGCTCAAACCACAAATCCTTGCGCGCCTTCACTACCTGGCCATCCGTGACATTTATGGCTGCGCCGGTAGTTTTCGTATGGGCCCGGTTTACCTGAGCCGCGCGGGAACGGTTGACGATACGTTTCATCAGCCTCCGCCCTGGGAGCAAGTAATGCCTCTGGTGGAAGAGATGTGTTCATACGTAAATAGCAATTTTGGCAGCTCAGCGATCCACCTCGCGGCTTATGTGATGTGGCGTCACAATTGGATCCATCCATTTCTTGGAGGGAACGGTAGAACCTCTCGTGCGGCTTCGTATCTGGTCCTATGTGTAGGCTCGGGTATAACCTGCCTGGCGAACCGACCGTACCACAGCAAATCGCGGACAATCCGAAGAGCCGTGACCGCTATTTCCGTGCTTTGCAGGCCGCCGACGCGTCTGATCGAAACGGGAGATTGGATGTGTCCGCTATGGAAGAATTGGTTTCGGATTGCTTAGCGGCTCAATTGCTGAGCGTGCACAATCAAGCGGGGAAGGGTGGCTAGGGGTTCAGTTCACATTGCGTACAAACAACTACCTTTGCGTTCGACCCGCGATCCCTGTTCGGGCTTGTGACGAAGCAAGGAAACACAAGGTCCCTCGACTTCGCTCGGGATGACAGTGGTTGGGGAGGTCTGAAGCTTTAAGGTCAAAATCCCCACGCTAATTTCGCAAAGAGCGCGAAATTAGGGTGGGGCACCCGGTTGGTGGTGGTTGGCCTGGGGTTGTCAATAGGGAGAAATTACAGGAATGACGGTATCGTGAGGGAACGGTGGGAGATATAAACCGGCTTGGGGTGTCCCATTTCTGGGCGTCAGGTTGATAAGATTGAATTAAGGCATCGAATGTGCGCGGCCCATGGTGGCCGCGTTTTCTATTTGGGGGTGCATTTCAGATGTAAAGGAGTGGGCGTGAGAAAAGACATGGGGTCGAAGAAGACTTGTAAAGAGCGCGGCGAGTGGGCGGAACTTTGTTTTATGGCGCGGGCGGCGGACCGGGGGTTGAATGTGTCGCGTCCGCATGGGGACTCGGCCAGTTATGACGTTGGGGTGGAACAGAATGGGAGGTTTCTGCGGATCCAGGTGAAGTCTACGACGTTTTGCCGCAAGGGATCGTACACATCCAATATTACCGGGCCGAAGCATGAGCGCTATCCGCGCGAAAAAGTGGATTTCTTTGCGGTGTACCTGGTGCCGGTGGATGTCTGGTACATCATCCCGTTTGATGTGGTGGAGGGGAATTTGTCGTTGAACCTTACGCCGAGGAAGGGGAATAAGTTTGCTCAGTATATGGAAGGGTGGAATTTGTTGCGCGGGGCGGAGAAGACGGCGCGGAAGAAGGTGGCGGCCCAAGGCGTGTTGATCGCTGGGTAGAACTATTGAGCCCGTGGAATCAGGCGCGAACACAAGGTCTCTCCACTGCGCTCGCTGCGCTTCGCTCCGGTCGAGATGACAACTCGTCGGCGCTCGCGGTCGCTGATGGGCTCTCGAGTTCTGGTGGGGAGTTCTGAATCTTCAAGGTCAAATCCCCACCCTAATTTCGTAAAAGGCGCGAACTTAGAATGGGGCACCCCGGCTCACTGTCAAACTTCCTCACAGCTTTCCCAAATTCCAGATGCCGAGAGTAGACTCTAGCGGTTCTGATTGGCGGGTGGCCCACCCTTCCGCGCCCAACACCTGACTTTGGGGTGCCCCATCCTTTTGCGTTCTGTGCGAAAGGGTGGGTGCGCGACAGCCGTCACAGACCGACTGCATTTGCATTCGACGCACGATCGCTAGTCCGTGTCTGTGACAAATCCAAACAAAACACAAGGTCCCTCGACTTCGCTCGGGATGACAGTGATTGGGGAGGTCTGAAACTTTGAGGCAAAATCCCCACTCTAATTTCGCAAGAAGCGCGAACTTAAAGTGGGGATTTTTACTTTCCTATGCCGTCAGGGCTTGATCCTCGAGCCGGCTGTCACTTAGCCATGGCCTGGTGGTCGAAGCTGATGACGCGGGTGACCTTCCACACTCCGTCCTTGTTTTGCCAGAGGTGAATGAACTTGGCCTCGCCGACAGAGCCGGGCTCCTCGTGTCCGGGGTGATGGAAACGGTGGATGCCGATCTCGACCGCGCCGTAGCTGGCAATGGGATAGACCTCGAGCGTGCCGGGAACGAGTTCGCGGGTCACCTTGCCACAGATATTGTTCTCTGATTCCCTCGACGAGAGCTGGGCGTCCGCGGCTCAGGCCGGTCTTGTCGTGATAGAACTCGACATCGTCGGCTATCAGCGATCCGAATTTCTCCAGATCGCAATGGTTGTAGGCGTCGAAGAGTTGAGTATCCAGAGACTGGATGGTTTTGAAGAGCGCGTCGGGGGAAGGAGCGGTTTGGGAGTGGGCGCAAGCTGTGCTGAGCAAAGCTGCGACGAGGACGGCCTGCACAAGAACACTGGTGTTTTTCATTCAGGAGATCCTTTTTATTCGAGGTGTACGCAACATGGTGTTACGCGCGGACGGGGAAGATTGTTCCGTGCGCGGGCGGCCCAGCCTTCCGAGCCCAATATTTGAGTTGGGGGTGCCCCATCCTTTCGCGTTCTGTGCGAAAGGGTGGGTGCGCCATTGCCCTCACGAGCGACACATGATCCGTATTCGTGCCTGTGACGATGTGAGCAAACACAAGGTCCCTCCACTCCGCTTGCTGCGCTTCGCTTCGGTCGGGATGACACGTTTTGAGCAGGTTGGGAGCGGGGTGCAAGCCTCAAGGCGCCGCCCGGTCAGGGTATTTCGTAATCAGGGACCTTCAACGCTCGTTCCTATAATGAGCGTATGAGAGTCCAGCCCAGTCCCGTTGCCAGACCGGTGAGCCCGGAACGAACCCCCAAAGCATTCGTCGCTGCGATGTTCGTGCTCGGAATCGTCCTTGCCGCTTTGTTGTTGGAATCCTGGCTAACGCGGACGAGCTTCGTATCTGCGGCACGCGAGCAACTGCTGCACGAGTCGCGTGTCACGGCCGAGTTTGGCAAAGATGTCGCCATGCCCCTGGCTATAGGTTGGGGTATGAACGGGAGCGGGAGCGTGCTGGGTTATGTGAAAGGTTCCGAGGCGTCCGGATTCGCCGTCCTGGACATGTATCGCGGCCCGAACGGGTGGGTTCTAGGGCGCGGTAAGGTACACGATACGGCGGAGGCTCACGTCCTGACCTTGGGGTCTACCATCCCAGTGGCGAGAGCGGACCAGTTACATAGCAAACGCCGTTTGTATCTGGTAGCGCTCGGCCCTTCAGCGACCAACGAAATCGCCGACCTGGCCGAGTTCCTCCGGGCGGAGTGCGGCGTTGAGGCGACCGTGCTGCCAGCCGTGGAACTGCCCCGAGATGGGCTTGATGCAAAACGCGATCAATGGATTGCGGAAATGCTGGTGGATGCAATGGCGGAGAAATTTCCCGACGTTGCTAGCGATGGGGATGCCAGAATCGTGGGCGTAGTCGACGGTGACATTTATCCCCGCAGTCTCGGTTGGGACTTTACATTCAGCTTCCGTGTCGCCGGTAAATATGCCGTGCTGCAAACTGCGGGTCTTGATCCAGGTTATTCCGGGCACAGGCCGAGTCCCGCAATCAGGACTGAGCGACTGAAGAAGACCGCAATGAAATGCCTCGGATTGCTCTATTTTGATTTTAAGGAAAGCCGCAGACCCAGAAAGCCTGATGAGTTTTGAAGGCACTCTGCGCAGCATCGATGAATCGAGCGAACACTATCTGCTCTCGGACCTGGCAACTCACACCTCAAGCGACGACATGGAAGGCATCCCGTGCCTTGCGTTTTCAAGCGTAAATCTAGGCGGTTTGCCGCCGATGGACCCAAGCGCATCCCTGCTGGAGCCAAACGAGCTCAGCCGCAGCAGTGACTATCAAGTCGATTTATCTCATGGCGAATTTCGAACTGAACGCACCGACATCTACCGCTCCGGCCCCTCACCTTTCTTTCTTCGCCGGGCTTATGGAAGCCACGTTTACGACGGCAAAGTGAAAGCGTTCGGCAAGAGTACCTGGCAGAACCTGGACGACACTGTCTGGTCGACGGATGCGCAAAGTATCCAGACCATCAGCATTAATGGCGTGGAGTTCAAACGAATTACCCCTGGGATCGGATTTTCACCAATCGCGAAATATGTTGCTCCGGGCAATGCCGGTGAATTCAGCCATGCGTTGCTTTCATAGGGAGGGTAGATGGAAAATCCAGGGCCGCAATGGAAGGGTGTGGCACTATCTGGGTTGTGCGCCGAATTCTGCGATAACTTGCTACTTCATGGACGAGATTAATCCGGATGGTGATCGAGTCACGGTGCAGCGCGACAATCTAGGGCACATTCAAAAGGCGATGCAAACGCCCGGCGCTGACTTGCCGAAGTCCTACGCACACTCCTGGACGTTCACATATGACGGCGAAGAGGTGCAAACAATTGAGGACGGTGATGGCAGTGTTCGATACCTTTATGACGCGGACGGTTTCCTGAAGGATGTGAACGGGGGCGGACACAAGGTCCACTATGACTACGACAACGCGCACCGAATGAGCGCTGTGACCGAGGATGGCCGAATTTTAAAGGTGCACTACGACCCGGAAGGTCGAGTGGAGGAGATCGATTTTGCAGACCATCCTCAGTACCGGATCCGGTACAGCGGTGAAAGCGTCGTGGTGACGGCCCCCTCCGGAATATTTGTCGTCAAGTTGAGAAACACCTTCTTCAACCTCAGCCGCCCTAACTAGGGTTGATACTCGGCGGGTGGCCCACTCTCTCGCATGCTGGGTCGGGCTCGTCTGTGGTGCTGCTCGGGAGCACAAGGTCCCTTGGGATGACGGTGGTGGGGAGGTCTGAATCTTCAAGATCAAAATCCCCACCCTAATTTCGCAAAGAGCGCGAAATTAGGATGGGGCACCCGGCGCGGGGAACCCGGCCACACCCGTCAACTTCCTCACAGCTTTCCCGATTCCAGATGTCGCAGAGTAGACTCTAGCGGTTCTGATTGCTCAGACCATTTTCCACAAAATAAGGAGACGAGATGAAATATGTGATCAGCTGGAACGAACGGCCGCAGGGGTCGCCTGCGGAGTATGAGAATGCCCAGAAGCGAATCCTTGAGGTGTTTGGGCAGTGGAAGGCGCCGGCTAATTTCAAGATCGAGTTCTTCGTCGTGCGGGTGGGCGACTGGGGTGGGCATTTGCTGGTGGACTGCGACGATCCGCTGGCGGTTCACAAGTTTTGCTCGATGCTTCCGGCATTTCAAATGGAGGCACGGCCTGTGATTGCTGTCCAGGATGCAGTCCGGGTCGAACTCGAAGTCATGGCTTGGCGCGACGGCCTGAAGAGCAAGTGACATTGATAGGCTCTTCGCCGATCCGAGGGTGCCCCATCCTTTCGCGTTCTGTGCGAAAGGGTGGGTGCGGCACCGTCACAGGCAATCGCCTTTGCGTTGACGACATCGGAGTTGCCTGGGCGCTCAAGCAAGACAAGGTCCTTCGACTTCGCTCGGGATGACAGGGTTGGGAAGCTTCGAAGCTTCAGGGTCAAAATCCCCACCCCAATTTCGCAAAGGCGCGAAATTAGGATGGGGCACCCTTGGGTTCATGTGCTCACTCTGGATTGACGCGGCTACCATTCGGTGTAGAGACTGTCGGAGACGATCTTTCTGACTTTGTCGAGGCCCTTGAGCCAATTCTGGTAGTCGGTGCTGGCGCTGGTCTTTTTGTAGGCGTCGGCGAAGGCGTCCAGGCTGGGATACTCGATGCTGACAACGACGGCTCCGGCTTCCGGTCCGGCGAATCTGGCCTGCCACACTCGTGTGGTTGCCTGCACTCCCAGGCTCTTCATGATCTGCCTGCCCTTTTCGATTTCCTGAGCGTAGGCGGCGGGATTGTCGGTCTTGACCACGACCACACGCAGGACAGTTGTCTTTTGCGCGAAGGCGGCGCTCGATGCGGCACAGACGAGCAGGAGAATTACAACGGCCACTGCTGAGTTTCTTCTCATTCGATCGTTCCTCTCTTCTTTTTGCAAGTTTGCGTTGACCCACCGGGTTCGGGCCGGGCACATGGTATGTCTACGGTGTGGGCAAGTCAAACGAGTTTGGCTGGCGCTGGCGCGACAAGTCGCAAGGTCATCTCGACTGAAGTCGAGGGCTCGGTGTTGACTCTCAGGCCCCGAGCGAGGCTCGGCTTGGACGGGTCAGAGCCCTGTCCCGACACAGGTCGGACAGCCGAAGTGAAACTACCGCGACACGGCGGCGAGAATCAGTTTTTGATTTTTCAGGATTTCATCGAGAGCAGATTGGTTCGTCTTGATTACGCTCTGATTGGAGAGGATAGTCTTCTGGTTCTTCACGATGGCAAGCTGGTTGGCCAGGATCGCTTTCTGGTTCTTTATGATCGTCGCCTGGTTGGACAGGATTGTCTTTTGATTCGACAGAACTTTGGCGTCCGCCATATTTTCATTTCTCCTCGACTGAAATGATTTTTGCTGGAACAGTTTATCACTGGCTGGCTAGGGAGAACCGGTCACCCTGTCCTCGATGTTCGGCGCCGCGGCCTCGGGCTTTTCGCCGCGATAGACGCGCGCGATGCCGCGCACCAGGCGGCGCAGCGGCAGCCCACCTTTGGTGTCAGCGAAGAAAATTTCTCCCGCCCGGGTGCTGCGATAGAACCAGCGTTTGAGCAGCGCGAGATGCTCCATGGTTTCCAGGGCCGTTTTCGATTCCGCGGGCGGAAGCGTGGCGAGCGCGGCCTGCACGCGGGATTCCATGGACTGCGATTTGGTGTGCTCCGTGGCCTGGATGGGAAACGCGAGCGGGCCGGTGATGCAGGCCGGCATCGACGAAGAAGAACGCAACCGACTCGGGGACGGCTGACGGCTGCACCATGATCGCCGTGAGCTGGTCGATGCGACGCACGATTTCGGGCAGCTGGCTGAGCACGGGCTTCAGCTTTTCAACCTTCGCGTGCAAGGCGGCGGCGTTTTCAAAATCAAGACTGGACGATGCCTGGTCGCGCTGCGCGGTTATTTCTCGCACCAGAGAGTCTCCGCCGCTGTCGAAGTAGGACTGCACTCGTGCCTACCTCGGCCTGGTAGTCCGTCGTCGGTGCAGCCTTTGAAGCATGGCGCCAGGCACATTTTCATTTCGGAATAAATGCAGCCGGGAAATTGTGGATCGGGATGGAGGTCGTCCACGCAGCGGCGCATCTTGAAGAAATCGAGCGAATCGTTGGCGAACTTTTCCGCCGCGGTGCGCGAAGGGAAGGGACCGTAGTAGATATTGCGTCCGCCCAGTCGGCCCAGCCGGGTGGTGATGGAGGCGCGCGGGTATTCATTTTCCATGTGCAGCTTGAGCAGCGGGGCAAAACGCAGGCGCAGACGGTCGAGTAAGTCTTCGGGAAAGCCGTGCGCAGCGCGCGATACAGGAGAAAGCCGGACTCGAAGTCGGAGCCGGTGGCGGTGTATTCGATCGAGCGCACGCGGTCGCGCAGGTTCAGGCGGCGAGTCTGGTCAGGAGGGCCGAGGAGGCGTTGCAGGCGGCGGCGCAGGTTGGCAGTCTTGCTGACATAGGGCTCGGCCTGGGGGTCGTTGCCGCGGAGGAGGAATACGGCCGGCGCGGCTGGGGCGGAGGCGAAGACCTCCGCATCGCGATCAGGGGTGAACTCCAGGCGCTCGGTCAGCACTTAGGCATTCTAGTTTGAATTGACCACGGAGGACACGGAGGGCACAGAGGAACTTCGGCCACGGATCATCACGGATAACACGGATCTGAGTCGCGAGGGATGCTGGCGATCAAGAGCTTGCTGAGCTGTGATCGGCCTGGACGGGTCCGTGAGGACTCCGATCCAGTCTCTACAGATCTGGGGAGCTAGCGAAAGCTGGCGCTTTTGAATTTCTGGCGGAAGTCTTCGCCTTCCATTTTGATGATGCGGCACATCTCGTGGAGGCGGGAGCGCATGCGTTCTCCGATGCGATCGCCCAGGGTCTCGCGGCGCATGGATCTCTGGGCACGGGCGAACTCCGAGGCAGGCTGCTCGTAGGGGTCTTGACCGACTCGTCCGGAAAGTTGGTGGTGATGATGGTCGTGCGCTTGTCGTTGTAGCGGGTGTTCAGGATCAGGCTGACCGTGTCCCACACCCAATCTGTGGGCTTGACGGCGCCGAGTTCATCGAGCACCAGGACTTCGGTGTCGAACACCGGGCGCAGGACGTCCAGTTCGGTGGCCTTTACCGAATCGTTGTAGGAGTTCTGGATCTGCTTCAGCAATTCGCGATAGTCGTAGAACAGACAGGGGACGCCTTTGCTGAGGACCAGTTCTTTGATGATGCCGACCGCCAGGTGGGTCTTGCCGACGCCGATGCTGCCGATCGAGCAGCAGGCCGGTGCTGTCCGCGGGATACTCTTCCACGAATTTGCAGGCAGCCAGGCGAGCTGGAAACAACTGGCGGTGGGGGCCGTCGAAGTCGAAGTTGGAGAGCTCGCAGTGTTCGTAGCGTTTGGGGATGCGGGCAGCGGCGAGCAGAGTCTTGGTACGCGCCTGCAGGCGGCAATCACATCGGGTTACACGACGATCGGAGCCGATAGAGACTGATTTCCAGCCAGTACCTTCGCACAGAGGACAAACGTCCACGGAAACTTTCATGACCTGGGTTCTTTTCCTTGTCTAAACTTTGCACCGGCGGATGCAGTTTGCGCAAGTGCCAAAGCCGGTGTGCCTGTGTACATCCTGTGAAGTTGTGGACCGAGTTGTGGAGAGCTGAGGAAATAGAAGTCGGGCCCACGCGTTCGGACTGCAATCACGACGCGGCGAGAACTCCGGCGTCCGCTCTTCTTGATTGTAGAGGATTCTTTGACCGCTTCCCTGATCACCTGGAGAAATGCCTGCGCCTCTTTCCGCAGCGGGCGGTGACGAGAGTGAATGATGTCCAGGCTTCGGCCCAGAGGTTCGGCGTCGAGAAGCTTGACGGTCGCAAGTTTGCCGGAACGCAGTTCCTGCCCACGGCGAGTTGAGGAAGGAAGGCCATGCCCAGGCCGCGGTCTACCATTCGCTTGGCGGTTTCGATGGTGTCGACTTCGAGAGCCACGTTCGGGACCAGGCCGGCGCGGCGGAAAAGACCGTGGGTGAGAGTCCAGTCGCTCGATCCGCGCTCGTAGAAGACCAGCGGCCAGTTTGCCACCTCTTCGAGGCGTGCACGACGCGAGCGAGTGGGGCGATGCTTCGGGTGTCCCACCAGCAGAAGCGGATCGTCGCGCAGGCTCAGGGTTTCAATCTCGGGATGGTTCAACGAGCGGGCCAATCCGATTTCGGCTTCCTGGTTCAGCACCATCTCCAGCACTTCCTTGGAATGCCCGGCGCGAATGGAGATGACGACCTTGGGATAGACCCGCTGAAAGCGCTTCAGGAAGTCGGGCAGGAAGTAGACGGAAATCGAATGCGCGGCCGCGATTTGCAGAGGGCCGGCGCTGGCGGGTTTCAGTTCATGCACCGCCTGCGAGGCCAGCGACGCGGTACGCAGCAGTTCCTCCGCGTAGGGGCGAAGAATTCTGCCGGCTTCGGACAAAGTCAGTCCGCTGCGGGAGCGGGCGAACAGACGTCGTTCCCAGCGACTCCTCCAGCGCCTTGATCCGGGCGCTTACCGCGGGCTGGCTTATGCGCAGGCCTTCCGCCGCGCGGTGAAAGCCGCCGAAGGTGGCGACGGCGAGGAAGGTCTTGATCTGGTCGATTTCCATGGTTCAGCTCTCAGGGGGATGGATCTCAATTCGTCAGTTGTCAGTTCTTGGTTCCCGGTTCTCAGCGCTGACAACATATTACTATCAGTATTCGAGGTGCTGATAAACTTTAGTTATCACGCTGATTTAAACATTCCGTTTGACCAGGACAGGCAAAACTGCACAGAATCAGCCTCCATGGCCGCCAGGAATGCGGTCATTGCAGAGTGCAAAAGTTTTTGCTTCAAGAAGAAAATTCCTTCCCCCCTCAAAATCTGGGTTTCAGGAGCCCAGCAATGGCCACTCTTTTTCAGCAACGTTGTCCTGGAGGGCTTTCAGGTGAACCGTCCGCCCGCGACATTTGATCCGAAGCAGGACCTGCCGCAGGGATTCCTGGAGTTTCTGGCTCCCCTCCATCGCCGCTTTGCTCCGTGGCAGCGCTCGTTAATCGAAGAACGCAAAGAAGTCCTGGCGCAGTCTCACCAGGGAGAAAGGCCGGTGCACCGGTTTCCGGGAGACGCTGTGCGACGGGGTTGGAGAATCCAGCTGCCGGAATGGTGCCAGGACCAGCGCAACCAGATGACGGGTCCGGCCGACGACGCAGATCTGGTCGTGAAGATGCTCAATTCGGGAGCGCCCGGAGTGATGCTCGATCTGGAAGATTCCATGGTGAACGAATGGGAGCATCAGCGACTCGGCGTGGAGAACGTTCTGCAGGCGCTGCGCGGCACGCTGACCTATTTCGACAAGAAGCGGAACAAAGTGGTGGGCATCGAACCCAAGCCGACCGTGATCTGGACCCGGCCGCGCGGCCTGCATATTCATCAGGGCGGGATATTTGGCGGGGAGCTTACGTCGGCGTCGCTCTTCGATGTGGCAAGTATCGTGTACCGGGTAGATCCGGCGGAACTGAAACATCCGCTGGCGTTTTATATTCCGAAGTCCGAGTCGGCTGAGGAAGCGCTGTGGTGGCGGGACCTGTTCCAGGCGCTGGCCGAGGCCCGGGGATGGCCACGCGATTACATCAAGTGCATGGCCCTGGTGGAGTCGCACCCGCTGGCCTTTCAAATGGAGGAATTTCTTTACAATCTGCGCGATCACATTCTCGGGTTGAACCTGGGACGCTGGGATTACATGGCCAGCCTCATCCATTTCAACCTGGACGATCCGGAATGGGTGCTGCCCGACCGTAATACGATTCCTTCGAACGTTCCTTTTTTTCAGAACCTGCGTGAACTGATGCCGGAAATTTGTCACAAACGTGGGGTGCTGGCAGTTGGCGGCATGACCGCGCTTTTTCCCAGCCGCGAGGATAGCGAACTGAACGCCCGCGCCCTGGCTGCGCTGGAGAAAGACAAGAAGAACGAGGCGGATTGCCTGATGGATGGGGCGTGGACCGGGCATCCGGATCAGAACCAGATCGCGATTGATCAGTTTCCTTTTCCCAACCAGTTGCAGGCGCGGCGGGCGCAGGCTGAACGGTATCCCAATCTGCGGCCGGTGCCGAAGGGTGTTGGTGAGCACACACTGAATGGGACTCGGGCGGCGGTGCGGACTGTGATCCGCTATCGCAACGGTGTGTTGAACGGCAAAGGCGCGAGTTTGCTCGACGGCTACATGGAGGACCTGGCGACGGACCGCATTTACCGGCTGATGATTGCGCAGCGCTTGCGGCACAACGGGCATGTGCCGGTGACCGACGACGGGAGGATTGTGGTGCATACGCCGGATCTGGTTTCTCGTTTGTTTGACGAAGAGTTGGAGAAGTTGGTGGCGACTCCGGGGCGCGACTTGGGGACGGTAGAAACTTTTCGCGAGGCGCGGCGGATGAGTGAGGCGATGATTTTGAACGAAGAATTTGATCCGATTTGAAAGAGGGAGGGCGAGACGCCCTCCCGACAGCCGGCGGGACGCCGGCGCTACGAAGATCGGCGCTACAACGGACAAGGGACATAATTTATGAATTCAAACCTGGGACTGGACTGGGCTTCAAACCCGCGGTGGGCGGAGATTACACGGCCTTACAGCGTGCAGGATGTGGA
>CAWFMU010000027.1:0-58230 GCA_963816865.1 Terriglobia bacterium
GTGGGTTCAATGTCCCGGCGCGTGTCTTGAGCAGGCGCCATCTGAAACTGACCTGTCACTGTTGCAAGCAGGAGATTACACTCAAAACCCTCCCGATGGGTCAATGAGTGTAAGGGCGGTGTTACGCCAACATCCTGGCGAAAACCCCGACCCTTCCACGAAACGCAACCTACACCTGTTTGACGAACTTCAATGATGCGGCGTTCATGCAATAGCGCAAGTATGTAGGCTTGGGACCGTCATCAAAGACATGGCCGAGATGCGCTTCGCATTCGGTACAGGAAACTTTCGTCCGAGTCGCTCCCAAGCTTGCGTCCACGGCGGTTCGGACATTTTCTTTCGCGATCGGCGCCCAGAAACTTGGCCAACCGGTGCCTGAGTCGAACTTCGTGTCAGAGCTGAATACGGCATTATCGCAGCAGATGCAGCGGTAGAGCCCTTTGTCGTGAATATCGTACTGGCCGCTGAACGCTCTTTCGGTGCCCTCGTGGCGGGTTACCTGGTACTGCAACGGGCTCAACTGCTGCTTCCACTCGTCGTCAGTCTTGTGAACTTTCTTTACGAGGGCTGGACCGAGATTTTGCCCGGAATCGCTGAACTGAATGATCTTTACCGTGTCTTTGTCAGCCGATGACTTGGCCTTCGCCGCGGTGGGGCTTCCGAGCCATGCGACCAGGCCTGATCCAGCAAATGTCACGATTGAACTGGCGAGGAAACTTCTGCGACTTAACATAGCTCACTCCACCTCGAACACTAACCAAAGGTAAACGCGAACGCCTGCACGCCAGGATCGAGGAACTCGATTTCAAAAGTCCGGTCCTCGACTGATCCCTTTTGCCGGATGAGCTGGTACAGGCGGTGTTCTTCGACAGTCCCAACGCCGTTGGCATCGGTGTCGCTGCCATGATCTCCTTCCGGAGGAGTTCCGTCCAGCGTGACTTTGAAGCGGACTGGCTTGCCATCCTTAGACGGGCCCAGCACCAGGTGCAGATCGCGAGCATGAAACCGAAACAGGACTGCCTGAATTCTATTTGCGCTCCCGCTGCGGCGGTTGGCCCGTTCAACAACTATGCTATATTTTCCGATTCTTACCGCTTCGTGTCTTGCTGTTGATCTCCTGGAGGGCTCAATGCAAATCGAACGCTGGTGTCGAACTCTGCTATCTGCCATTGCCGTGCTGACGGCGTCCTGCTTAAGCCTGCCTTTGGCATCGGCTCAGAATCAGGCGACCTCAGGTCAAGACACCAAGAGCCAGGCGTGCCCGAACGATGACAGCGGGCTGAAAGTTACCCGCCGGCTTTTGCGCGACTGTATTCGCCGACGGCATTGGCCACGCCCGCCACCTGGTCGTGGCGCCGAACGGAGTGGTTTACGTCAACACCTGGTCGGGTGAGTACTACGACAATACGCCGCCGCATGCCGGCGGATTTCTCGTGGCCCTGCAGGACAAGACCGGTGCGGGAAAAGCTGACGTGATTGAGCGCTTCGGCGAAACCGTTCAGACCGGCGGCGCGGGTGGCACAGGCATCGGCATCTACAAAGGATCGATTTACGCCGAGATCAACGATCGAATCGTGCGGTATTCGCTGCCTGCCGGCGGCATCGTTCCGAGCAGCGCGCCCGAAACCATTGTCTCCGAATTGCCTCTGGGTGGCGATCATCCCATGCATCCATTCATCATCGATGCCAAGGGATCAATGTTCGTGGACGTCGCCACCGCCACCAATTCCTGCCAGCCGAAAAACCGGCAACCCAAAATACCCGGCGCAGATCCCTGCACCGAACTCGAGACTCGCGGCGGCGTCTGGCGTTATGACGCGAACAAGACCAATCAGACGTTTTCGCCGGCCGAGCGCTTCGCCACCGGGATACGCAACGCCGAAGGCTTTGCCATCGACTCCGCGGGCCGCCTTTTCGTGACCCAGCACGGGCGAGATCAACTGCATACGAACTGGCCCGATCTCTACAAGCCGGACGAGGAAGCCACGCTGCCGGCCGAAGAAGTGATGCTTCTGAAGTCCGGCGGAGACTATGGCTGGCCCGAATGCTACTACGATCCCTTCCAGCAAAAACTGGTGCTGGCACCGGAATATGGCGGCGACGGAGGCAAGACGGTTGGCGTTTGCGCGAACAAGCTCGGTCCGGCCGCGGCATTTCCCGCCCACTGGGGTCCGAACGCGATGGTGCACTACGACAAGAAACAATTCCCGGCCCGCTATCGTGACGGCGTGTTCATCGCCTTCCACGGTTCGTGGAATCGGGCGCCGTATCCGCAGGGCGGCTACAACGTAGTGTTTCAGCCAGCTCGCTGGCGACCATGCATCCGGCAATTGCGAAATCTTCGCCGATGGTTTTGCGGGCGCGGTAATGACTCCGGAGGGCGCCGCGCATCGTCCCTCGGGCCTCGCAGTCGGACCCGATGGGGCGCTCTACGTTTCTGACGACGTGCGCGGACGGATCTACCGAATCGTCTATCAGGGCGGCTCCGCCGGTGGCGGGCGCGGTCACTCCATGCCCCAGTGCGACGGCTCCGGCCGGCGATGTCGTCGCAGCCCCCGCCAAACCGCCGGAGGGAACGCATCCAGACGCAGGCGCTCCCCTTCCCGAAGGCGTGACGCCAGAGATGGTTGCGCTGGGTGATCGTATCTACCACGGTCAGGTGGGCGGAGCGGCCTGCGCGGGATGCCATGGCGCGAACGGCACGGGCTCTCCCTTGGGTCCTGATCTCAGCGGCAAGAAATGGTTGTGGAGCGATGGCAGCTTTGCCGGAATTCTGAAATCGATAACGGAAGGTGTGCCGAACCCGAAGCAATATCGCAGCCCGATGCCGCCCATGGGTGGGGCGCAACTCACGCCGGACCAGGTAAAAGCGCTGACGGCATACGTCTGGAGTTTGAGCCATTAGCCCTACAACGAGGAACGGGCGGTCCATGTACTTGTTGAAACATGCCAGCCGAGTCGCTCGAAACAGTGATAAGGGATCTTTGAATCTCGACTAGAACGAGGTTGAAATGTTGACGATCAGAGTGCTTGTCAGTTCGCGATTGCGGCTGCTTGTCATTCTCCTGATCGCGGCGGTCGGCGTGATAGCAGCACAGGTAAAATCAGCGCCGCATTCTCACTTCGTGCTTTCGAGCCCCGATGCCCGGCTGGCAGTACGTGTCCCAGAGGAATACACGGCCAACGTTTTCGGATGCACGGGCGGAAATCTGTCGCCCGCATTGCAATGGAGCGGTGTGCCGGCGGGAACCAAAAGTTTCGTCGTGACCTTGTTCGACCCGGATGTACCCGAAACCGGGTCGGGGTGGTGGCATTGGGTGATTTACGACCTGCCCTGCAAATGTCAACAGTCTGCCCAAGGGAGCGGGCGCCGAGCACAGCTTAGTCCTGCCCGCCGGGACTCAACAAGGCCGAACCGACCTTGGGAACGACGCCTATCACGGTCCCTGTCCCGATAAAGGGCAACCTCCCCACCACTACAAGTTCACGGTTTATGCCTTGAGCGTCGAGAAACTGGACGTGCCGCCTGAAGCCAGCGGCGCGATGGTGACGTCTACCGCCAAGGAAAATGTGCTGGGGAAGGCAGTCTTCATCGCGCGCTACGGACGCTGAAGGCAGATCTTTTGGAACTCACGCTGATTCGAATCCTGTAATCTGTCTCACTATGGATCAGTCGGAAGAAGCAGTGGCCGCGGCCTTGCTCGCGGCCCAGGAAAAAGCCCAGGCGCTATTTGCGGCAATTGAATCGCAGGATCTCATTCGTCCTGGCGTGGCGGAAACCAAGATTAATGAAGATGTTTATGCTCTGGCAGAGAAAATGTATGGCATCGCGTGTTACTGGCATAAACGCATTGTGCGGGCGGGGCGCAATACACTCGCACCTTACGATGAGAACCCTCCAGACCTGACAGTCACTGAAGATGACATCGTGTTCCTCGACCTGGGTCCGGTCTTCGAGGAATTGGAAGCGGATTTCGGCCGCACCTACGTAGTCGGCGACGATCCCCTCAAATCGAAACTTTGTCGGGACATCGAGGAAGCATTCGCGAAAGGCAAACAGTACTTTCACGAACATCCCGATATCACGGGAGCCGAGTTGTACGGATACGCGCAGCAATTGGCGCAGGATGCCGGTTGGGAGTATGGCGGCCCTATCGCCGGGCATCTGCATCGGCGTCTTCCCGCACGAAAAAATCGCGGGCGATAAGATCACGCTTTACGTGCACCCCGGAAATCACAACCCCATGCGGACACCGGATGCCTCAGGCCGGAAGCGGCACTGGATTCTGGAGATCCACTTTGTGGACCGAGCCCGGCAGATTGGCGGCTTTTACGAAGAATTGCTAACAATCGGTTGACGGTCCTTGCTTCCCTGCGCAATGGTTTCGATTCTTCCAGAAGTTCGTGGCGTCAATGTCGACCCCCAGACTCGGTGCGAGCACTATCGGGGGCCCACCGACATTGTCGCGATCAAGATGAAGTGCTGTGGCGCTTACTATGCCTGCAAAGATTGTCATGCCACGCTTGCCGATCATCAGATCGAGGTTTGGCCGGCGGGGGAATGGGACCAGAAAGCGATACTCTGCGGGGCCTGTCGCGCCGAGCTGACAATCCACCAATACATGGAGAGCGCATCCCGGTGCCCACGTTGCCGTGAGCCGTTCAATCCTGGATGTCGAAACCACTATCATCTTTATTTCCAGGTTCAGCCGCCTGCCAACCCGGGACTTTAGCGGATATTTCGTAGCGAACCCGCCGCGATTGTGGAAGCATTCCTTGAATACCTGCCGCCAGCGGCAAAGTATCAGGTTCCGCCAAATAGCGAGCCGAACAGGTTCATTCGGATCGTCGCTGCACTAGTGCAGGACGAAGCTGGACACGTATTGCTAGTTCGTTAGAAGGGAACGCGAGCGTTCATGCAGCCAGGCGGAAAGCTGCGAGATTCGGAATCCCACCTCGATGCACTCGAACGGGAGCTAGGGGAAGAATTGAGCTGTTCCGTACGTCCCGAAAGCGCAGCGTTTCTGGGCACATTCAGCGCACCGGCGGCGAACGAGAGTGGCTACCTGGTGGAGGCAGCCCTGTACCGTGTAAAGCTCGTGGGCACAATCAGAGCCGCTTCGGAAATCGAGGAAGTTGTCTGGCTCGATCCTAACAAGCCTCACGAGATTGAGCTTGCCGCGCTTACCAGTCGGATTGTTTTGCCCCTGGCTACGGGCGCCATCGGCCTGGCAGGAATCTGAGACTGCCCGATGATACGGTTCTGCGCTGCAAGTAATAGTGAATGGCCGGAGTGAAGACCAGGGACAGCACCATCGAACTGAGTAAGCCTCCGACCACAGTTATAGCGAGAGGCTGAAGCATCTGCGAGCCTGCCCCAATGGCAAGGGCCAACGGCAACATACCTGCAATGGTCGCAAGCGCCGTCATCGCAATGGGGCGGAGTCGGCGGCGCCCGGCTTGAATCATCGCATCCTCCAACGATGAACCTGAGTCGCGAAAGCGATGTTCGGCGTCCAGAAGCAAAATGCCGTTCTTGGCCACGATGCCGATGACCATGATCATGCCCATGAAGGAGGCGACATTGAACGTAGTTCCTGTGATCAGCAATGCGACAAAGCCTCCAAAGGTGGAAAGCACAGCCGATGCCAGGATGGCGATTGGTGCGGCAAAGGTTCGAAATTCAAATGCCAGAATCGCGAATAGAAGAAGCACTGCCAGCAGCAAGACCAGCAGCAAGTCCTTAAACGAATTTTGCTGCTCCTCGTAGAGTCCGCCGTACTCCACTCGAATGGATGGAGGTAGATGCAGATCGTTGACCGCCTTCTTGACCGCAGTGATGCCACTTCCCAGGTCCACGCCCTCGAGTCGTCCTGTCACCTGCACCAGGCGCTGCAAGTTTTCCCGGCGAATTTCGGTTTCTCCTGCCGAGGTTACAAGACTTGCCAGAGATCCCAGGGTCGCAGTGCGACCTGACGCGCTGACGAGCAGAGTATTGCTCATCCGATCCAGAGTGGCCCGACTCTCGTCGGGAAACCGAACCCGAATGGTATAGGCACGGTCATTCAGCACGAGGGGCGTCGCGGCAGGTTCGCCCTCCAGAATGGACGCGGCATCCACGGCCACTTCCTCCCCAGTGAATCCGGCGCGTGCCGCAACCATCGGATTCACCTGATAGGTCACGGAGGGCCCGCTTATGGTGTTTTCCACTCCGTTCAGCACGTCGACCACGCCGCTCACTTTTCCAATTGCTTCCGCCACTCTTGGGCCGGTTTCGTTCACCAGCTTTCCGTCCTGCGAGAATAGTTTGATGACAATCGGTTCCGGCTGGCTGGTGAGGTCGCCGATCATGTCCTGCAGAAGTTGGGTGAACTCGACCTTGGTTGCAGGTTCCTGCCCTTCAATTTGCGCACGTATGCCGGAAATAATCTCGTCAATCGCGCGCTTTCGATCGCTCTTCAGCTTGACCGTAAAGTCACCGCTGTTTGCCTCTGTGACCGCCGCCAGTCCAAGCTGCAGGCCGGTGCGGCGCGAAGTAGTCTCCACTTCGGGTGTGGATCGCAGAATCTGTTCGATGCGCAGAAGAATTTGGTTCGACTCGGTCAGAGAACTTCCCGGGGGAGTGATGTAATCCACAATGAAGCCGCCTTCATCCATCTGCGGCAGCAGATCACTTCCCAAAAGCTTATAGCTCGCCAGAGACAGGACGACGATCGTTACAAAACTTGCCGCCAGAATCCAGGGACGTACCAACACGGTTTGCATAGCTCGTTCATAAACCGCCAGCACGCGGCCGAAGAACCCGGTCGCGTGCGCGTCTTCCGCGGCAAGGAGAGAAGCCATGTCTGGATCTGCCTCAACCGATGTTGTTTCCGTCTCAGTCGTTGTCACCTCTCTGGTATCACCATGCTCCCGCCGCACCAGATACTGGCTGAGCATAGGCGTCCAGGTGAGCGCCAGCAGAAGGGACGTAAGCAGAGCGACTGTCGTCGTCACCGCCAAGGCGCGGAAGAAGCTTCCGGTTACGCCCGTGATCGCGATCAGCGGCAGAAAGACGGCAACGGGGGTGATGGTGGATCCGATCAATGGCACGGTCAGTTCGCGCAAAGCGCTTTGAATCGCGCGGAAGCGGTCCTGCCCTGCGTCGCGGTGCAGAACAATGTTTTCCAGCACCACGATGGCATCATCGATGACCAGGCCCACCGCCGCGGCCAGTCCTCCCAGCGTCATCAGGTTGAAACTTTGACCGGCGATCTTCAGAACCACAAAAGTGATCAGAAGGGTCACCGGAATGACCAGGCCTGCGACCAGCGAAGTACCCCAATCCCGCAGAAAAAGCACGAGTACGATAGAAGAGAGCACAATGCCCAGCAACACCGCGTCCCGCACGCTCGCGATCGAGTCATGGACAATGGTTGATTGATCGTAGAACGGTTCCAATCGAACGCCCGGCGGAAGCGTCGGCTTTACCGCCTGGATCAAATCATGTGCCTCGTTTGCAACCTGCAGGGTGTTGCTGTCCGGCTGCCGGTTGATGTTGAGCAGCACCGCAGGCTTTCCGTTCGCGGTCACGATCGTGTACGTCGGAGCGACAGATGGCGCAACCGTCGCGACATCTCCAATGCGGATCGGAACTCCGCCCGTGGAGGTCTTCACAACGATGCTTCCGATTTGTTCGGCGGTATGAACCTGGCCGCTGACGAGAGCCAGTACAAGGTGATGGTCGCTCTCGATGAGACCGGGCGAGTCGATCAGGTTGGTGCCGTCGAAGTGCGTCCAATATGTCGCCAACCGTGACGCCCGCCGCCGGCAGGCGGGCGGGGTCAGGGGTCACCTGGAATTCCGGCACCCGCCCGCCTTGTACAACGACCGTGGCGACGCCATCGAGCCGGTTGAGCCGCGGCTTGATCTCGTACGTAGCTATTTCCCAAAGTTTGTCGGGGGGAACAGTATCGGAGGTGAGGCTATAGCCAATGATCGGGAATGCGGCGAAGGTCAACCGGTGAGCTTCTAGCTTTGCGCTCGGTGGAAGTTCGGCTTGCAGTTGTGCCACAACCGCATCCACCCGTTGCAGGGTGAGCACCATGTCGGATTTCCAGTCGAAAGAGAGATCGACTTCCGCGGATCCTCGGCTGGTAACGGAGCGCACACTCTGCAGGCCGGGAACACTGTTCACGGCTTCCTCGATTGGCCGCGTGACCGTAACCAGCATCTGATCGATCGGCGCAACACCGTTGTCTACGCCGATGACGATCCGCGGAAAATCGGTGTTAGGGAAAACGGAGACTGGAATGGTGAATGCCGTATAGGCTCCCACCAGGGCGAGCGCGATGATCAGGAAAATGGTAGGACGCGAAAAGCGCTGAAACCACAATTTCCCTGCTTCGCTGCCTGGACTGCCTCGCATGGGACCTCCAGGAAGTTCCATGGCGGCAATTACTCCTTGTCCGTTTTCGAATCGGTGTTCGAACCTGGACTTGGTTTTCCGGCAGGTTGGTCGCCAGGGTTGGCCTCGACTTTGATCTTGGACTTGTCAGGCAGGGCATAGCCGCCGGAGGTGATGACAGAGTCTCCCTCTTTGACGCCTTCGGTAATCTGAACCAGTTCCGCATCGCGAATGCCGATGCTTACGGTCTTGACATGCGCGCGACCGTCGGCACCTGCAAGGACGACGTAGTCCGCTCCGTCATCATTCTTGAAAACAGCAGACGCCGGCACAACGATTGCTTTCTTGTCCGAATGCGTAATAATCCGAAGCTGGACCGTCATCCCAGGTTTCAGGGCCTCAGTTGGCTTTTTCGACTCAACCCACACCTCAACGGTCGTGCTGCCGGGATCGAGTGCCGGGCTGACCAGGCTGACTTTCCCTTCAACCGGATCGCTCAATCCAGCGACTTGCAACTGGGCCGGATTTCCAATCTTCAATGAAGCCGTTTCCGACTGCGCGATATGCGCTTTGGCGATTAGCCTGGATACATCCATCACGGTGAGGAGGGGTTGGTTCGCGGTGGCCAGTTCGCCTTCGTATTGCGGACGATCCGTCACCACCCCGTCCATCGGACTGCGAATTTCCGAGTAGCTCAGTTGGGCGCTGGCGCCCAGATACTTGCCGTGCGCCGCGGAGAGTTGGCCGGACGCGGACTTCAGAGTTTCCTTCTCTCCAATCCGCCTCATATCGGCAAGTTGCTTTTGCGTCACTTCCGATTCGGTGCGGGCCTGGGCGAGGGCGACGGCGGCGCTGTCGAGATCGCGTCGCGGGAGCGCGCCTTCCTGGAACAATTCCTTGCGGCTCTCGTAAAGTTTCTGCTGGGCATCGAATGCCGCCTTGGCCGCTGCGGCGTCAAGCTCCGCTTTCTGGATTTGCTGAGGCAGACTCGCGCCGGTCGTTGTCGCGTAACCAGCCTGGGCCTGTTCCAGCTCTCCTTTGCTCTGCTCTGCCGCGGCGGATAGATCGGCATTCTCAAGGACCGCAAGCAACTGGCCCTTACGGACATGACTGCCACGCTGGACAAGAAACTTCTTGATCGTGGAAGTGATTTTGGGTATGAGGACCGCTTGCTGTTTGGGAGAAACGACGGCTTCAGCGGAAACTATCTCGTCGAGCGGTGATCGTTTCGCCGTTGTTATCTGTACCGAAACGAGCGGCTCTTTTTCCTTCTCGGCAGAGTTACAGCCCAACGCCGCGCTGATCAGCAGAGCGGCGCACCAAAACCCTACAAAGATGCGCGACCGTCGCCAGGAACGACCAGAGTGCCGGTTCATGGAGTGGTGAGCACTCCGGTTAGTGTCTGCAGGTTGGCAAGAGCAACTCGAAAGCGCACCGCGCCATCCTGATAGATCGAGTTGGCCAGGCTCGCCGTATTTTGCGCGTCCACGACTTCCAGGACGGTGGCTTCCCCGTCCCGATACCGCAGGGTGGTGAGGCGAAGGCTTTCAGCGGCTAACTCGGTCGAGCGCTGAAGATTGGTCAATTCACTTGCGGCCGCCTCCGCTTCCGCGTAGAGCGATTGCAGCTCTGCCAGCAGTCTTCTCTGTGCCAGAGAAAGCTCCCGCTTGGCCTGATCTCGTCGCAATTCCGCCTGTCTTACCCGGCTCTGGGTCGCGCCCCAATTCCAGATAGGAATGTTCACACTTGCCACCACCGAAGACCCAAGGTTCGAAATGCCGTCTGTCCTGGTAGCGAAATGCGTCGCGTCGATTCCGTAAAAATAGTCGAAGCTTAACGACGGCAAGTAGCCGGCACGTGAAACGGCCACGCCGTAGCCAGCCTCCCGCGCAGTCTCCAGAGCGGCGCGAATATCGGGATTGTCGCGCGCGGCCAGTTGTTGAACCTCCGGCAGGGTGGGCAGTGATGCGGGCGCGTGAAGGTTCTCGGCGACTTCGAAGTTATCGGTTAAATCCGGGAAGATCAGCACGGCAAGGTCGAGCCGGGCATTCAGGGAGGCCAGTTCCGCTTCCCGCAGTTGCCGTAAGCGATCATTCCGCTGCAACTCGGCCTTGATGGCGTCGGAGTGGGCAACCTCTCCGCCGTGTTCGAGGTCCTGGGTCAATTTCAGAAAGCTTTCACCCTCATCCGCTGCTTTCTGGGCAACTTCCAATTTCAGTTGAGCCGCAGCAACGCCGTAGTAGGCCTGCACTACCGTAACCACCAATCCCCGTGCAGCGATCTCGGAGCGGGCACGCGCGGCGGCGGCCGCCGCACCATTGCGCCGAAACTCCGCGAAGCCGGCGACGTCGATGGCTTCATGGACGTTGCCTTGACTGGAGTATTCGTGAACCGCGTTATTGGCGATGAACTTAATGCCCCCATTAACCCCTGTGCCCTCTGTATAAATTCCCGAGGTGTTGTAGGCCACGCCAGGCAGCAGCGCGGCGCGAGCCTGGTACTTGTCCTCGCGCGCCACCCCTGCATCCATGAGGGCGGACTGATAAGTCACACTGTTGCGGCGCGCGCGCGCCAGCGCATCCTGCAGGGTAAGGCGCAGCGGCGGCAACGGCGTGGTTTGCTGAGCTGCTGCGACGCCGATCAGAAGCAGACCCGGAATCACACAAGCACGCCATCTTAAAAGGAGTTTTGCTGCGAAACGCATAGGTTAATTTCGGCAAAGCCGGCGACGCAGTTCGCGGCTCCACAAAACTAACCTAGCGATTGGAAGATAAATGCCGGATTAACGGCTACACGGCTGAGGCGGGCAGAAGGACAGTGAAGGTGCTGCCGCCCTTGTCCGACCGAGTCAACTCGAGCCGGCCGCCATGCGCCTGCACGATCCATCGGCTGATGGAAAGCCCCAGTCCGGCGCCACCGCCGTCGCTCTCCGAGTGTGATCGAACCTTATCTGCCCTAAAGAAGCGCTCGAAGATGCGCGGCTGTAATTCGCTGGGGATTCCCTCACCATTGTCGCTGACCGTCACCCGGTACTGGGAGTCCTGTACGTCCCAAGTCACGGACACTTTACCGCCGGACGGCGTGTATTTGATCGCATTGTCCAGCAGATTTACGATCATGCGACGAAGCAGAGCCTCATCGGCGTGGATAGGCATCTCTTTCGAGGTGTCGCAGCACAGTGTGATCTGTTTCGCAGCGGCCAGCGTTCTCATGCTCCGCGAGCACTCCGTGACCAGTTCATCGAGATAGAAGTCAGTCGGGGTCAAGGGGTACTGGCCGGCGTCGGCACGCGCCAGAGTAAAGAGATCTTCCACGATATGTTTAAGGCGCTTCGCTTCCGCGCGAAGGATGTCGAGAGACGCGCGGTAGTCCTCCGGCGAACGACTTGCCTGTGACAGGGCAACATCCGCCTCTCCGCAAAGAATGGCCACTGGAGTTCTCAGTTCGTGAGATGCATCGGCCATAAACCGCCGCTGTTGCTCGAACGATTGATCCAGCCGGTCGAGCAGACTGTTGAAGGACTGAGCCAGATGGCCGAGCTCATCCTGAGGGTTCGCTACCTGCAGACGATCATGCAAGTTGTCCGCACCGATGCGTCCCGCCTGCGTGCTCATCTCGACGACCGGCGACAGGCTTCTGCGCGCCAGAAAATAGCCGCCGCCGCTGGCCAGCACGATCGACAGCGGAATGGCCAGAGCGAACGCTGAGAGAACGCTTTTTAGAAATTCGTCCTGGCGATGAAGGGATTGCAACACAATCAGCTTGTATTGAGCCCCGGCAATGACAAAATCGCGCACGAAACTCCTGTATGCCTGCTCTCGCAACCGAATGCTCCGGAATGGATGGGCCTCATGGACACTTCGATCCATCGCGCCTTCCAACATTCCCGGCACGGTGGCCGACGCCCCACCCGCAAGAAGCTGGTTATCAGAGCACGCGACAATGTTGCTCTCCGAGTCAACGACCACAAACACTGTGTCTCGGAAATTGTGCTCTGAAATAGCCTTCTCAACGCCTTCCTTCAAGCCGTCGGGACCGGGTGCGTCCCGCGTTTCGGCCCGCACAGTCGTGAGAAAAGACTCTGCCATTTCAACGCTGGCGGCGTCCGTTAGACGAGCCGAGTTTCGTCGCAGTACAAAGTACGTAGCCAAAGCCAGCGCCACCAGCGCGCAGGCCAGTACCGCGGTGTACCACAACGTAAGTCGCACCCGGACAGAACTAAGCATGGCCCCGATTCCGTCGCTTTCCGTTCGTCTTGCGGACCACCAGTTGGTTCACTGTGTCACTTGCTCGAGAGCACATATCCTGCCCCACGCCGCGTGCTCAAAAGAGGTGACGCCGAACCCGCGTCGATTTTTCGGCGCACCCGGTTCACGTATACCTCGATCAAGTTGGAAAACGGATCGAACTCTTCATCCCAGACGTGCTCGGCAATCTCGGCACGTCCCACCACTCGGCCCGCGTTCCGCGCCAGAAATTCCAGCAAGGCATATTCCTTCGCGGTCAGCGAAATCGTTCGCCCGTCTCGCGATACATTCTGCCCAACCGTGTCCACGACTAAGATCGGCGACCACCAGTTTCGCTGGCAATAGCCCGCCCGTCCTCCGCAGCAGCGCACGCAACCGCGCAAGAAGCTCGCGAAATTCGAATGGCTTGGTCAGGTAGTCGTCAGCCCCGTGATCGAGACCCGTGATGCGGTCATCGACTGCGTCTCGCGCCGTCAGCATCAGAATGGGCATGCGCTGTCCGGATTTTCGCAGTTCCTTGCAAACTGTGAAGCCGTCGGGAGGCGGGATCATCACATCAAGGATGATGAGGTCGTAGCTATTGATCGCGGCCTGGTAAAGGGCTTCTTCTCCGGAACCGACTACATCGACTGCATAAGACTGTTCCCGGAGTCCTTTTGCGACGAAGCGCGCGATCCGTGTGTCGTCCTCCACCAGAAGGACTCGCATAGGAGCATCATACTGCGTTTCGAAAAAACCCTAGCCAGTCGGCTTCGTACGCTAGATTTAGGGGAGAATTTAACCCCTGTTTATCTACGACGCTGTAGAACTTCCAGAAGCGAAGTAAAGAATTGCCATCGATCGAAAGGTTGCCTACGATGCCCCGCCCTATCCGACTACTCATTTCGCCTTGCGCACTCATTCTTGCCTTGATGGCATTTTCGCTCCAGCAAGCCGGAGCGGCGGCGCCGAACCAGGGGTCTTCGGGATATCAAGTAGCAAAAACCATTGCGGTGGGAGGCGACGAGGGCTGGGATTATATCGCCGTTGATAGCGACGCCCGGCGCATCTACGTTTCCCACGGAAGCCGCGTTGTGGTACTCGACGCCGACAGCCTTTCCGCGGCTGGGGAAATTCCCGACACACAAGGCGTGCACGGCATCGCCGTCGCTTCTGACCTGGGCCGCGGGTTCACGAGCAACGGGCGGGCAAACAACGTGACCATCTTCGACCTGAAAACTCTCAAAACTATCGGGACCGTCCAGGCGGGAACAAATCCAGACGCTATCGTCTACGATGCCGCTACCAGGCGCGTATTCACTATGAACGGCCACAGCCACGACGCCACAGCTATTGATGCCGCCAGCGGCACCGTGCTGGGCACGCTTGCGTTGGGCGGCAAGCCGGAGTTCGCAGTCACCGACGGTAAAGGAAGCATTTTTGTAAACATCGAAGATACGTCTGAACTTGTGGAATTTGATCCGCAGAAGCTCGCGGTCCTTCATCGTTGGCCACTGGCTCCCTGCCTGGAGCCTTCTGGCTTAGCCATGGACCGGAAGAGTCGCCGCCTCTTCGTCGGCTGCGACAACAAAATGATGGCGGTCGTCAATGCGGACACGGGAAAGGTAATTGCAACGCCCGCAATCGGAGAAGGTGTCGATGCCAACGGGTTCGATCCCGCCACAAACTTCGCATTTGCGTCCAACGGGGAAGGGACGCTCACGGTCGTTCATGAGGATTCTCCCGACAAATTTACTATCGTCGACAATGTACCCACCAAGCGCTCCGCCCGAACCATGGCCCTCGACCTGAAAACCCACAATATTTATCTTCCCGCCGCGGATTTCGACCCTCCGCCACCGGGGCAACGCCGGGGGAAGATGAAGCCTGGCTCCTTTGTGCTTCTCGTCGTCACGCGACAATAAAAACTGTCGTCGTGTTGAGAATCAGATACTTCAACAAACAGTAAACTCGCGATCCTTCGAAGCCGCGTTTCGCTAATCTGAGACACAAGTCATTCGAAGCCGGTTGCTCTATGATGCGTCCGAGATGGATTAGCACGAATCCTGCTATAAAATCCTTATGCTTGGAATCTTTGGAGACGGTGCGCGGAGCGCCGTGACCCCTGAGTACTGAATGCCGACTTCTGACACCCAATCCGTGCCGACCACTCTACCCGCGCGCTACTACACCGACCCTGATCTCTTCCGCGACGAGCTTGAACGTTTCTATTGCAATACCTGGATCTGCGCCGGGCGCGCCAACCAGATTCCAGTGCCGGGCGACTTTTTTGTGCGCGAGATTGCGAGTGAAAGCATCATTATTACTCGTGATGGAAGTGGCGCGGTGCGGGCGTTTTTCAATGTGTGCCGGCACCGCGGCACCCGCATCTGCGCCGGCGCCGAAGGGCATTTCCCGGGACGAATTCAGTGTGGCTACCACGGATGGACCTACGGACTCGACGGGAGCCTGATCGGTGCTCCTCACGCGCAGGACGGCTTCCGCCGCGAAGACTATCCCCTCAATCGCGTTCAGGCCGAGGTCTGGGACGGCCACATCTTCATTAACCTCGGAGCAGAGCCCGCTGCGCTAGCCTGTCAGTTGGAAGATCTACCGCAGAAGTTCGCGCACTGGCAGATGGCTGATCTGAAAACGCACCGGCGCATCGAGTATGAGGCGAAGGCTAACTGGAAGCTGATCATGCAAAACTACAATGAGTGCCTCCACTGTCCCATACTGCATCCGGCGCTCAGCGCGATCAGCAATTACCTTTCTGGCGACAACGACCAGCCGCATCGCGGATACATCGGCGGCTCCATGGAATTTCAAGGCGGCGCCAGGACCATGAGTAAAGATGGCAAGCTGCGACGCGCCTATCTTCCCGGACTCAACGCAGAGGAACGCAGCAAAGTTTATTACTACTCGGTTTTTCCCAATCTGTTCCTGAGTCTCCATCCGGACTACGTGATGACGCACACGCTCTGGCCGCGCGCCGTGGATCGTACTGCCATCATTTGCGAATGGCATTTTCATCCTGGCGAAATAGCCAAGCCGGACTTCGAAGCCAATGATGCAGTTGAATTCTGGGACGCCACTAACCGTGAAGACTGGGCCATCTCGGAGTTATCGCAGGCTGGAATCGGGTCGCGCGCCTACAAACCCGGTCCGTACTCCCGCTGCGAGTCGCTGCCCCACGCCTTCGACCAGATGGTGCTGGATCGCGAAAAGCAGGCGCTCAAGAAATAGATCGCCTAAGGCTGCCCACCTCTGATCTTGAAGTCCACATTCGAAACTACTTCGGACTTCGTGGTTGCGCGTCGTTGGGGGCCCCGGAATGCGCACGTCGCCCTTGCATCGAGCCATTAGCGGGCCGGGCCACCGCGTACATTTCTTTTGCAATCCGCTCGGACAATCCACCCTGGTACAGATCAAAGTGGCTGCGTCCTTCTACGTAGGTGAAACTGGCCTTGCCTCCCAGATCTTTGATGGTTTGCTCCAGCAGTCGCGCCGGCTCATCCAGATGAAACGTGTCCGCGGTACCCACAGTGAGGTGAATCTTGCCATTCAGCAGCGGACCTAGTTTAGTCCAGTTCGTGCGCAGGAGGTGCGCGATGTCATAGTGTTTTTCCCAGTACGCGGCGACCTCGGGATCGATCGCTCCAGTGTCGCGATCGAAAAGTGGCATTGGACGTCCGTCTTTGCCTCGTGGGCTAAACACCCACTCGAAGGACGCCAACTGACCGCTGTAGTCTCCCAACACATGCTCTTGATGAGCCAGATCTCCCAGGGTCTGAGTATCTTTGCCGCCCATGCGAATGAACATCCGCGGACTGCCGTCTTCGTTGCGATAGAAGTCTGGCGGCGGGTCCTTGGTGAGATCGGCCCCGGCGGCGAAGTTGCGGAAATCGCCCGGATCGGGAGCTGTGGGCCAGGTGCCGCCGAACAATTCGGGGTGTGAGACCTGTATCCACATCGCAGCCCATCCTCCCGATGAGTGTCCCGTAAGGAAACGTCCGTTCGGCCTGGCATCCATTCGATACTTCTTCTCCAGGTAAGGAACGAATTCCGTGGTCAAGGCTTTGCCCCACGGTCCGTTGTTTACGGAATCGGCGAACTCGTGGGTGCCGGTGGGAGAAGCCTCCAGCAGCATCACCCAGATCATTTCCGGGATCTTCTTTTCCTCCATCAACTTGTTTGCGTTCGCCGCACTGCGCCGCACCAGATACGTCATGTCCGCGCCAAAACCGTGGGTCAGGTACACCGTCGGATAGCGAGTCTTGCTGCTGCCGTAACCGGGCGGAAGCACGACCGCGGCACGCATGTGAATCGGACGCCCCCAAAATTCGGACAATGCCGGACTTAGGAAATCAATCAGTTCCGTGTGGGGCGGCAATTGCAGTGGAGGGTCAGTCTTGCGTTCGGTCAGGGTCAGCGAGATTCTTTCGTTTGTAGCAGGATCGAATTTGTGCTCGGCCGTGACGCTCAGCAGGTCGCCATCAGAAGCGTCGTCGTAGTAGGCAAAATTGTGGTCTATATCCAGGACGGCTTTGATCTTGTAATTCCCCGCCGGAGCGGCGCAGAATGCAGCCGGATATGCCAACTCGTCTGGATCAAGGTCTACGGGCGTCTGCGGAGTCAGGCCGCGAACCTCTTTCGCCGCCACCCATACCGAGTGAGCATCCGGCCCGAAGCTGGGAGCGAGTCTGTCCGCAGGAACGGGCTGATTGGACATCATCACAATCAGGCGGCCGGAAAGTGCCGTCCCCGCCAACTCGGGAGCAACCGCAACCCTGAATGTCGGGTGCTGTTCGGAGGGGCATGGTTCTGCGGCTGACAGCTGGATAAACGCGACAGCGGACAAGAGAAGCCAAACTGCGAACCGTTTCTGGATGCTTCGCATAGCAGGCGCGGTGCTCCTTTAACCAGGTTCTTCCGGCAGAGGTTGCATTCATCTCTTAGGGATTGGGCGGTGCAAAGGGCAAATACTACATGCCCTGCGGATTGTCCTCTCTAGCGTTTTTCTACTATTGTCGCAATCCGACAGCCCATATCAGGGTGGGATCAGTTGCCGGCTGAGGCCGAATACCTTGGAAGGAAGAGGTTCATCGCGGCAGCCAAGGCGAGCGCCGTTGCGAGGATTACGAGCAAAGAGGTGTAGGAGCCGGTCGAATCAAAGGCGCGGCCCAGTATCACCGGACCAATGGCGGCCGCGGCGGCGTAGAACGTCCAGGTCACACCGTAGAGAGTGGAAAAAGACCGCAGCCCAAAATAACGAGTCAGCAAGTAAGGTGTGATGGCCGCTTCGCCACCGGCCCCTATGCCGATCAGCGCAGCTGCAAGGCATCCCGCAGGAAAACTATTCGCCCGCGCGAGCAGGAAGATACCCGACGCGGTAGACAGGGTTATCACAAATGCAACACGCGCCCCGAAAAACCGGTCCAGCAGCCAGCCTACTCCGACCCGGCCCAGCAGGCTCGAGCCACCGAGAATAGAAGCGCAGAGTGCCGCACCGCTGGCCGTGATTCCTCGGTCCGTCAGCAATGCGGACATCTGAGTGATGGCTCCGTTCATGCTGATCGAACTCACGCACAGGACTGCGACGATAATCCAGAAAGCATAGGAACGCAGACCTTGCTGAAACGTCATGCCAGAATGCGCGACCGGCACGGAATTGGCGTTCAGGGAGCCGCGCTCACGGATGTAGCGCCAACTGAGCGGCAGCCCGAGCAGCAAGGCAATGCAACCGAGAGCCCCGTAGGCCGCCCTCCAACCAGAACGGCTGATAATGCTTTGCGCCACCACCGGCAGGATCATCGCGCCGAGACCCGATCCCACCATAACGAAAGCCAGCGCCATACCCAGGCGCCGTTGAAACCAGGTGGAAATGGATCGCGAGTAAGCCAGATGAGCGGCGCCATTGCCAACCACTCCCAGCACGAAACAGGTCACGTAGAACTGCCATATTCCGGAGCGCAACAGTGCCAGCGAAGCAATGCCGCAGCCAAACACCGTCATGCAGGGAAGGATGATGCGGCGAGGCCCATAACGGTCAATCCACCGGCCCAACAGCGGTGAGCACAAGCCGACAGTGACGGCGCCGATAGCGAAACCGCTCGAAACGGCTTCGCGACTCCAGCCGAATTCTGCGCCCAGCGGTTTCACAAACACCGTGAAGGTATAGACGAACAGCGAGCCGAAGCCCGCCATCACGCCTAAGCACGCCGCCAGCACCACGCGCCAGCCGTAATAATTGAGGTCGAATTCACTCAGGCCGGGCGTTAGTTCGTCGCTTTGTACGTTGTCGCTACTCTGAGAATGACCGGCCAAGCTCACGTTTCCCTTTTAGCGCCGAGCGCGTCTGCAACGGCGCTGCACGATTTTGGAATGGACATCCCCAATTTACCTTTTCGCACCTGCCAACAAATCGTCCGTGGTTTCGAGATAGCCTTTTTCTGCCAGCCGCTTCCCGTTCTCGCGGTACATGGTGGGATCGGTGGGCGCCCAGGTTGCCAGACCGTCCACATAGCGGTTGTACATACAGAAAGCCGCAGCGATCAGCACTGTATCGTGGATCTCTTTGTCGGTTGCGCCCTGCGCGCGGGCGCGGTCGATATCTGCGGCAGTGACTTGCTTGCCGCCTTTTTGAACTTTACCGGCGATGGCCAACAGAGCCTTCATCTTTTCGGAGATCGCGGCCGATTCAAAGTTCAACTTCACATCGTTTACCAATTTTTCATTTCCGCCCAACCGATAGGCAGTAACAGCGCCGTGGGCGTGCTGACAAAAATAGCAGTCGTTCTCGGAAGATACGAAGGTTGCGATCATCTCGCGGTCGGCCGGGGCCAGAGTATTCGGCCCGCGCAGAAGCACCTCCGCCAGCGCGTTAAGCGGCTTCGCGGTTTCGGGACTGAATGCCATCGGCCCCAGGATTCCAGGAATACCTTCAGGAAGACGGATGTGTGCCATAAGTAAAAAAGCTCCTTAACTTTTCGAATTATGCTGTTTGGCCGCAATCGCCTGTAGCGGCTTCTTGTAGTCCCGGCCGACGTAGCCGAGCCGAGCTGTCTGCTGTCCAATTTCACGATAGATCTCCGGATCACGGGGCTGCCACGTGTCCAGGCCGTCCACGTAGCGATTGAACATGCAGAACGCGGCAGCGATCAGAACCGTATCGTGGATCTCCTTGTCGGTTGCCCCCTTCTCGCGGGCACGGTCCACATCTTGCGCCGTTACGAACTTTCCGCCCTTCTGCACTTTGCTCGCAATCGCCAAAAGGGCCTTCATCTTGGCGGAGATCGGGGTGGCCTCATAGTTATGCTTGATTTGGGAGATCAGTTCGTAATCCGAATCAGTGCCGCCAAGATGTTGCGCTGCCGTGGAACCGTGACAGGTCTGGCAGTAGTAGCAATCGTTCTCGGAGGAGACATAGGTTGCGATCATTTCCCGTTCCGCAGGAGTCAGCGTGTGCGGACCAGTCAGCAGGACTTGCACCAGTTCGCCCAAAGGCTTGGTGGTTTCAGGACTGAACACCATCGGGCCGCGAATGCCCGGCAGTCCTTCCGTCAATTCAATGTGGGCCATTTTCCTGATCCTCGATTCTGAGTGGCAAGGGCGGTTTCGCGGGAATTGGAAGTAAAGTATCCACAAACAGGACACCATAGTTGCGGTTGAGTGGTGACGGCAATATTACAAAAGCACTAGATATGGTGGGGAATTCACGCGGTGCCGGGGTCGTGCTGTCTTAATTCACCCGGACTGAATCACCCGACGCGAACGCTTACCTGCGGAGGAGCTTCCTCGCGAAAGCGCGTGCAATGGTGGTGGGATGAGTCGCCAAAATAGAGATCTGTCCCAGTGTGCTTTGCGGCTCGTGGAAAACGCCTAGTTGTCGCAACACCGTCCCGCGGTCGTAGTAGATTTTCTCCCCAGCCAGACGGTTGTTGGCGTCGAAGGTGTACACACCGCAAAGTGGGAACTCGACTCGCCGTCCCGTCGCTGGAAGGCCGCGCCATCCAGCCAGGTGCGTGCCGCGAATCACAACTTCAACGAGGATGGCGTCGTCTGCGACGTGCCGGCGTTGCACCTCGATTTCGAGGTCAGGCAGGGCCTTCATGAGCTGCTCATAAAACTGGCGCACTCCGCTCCGGCCCTCGAAGTGTTCACCCCACGGCTCGTCATCGTACCGTGCAGCATCGCCGAAGGTTTGGAGAACACCTTCAAGGTCATGCTCGTTCTCAAGTCGAATGTGTTGCTCGACGACTGCGATACGAGCCGACGCTTTGTCTTGCGGAATTGAAGCGATTGCCACATTCACCTGCGGTTGCGTTTCACGACACCGGGGCGATGTCTTACCCGAAATACTACCATCCGCAGCTGTCGTCTCTCGCTACCGGCCAGAGCCGCCACTCTCGACGTTGCTCTGAGCAGTATTGTGGCCTGCCGTGTCGACGAGATAGAGCACTGCATCTCCCGTGAAGGGCGGGGTGAACGACTGGGAAGGAGAGCCGGCCGGTACAGGGTCTCCTGTCGTGGTGGCGCCCGATGATGGGTCGAACCACTCCACTGTCAGCATCCGCGAACTCGGCATCGCTGAAAGGTCCACCGTGAACGCCCCGCCGGAGGGAGCGTAAACCAGGTACTCCGCGCCTTGCGAAGGGGTCTGAGCCAGGCAATAGGACGTGGAACAGAGAGCACTGCTTGGTCTCGCGCTCGCCAGGTTCAACTTCCGCGAATATTTCGACATGTAGCCGAGATTGTTTCTGAAATTTTCCCACCGGGAATCCACAGCGGAGCAGATTGCATTGGTGGCGGATAGGCAAAGGTTCCGGTTCTCCCGGGGATAGGCGAACAGGTAGGGATCCATGAACACCACCTGATTGCCTCGCAAGAAGTTCTCCCACGCGTAGTTGCGGTTTTGCTGCGCGTCGTCATTCCACATGCCGAAATATGAGTGATCGGAGTCGTTGATGTTCACTTTGCATGGTGGATTTCCGCTACCGCAGCTCGAAGGCGGAGAGACCCTGGCCAACGGCGCAATCCAGTCGGCGTCGCTGTTCGTGAGGATGGTGTCGGGAGCGCCGACCAGCGCACCGAAGCCGACAGGATGCCGCAAGGGCTTCGAGGCTTCGTAGGATTTGATGTGTGCAATCTGATGCCGATGCCACCAGGTGGAACTTGCCGGGGCCTCCTCTGAAATGATCCACAAAACATTGGGCAGGTCGTTCAACGTGTCGATGACCTTTTCGACGTAAGCATCCTGGATCGCGGTGATCGAATTCAGAGAGGTCATGGTCATCGACTGCGTCCCGCTCGCACCGCTGGTATAGCCGTCGCTGATGCCATTGATGTTGTTTGCCCCGGTGAAAGGATAGCCATCACTGGCGCAGCGAAAGGAATTCAGCCACTCGCCGCTGAACAGATACACTCCCGTGTAGATTCCGGCGGTGTTAAGCGCCTGCACCCGCGACCGCAGGCGAGAAAAATAGCCCTGATTGAATTTCGTGAGGTCAAACTTCAGTCCGCCGTCGGTTGCCGTACCTGGGCCTGTCCGCTGCCAGGGGTGCGGGGTGACGGTGATGTCCTGCGATACGCCGGCGATGGCGGGGAAGCCGCAGAATTTTGGCAGCTCCACGGTCCACAACAGCGTCATGTTGTGGCCGTGGGCGACAAGAAATTTGACGTAAGCGTTGAAGTCGAAACTCTGCGGAGACCCGTTGCTGCCCCAATCCTGAAGGTCGTTCCAGGTGTGCGATCCATTCAGCGCCAGAACATTCCCTGCCTTGTCCGTGAAGTAGTTCGGGTGCGTGGAGGCGACCAGTGGACCCCGTGTTTCCGCTTGTGTTCCCGGTTCAGAGGACTGCCCGGCCGGGGAACCTCCGCCGCATGCCAGGCTTTGACTCACGATGTAACAAACAACCGCCAGCGCGAAAATGATTCCCCGTGGTCTCCGTGATTTGGCCGACAAGATTCTTCTGCCTTCCCTCTAACAAATGCGGGGCTGCACCGCGATCAAAAATGTGAATGGATGGCCAACTGCAAAGATCATTAGGAGGATTGTATGAGGGCTTGGGTTGCTTGCCAGGAGAAACATTCACGAAGGCTGTTGACGTAACATGGGCTACACTCGGCGGTCGCAAGCTGCCGATATCGCCTGGGAGAATTTCGATGTACTGCTACGTTTGGTCGTATGTGGTCCGTCCACGAATGTTTGCCGGCATTCCGTACCGCGTACGGGCCGGATGGCGACTGGGTCCGGCTCTTCCAGCGAGACCCCGAATACATCCGTACCAACTTTCTTGGCGATCTCGAGAACCCGACGCGCTTCATGACGATTGATTTTTGGACCAGCCGTGAAGCATGCCTGTCATTCCGCGATCGGTTCCGCAGCGAGTTCGAAGCTCTCGACAAAAGCTTCGACCGGCTCACCGTGCAGGAATCTCACCTCGGCGATTTCGAGGTTCTGGATGAACCTAATTCGTCGGGACGGCGCGGAGCTGAAAAGGGAAGGCAGGTTCCGCCTGGTCGGTCGGTTGCCGCTTTCGAATCGAGTTTCTCCGAAGAAGCGAAGAAGTTCCGCCGCAACCACCTCTGGATTGTTCAGCGGAATAAAGTGTCCCGAGTCGACCATGACGACTTTGGACTGAGGAATAAGGGCACAGGCCCGTTGCGCAAACTGTTCGGGCACGGCTTTGTCGCGTGAACCCTGGAAAATCAGTGTCGGAACTTTAAGCTGCGGCAACATCGCGGGCATCGAAGCCAGGACCTCGGCGGGATTTCCCCAGCGCAGTATGGACATCAGGCGCCACGCGCCGAACGGGCCGGAAAAGGGCGCATGGAAGTCCTCGACGGTGTCGTTCAACTCCGAGCGCCGTGGTTCCAGGGCCTGCCGCATCGCAACTTTCCAGAAGATGGCATTGACGGCGGGCGCGAGCAATTCTCCGATCACCGGGCTGCGGACAATCCGGAAGAGATGGAAAGGCTTCAGCTCGGGAAAGACCGCAGGCGAAAGCAGAGCCAGGCGGTCAACGCGATCCTGAAAGCGGTGAGCGTAGTGCACCGCGATGGCAGAACCGGCGTCATGACCCACCACGTGCCATTTCTCAATGTTATTTTCCACCCGGATTTGCTCGATCTTTTCGGCCAGGTTTTCCAGTGCCGGAGGCCATCGGAGGTCTTCGGAGTTTTTCCCAGGCCAGGTAGATCAACCGCCAGGCAGGTAAAGCGGTCCTGCATCTTTTGTACAACGCCGCTCCAGAGCTGACTGCTGGTGGGTATGCCGTGGATGAATAACACCGGGTAACCCGATCCGCGAGAAAGTAGATACATGCATACCCCTTTCACATCCGAGACAAATCAACCCTGCATTGCGGCGGCTGGCGTCAACCGTTTGCAGAACTGATAAAACGCCCACGCGCTGGCCCGGAATGCGCCCAGAAACAATCCGAGAAAAAACGTGGAGAATAATCCCTTGGGTTTCAGGCGCGCATACACCACGTTCATGCTCCAGGCCGGACTGGTGTAGACCGTCCCGGAACGTCCCACGCCGATGCGATTTCTCACCGGCGGTTCATAAACAATCTTTTCGATTCCACTGTTAAAAAACTTTGCCATCTGCATGACTGCGACTGCTGTACGAAATTCTCGCCCACAGCGGCAGCGTGCCCCGTTTGCGGTATTTCAGGATCAGCCGGGAGGCTTCCGCCGCGTGCCGCAGGGCGGCAGTCACTCCGTTGGCGGTGATGGGATCCACCATCGACGCGGCTTCTCCGGCGATGAGCCAGTTCGTCCCGGCGACTCCGCCGTAAGCGCGGGAGCGGAAGGAAGTGACACTCGGCTCGTCCAAGCGGGGCCTCGCGCAGCAGCTGTTCGAAGCGCGGGAATTTTGTGAGTTGCTGCCGGAAGATGTTCTCGACGGAGAGTCCCTGCTCGCGCTTGAGCCTTGGTCGCCGCACCCGGTCGTAACGTATCCGACGCTGACCACGTTGGGGCTGATTGGAATTTCCCAAATCCAGTCGAGGTATTCGGTGCTCAGCGGTTCCATGTAGAGCGTGGTCCCTTCGATCGATTCAGGGACCGGGAAATACGTCCACATCGCTACCTTCGCCGGCCCGAAGTGAATGGCGGGAAGATTAAATTCCCGCGCCAGCAGGCATGTGGCAAAGCCGGACGCATCGATAAACCAGGGCGAGGAAAGCCGCGCGCCGCCCGCGGTTTGGACGGCAGAAATCTTCTTTCCATTTCTTTCCACCCGGACCACCTTGTCGCGAACCAGGTTGACGCCGGAATCAATCGTCATCTGCAGGAGTTCCTGGTCCAGGCGCATGCGATCCACGTGCAGAGTGCGCAACTCGATGTGGAAGGGCGGGCCGGCGAGCCAGGGCGTCGGAACATAGTGCTCGGAACAGCCGTCGCGTGACTTCAACGTCACATGCCGCTTCCAGGTCGCCATCCTGGTGTTCACCAGGTCTTCCATGGGCAGCCCCAGCGCCTTCAACAAATCAGGCGCCGACCAATCCAGTGATTCGCCCACGGCCTGGCGCACAGCTTCCGCCGGCTCGATGCAGGTGACACTCAGACCGGCTCTTGCAAGTTGCAAAGAAGCTGCCTTCCCCGCCAAACCGCCGCCGATGACGATTACGTCGGACGAAGGAGCCGCTGTCCGGACAGCGGTTCAGTGTCTGCCTGCACTCGGTTCATGGCTCAGGCCACGTCGTATCTCGACCGATAAGAGTGAACCGCCGGGTCAGAGCGAACGCGCGCAATCAAGTCAGTCAGCAACGGGAACCGGCGTTTTGCCATGGCGGGAAAAGTATCATCCTGGTGCGGGCGCACCAATAGTAGGAAATAACTAGAACAAGGCTGGCAACCAGCTAGTGCAATGGTTTGCACTCCCCACGGACCGCGAAGGCTTCGTAGCGCCGGCCCTTCGACTGCGCTCAGAACAGGCTCCGGCTGTCGGGCGGGCATCGTGCCGCCCCATCGGGGCGGCCGGAGGCCGGCGCTACGAAAATCAGAAGGTGAATTTCAACGCGAACTGGATCAGCCGCGGGGGCTGGGCCTCCAGAATCTGGTTGAAAGTTTGCGAGTTCATGTCGCTGTCGGGAATATGGAAATTCGTATGATTCAGGAGGTTGAAGAATTCCGCCCGGAACTGAACTTCCTTCGACTCCGCCACGCGGATGTTCTTGAACAACGAGAAGTCCCAATCCGTGTATCCCGGACCCTGCGCGATGTTGCGGCCCGCCGAGCCGAATTGCTGCACGGGAGAGTTGGGATCCTGAGTGATTCTCTGGAATGCATTCGGGTTAAGCCATGCGCCGGGAGTTTTCGGACCGGCGTTGGGATCCTGTCCGGCGACTACGTTCGGCCGGTTGGAGAAGAATCCGCTGATTTCCGGCGCTGAGCCCTGCACCGAAAAGTCATTCCCGTCGAAGACCGTAAACGGAGTTCCCGTCATCGCGGTCACGATCCCGTTCACCTGCCAGTTGCCCAGGACCTGTTGATACCAGCCCTTGGGCTGTCGCCACCACGGCAGGCTCCACTGGTAGCTCAACACGAACCGTTGACGGGCGTCGAACAGCGAGCGGCCTCGTTCCGCGTTCACGTCGAAGGGGTTCTGCGCCAGATCATTCTCCCCGGCCAGGGGTTTTGATGCCGAGCCACTCAGGTTGAAGGTAGAAGAGTCGTCGATGGACTTGGAGTAGGTGTACGACGCCAGGAAAGAAATTCCGTGGCTGAAACGCTTCTTCAGGCTGGCTTCCAGGGCATTGTACGAAGAATTAGCAATGCCTGTGATCAGACCCGTCGAAGAGTAAGTTGCAGACGGTCGTCGGATCGAGCGTGCATCCGGAAAATTCGCGCCGCCGGTCAGCGTTGCTCGAGGTGGAAATAGGTGAAGGTGGATTGGTGGTGTTGTCAAAACCCGGAATGTAGATGGCCGGGTTGCCTTCGATCATAGCGCGGCAGCTTGGTTCCCTTGGTTCCCACGTAGCCGATTTCGAAGAGCAGATCCGATCCGAAGGACCTCTGGATATTCAGGTCCCAGTCCTGCACGTAGGGCAAGGGAAGGTTCGCCGCGAGCGTCAGGTTGGTCAGGGGTCTGGAGAACTCACCCTGGATGGGAGGATTGCCGTTAAATGGATCGGCAAAATCGGGCAGGCTCACCTGGGGAGTCTGCAGGAAGGGTGGCGCGCTGATCGGCGACTGCAGAGGTCCACCCTGACCGGTGTAGTAGGGCTCGTAGAAGATTCCGTACGCGGAGGTGACCAGCCACTTGGCGCTTCCGGTCGGGTCCCAGGCGAAACCAACGCGCGGCGCGAAGCCCTTCTTGAATGTGGGGATCAAGCCCGCGGGCACGCCCTTGTCTCCCGGATAGAGCAAGCCATTCGGAGGGGCATCCGGTACCACGGTAGACTGCCGGCCCGGAATCCAAAGCGTCTGCCGGTTCTTGATCTCGGTGTAGGGGAACGGCAGTTCATAGCGCACACCAAAGTTGAGAGTCAGGCGCGATGTGGCTTTGAACGTGTCCTGAACATACGCGTTCACCGAGTTTCCCCGGATGCCGCGTTCAAAATCACCCAGTCCCTGCAGAAAGACGACCGGCTGGCCAAACAGGAAGCTGGCAAAGGCATCGGGCACGACGGGGAAACCCGCAAAAACGTAGAAGCCGTTGCTGGCGATGCCCTGCAGCGCATTGATCTGCAGATGCTGGTATCCGCCTCCGAATTTGAGCTCATGACGGCCGTGCACCCAGCTCAGAGCTCCTGAGTAGTCAAAGGCATTCTCAAAGGTATTGCGCGGCCCGGTAATCGGATTGCCGATGGTGGTGTAGCCCGACACCTGGATCGACGGAGGACCCACGGCAGCTTCCAGGCTGGGCGTGTACTTGAAGCCGAGGCTCGCCGGGGTGGTGGGATTGATATGTAGACCAAAGAGAAATTTGTTTCTCAGGTAAGAGGCGCGGAAGACACCGATCAGGCTGGGAGAGAAGGTGTGAGTCTCCTGGACAACGAAATTTTGCGCCCGCTGGTCCTGCCCGACGGGAAAGCCCGGAACGCTCGCTCCAGAGGTCGGGATGGGATTGAATTGCGTTCCGTCAATGATCGAGTAGCGAAAATTGAGAATGTCAGATGGTGTCAGGTAGTGGTCGACCTTTACCCCTCCCTGGTTTGAGTCCTCGCGCAGCACTTGGGTCGAGGTAAAGAGGTTGGTTCCATTGTTGGGCAAGGGAAAAAACTGCAAAAGGTTCTGCGAAACAGGATTGGTCTGGGTCGCGACAGGGTACTGGTTGTTGATATAGGGCTGTGTTGAGGAAGACGTTGAAAAGCTGGTGGTTCTGGTTATTGCAAAAGCCCCCGGTAAAACCCTCAGGGCAAATGGCCGAGAAATCACCCTGGCGCTCGGCCAGGGAAGGCACGGTTGACGACTGGGTTTGTCCCTGGCGGTTGTGGAACCCTTCGTAATATGCGAAGAAAAAAGTCTTGTCTTTGCGGATCGGTCCACCAAACGTCCCGCCGAACTGGTTCTGTTTCAGAGGCTCGGTTTTGGCCGCGAAGTAGTTTGTGGCGTCAAAAATATCGTTGCGGAAGAATTCCCAGAGCGCTCCGTGGAATCGGTTGGTGCCGGAACGGGTGATGATATTGGTGGTCGAACCCAGAGCGTTTCCAAACTCGGCATTGGCGTTGTGAGTGAGAATTCTGAACTCGGTGATGGCATCCACCGGCGGCTTAAGAACGAATCCTCCATCCACGCCGTTGAAATTGTTGGCTCCATCGATCAGAAAATTGTTGGACTCGGGGCGCTGGCCATTCACGGCGTAGGATTGTCCCGCGCGCAATGATCCTCCCGCTTCGGATAAACCAGGAGTAAGCGGCACCACGCCTGGCTGCAGCAGTCCCAGCTGGGTAAAGTTGCGGCCGTTCAGAGGCAGGTCGAGAACCTCGCGCTCGGTGACCGTCTTGCCCAGGCTGGTCACCGTGCCCTGAATCAATTGCGCGTCTGCATTCACCTCCACCACCTGACTCTCGGCGCCGACGGCGAGATGAACCGGAATGGTGGCAGTCTCGTTTACGTTCAGGGTGATGCCCTGCTGAACGTACTTCTGGAAACCCTTGGCTTCGACCTGGAGTTCGTAGTGGCCGACGGGCAATTCCACCAGGACATAGGCGCCACCGGCGTCGGTGATCGCGGTACGCGTCAGGCCCGTTTCGGTTTGCCGGGCGCTCACCGACGCGCTCTGCACGAAGGCGCTGCTGGGGTCCTGGACAGTTCCGCGAATGCTTCCTGTGATTTGCTGCGCCCCGGCGTGCACACCTGCAATGAGTATTGCCAGCAGACATACCAGGCTTTTGAAACGAACCATGGGTTGCTTCTCCTTCGCGAAACGTTTTCTCAAGATTGGGAGTACAAACTCGGGCCGCGGAAATCAGCGGCGCGAAAAAACTTCTTCACAGAAAGTGCGGCGATTATAAGTACTCGTTTCAGCGGGTCAATAATGTGAAAGGAGTATGCGGTTCAGACCGGCGTGGAAAATCGTGTGATGGCGGCGGGACCTAGCGGTGTTGTATTATTGAGCTCCTGCATTCCTCTAACCAGGTTGGCGCATCTCTTAAGTCTCAGGCTGCCTCTACGGGCTTGTCCCAGTCCGGTTTCGCGTAGCCATCGTGAGCCATGGTCTTTCCCATCTCGCGATACATTTCCGGATCGGTCGGCTGCCAGGTTCCCAGGCCGTCCACGTAACGGTTGAACATGCAGAAGGCGGCTGCGATCAATACCGTGTCGTGGATTTCTTTGTCCGTGGCGCCCTGCTGGCGGGCGCGAGCGACATCTTCCGTGGTGACTTGCTTGCCGCCCTTTTGCACTTTGCCGGCGATGGCGAGCAACGCCTTGAGTTTGTCCGAAATTTCTGCTGCGTTGTAGTCGAGCTTGATCCGGTCAATCAACTCGTAGTTCCCGTTCAGATGCTCGGCCGCCGCTGCGCCATGCGAGAGCTGGCAAAAACAGCAATCGTTGCGGGATGACACATAGGTCGCGATGATCTCGCGCTCCGCCGGAGTCAGAGAGTTCGGGCCGCGCAGCAATACATCTGCCAGCACACGAAGGGCTTGCGTGCTTTCCGGGCTGATTGCCATGGGTCCGAGAATGCCCGGCAACCCCTCAGGGACTTTGATATGCGCCATCGCAGGTCTCCTCGACATCGCAAGATTGAGATCAGTCGCAGTACGTTAGTGGTGCGTTTGAGATGCCGGCAATATTACAAAAACACTAGCGTGGGCTACGGTGCTTTCGCCCCTTTGGGACTCTGGGGCTTGGCCGGGCTCGTCCCCGGGCTTGCGCCCGGGGCTTTACTCTGGCGCCGCTTCGCGGCTGGGCAAACTCTCGAGCGCGGCCTTGACACGCGAGGAGTCTGCTGTTTCGCTGCCCGCAAGCAGATTCCTCGCCAGCAGAACGGGCTTCGGAATGACAAGGGGCAGAGTTTTTGCGCAGATTACACCAGTACCCTCCCGAGAGCGCCAGGACTAGGATCAGCCGGGAAATGTGAGTTAAGATGCTATGTTCTAAACGCCCTGGTAGGCCATGGATAATCCCGCTTCACCGAAACAACTGGCAGGCCGCTACGAGGTCAGGCAGGTCCTCGGGCAGGGCGGGATGGGCCTGGTGTACCGCGCCTACGATACCGTCGTGCGCCGCGAAGTAGCGGTCAAGACCATCCTCGACATTCCCGATCCGGCCTCGCTTCAGCTCTTCTACAAGGAGTGCGACGTGCTCGCCTCCATGAGCCATCCCAATATCGTCGAGATCTTCGACATCGGAGAATTCGAGGAAGACGGCAAGAAGAAGCCCTACTTCGTGATGCCGCTGCTCCCCGGCGCCACGCTGGAACATTACATGCGCAACGCCAGCCATCGCCTGACGGTGGAGCGCACGATCGACATCATTTCCCAGACCTGCCGCGGACTGCAGGCGGCCCACGAGCGCGGCCTGGTGCATCGCGACATAAAGCCGAGCAACATCTTCGTGATGGAAGACGACTCGGTGAAGATCATCGACTTTGGCGTCGCTCACATGAGCGATGCCCACACCACGCGGGCGCAAAAAGGGACGCTGCTCTACATGTCTCCCGAGCAGATCGAGTTGAAGGCGCTGTCGCCCGCGTCCGATATTTTTTCTCTGAGCGTGGTCTGCTACGAAGCGATGACGGGCCGCAACCCGTTCCAGCGCGCCCGCGCGGATGAGGTGGTTGACGCCATTCTCCGCCAGATTCCGCCGCTGGCGGCGGAATTAAATTCCAGCGTAAGCCAGCCCGTCAGCCGCGTGCTGCACAAAGGCGATGGCCAAGCAGTCCTGGCACCGCTTCGCCAGCGCCCGCGATTTCGGCGACACGCTCAACAAAGCGCTGCGCAACGAGCCCATCGAGTTTTTCGATCCCGAGCGCACCCGGCCGCGGCTGCAGCGCGCCACCAAGGCGCTGGAAGAAGGCGACTTTCAGTTTGCCGGAGAGATTCTCGGCGAACTCGAAGCCGAGGGCCACATGGACAATTCCATCGGCTCTCTTCGCCGGCAGCTCGACGGCGCGGTCCGGCGAAAAACGCTTTCTCAATTGCTCGAGGCGGCGCGGGCGCGCTTTGACGAGGAAGAAGATCCGCTGGCGCTGCAGAAGCTGCAGGAGGCACTGCAGATCGAGCCGGACAACGCCGCGGCGTTGGCTCTGAAGAGCAGGATCGAAAACCGGCGCAGCGAACGCCAGATCGACAACTGGTATCGCCTGGCCCGGCAGCACATCGACAATCACGCCTATCCGTATGCCCGCGAGGCTTTGCAGAATGTTCTGCAACTGCGGCCCAACGAGGCCCGGGCGCTCCAGTTGCTGGCGGAGGTCGACCGCCAGGAGCAGGAATACAAGAAACTTCGCCAGGAAAAAGAGCAGTTGCACAGCGCCGCCATGTTCGCCTGGCAAAAGGGCGACGTGAGCAGCGCGCTCGCCAAACTGGGAGTCGTGCTCGAACTGGACCGGCGCGCGCCGGATTCCATCAACCGCGAGAGCGGCGCCAACTATCAGAGTTTCTACAACGAGGTGCGCTCCGAACACGACGCGATGAACGCGGCCTATGCCGAGGCGCGCAGGAATCTCACCGAGCACAACTTCAGCCAGGGCCATGACTGCCTGCCAGGCGTACCTGGTCAAGTACCCGAACAACGCCATCTTTCAGGCCCTGAAATACGACATCGAGGAGCACCAGCGGCAGGAACTCTCCGCTTTCATCGCTTCCGTGGATCGCCAGGTCGAAGGCGAGCCTGACCTGGACAAGCGCGTGAACATTCTGCGCGAGGCGCTGGATCAGCATCCCGGAGAGTCGCATTTTGAAGGCGCGCTGCGTCTGGTGCAGGACAAGCGCGACCTGGTCAACTCGATCGTCGCCCGGGCGCACCTTCACGAAGAACAGGCAGCGTTCGGCGATGCCCTGAACGATTGGGAAATCCTGCGCACGATCTACAGCCAGTATCCGGGATTGACGTTTGAAGTTGAGCGCCTGCAGAAGCGGCGCGACCAGCAGAGTCCGCATCGAATCCAAAACGCGCCTGGTCGAACAGATTGACACCTGCTTGCATTCCAGCGACTACGCGCGCGCGCTCGATCTGTTGCAAAAAGCGGCAACGGAATTTCCCAACGACGCGGAATTGACCGAGCTGGAAAAGCTGGCCCAGGACGGCTTGAAGCGAAAAACCGAAGCCCATCGCCTCATGACCGAGGGCCAGGATTTGTGCGCCAAGCAGAAGCCCGCGGAAGGAATCAAATTGCTGCGGGAAGCCTATGAGCTGGACGAAAACAATCCCCTGCCCCGCGCCGTTCTGGCCAATGCTCTGGTCGAGCGGGCGCGCACCGTGGTTGAGACCGATTGGCAGGAAGCGGAAAAGCTGTCACGGGATGCACTCGACTTGAATCCCGGTCACCCGATGGCCAAGACCATTCGGACCGAGATTCTTCATCAGAAGCGGGAATCCTTCGTCGAAGAGTGCGTTTCACAGGCGCGCAAGCTGCAGGCTACCTCCGATCTGGCCGGGGCTCTGTCGCGGATCGAGGAGGGATTGTCGATTTATCCGCGCGAGCCCAGATTGGTGCAGCTTCAGGACGTCGTGCAGGGCGATCTGCAGACGCAGCGCCGCCAATCGCGCCGCCGCGACCTGGAAGATCTGCGCAACATGGAGAGTGAAATTGATACTGCCACGGAGGCCACCGCCAAGCAGTCTTTGGTGGATCGGGTGCGGGCGGTGGTGGACAAGTATCCGGACGATTTCGAAGTCGTTACCATCGCGAATGGATTGCTGCGCCGGTTGGGTATGCTCGAAGCGACCCGGAATACTGTGATCGAGCCGCGTCCGAAAGATGTGCACGCGAACGAAACTGCAACCCTGACGTTTCACGAGCGAGGCATAGACCCGACCCAACCTTTAGAGACTCTGACGAGTAGCGGTCCTGTTGCTCCGCCCGCTGACGCAACTGGCGCGCCGCCTGCCCCACCTGCACCAACCGTGGCGGCGCCCGCGCCGCCGTCGGCGGCACGGGCAAAGGTTCCCGCTCCACCTCCGAAACCGGCCGCAGCCAAACGCGCAGCTCCGATTTCCAATTTCAAGTTGCCCGCGAAATCGCAGAAGTTCTATGCGACGGCCATCCTCGCCTCGGTCGGCGCCGTAGCGCTGGTTACAGTGTTTTTCCTGTTTGGGAGAAAGCGCCCAGCACCCGCCGTTGCACCGCCTGTGGCAGAGGCCCCCATCGCATCAACACAGGCGCCGGCACCGCCGCCGCTGCCTCCCGAACCACCGGTGCCAATGCTCAAACTGATTTCCGACACCGGGACCGGGAAAGTCACATTCGATGATCAGCCGCCCGCACAATTTCAGGACGGACAGTGGACTCTCGAGAAATTGCCTGCCGGCGATCACAAGCTCAAAGTTGTAAGCCCGCAAGGTGAAGTGTCTTTTGCGTTCGCGAACGAAGACGGAGCGGCACCGTCCGTCAAAGGCGCCATCGCTTCCCGGGGATTACTTGCAGTAGTGGTTACCGGACTGGCTGACAACCTGCACGTGTATTCGAGCGACGCTTCCATCAAGCTCAGTCTCGATGGCGGAGCGCCGGTCGGCGTGCCTCGCGACGGCGTAGAACTTCCCGCCGTCCCCGCCGGCCCGCACGAATTGGCCGTGACCCGCGGCAGCGATCAATATCACTACAAGCTCGACCCGAATGCGGGAACTGTGCCCACGCTGAGTACCTTTCTGGAATCGGGACAGGATCTCGGCACGCTGGTGGTGGTTACCGGTCAGGACAAGGCGAGAGTTTTCCTGAACGGCGCGCTGCAACCGCGACTGACCCAGAGCGGGGGGCAGTTGCGCATTCCGAATCTGGAACTCAAAGAGTACGTGGTACGAGTTTCCAAGAGCGGATTCCAGGAACTTCCAGATCAAAGAATCCGGATTCGCAAAGGCGAGCAGGCCAAACTGACTTTCAGTCTGCAGCCCATCCAGCGCTTTTCTTCGCTGACCATCCAGGGAGGTGTTCCGGGAACTGCCGTGCTGCTCGACCAGACGCCCGTAGGAACGATTCAGCCGGATGGGATGCTTACCGTTGCCACCGTCAATCCCGGCGACCACATCGTCGAGCTGCGCAAAGACCGGTTCAAACCCAGGCAGATCAAAAAAACATTCGTTGTGGGGACAGCCGTATCGCTTGCGGCTGCGGATGCGGCATTGGAGGTCGCGCCCGCAGAATTGAAGATCACGTTCACGCCTGCCGACGCCCAGGTGACCCTCGGGAAAGCGGGCGAGACTCCTGCCAAGGTAACCAGCGGGAGCATGATGAATTTGTCAGGCGGTTCCTACACTCTGACCGCGAAGACGGCTGACAACTTCACTCGCTCGTCCACCGTGGATGTCAGCGCCGGTCAATCCAAGAACCTGGATTTGTCTCTCGCGCCCAGCGGAATGTCCAAGTGGGACGACCCTGCGAGTTGGAAACCGGAGAACGGGGCGTTCGTCCATAAGGGCGGCGACTTCGTGATGTACAACCTGACTCCCACGTCCGGGACATTTGTTTTTTCCGCCATGCTCACCAAAGGCAAGCGCCTGCAGTGGATGCTGAACTGCGTTGATGCCAACAACTACGTCCTGTTCCAGATGGACGAAAATAATTTCTACCGCAGCGTGGTCCGAAACGGTGAAAAAGGCGACGAGGTCAAAATTCCGCACAAGGGTGACAAGAAGAGTTTTCGAACCCTGCAGATCCGAGTGGGGCTTAATGAAATCACACACCTGATCCGGCAAGGCGACAATTGGGTGGTCCTGGAACGCTGGACCCAGCCCGGAAGCAATTTCACTCTTGGCAGATTTGGTTTTTACATTCCCGGCAATGACCAGGTCGCGCTCTCCAGCTTCGGCCACTACGTTGACCTGAACACGCGGTAGCCGCCTCCACTCTCCTCAGTGGAGCTGAGCTTCTCTCCAGCTTCTACCTGGACCAACTACTTCACCACATCCACGATTTCAGCGTCCGGCGCCGCCCACGCCGGCGGTCCCGTGTGGTCGAGTTTGTGCGCGGCATCATTCCAGTGCAGGCGAGTGATGCGGCTGTCACCCTGTTCGTATGCGTAGGTCGTCCCGTCATCCTGATACAGCGCGAACTCAGCATCGGCTCCCGGATACACGCGCACCTTGGCGATTTTCTGCACCTGGCTCGTGCTCTCGATTGCATCACCCAACGGCAGGATCGACCCGGCCCGAACAAATATTGGCAGGGTGTCGATGGGCGCATCCACCTGGATCGTCTGTCCGCCGTGAAGGCGCTGGTTGGTCCAGTAGTTGTACCAGTCGACGCCGGCGGGAAGATAAACCGCGCGGCTGGTCGCACCCTGTTCAGTCACCGGTGCAACCAGGAACGCCGGACCAAACATGTATTCGTCACGTAAGTCCGCAACTCTCGGGTCATGAGGAAAATCCATGAACAACGCCCGCATATACGGGGCACCGGTCTGATAGGTGTCGTAGCCAAGAGAATAGATGTACGGCATCAACTGATATCGCAGCTTGAGATATTTCTCGAGGATCGGCTCCGCCTGTTTGCCGTAGGACCAGACTTCGTTGTAGAGGCGGCTGCCGTGAGTCCGAAAGATCGGCAGGAAGGCGCCATACTCGAACCAGCGGGTGTAGAGCTCGGCGTAATCTTCGTATCCGCCGACGTTGTCACGCGCGTCGGAAGCATCGAGCAACGGCGGATGCGCGGGATGATGCTCCTTCGGCAAATACTGCCAGCCGCCGATGTCCTGGGTCCAATACGCGATGCCGGACGCGGTGAAGCCGAGGCCGGTGGGAACCTGGCGCCGCAGTGTGTCCCAGGTGGGATAAATATCCGACGACCAGAACATGCTGCCGTTGCGCTGCGCGCCGAGGTACGCGTCACGCGAAAGAATGAGCGCGCGATGCTTGGTGTCACGCCGGAAACCGTCGTAAAGCGCAGCGGTGTGAACTAACGGATAGATGTTGTAGTAGCGCGTTCCCGGCCCCACCGAGAAGTAGCTGCCATTCGGGGGCAGATCAGGCTCGGTTTCATCGGCCCAGATCGAATCGAAGCCCTTGCTGATGATGTTGTCGCGAATCGTCTCCCAGTACCAGCGGGCCGCTTCAGGATTCGTAGTGTCAATGTCAGATCCCGCGCGATCATACGGAAGCCCGTTGGTGGGCGTGCCGTCGGCGAGATGTTCGAACCAGCCTTTCTTCAACAGAAAATCGTAGTACCGCGAACCCTCAGTAAAACGCGGCCACACGCTGATCATGGTCTGGAAGCCCATGTCATGAAGCTGGCGATTCATCGCCGCCGGATCAGGCCACTTCTCGGGGACAAAATCCATTTGCCCCATTTTCGTGTAGTAAAACCAGTCCACCACCAGGATGTCTGCGGGAAGGTGGCGCTCGCGATATCCGCGCGCCACGGCCAGCAACTCTTCCTGCGATGAATAACGCTGCTTGCATTGGATGTAACCGTAGGCGGCCTTCGGCAGCAGCGGTGTTGCGCCGGTCAGCGTACGGTATCCCGAATAGATTTCGTTGAACGTGTTGCCCGCAATCACGAAGAACGATACGCGGTCGCCAACCTCGGACGTCCAGCGAGTTTGCTCGTTGAATCCCGGCTCGATCACGGTTTTAGAAGGATTGTCCCAGACGATTCCATAACCGTAGTTGGTCACCATGAACGGCACGCAGACCGTGGGACCACCGGTCGCGGTGTAGTTGTGCCAGCATTCCACGCGGTGTCCGCGATGGTCGAGAAAGCCCTCGTGATACTGGCCGAGACCGTAGTAGTGCTCGTCGTCGGGCGAAATAAAGGTGGCGCCCACTTGAAAGAACGGAGGGTCGGAAGGCCGCTTGTCGTTCAACACTCCGGCGTTGCCATCTTTATAGTTAGGCACGGACATGGACCATCCGGTCATTTGCAGCAGCGTCTTGCCTTCCGGGGTTTGGATCGAAATATTGGCCGACGGCGCGGAGCCGTTGAAAAACTTCGCAATATCAACCTGAGTCGCTACCGGTTTGCCTGGACGATTCACCGCGACGGTGACAACCATGCGAGACGAGCGGTAGACATCTCCTTGTTCATTCTGCTGATGGGTCCAACCATTGGCCGCGGGCTTGGCTATGAAACCGTATCCGGGTGCGGCCAGCGCCCCGTCCTTGTTCAGACTCAGCGTCATCCGGATGATATCGGGGGCATACGGCTCCAGCACAATCGTGCTGCCATCTCGGTCCAGCACAACCGGCGCGGCTTCGGCGCCGGCAGTGCCAGCGCACGCAACCAGCAGCATGGAAAGCACCCACGCATGGCGCAGAGCGGTAGCGCGACGTTCGGCCCGGGAATAGAGACCTCGACAAAGCTGCAGAATTCTTTGCACTCTCGCACCTCCAATTATTTCGCCTTGCGAAGCCGGCTAGTATCTTAACGTCAAATGTCGAGCCAGGGTGGATTCGCGTGGGCTCGCAGTCGTGACCGATTTTCAGATAGGATTTCTGGTGCGGTAGTCGGAGACACACATGACGAATGATGCGAGGTCAATTATGAAACTAATCCCGATTCTTATTTTCTGCCTTTTCGCTCTTTCGCCGGCCGCGTATAGCGCGACTCAGGCACAGGTCTTCGCTACGGCCGCTGGTCCGGTCACAATCACGCCGCTGAACCACGCCAGCACCCTGATCGAGGCCGGAGGAAAGGCCATTTACCTCGATCCCGCCAAGCCTGCGGAGTTATCGGAGCACCCAAAAGCAGACCTCATCCTCGATTACCGACATTCACGGGGACCACATGGATCCGGATTCGATCAAGGAAATCAGCAAGGCCGGAACGGAAATTCTCGCGCCGCCGGCCGTGGTGCAAACCGTGACCAGCGCCAAGCCCATCGCCAATGGAGAAACCAAGACCTGGGGCGGCTGGACCATCGAAGCAATTCCCGCCTACAACCTGAAACGCGGTCCGGCTCCAGGAAAACTCTTTCACGACAAAGGACGCGGCAACGGATACGTCCTCACCTACGGCGGCAAGCGCTTTTATTTCTCAGGCGATACCGAAGGCGTGCCTGAGATGCGCGCGCTCAAAAATATTGACGTGGCATTCGTGTGCATGAACCTGCCTTACACCATGCCGCCCGACGAGGCAGCGGAAGCGGTCAAGGCGTTTCATCCCAAGGTTGTCATTCCTTATCACTATCGCGGCTCCGATCTCGCAGTGTTTCAGAAGGGGTTGGAAGGGACCGGCATCGAGGTGCGACTGCTGGACTGGTATCCGAAATAAATCGGGAGTCGCCCCGGCACTAGCGCGTAGCGGCAGCTTTGCGAGCCATCAGGCCAAAGCCTTTGCTGCGCGCGCTGCTCTCGAGCGCTGTCAGTTCGGTTCGCGATGCCGCGTCATGCCCTGATTTCTTCTCGAGCTCCGCGAGGGCCAGGCGCGCTTCAAATTCGACTCCGGTAAATCCGTGGGCGTGCGCATCTTTCAGTGTTTTTTCCAACTGCGCACGGGACTTTTCAGGCTGGTCCGAAGTGAGCAACACTCGCGCGACGGCCAGATCAAACTGGAGACGGGCAAGGTGATTCTGGCTCTGCCCGGCCAGGGCCCTTGTAGCTTCAACTTCCTTCAGGGCATCCGCATGCTTGCCCTCGGCAAGCAAAGCCTGGGTCAGCACGATGCTGGCCGTGAGTTCGTCATCGGCCTGGCGCTCTTTATCGAATTGATCTTTGCACTTGAGCAGAGCGGACTCGGCATCGGCTGGGTGACCTTCTTCAATGGCGAGATGAGCCAGCGCAACCTGCATCTCTGACACGTTTTGTTGTTCACCCGCCTGATTGTGCAGGGCTAGAGATTCCTCATACGACTTGTGTGCCGCCGCCAGATCGCCGCGATCGATCAGGACGTCTCCCATCCCGCTGAGGACGTAAGCCTCCACGCTTTTGTCGTCAATCTCCTGCGCGGTTGCCTTGGCCTGCTGATAGGTGGTTTCCGCAGCCTGCAGTTCGCCCTTCTGCCGCGACAAATCTCCCAAGTCATTCAAGACCCGCGCCACACCATCTTTATCCTCGATGGCCTGGTAGTTGGGAATCGCCTCCTCAAGCAATCGCTTCGCGTCGCTAAGGTTTCCCTGCAAGAAAAGTACCTCGCCCAGGTTGTTCGATGTCGCAGCCAAACCCTCAGTGTCACCGACCTCATGAAACTCTTTCGCTGCCTGGCGCCACATGGTTTGCGCCCGAACCAGATCTCCCTGCTGGAAGTAGAGGCCCGCCAGATCATTCAAAGTCCGCGCTTCATTGTTGCGGTCACCGGCAACTGCGTAACTCTGCTGCGCGCTGATGCAGTAGCGAACGCCCTCCGCTGGAGACACCGCGGCGGCTGAAGCCTGGCAGAGAATCCCGTAGGTCCGAGCCACGAGGAGATGCGATCCCTGGGCAGTGCCCTTATCGAGCGCCCGCTTTGCGGCCGCTTGCACTTTCGCAAAATCCTGATTCATCCAGGCAGAGGCTTCATTCAAGTCAATGCGTGGATCGTCGCCGGCAGGAGGCGGAAGATGGCGAAGTGTGGCCAGTGTCGCCAGAGCATCGGCCGGCTTCACTCGCCGCTGCACCGAGGCCAAACGCAATCCGTAGTCGAGACTGTCAGGGAAAAGCTTGAACAGAGATCGGTAGGCCTCCTCTGCTTTGGGCCAGTTAGAGAAATTCTCCTGGTACTCTCCTTCGACCAACAGGCGTTCCTCCTGCGAGAGCGGCCCGGAGAGATCGAGTGCGCGCTGCGCTTGAGCCTTAGCTTTGGCGGAATAGCCCAGATGGCTCCAGGCGTTCGCCAGAGCCGTATGCACCAGCGGATATTGGGGATCGGCCGCCTCCGCCTTGAGCAGCAGATCGCGGGCGCCCACGAAGTCGAAGGCCCAGAGCTTTGCCCGGCCCTCGGCGTACAGCCGGACCGCTTGTTGGTTCGATGGCAGCGAACTCCGCGCCGCGCTGCTGGCCTCCGCGGAAAGCGAACTCACACCCAGGCTCTGCCGCAGACGCACGCCGGCTTGCGACGCCAGTTCAAATAGATTTTCTTCGCTACCAGTTAACGCTTCTTCGGCGATGGTTTCTCCAGCTGCGGTATCTTGCAGGCGAAGGTCAAGGCGGATACGATTCTCGCCCTTGCCGGGCAGCAGCGTGTAGGAACCCAGCACCACAACATCCGCACCGGCAGCGGTCCGCAAGCGCTCGAGCGTGGCTTTGGCCAAAGTGTCTTCGTCGGCCAGCGGCAACTCGCGTTTCGCCCGAGCCACGTCTTCGCCCGACACCATACGGAGCCCGCCGCCCGTCGCCAGTTCTGTGCTCAGCATTTCGGAAAAAGCGGTCGAGAGCCAGTTGTCCTCGGGACGTCCGGGCAGATTACGAAATCCCAGCACAGCCACCGCACGCCGGACTCGCACTCGGCTCACGGAACCGCCGGCTTCTGCGGTAGACGCCGAGCCGGGCGCGGCGGGGCGGAACTCGTAGACTGCGGCACCGACGATCAGGAGTACCAAGGCCGCGATGATCCAATAGCGGCCGCGCCACGACGATGAGAGTTGAAGTCCCGGCGGGAAGCGGGACGGCCCTCGCCTCTTCTTCCGATGGCTTCGCGAGATCGGCCGGGACACTTAGATCCTGTACGGTCACGGGAGCCAGAAAACGGTAACCCTTCCGGGGGACAGTCTCGACGAAGCGAGGAGCATCGGCGTCATCGCGCAAAGCCTCACGCAGTTTGCGCACGGCGACACCCAGACTGTTGTCGAATTCGACGAAGGTGTCCTGGGGCCAGAGCCGCTGCCGAACCTCTTCCCGGCTGACGATCTCTCCCGGCCGCTCGACCAGCAGGACCAGCAGACGGAAGGGCAAATCCTGCAGCTTCACCAGGGAACCGCCGCGGGAGAGCCGGCTCTGGGCTGGGTCCAATTCAAACTGGCCAAAACGATACTGGACGACTTTGGGGACCGGGTTGCTCATGATCGTCGCCCGATGCGCGAGGAGGAGAGATGCGGCCAAAATCTTACCACGAGGATTCGCCCGCCGCCGCAGTTAAGACGCCCGTCCAAACCCTTGCCCGACGGGCACTTTCCGGTTAATGCAGGCTTAAAGAGCAGTTCCCTTGACTCCGCCGATGACTTGTTGCAAATTGGCGCCGTCGGTGGTCTGGATGAACCACTGTTTCATCGGACGATTCGAAGCGGCCGCGCGGGGGCGCGGTCGCCTTCGGGTCTGATAGCGACGCCAGACCACAGAGGGACCAATCCATGGCGAACTTTTGCAATAAGTGTGGATCGCCGATCAGCGGCGTTTTCTGCAACAAGTGCGGGACGAGAGCGGCGACGACCCCGGCACCGCAAGCTGTGATCGCTCCCGACCCGCCGGCCGCCGCGACCAGATTCTGCAACGGCTGCGGATCACCGGTCACGGGAGCATTCTGCCGGAAGTGCGGCGCCGACACTCGGGCAGCAGCCAGTCCCCTGGCGCCCCCTATCGCCCCGCCCGCGCCAAGTGTCTCCACCATGCCGGCGCCAGCTTCCTCCGCACCGGCAAAAGGCAGCCCGCTGGTCAAGATTCTCGTCGGCTTCGTGGTGGTTGTGATCGTACTCGGCGCTCTGGCCGCGGGTGGCGTGTACTACGTTGTCTACCGGGTCAAGAAGAAGGTGCACGAGGTCGCGGCTGAAATTCCAGGTGGAAGCTCGATTCTCAACTCGAGTTCAGACAGCGGCAGCTCCTCCGGCAGCGGATCCAATGGCGGCGTTAGCGGAGATGTTTGCCGATTCTTAAGCAAAGAGGAAGTCGGCCACGCCATCGGAGTTGAAATCCTCGCCACCACGACCGCCGACAGCGGCTGCTCTTACCTGGCCAAAGGCGATTCGGGCAGCATGACCGCGAAACACATGTCGGCAATGATGGGTGCCAAAGGCGCCGACGCCAAGACCCAACAAATGATCCAGGGCCTCACAGGCGGCATGTTCAAGGCGATGCAAAGTGACAAACACGAAGCCACAAGCGACGCCAACGGGAATGTCCCCGTCTTTATGTTCAGCATTGACACCAATTCGGCTGACACGCAAATGCAGCTCAACCAGAAGGTGTTGGGAGGCCTGGGGCCGGGCCAGCAGGAAATTATGAACATCGGCGATCAGGCGTTTGATGAGGCCGGCGCGATGATGATGGTACGCAAGGGCGACAAGTTGATCCGCATCATGTATTCCATGTGCCCGTGTTCGGTTGAAAACATCAAGCCGCTGGCGAAAAAGCTGGCGGATCGCTTGTAGAGCAGCGAGAGGAGATGGCGTCATGAAAATATTCTCTTGGAGGTCATTCTCAATTGCTGGCTATTGCCATGACCTTGGCTTCCATAGTTCCGGCGCATGGCGCGAACCCGGCGAACGATCCCGTCAGTGGCCTTCTTCTATTTCCTGGCCTGCACCCGCAAAATGAACCCATTGACTTGACCGCTTGCCGCAAGCAAGGCCAGGGAAATCAGTACTTCCTCAGGGACACTGTGGCTGCCAGTATTGATTGGTACAAGGCACACCTTCCCGGATTCCGCCTCTATCACGCGGTGTGGGACGACCGCTCGCAGGACACATTCTGGAGTCCCGATGGGACGAAAGGTGTCAACATCACCGGCACTCCCAAGAGCGATCGAGTCTTCTCCGTCATGTATCTCCAGATGAAAAGCGGCCTTACGGAGCATGAGAGGGCAGTGTTCAGTCCATCCAACCCGACGTGCAAATGAGAAGCGCCTGACAAACCAGCTAACTTTTTGAGCGGGATTAAACCATGAAGCTTTTTCGCGCACTCACTGTGATCTTCAGCTTCAGCTTTAGCTTTGCACTATCAGCCGGCGCTGCCACCCTGACCACGGATCCATTGACCGGATTGCCTCTCGATCCCGCAACCGATTTCCATCATCTGGGCAATGAGCCGATGAAAATGCGCGATTCGCAGATTTGTAAAAGTACGATGCAAGGCGACTTCTATTCGAATGTTGACGCCAAGGTGGATGCCACGGTCGCCTGGTATGCCGCCCACCTCGCGGGCTTTCACAAGTCCCACGCCTACGCGGCCGGCCGCTCGCAAGACGCGTTCTACAACGATGCCGGCACGATGCTCGTGTATGTGACGGGAAACCCTGGCAAAGAAGGCGAAAACACGGACGCTTACGCTGTTACCTATTACCGTTTTCAGCCCGGACTCCCGGGAAAAACGATTCTGTCTTTCGCGCAGCAGAAGATCATCTGCCAGTGATCAAGTCGCCGGCAGCGCCAGGAAGCGAGACGCCATAAGCGCGAACTTGTTTTGCCCGGAGGAGGAATTCATGAATCGCCTGCTCCATACAATCTTCGCAGCTCTCCTGGGCTCGATGTTGGCTCTGCCTGCGCTCGCGCTAGACCCAGGTTGCCAGCCAGTCGCCGACGCGAGTGCCAGGATGCTCGCGACACCAACGCATATCACCTCCACCACGACCGCTGCCTACGCCGGCGGTAAACCTCGAAACACTGAGATGATCTACGCCGGCAACGCAATTTACGTAAACGTCGGAGGAAAATGGACTCGCACCAAGATGACGCCGCAAGACATGCTGAAGATGGAGCAGGAGAATAAAGAAAGCAAGAAAGGCACCTGCCGCTATGTGCGCGACGAATCGGTAAATGGCGAAGCGGCGGCGTTGTACTGCGGAGCAGAGCAACACCGAAGTTGGAACCAGCGAGGCACAAACCTGGATTTCCAAGAGTAGAGGAGTGCCCCTGCGCACTGAAATGGATATCGACGTGGGCGGCAGCATGGGCAAGAGCCACATGTCGATGCGCTACGACTACAGCAACGTGCATCCGCCGGCGGGCGTGCAGTAGGGGCATCCGGGCAGGATGCAGCAGAGTGCCAAGGCCGCTGCGATGCCCGGCTTGGCCGGACTGCGTCCGCAGGAGGACCATCTGTGGAAAGCTCCGCCCGGTCGAGCCAGTTTATTGCATCTGGGGCTGCCAAAGGGCCCTATCCTCATCGCTTCCAGCAGGCCAAATGGCAGGCCCAGAGCGGCGTTTGGCGTATGGACTGTGCAAGAAATTGCATTGAATGCAACCCGGGTTCGTCGCCAAGATATACACCGGTTCACAGCGTAATTCCGTTGACAGGCGGGCGTTTCGATAGCAGAATCTTACCGTTCGGCAAGAGTGTACGGGCAATAGCACCGGGTGCTTACGAGTGGATGGGTTGCAAGTTTTGTTGTCCTCTCACCATTGAACATCCGGCCTTCCCCGTTTCCCCCCGCGCCCAGCGCCGACCATCAATCGACAGGTTGAGTCATACGAACGAATTACTCCGGGAATCATCATCTGAGTTTTGTGGTCCGCGATTTGGCCGGGCAATTGCTGAATAATGCTTCGGCCTGCTTGGAACCCATGGCAGCGTTGTCGGTTCCAGGTTCGAAGTTTTGCAACGGTTCGCGTTAGGTCCGCAGGCACGACTGGGAAACCAGCGCGCGGTTTAAAGGGGGAGTTATGAAGACAGCAGCGATTTCAAGATTTGTAATGGTGGCCGCGATCGCGGCGCTGGTAGTGGTTGGCGGAAGCACAGCCGCGTGGGCGCAGACGCCGCCCCCGCCGTGCGCCTTGACGGCGCCGAATTTCACGCCGGATTTCACTAACAACCAAAATTGTCTGACGCTGACCGGCAACACCGGGCCCGGCCAGACCTCCGCGGCACCGCCCGCGGTGTACCCAGGTTTCTTCGCACCAGCGCCCGGTGCTCCGGCGACCGTGGCGAAGGTGCTACGGCTGACGCCAAATTCACCGGGCGGCCAATCGGGATCTGCCTGGTTCACGACGCAGCAGGCAGTGGCTGGTACTTTTTCCACCACATTTACGTTTCAGCTAAGCGGGTCAACCGGGACACCGGGAGACGGCTTTGCCTTCGTGATTCAAAATTTCGCTTCGAACGCCCTGGACCCTGGAAACGACCCGATCGGCGGGACAACTTACTTCGACGGCTGTAGCCTCGGATTCGGCCAAAGTTCCATTTGTGAGACTACGAATCCGACTACGGGCATTCCGAAGAGTGTGGCGGTAGAGTTCAACACCTTCAGAAAACCCCAACAATACTGACCCAAGCAATAGCGATGTTTCGATTCAAAGTTGCGGGACGAACAACAACAGCGTAGACCCGGGCCCCTGCCGTTGGGGGGTTAGAGATCTTACTCTGCTCAGCCCCGCGATCAACCTGGCGGACGGAAATTTCCACACCGTCTCGATTTCATTTACGCCATCGGGAGCCTGCAGTAGCGCTATTTCCCCTGGATGCCCAGGCTTCCTCGACGTGGTCCTGGACGACATTGATTTGTTCCCGGCGACTACGCCCGGCAATCCGGCTGGCGTCGCGTTCGACATTGCATCGATAGGTTTGACCCCCATCACCGGCACTGCCTGGGTCGGGTTCACGGCGGCGACGGGCGGTGCGACTGACAACCAGGACATCCTGAACTGGACATTCTCGGCGAACACCCAGAGCGCCGCGACTTCCACGACCACACAAGCCCTCCTTCCCTTCAGTGGCGGGGTCGCGAACAACGGCTTCGACTACACCACGCTGCTCAATGCTCCACCTGCAGGACAACTAGCAGTCGACGTCGACGACGGTGCAGGTCAAGCGGATACTGATCGACCGGAACTCGTGCAACAAACTGGTGCAGCAGACCTTCCCGCTAGCTCAGTGCTTCGTCTTCCAAAACGCCGACGGTAACGGCGCCCGCAAAGCGGTGCTGTTTGAGCTGACCTGCCCCACCTTGAATGCTCAGGGAACCTGTGACCAGGATGCCGAGCGCAATCAATTCTTTGCCACCCTGGGCACAGATTTTATTTTCCAGAATTCCGACAACCCGGCGTTTAACCTCCTCAACTCGACCATCGGGCCATACATTGGCGCGCTGAAGGGCGACACGGGTCTCCCGGATGAGCCCTGCACCACAGACGCGACCCATTCCACCCTGAAGTTCCTGAGCAATCAGATTGTGTCCGCAAATTTGTTCCAAGTGGATCCTGGTATTGGGACCAAGCAAAAAGCCAACCCCGGAGGGTCATGCTGGGTGATAACTTACGGGACGATCGGCGAGCAGCCGCCGACGATCAAGATCAGCCTCTCTCCCCGCCGACGGTACCGTATACAAAGAATCAGCCGGTAACCGCGACGTACACCTGCAGCAATCCTAAGACGTCCCAGGATCCGGGCAGCCCGACGGGCCCCTATCTGACGGCGGCCAGCTGCAAGCAATCTACCGGTACTCCGACACTTCCCTGCGTGTTTACGCCACTCCCCGGCGGCGGGCTGGCATGTTCTGGCAGCGTCGACACCTCTCATTCGTCGCTACTGCCGCAGGCATTTACGGTCAAGGCACTCGACAGCGCTGGGAACGTCAATGTGAATGCGGTTCTATATAAAGTTAAGTAACTGACTTCACGTAGGGAACTGCGCTGTCAATCACCAAGGGCGCCGCAAAAGCGGCGCCCCTTTTTCGTTATGGTCAATTGTGCAACCTGCAGCAGCGATTTTTCCCGAGGTCGCGATGCCAGGTCGGGGAACACTCAGGAAGGAGATTACTCGGTCGGGCCGAAGCCCGCTCGGAATGACAAATCTCAAAAGCTCGGCGGCACGACTAAACTAGGGTCCTTCCCGATAAGTGCTGGAGGCAGGAGTCGTCTCGGCGCGCGAAGCTGTGCCCTTCTACAAGAACCATTTCTCCGATCGGTTCTAGCTCTTGGCTTGCGCGCCCTGGGTGGCCGCGTCGTAAATGGTTTTGAAGTCCCGCGCGCTGTAGCAGTTTCTCCGCTCCGGGATCTTTCTTCATCGCATCCAGCAGGCGGAGAGCCTCGCGATAATTGTCCTGCGCTTCACTATTGTTGCCGGATTCTCGCGCCATCGTGGCCAACAGATAGTGTGCCCGCGCGCTCAGTGGCTGCATTCCCAGCTTATCCGACAGCAACAGGGCGCGCTCCAGTTCCTGCCGGGCATGCGCGAAGTCATGGCTTTGCATCATGGCTTCTGCCAGGAAGAGGGAGGATTCGACCGCGGTGTACTTCTGCCCCAGGTCGTTGGCCTGCTGTATGAGTGCCGGGAGACCGGAAATGGCTTCCTGAGCGCGTTTTTCCTGAACCTGGACTTTGGCGAGATTGGCCTTCGCCGTCACGATGGTGACGGGTTCTTTGCTGCGCGTGGCGGCCTGCAGGGCTTGCGCAAACGCAGCATGCGCCGATTTGAAGTCACCACTGTAGAAGAACGCATCACCCTGGTATCCCAATAATTCGGCCACCATGCCGTCACTCTTCAGTTCACGCGAAAGGTTAAGCCCTTCCTCCAGGTCACTCTTCCCCTCGTCTCCGCGTCCCGCCAGGATCAGCGACTCCGCAGCCCCTCCCAGCATCTTGGCCATCCAGTAGGTCCGGTCCTTGATTTCGCGGAAGGTCTTGAGGCCTTCCTGTTTGGAGTTGATGGCTGCTCCGAAACGTCCCTGATAATCAAACAGAGTACCCAGGCTATAAGACTCGATGGCGGCGCCGTGCTTGTCGTCCATGCTGCGTCGTAAATCCAATGCCCGCAGGTAATACGAAATGGCGTGATCGTACTGGCCCATATTGGCCGAGGTAGCCCCGAGGTTGTGGACCGCCTCTACGATGTCCCCCGGGACCTTCGAATTTTCCCGCAATTGCAGCGCCTGCTGGAAGTAGGTGAGAGCGTCTTCGTATTGGCCCTTGTCGAGATAGACGCCGCCAATATTGTTCAGGCAGGCGGCCTGCATGCTCTCATTGCCGAGATCGCGCTCGAGCTGCAGCGCCTCCTTGTACATTTTTAGGGCCTGATCGTGATCGCCTCCGGAATCGTAGAAATTACCGAGATCGACCAAGGTGTCGCCCAGGCCGCGCCGGTCGCCGATTTCACGGCGAAGGTTTAGCGCCTCCTGGTAACTGGCCAAAGCATCTTTAGTTTTGCCGAGCGAAGCTTGCGCATAGGCCATCTCGTTCAGGCTGAGGGCAAGGCCACGCTTCTGACCGATTTGCCGCCAGACGGCAAGAGCTTGCTCTTCGTTGCGCAAGTCATCCTCAGGCTTGCTCAACATTCCGTAGGCGACCGCCATGCGGTGCAGAGCGGCTGCCTTTTGCTCCTGGTTGTCCATCTGAATGGCCAACGTATATGCGCGATTAAGTGGATCGAGGCTGCCCTGGGGATCGCTGCCCCTGAGCATCAGGAGGCCCAGGTCGAGAGTCGCTGTGATGTCCTTAGGATTCGCTGTCAGGATCCTCTGGTAGTATTCGCGCGCCTTCGTGAGGTCTCCAGAATCCCGGTAGAGACCGGCCAGAGCCAACTGCACCTCATAGTTGCCGGGCGAAGCTTTGGCCAGATTTTCATACGCCTTGATCGCCTCGGGATAGTTCTTGGTCACCTGCGACCGCACCGCGGCGATCAGATACTTTTCCGCCTCCGGCAGGTTCTGGCTCAGGGTCACCGCTTTTTGGGCCGACTGGTCGGCTTTGTCGTCATATCCCAGACTGCCGTAGGTCTGCGCCAGCCGTGAAAAAGCCAAAGCGAACGAGGGGTCTGCGGCGGTCGCCACCTCGAACTGCTTCTGCGCTTCGAGGTTCTTTCCATCTCTCTGTAATGCAATACCCAGGTTGTAGGCTCGCAATGCGTCCATCGACTGCGAAACCGGCTGGAAGGAACTGGCTTTCAATTCCTTGAGCACATCCTCGGGAAGCGCAAGTTTCTGACGGATGGATTCGGCCAGCCGATCGATGGCTGCGGGGATCTCTTTTTCGTTGGGGACATCGATCTTTAGTGGAACCGTGCGATCGTTCTTGATGTCCTGCAGCGTGGCATCAATGCGGATCTGATCGCCGAATTTGGCGTACTGTCCCCAGACCACGCGATCCGCATTGCTGAAATCAGCGACCCGGCGAATGGCTGTGGGGTCGAGCACGGTGGCCGGTGCCACCCGCAGATCGGTCAAAATCTGGTGTAGAACGTTGGTACTGACGGTGCGCAGCTGCGCCGACTGCCCGACATCCGTGCTCAGCATTTCAGCCACGCTCGGCCCCAGCCAGTCCAGGCTGGGATCACCCGACGCGTTGCGAAAGGGCAGAATGGCGAGGGACACGACAGGTCCCGATGCGGTTCGCGCCGGCGAATTGAACAGCTTGTCGCGATATACGAATCCGATGATCACCAGCACCAGCGCCGCCACCGCGCCACCGATCCAGTGCCACGGGATGGTTTGTCCCCAAGGCTTGGAACTGGCGGAGAAATTCAGGGTGGCGGCAGCGCGGCCGCCCTGCCAGGCGTCCAGATCGGCAAGAATTTGTGCCGTGTTCTGGTAACGCGAGTTCAGGTCGGGCTCCATGCACTTGCCGACGATATTGCTGAGCGGGCCCGGGATGGAGGCATCGTGGCTCGAGACCGGCGCGGCCCTTTCCTGGGTGCGCTTGAGCAGACTGGCCACTACGCTGTCGGCTTTGTACGGCATCTTGCCGGTCAGCAGTTCATAGAAGATCAGGCCCAGCGCGAACACGTCGGAACGCTGGTCGAGATCTTTGCCCAGGGCCTGTTCCGGCGACATGTAGTCCATGGTGCCGACCAGGGCGCCGGTCTGGGTCATGCCGTCGCCTTCGAGGGTGCGGGCCAGGCCGAAATCCATCACCAGGACCCGGCCGGTCTTGTCGCGCATGATGTTCTGCGGCTTCAGGTCGCGGTGGATGATGCCTGCGCTGTGCGCGGCTTCGAGCGCGCGACAGGTCTGCTGCATGATTTCGACCGCTTCCTCGGGAGCAAGCTTGCCCTTCTGCTGCATCAGGCCGCGCAAGTCCTCACCCTCGACGAACTCCATGGTGATGAACTTCATGCCGTCGGCTTCGCTCAGGTCGTAGATCCGGATGACGTTCTTGTGGGTGACCTGGGTGGCCAGAAGCAGTTCCTGCTTGAATCGGTCAATGATGGACTGGTTGGTGGCCAGATCGGGGCGGATCACTTTCAGCGCCACCATGCGATTCAGTTCGATGTCGCGCGCCTTATAGACTGCGCCCATCCCACCTTCGCCGAGGATTTGCAGTACTTCATAACGCTGCCCCAGCAGCTGACCCGGTTCCAGCATCGCGGGCTGGCCTGGGCTCGCGGCTTCCATGGCGCAGGTTTTCCCGGGCAGAGGACTGACACCCTCGACCATGGTGGGAGAATCGGGGCCCGGAATGTCCACCATGGTCGGCGAGTCCGGAGAGTTGACATCCGGAATATCCACCATCGTCGGAGAATCGGAGGAAGGAACGGGCGTGGGGCCGGGAATATCGATCAGCGTGGGCGAATCCGAGGGCGGAGCAGTGCCGGGGGAAGAGCTGTCACCCTTGGACGGCGTGCGCAGTGCCGCACCACCTTCGCCAGCGTCTGAAGGCTTTCCATCCGGGCGGCCTCGGGAGAACTCTTCCATGGTGAACTCGGGTAATGACCAGGGACCGCAACCGGGAAAGGAAGCTCCAAAGGGCAACCCCGGGCTTGCACACACGAACCCCAGACGCGGCACCAGCGGGGGCAGAGGTCCGCGAGTTGACCAGTATATAACGTAGTTTCACCAGTGTCAGCCAGTTGTCACTGAGAAGTGAACATGCCGCAAGTAACTGTGGAAAATGGCCATTGGAGTCGGGCGTCCCGCCTGCCAAAACACTGGCGTGTACCCAACGGGCGAGGACGCCGTCCTCCATCCACCGCCTCGGGCCGGAGGTGTATATCATGGGAAGCCACCGCCCATGCGAAGCATCGCCGTCATCCCCGCCCGTCTCGCCTCCACCCGCCTGCCACGCAAAGCGCTGCGCGAGATTGCCGGAAAGCTCCTGATTGGCCGAGTCTACGAGGCGGTTCATGGCTCGCCAATGCTCGACGACGTGATCATCGCCACCGATTCCGATGAAATCATGGACGCTCTGCCAGCGTCACGGCTGGAAGGCACAACTGACCTCCTCCGCACACCGCAGCGGCACGGAACGGGTGCACGAAATATCGCAATCCGTCGCGGCCGACGTTTACCTGAACGTCCAGGGCGACGAGCCCATGACCCGAACGGAACACATCGCCGGGCTGCTTGAGGTGATGCAAAATCCGGCGGTCCAGGTGGGAACGCTGATGACTCCGGCCGCGCCCGCCGACGTCGACAATCCAAGCGCGGTCAAAGTGGTCACCGATTCTGCCGGACGAGCTCTCTATTTTTCCCGCGCCACCATCCCTTACGATCGCGACGGCGCCGGATCGAAGTATTTCAAGCATCTTGGCTTCTACGCCTATCGCAAGTCTGCGCTGGACCGCTTCGTCGCGCTTCCCGAGTCTTTCCTCGAACGCAGCGAGCGCCTGGAACAGTTGCGCTTCCTGGAGAACGGAATCCCGATTCACGTAGCCGAAACCCCATACGACACCATCGGCGTCGACACCGAAGAAGATTTGCGGCGGGTGGAAGAAATCCTCGATCTCACGCCGCTAGTCTTCAGAGTCGCCATCTTCAGAATCGATCCGGGCGGTTGCGCATGGCTTTGTGAATCTTCTTCCACTCTTTCTTGACCTGCCGCGCTACCTCGGGATTCATCTTGCGCTCCTGGAAGTTCAGCTCGGCCAGCAATTTTCGATAGCTCTGTAGCCGCTCCAACGACAGCCCGCCTTGCTGCACAGCAGCCTCGATGGCGCGTCCCGGCTCGCCCTGATGCCGACAATCCCGAAATTTACAGCTCTGAGAAAGCGTGCCGATATCCTGAAATGCCTGGGCTACGCCTTCCTTCATGATCCAGGAGCTGCCACTCTCGTCTCCCCGGAGTATCGTATCAGCATGCCTTCGTCGCCCATAAAGATCATCTGCCGCGACGTCGTGGTGTGCTGCCCGCGGTCGTCGTTTGCGCGCACCGGTTGCACGCGAAGGGATGTGGCGGCGATCCGATTGATGATGGTCAGCGCCGCCTTGTTATTGTGTAGCTCTTCTTCGTACGGTTGGTCTTGCTCCGGTGTCGGAGATCGATTTCCACCTCGGCGATGTGGCAGCCGTTGGGAAACGTCAGCGGCGTGTCGAACTTGCCCTTGGTGTCGAGGTTTTCCGGGATCTCGCCGCGCGCCGCCATATCCTTGGCGCGCTTCGCGGTGTCGAACAGTGAAATCTTGCGGTCGGTGCCGAGCAGCTTCGATCGTTCCTTGCCGGTACTGGATGTCGGCTTCCGACGCTTCCAACAGCGCGGAGGCGCACTTCTTTCCCTTGGCCAGCATCACGTCGGCCGTGTGCACGATGGCATTGCCCGCCGCACATGGCCGAGCGCGAGCCAACCGAGGCGTAGCCGGTCAAACCCAAATCGCGGTGTCACCGTGCCGGTGCTCGATCTGGCGCGCATCGATGCCGAGCTTGTTCGGCCAGCAGCCGGCCGAACACGGTGGCGTGGCTCTGCCCGGTCGATTGCACGTTGCAGCCGAGGATCAGCTTGTCGTCGCCGGGAAAGGCCACCGAGCGCCGTCTCGGTCGGCAGCGCGCCGGCGTGCTCCAGCATGCAGGACATGCCGATGCCGCGGAATTTCTTGCGCTTGGCCGACACGCGTTTGCGCTTGTTGAAATTGGCGTAGTCGGCGAGCGCGAGCGCCTTGTCGACGATGCGCCGGGAAATCGCCGCTGTCGTAGGTGTTGATCGGCGTCTTGAACGGCATCGCCGAGGGCGGAATGAGATTTTTTTTGCGCAGCCGCACCGGGTCGATGCCGGTGATGCGCGCGGCTTCCTCGACCGCGCGTTCGAGCGCGTAGTTAGCCTCCGGGCGGCCGGCGCCGCGATAGGGGCCGATCGGGATTGTGTTGCTGAAATAGCAGGCCGACGACACGTCGACTTTGGGGATGCGGTACATGCCGGGCAGGCAGCGCGCGAAATTATTGGTGTTGATGCCGATGCCGGCCGTGCTGACATAGGCGCCCTGGTTGCACAGGTGCCGCATGCGAAGCGCGAGGAATTTGCCCTTGTCGTCGAGCGCGAGCTCGACATCGGTGACGGTGTCGCGCGCCTGGGTGTCGGTGACGAAGGCTTCCGAGCGCGTCGATTGCCAGTGCACCGGCCGGCCGAGCTTGCGCGCCGCGATCAGCAGCGCCGGATATTCCGGATAGACCGGCGTCTTCATGCCGAAGGCGCCGCCGACGTCTTCGGTGATGACGCGCAGCTTCTCGTTGGCATGCCCATGATGGCGGCGCCGTTGGTTGCGCAAGCGATCGGCGCCCTGCGAGCAGGCATAGAGCGTGTAGCTCTCGGTTCTGCATCGTAGACGCCGGTGGCGCCGCGCGTTTCCATCGACGCGACGACCAGGCGCTGATTGGTGACGGTGACGCGCGCGACATGCGCCGCGCCGGCGATGATCTCGTCCACGTCGCGTTCATTCTCGCGCGTCTGGCCACCGGCCCCGGCCAGTCGACGCAGAGATTGCCGGGCGCGTCCGGAAAAAGCTGCGGTGCGCCCTGCTTCATCGCCGCGAGGTCGACGACCGCCGGCAATTCCTCGTAGTCCACCTGCACGAGGTCGGCGGCGTCCTGCGCTGCGGCGCGCGTTTCCGCGACCACCATCGCCACCGGTTCGCCGCCATGCATCACCTTGTCGCCCGCGAGCGCGGGGCGGAACGGCATCACCATCTTGGCGCCGCCGCGGCCGACCACCGGCGGATGTCGCGCCACGCTGCCGACGCCGGCCGCCTTCATGTCCTCGGCGGTGAGCACGGCCAGCACCTGTTTGGCGGCGCGCGCCGCCTCGGTATTCACCGACAGCACGCGGGCATGGGCATGCGGCGAGCGCACGAAGGCGGCATAGGCCTGATTCGGCAGCCGCGGGTCGTCCGACGAAATGGCCGGCGCCGCGCACCAGGGCGTCGTCCTCGACGCGTGGTTCGCGTTTGCTGCGGGGAGGGCTGGTCGCGTTCATGGGTGTCCGTCTGCCGTGCTGCGGGGCTCCGTTTATAGCCGAATGCAGGGCGCTGCGACAGGGGCTTGCGTCGGCCGCGCGCCTGCGGCACTCAGGCGCTCCAGGTTTCCGGCGCCATGCCGAGTTTTCAGGGGACGAAATGAGCAAGCTGCGCACCATCGATACCCACACCCACATCCTGACCCAGGAAACCGCCGCCCTGCTGCGCAAGGCCGCGCCCAAGGTTCCGGTGACCATCACGCCGGATCGACGCCGAGTCCGCCTTGCTGGACGTCGGCGGGCGTGCTCTATCGGCCGTTCCCGACCGGCGGCTTCGATATCGCGCGCCGCCTGCGCGACATGGATGCGGCCGGCGTCGACGTGCAGGTGCTCTCGGCCACGCCGCAGACTTATCTCTACAACCAGGAGCGCCGCGCTGACGGCGGTCACGCGCGGCCATCCAGAACGACCAGATCGCCAAGCACATCGCCGCCCATCCCACGCGCTTCATGGGCATCGCCACGCTGCCGATGCAGGCGCCCGAAGCTCGCCGCCGACGAGCTGCAAGCGCGCCATGAGCAAGCTCGGCCTGCGCGGCGCCATGATCGGCTCCAACGTCATGGGCAAGAACCTGGACGATCCGAGCTTCGAGCCGCTGTGGGCGACGGCCGAGGAACTCGGCGCCTTCATGTTCATCCATCCGGTCAACGTCGCCGGCGCCGACCGGCTGAAGTCCTATTATCTCGGCAATCTGATCGGCAATCCGCTCGACACCACCATCGCCGCGGCCTGCCTGGTATTTCGGCGGCGTGATCGACCGCCATCCGAAATTGAAGATCTGCTGGCGCATGGCGGCGGCTTCACGCCCTATCAGGCGGCGCGCTGGGAGCACGGCTGGAAGGTGCGCCCGGAGCCGAAGAAGAACATCAAGGCGCAGCCCAAGAACATCGCCTTGCGCTATCTTGTACGACACCATCCTGCATTCCGGCAAAACGCTGGAAATGATGATCGGCCTGGTCGGCAGCGACCACGTGCTGCTCGGCAGCGATTATCCCTACGACATGGCGATGCTCGATTGCGTCGCGCACGTCCGCTCGCTTGAAGATTTCCGACGCCGACAAGGCCGCCATCCTCGGCGGCAACGCCGAAGCCTTGTTGGCGGGGAAGTAGCCATGAACGTGCAGGCCGCACCCAAGACCGGCCGCGTTCCGATTGCGGCCGTCACCGGCCTGATCGTCGACGCCATGACGAAATCCGGCGTGCCGGCGGCCGACGCCGCCAAGATCGCCGAGCTGATGCTGGAGGCCGATCTCACCGGCGCCGATGCGCACGGCGTGTTCCGCCTGCCGCAATACGTGCAGCGGCTCAAATTCGGCTCGACCAATGCGCGCCCCAACATCAAGGTGAACGCGCACCGCGCCGGCGACCGCGCTGGTCGATGGCGACAACGGCATGGGCCATCTGGTGGTCGCGCGCGCGGCGGAAACGGCGATCGAACTCGCGCGCGAATGCGGCGTGGCCTGGGTCGGCTGCCGCATGTCGGGCCATGCCGGTGCGGCCGGCGTTTATGCGGCGCTGCCGCTCAAGGCCGACATGATCGGCATCTATTCGGCGGTGGCGAACGCCAACCACATGCCGCTCGCCGGCGGCGCCGAGCCGCTGCTCGGCACCAATCCGCTGGCGATCGCGATCCCGGCCGGGCAAGAGCCGCCGCGTGGTGCTCGATATCGCGACCTCGATCGTGTCCTACGGCACCATCAAGAACCACCGACTGCTCAACCGCCCACTGCACGCCGACTGGATGATCGATCCGAAAACCGGCGCCGCGGTCACCGATCCGCAGAAAAGCGTGGAGGCGCTGCTGCTGCCGATGGCCGGCTACAAGGGCGCCGGCCTCGCGCTGATCCTCGGCCTGCTCGCCGGCACGCTCAACGGCGCGCTGTTCGGCCGCGACTGCGTCGACTTCAATGCCGAGCCGGACAAGGTCACCAATACCGGCCAGTTCGTGCTGGCGCTCGATCCCGCCGCTTCCAGCCGCTCGATCGCTTCAAGGCGGAAGTCGACCGTCACATCCGCGAATTACGTAAGTCCAAGACGCTGCCGGGCGAGACCGTCCGCCTGCCGGGCGAGCAGCGCGCCCAGCGCCGCGCCGACCGCCTCGCCAATGGCCTCGCTTTGCCGCCGGAATTGCTGGTGCAGCTCGACAAACTCGCCGCCGAATTGGCGATCAAGCCGCTGGCGGCGCGCGGCGCGTGGCCGCAAGGCCGTTTTGTTATTAACGAACCCTTTTAAAATTTGTTCTGCTGCTCGCTTTTTGTTTTAAGGCGGCCACCCATTTTTTTGTGCGATTTTTCCTGCCTGCAGGGATTTCCTGCGCGGCGTGTCGATATTGCAGCTTGGATCGTCTTATAGCTTCCTGATTTGATCGCTGACTCGATAAGCGTCGCGCACGGCACGGCCGAACAGCGTGGCCAGATACTCCACCGACTTACCGACGTCTATGTGGCCGGCTCTGAAAGCTATTCGAGCAATCAGGTCGAGTCTGTTCGACGATGTCTTCGTCCGTGTCGCCGCCATGATCGAGTTGTCCGCGCGCGCCGCGCTGGCCAACCGATTGGCGAAAGTTCCGCGCGCGCCATCCATGATCAGCCGAATTTTGGCGATCCGACGACGAAATCGATGTTGCCCGCCCGTTGCTCGAACGCGTCGTCGCGCTCGACAACGAAACTCTTGTGACCGCCGCACGCACCAAAAGCCAGCAGCATCTGCTCGCCATCTCGCGCCGCAGCTCGCTCGACGAGGCGGTCACCGACGTTCTGGTCGAACGCGGCGACAAGCCCGTGGTGCTCTCGACCGCCAACAATCCGGCGGCGCGATTTTCCGACAACGGCTACAAGACCCTGGTCAGGCGGTCGGATGGCGACGATGAACTTACGACCTGCGTCGCCTTGCGGCCCGATATTCCCCGCCAACATTTAGTGAGGCTACTGGTCAGGGCCTCGCGCGCCGTCCAGCTCAAGCTTGAGGCCGCGAATCCGTCGATGGCGATCACGATTCAGTCCGCCGTTGCCGAAGCCGCGACCATGATTTTGGAAAAGACCAAAACGGTATCGCGCGACTATGCCGCGGCACGCGGGCATATCGAACCGCTGCATTCCGCCGGCCAGCTCGACGAAAGTGCCTTGGAAGGCTTTGCGACAGCAAACCAATTCGAGGAGACGACGGTCGCACTCGCCGTTCTTTGCGGCTTGCCGATCGAGGAAGTCGATCGGGCGATGGTGCAGGACTCACCAGAAACGGTCCTGGTCATGATTAAAGCCATTGGAATGTCCTGGCCGACGGCCAAGGCGATCCTGCGGGTGCGCGCCGGAGCGCGCGGTATTTCACCAGGCGAACTCGAGCAGTGTCAGGGGCATTTTTATCGTTTGAAACGAGCGACGGCCCAGCAGGTCATCGCATTTCAGGGCAAACAGTCGCGCTTTACGCGCTCAGGCCGATCCGCCGCCTGATCGTCACGGAAAAAGTTGGCAGTGCCGCATCGGGCGGCCGCCTTGACGCTTTGTTCGGCGGCCTTGATCTGCTCACCACCGCTCCATTTGGCCGAGTTCGGCGGCGAGAAATTCCCTGAAACTCTCCGGCGTCGGGCTCGATGTCGGCAGCATGCTGGCGGTGATCATATGCTGGCGCACGTCCGGATCGGCCATCGCCTTGACCACGGCGGCGTGCAATTTGGCGACGATCGGGGGCGGCGTTCCGGCGACCGCGAACAGGCCCTGCCAGGACCCGCTGACCTCTTCCGGGTAGCCCAGTTCGACCACGGTCGGCACTTCGGGAAGTGCATCCACGCGCTCGCGCGTGGTCACGGCAAAGGCCTTCAGTTTGCCGGCCTTCACGAACTGCGCCGCCGACGACAGCGTGACGAACATCACGTCGACATTGCCGGCCATCAGATCGACGATCGCCGGACCGGCGCCGCCTTTGTAAGGCACCTGCGTCATCTGCAAGCCGAGCCGGTGGCGGAACTGTTCCATCGCCAAAGTATTGAGCGTGCTGATGCCGGCGGCGGCATAATTGATCTTGCCGGGATGCGTCTTCGCATAGGCGATCATTTCCTGGAGCGAGTTCGGCGAAAAATTAA
>CAWFMU010000028.1:0-135850 GCA_963816865.1 Terriglobia bacterium
AAAAATCACGCTGATGGGAGTAAGCAAGACGTTCCCTCCTGAAAGTATCCGCGAGGCCCACGAGGCCGGGCTTCGAGTCTTCGGTGAGAACCGAGTACAGGAATTTACCGGCAAGGCCGCCGCACTCCGCGATCTGCAGGACGCTGAATGGCACATGATCGGGCATCTGCAGTCGAACAAGGCAGCCGCCGCAGCGGAAACTTTCGCAGCCATCGATTCCCTTGATTCCCTGAAGCTGGCTGAAAAGCTGAATGCATCGGCCGCAAAGCTCGGCAAGAAACTGGGTGTGCTGATGGAGATTAATGTGGGCGGTGAGAGCGCCAAAAGCGGATTGTCCCCGGAGTCCGAGGAACTGGAAGAGCTCCTGAACGCTGCTCCGAAGCTTGACGCAACTCGCGTTTCGCGGACTGATGACCATTCCTCCCTTTACCGACGATGCTCAGGAAGCGCGTCCATATTTTTGCAAGCTCCGCGGACTGCGGGACCAGATCGCCGCACGACACATGCCTGATGTCCTCATGGACGTTCTCTCGATGGGAATGTCACACGATTTTGAAGTCGCGATCGAAGAGGGTTCGACATGCGTCCGGGTGGGCACGGCAATCTTTGGGCAAAGGGCAAAGCATTAACCACGGAGGACACAGAGGAAACTCTGACCACCTAGACTCTTTGCTTCTCCGTGTTCTTCGTGGTTAACGGGTTTGAAGGTGCCGCGTTCCTCCGTTACGATAGCGTCCGACGAGAGTAATCGCAGGAATGTGCCCCACTTGGGAGCCCCGTTGACCTTTTCTGAACGTCTCTGCGAAATTCGCACTGGCTTCGAGCGTCCCTTCTGGGTCGCCAACATCAGCGAGATTTTCGAGCGGCTTTCCTACTACGGAGCCTTTGCTTCTCTTGCTCTGTACCTGCAGGAGAAACTGAATTTCTCCACCGAACAAACCGGAACTCTGACTGGCATCTTCGGCGGCATGGTGTGGTTTCTCGCCATCTTCGGCGGCGCCGCCGCCGACCGTCTGGGCTTTCGCCGCGCGCTTTCAATCGCATACCTCATCCTGGCCGCCGCTTATTTTCTGATCGGCTCCATCGGCGCATCCTGGCTGGCGCCGGTGCGCAACGCGGTGCCGCTTGGTCTGTTTGTGGGCTTCATTCTGATCCTTCCCGCGCTCGGCATTTCGCTGGTGAAGCCTTGCGTGGTCGGCACCACGGCGCGCGCCTCCAAGGAAAACGTTCGCTCGATTGGCTACTCGATTTACTACACCATGGTCAACATCGGCGGCGCCGCCGGCCCCTATTTCGCCTCGTGGGCCCATCGCCATCTGGGTGTCGAGAATGTTTATCGCGTGGCGGCGCTCAGCGTCTTCGCGATGTTTTTTGTGGTCCTGTTCTTCTTTCGGGAACCGCGCAAGGCTGGCGATGCGCCTCCACCTTCGATCGCGACCGTCGCGCGGAATTTCTGCGTGGTGGTGGGCAATTACCGGCTGGTTTTGCCGGTGTTGGGGATTGCTCTGCTGCTGCGCATCGTCACGTTGTTGTATCCGTTCAGCGTACCCTGGTGGATTTGGGTCGGGACTTCTGCTGCTGGTGCTCGCCGGCATCAGCCGCTTCATGTGGTTCCTGGTGCTTTTCACCGGCTACTGGGTGGTGTTCTGGCAGCAGTACATCAGCCTGCCCGGATACATTCACGGATACATCAATGCCAACGCTGACGTCGAGATCATTCTCGTGACCGACGGACTGACCGTGATCTCTCTCACCTTGCTGGTGAATTATCTGACGCGCAAGATTCCGGCGTTTCAAGCCGTGATTCTGGGCACGGTGATCACGTCCGCTTCGTGGTTGATCCTCGCCTTCCGGCCGACGATCTGGGGAGCGGTCCTCTCGCTGTTTGTTCTGGCGCTGGGCGAGATCATCCAGCAGCCGCGCTACTACGAATATATTTCCCGCCTTGCGCCTCCGGGCCAGCAGGGCACGTACATGGGCTTTGCGTTTCTGCCCATCGGAATCGGCTCGCTGATTGGCGGCTGGTTCGGCGGAACGCTTGTCCATCATTTCGGAGAGGTCACGCATCAGCCGGAGCGAATGTGGTGGAGCGTGACTGCGGTGGGCCTGGCGACCGCGGTGCTGCTCTGGATTTATGACAAGAGCGTCCGGCCGGCGAGCACCGCTCCGGCAATAGTAGATGACCACGCGACAGAGCTACCCCTGCAACAGTCGCCGCTGAGATCCGGCACTTGCTCAAGGACGGAGGCTCCGCCGAGCATGCCGAGGCGTGCAGTGGTTCTTCAAGGAAGAAGTCAAATCGCACGGATGGTACACGGCCGAACTGCGCCGGGCAGCGGTCCGCTGCCGCGGAGAGATTCTGCAAGAGTTCGATCTCGACTTTCTGCTTCAGGTCGCAGACCATCTTTTCACGGGCGGAATCATCGAAGACAAGAATGTTGCTGTATTCCTGCTGGAAAATCTGACCGACAGAGTTCGGCGATGCCGAATTCCGATTGTTCGAGTCCTGGCTGCCTCGGATCAGCAGCTGGGCTGACCACGATGCTCTGGTGCACTATCTGATCGCGCCCATGGTGCTGCCAAGCCGGCTCGGGCGAGCGGGTATTTCGCTGGGCGAAGTCGCGGAACCGCTGGCATCGCCGGGCCGCTTGCGTGGCGTTGATCCAGGGAACACGGCGGAAGATGTTTTTTTCTGAAATCAAGCGCCTGTCCGACCTGCTTCTTTCCGACGAAGATGACATGGTGCAGAAGGGACTGGGCTGGCTGCTGCGGGAAACGGCCAAGGCCGACGCGAAGCGGACGGTGCCTTACCTGATGAGTATTCGCGAGAGCGCGCCGCGCCTGGTCTTGCGAACGGCGTGCGAGACCCTCCCGGTCGCGAAGCGGAAAGCAATTCTCAACAGGCTCCTTGATCTCGACGAAATCGACTGACAGTTCTTGCCGAGCTTCGACTCGGCCGGACAGCTCGGGGGCGGCTGTCCCCACGCTGGCCTGTTTTAGACTTCCCCGATTCGCTCAAATCGCCGTCGTTGTTTAGAATAGTTGTTTGCCCATGAACCTTCCCGCCATACAGGCTGCCCTGCGCGAGCGCAATATCGACGCCTGGCTTTTTTACGATCACCATCATCGCGATCCCATTGCTTACCGGGTTCTGGGGTTGCCCCCGGATCTGATGGTCACCCGGCGCTGGTTCTACCTGATTCCGGCCAGAGGCGAGCCAATAAAACTGGTACACAAGATTGAGTCGGGCCATCTCGACTCGCTGCCGGGCAGCAAGCTTCAGTATGCCGGTTGGCAGGAATTGTTCGATCAGGTGAAGGTGATGCTCGCCAATCATCGCGATGTCGCCATGCAGTATTCGCCGAATAATCTCGTCTTCACGATTTCGCTGGTGGACGGCGGCACGCTGGAGCTGATCCGCGGCCTGGGCAAGAACGTGGTCAGCTCCGGCGATCTGGTGGCGCAGTTTGAGGCCACCTTGACCGAAGAGCAGATCAAGACTCACTTCGCGGCGCGCGATGCGGTGGATGCGATCACGGCGGCCGCTTTCCAGGAGATCGGCCGGCGGGTGCGCAACGGCGGGACCAACGAATATCAGATCCAGCAGTGGTTCATGGAAGCCTTCCAGCGCGAGAATCTGGTGACCGACGATCCGCCCATCGTCGCGGTCAACGCCAATAGCGGCGATCCGCACTACGAGCCGCGTGCCGAAACTTCAACACCAATTCGCGAAGGTGATTTCGTCCTGCTCGATGTCTGGGCGAAGAAAAATACGCCCGGGGCCGTATACTACGACATCACCTGGACGGGCTTTGTGGGCAAGGCTCCCTCCGACCGCATGCAGGAAATCTTCACGGTGGTTCGCGAGGCGCGCGACGTTGGGGTAAAGACCGTGGTCGAAGGCGTCAGTGCTGGAACGCCTATTGCCGGATGGGAAGTTGACCAGGCCGCACGCGGCCACATCAAGAAGGCCGGCTTCGAGCACTACTTCATTCATCGCACCGGGCATTCCATCGGAACCGAGGTTCATGCCAACGGCGCCAACATGGATGATCTGGAAATTCATGACGAGCGCCGCATCCTGCCCAATTCCTGCTTTTCGATCGAACCCGGCATCTACTTGCCGGAATTTGGCGTGCGCAGCGAAGTGAACGTGCTGGTCCGGCCCAAGGCAGCCGAAGTAACGGGTAAAATTCAACGTGAGATCGTAATCATCTGAATGGCAAATTCGTCCAAGAGAACTCCCGCAGAAACTGCAAAATACAGCGGTGCCGGCGTCACCCAGCATGTCGGTGATTGCGCCGGCCGATCGGCGTGGCTGATTCCGGGCGCGGGGCACCTGATCCAGAAGCGCTGGATTCGCGGTCTGCTGATCATGGGCTCGATCGTGATCATGTTCGTCCTCGGCTTGCTCGATGCAGGGACGCGTCTATCAGCCCAATGGCGGCGACATTCTGGACATTCTCGGATTCGTAGGCGACGTGGGCGCGGGCGGACTCTACATCGTGACCCGGGTGCAGGTCTGGGGACAGGGCGCGATTGCCCACGCCACCGCCGATTACGGCACCAAGTTTCTGATCGTCGCCGGCCTGCTGAATTTCATCAGCGCCGCCGACGCTTACCACATCGCCATCGGGAAGAAGCCGTGATGGAAAAACCGAATGACCCTGGAACTCTCCCACTTCAGCGCCGCCGTGCTGTTCTCGGTGTTTGCTTCGGTGGTTTTCGGAATCACCCAGCGCAGCACCTCGCGCGAACAGATCCGCTACGGCTTGTATTGTTTCGCCATGTTCGTCGGCGGAGTCTTCGTGGCGGGCTGGGTGATGTGGATATTGCGGCACTAGATAAGCAGCTTCTAGCTTAGCTTTAGCCTCAACTCCAGCTTCGCTGTGCACATCTCACAGATGCTACAACTGTCGCAGAAGTCTAGCGAGGCTAGAAGCCAGAGCTGCGCTTACCCTTCCCACACGAACGCATCGAACACCCGCTTCGATATCGAATCCCAGGCGCTGATAGAGCGTTACGGCGCGCGCGTTGGCTTCCGTCACGGTGAGCGACAGCAGCGAGAACTTTCGCTGACGCAGGTTCCCTGCAGTGGCGGCGATCAGTAACTCTCCCAGGCCGTGCGAGCGGTACTCCGGCAGCACGCACACCTGGGTGACGTGTCCAACGTCGTGGCGTACCCGGGAACACAGGATCAGCCCGACCAGGCTTCGCGTCCGCTTGTGCACCGCGACGAACGAACCTTCCGGATCGAACGTGCCGCATCCCGGAAATCGCACAATGTTGTTCAGGAAACGCAGCGACCCGCTCAGGGTGCGATACTGATCGTTGATCTCGGAGTCGACGTGACCGCGGTAGGCGCTGGTGATCAAGGCGGCGGCGGGCTGGTAGTCCTGCTCCGACCAGCGCCGGATTTCAACTTCCGCGTCCATCGGAGGCGGAGTCTTGGGCATATCGCTCAGCGGCAGCACCATGAAAAGCCGCGGGTGCCGCTGGAATCCCTGCTCGACAAAGGGCCGGGAAACCACTCCAGTTTCGTGCATCAGCAATTGCGCTTCGACGCGATGGATTCCCGGCGACTGCTGCAGGGTTTCGATCACATGCAGCAGCAGTCGCGATTCCACTTCGTGAGGATCGGGCAGGCGGCCACCGTTGGCGACGAACAGATCTCCAATCACGCCCTTGCTGCCTTCGTAGACAAAGAAAGCGTAACCGACGATTCGACCGCGCTCGATGGCGGCATAGCCGGGAAGGATCTTGGCGTCCACGTAGCGCAGAATCATTTCCGCCGAGCCGCTGTAGTCCCAGGACAGCAGGCGCGCCCATTCCCGGACCTCGTCCTCCAGCAGAGGACGCAGATCGACAGAGGAAAAATGTCTGAGGTCGAGAATCTCCACCTGGAGGCTCCTGGAGGGTTCCGGCTTGCTAAGCGCGCTCATGGCGGGCTGCGAACAGCGAGTGTAGTGCTTCGTCCGGCGGGAGGCAAACGGGGGGACAAGGATGGTAATCGAGAGCCGGCAATTAACAATTGGCAATTGGCATTTAGCGCGGCTCATTCATCGAGGTAGTGGGCAAGCGCCAATTGCCAATTGCTAATTGCTGGCTTTCCCCACCCAGTAATAATCCATGCCCTGCTCCGCGAAGCTTCCCACGTAAGTGACTCGACGGCCGGGCGTCCACTTTGCGATGTTCTTCTGCCATCCTTCCGGAGTAATTAACAGATGTTCGGCGACCGGTACGCCATCAGTTTCGTAACGAACAATCCTTTGATCGCGATAGAAGTTGAGGCCATACTCGGTCTCGCGTGAAATGCGCAGAATCGCCAAGGGGAGAGACCGGTTGTCCACGTGGTCAATCTCGCGAGCGAGCGGCCGCGCCGAAAGCGTGGCGTCCAGGGAAGGAGCTCCCAGCCGGAGGACGGCCGCCACCGCCAGTACCACGGGAACCAAGGTCACGAAGCGTAACAGGCGAAGGCCCAGCGGGCGCCGCAAGGTCAGCATAATTCCAATCGCCAGCACCGCCGCAAACCCCGCCGAGATCGCGGTCGCGCGCCCCCAGGGGAGAGTGTGATGAAAAACGATGTACTGCATCATCAGCGCGGCAACTACCGGAAGTGCCGCGACAACGGAATGTAAGACGATCAGCAGCAGGCTGGGACGGTCATCGTCCACCACATGGCGGCGAACATACTCCGCCAGCAGCAGCGTGCCGGCTGGCAGGGCCGGCAAAATGTAGCCGGGCAGCTTCGACACGGAAAAAGAAAAGAATGCAATAGGGACAACGAGCCAGATCACCAGAAATGCCGGCAAGGCATCTTCCGACTGGAACAACTCTCTTCTCTCTTTCCACCACACACGAATGGTTTCTGCGAGAGCCGCGCTGACAAATATCGTCCAGGGCACAAGTCCGAGCAGAACAACCGGCAGGTAATACCAGAAGGGCTGGGTGTGGTGATAGAGATCCTTGCCAAATCGTCCCAGATTGTGCTCAAGAATGAAGACTCGAAAGAATTCCGGGTTTCTCAACTGCACTGCGACGTACCACGGAAGAGCCGTCAAGGCGAACAACGCGATGCCTGGCAACCAGCATGTTCTTGCGATGAGCCGATAGTCGCCCTTGGCCACCGAAAAAATCACAACAATCGCCAACGCGAAGAACGGCGCCACCGGCCCTTTGGCCAGCATCGCCAGTCCCAGGAAGATGTATGAAAGCGCCAGATACCGTTTGTTCGCGCTCTCATACCATGCGTACCAGGCCAGCATCGCGATCGTGAAAGTAGCCGTCAAGGGCATGTCCGTCGAAGCGGCGTGCGCGAAGCCGATCACTCCGCTGGCGGAGGCAGCCATCAGGGCACCATCCAGCTGAAAACCGGGACGAAAGCGCCGCAGAAAGAGATAAATGGCGACCACCATCAGCGTGGCATCCACCGCGGAGGGGAGACGCGCGGCCCAGTCGCTGACGCCGAAGATCCTGTAAGCCAGCATGGCCTGCCAGTAGTAGAGAGCCGGCTTCTCGAGCCAGGGCTTGCCGCCGAGCGTGGGCGTGATCCAGTCGTGACGGGCCAGCATTTCGCGCGCCACTTGCGCATAGCGCGGCTCGTCGGCTCCGAGCAGTCCGAAGTACGCCAGGCCGAAGAAAAACAGGAACCCGCAGAAGCCGGCGAGCAGCAGCCACTCCATAAGCGGCCGTTGGCCCACGCTCGACGCGGCGGCATTCGGTGTCGAGTTTGCGGATTTCGAAATCACAATTCTGGAATCGGAGAAGTGAGATTTATTGTATGGAGGAACCGAGTCGCAACTCCGCGAGAATGCGAGCGGTGGCCGCCGACAGTGGTCCATCCACCGCGCAACCGCTGGCGCATTGATGTCCGCCGCCCCCAAGACGTTCGGCGACGGCAGCAACGTCTACGTGGCCCTTGCTGCGCAGGCTTACACGGAAGCGGCCGTCGGGAAGCTCCCGGAAGAACAAGGCCACCTCCACGCCCTGCATCGAAAGCGCGTAGTTCACTAGCCCTTCGCAGTCTTCTTCCTTGGCATGGCAGCGCTGCATTTGTTCCTGGCTCACCGAGATCCATGCCAGTGGCCCTTCGCGATGCAAATTGGAGAGTGCCGCGCCCAGCAGCCGCATTTTGGCGGTGGAGTGTCCAAAATAAATATTGCGGGCGCAGAGTGCCGGGTCCGCGCCCGCCAGCACCAACTCCCGTGCCAGTTCGAAGGTATGTTCGTTCGTCCCTTCGAACATGAACGACCCGGTATCGGTGAGAACGGCGGTGTAAAGACAGGTCGCCATTTCGGGAGAAATCTTCACTCCTGCTTCACGCGCCAGCCGGTACACCATTTCCGCCGTGGCCACGGCTTTCGGATCTATCCAGTTCACCTGGGCAAAAGGACGCCCACTCTGGTGATGATCAATGTTGATCAGAAACTTGTTCTCGAGTCCGCGAAGACGGGTGCGCTGAATGCTGTCACACTCCAGAATGATTGCGGCTTCGTAGTCACCATTCACGTTCTCCGACTGCACGACTTCGCGGGCAAATGGAAGAGGCTGGTAAATGCGAGGCACACCATCGCGCAGAACAACATCGGCTTCTTTGCCCATCGCGCGCAGGATCTGGCGACAGGCCAGCGCGGAACCGATCGCGTCCCCGTCCGGCCTGGCGTGCGAGGTAAGCACGAACCGGTTGCGCTGTTCGATGTGCTTGAGAACGTCCTTCAACATAGGAACAGTCGTCGGTCGTCAGTCTTCAGTCGTCAGCAATCCACCCTTCAAGTCGCCGGATTTTTCTGACGACTGAAGACCGACGACTTACTTCTTCTTTCTTTTCTTCGTCCGACCTAGCAATTCATCAATTCTTGCACCGTACTTATCTGAGCGATCCAGATGAAAATACAGTTCCGGAGGACGGCGAAGGTGCAGGTTTTCCGCCACCTCGCGCCGGATGAATCCGACCGCCGCAGTCAAGCCCTCCAGAGAGCGGTCGGCCTCGGCGTCGTCTCCATCGAGCGTGACGAAAACCTGGGCCGAGCGCGAATCCTCCGCCAACACCACGCTGGTAACGCTGACCAGCCCGATGCGCGGATCGCCCAATTCGCCTTCGACGATGGTTTCAATCTCTTCCCGCAGGGCCTCACCCAGGCGCTCCCGATGATATTTGGCGCCACGCTTCTCCACAGCCACCTCTTGAGTAAAACGAATGAGAATATCAGAAAAAGCTTCACAGCGGGACCAGGCCACCGCAGGGCATCCTGGGTCGCGCCGGCGCTACATGAATTCCACGAACGAATCGGCAATATCAGCGCCGCCGTTGTTGGCGATGCGAGTCGCCTGACGCTCAACATTCTTCATCAGGCCGTCGAGATAGTCGCGCGAATCTGAAATACCGACCACGCCTACCGTAGCCCGGTTCCACAATCCGCTGGGATCCAGTTCGGCCACACGCCACGTTGAAGTGCGCCCGCAGCCGGTCTTTGAGGCTGCGAACCACCTGCCGCTTGTCTTTGAGGGACTGCGCCGCTTCGATGTGCAGTTCGAGGGTGAGAAAAGCGATCATTGCAGTCGTCAGTCATCGGTCGTCAGTCTTCAGGAATTCGCTGACGACTGAAGACCGACGACTGAAGACTGTTTAAGCTATGGCTTCGGCTGCGACTTTCTCGGTGACGAAGGCTTCGATTACGTCGCCGACCTTGATGTCGCCGTAGTTGGCGATCGAGATGCCGCACTCCATGCCGTTGCGCACTTCGCTGGCATCGTCCTTGAAGCGGCGCAGAGATCCGACCTTGCCGGTGAATACCACGTTGTTGTCGCGCAGCAGGCGCACTTCGGAGTCGCGCTTGATGATGCCATCGGAGACGGAACATCCTGCGATGGTGCCAACCTTCGGGATGCGGAACGTTTCCTTGACCAGAGCGCGGCCCTGATAGGTTTCCTTGATGGTGGGCTCGAGCAGTCCGGTCATGGCGCGCTTGATCTCGTCCTGCAACTCGTAAATGATCGAGTGCAGCCGGATGTCGACCTTCTCCTGCTCCGCCAGTTCCTGCGCTTTGCGTTCCGGACGCACGTTGAATCCGATGATGATGGCGTTCGAAGCCGAAGCCAGCAGCACGTCGGACTCGGTGATCGCGCCTACGCCCGAGCGCAGGACCTTCAAGCGCACCTTGTCGTTCGAGAGCTTGGTCAGCAGGTCGGTGAGCACTTCGACCGAGCCGCCAACGTCCGCCTTGAGAATGATGTTCAGTTCCTTGGTGCCGGCGGTCTTCAGCTGTTCCGCCAGGCCTTCCAGCGACACGCGGGAACTCTTGGCCAGCGTGGCTTCGCGGGCTTTCTGTTCGCGGTATTCGGAAACGCCGCGCGCTTTGTCGCGATCCGCGACGACGACGAATTGATCGCCGGCTTGCGGCAAGCCTTCCATGCCGAGAATTTCAACTGGAGTGGAGGGCGGCGCGGATTCAAGCTGGTTGCCGCGATCGTCAAACATGGCACGCACTTTGCCGTAGACATTGCCGACGACGAAGTTGTCGCCGGTTTTCAAAGTTCCGTTCTGCACCAGCAACGTGGCCACGGGTCCGCGCCCGCGATCCAGCTTGGCTTCGAGAACCACACCGGTTGCGGGACGCTCCGGCGTCGCCTTCAGTTCCTGCAGGTCTGCCACCAGGCAGATCATTTCCATCAGCAGATTCAGATTCGTCTTCTGCTTGGCCGAGACGTCCACGAATACCGTGGTTCCGCCCCAGTCTTCCGGCATCAGGCCGCGGTCGGCCAATTGCTTCTTTACGCGATCGGGCAAAGCGTCGGGTTTGTCGATCTTGTTTACCGCGACGATGATCGGTACTTCCGCGGCGTGGGCGTGATCAATGGCTTCGAGGGTCTGCGGCATAACGCCGTCATCCGCGGCCACCACCAGCACGACGATGTCAGTGGCCTTGGCTCCGCGCGCGCGCATGCGGGTAAACGCTTCGTGACCCGGCGTGTCGAGAAACACGATCTGGCGGCCGTAGGCCGGAGAATTCTTGTCCACAATGGTGACTTTGTACGCGCCGATGTGTTGCGTGATGCCGCCGGCTTCGCCTCCGGCCACGTTGGTCAGGCGAATGGAGTCGAGCAGCGTGGTCTTGCCGTGATCGACGTGGCCCATGATGGTGACCACGGGCGGACGCGTCACCCCTTCCGCGGGGACGCCTTCCTCACCCACGGCGGCTTCGGAAACTTCCTTGGCGGCCTGTTCTTCGAAGGTGATCACGTTGGTGTCCGCTCCGAAGAAGCGCGCCATCTCGCTGGCCAGTTCCGTGTCGAGCGTCTGATTGATGGTGGCGAATACGCCGCGAGTGAGCAGGCGCGCGATCAGGTCCTTGGCGCGGAGCCCAAGCAATTCCGCCAGATCTTTTACGCTGATGCCTTCGGTGATCGTGATGCTGCGCGTGATCGGTTGGGGCTCATTCGAGAGCGACAGCCGCGGTGGCGGCGTGTAGCCCTTCATCGGGCCTTCCTTCACGCCACGAGGCACGTAGCGCTGTCCCGGCCGGCGCGAGGGTGCTCCCGGCCGGCTTCCCGGCCTGGGCGTGGGCCCACCGGAGGGTACTGCTCCCGGCCCTACTCCCAGCGGACGTGAGCCCGTGGGGGACTGGCGCGTAGGATGCATCGGCCTGCGCTCGCCCGGTCGCAACGGCGGACGATTCGTGGTTGGTGCGCCCGGACGCGGGCGCTGGAAAATCGGTTGGCCTGGAACTGGACGTCCCGGAGCCGGACGCATCGTGGCACCCGGAGGCACGCCGGGCCCAGCTACGGTGCCTGCAGGCGGGGCCGGTCGCAAGGGCGCCTTATAGACCGGGCGCGGCCCCGTCTGCGGAACGATCATCCTTGGCGGAGGCGCCACGGGCGGCGTTGGTACGCTCGGGGCTACCGGTCTGGCCGCCATGGTCGGCGCTTGCGGCGCAGGCACTGCGGGTCGCACGGTCGGTACAACGGGTGCTGCGGGACCGGCTACCGGTCGCGGTGGCGCGACCGGAGGCGCGACGGGTCGCGGCGCGGCCGGTGCCACCGGAGCCGCGGATTGAGGCGGAACGGGCGACGCTGGAGCCGTAAAGGTTGGCCGCGGGCTCGACGTTGGAACTACAAATTTCGGCGGAGCAACCGGCGGAGGAGACGGCGCCCTCGGCGCGGGGACGGTCGCAGCGGGTGGAGCGGGTGAAACCGCGGGCTTAGTCTCGATGGGCGGCGCTGCGGATGGAGCATCCACAGTCGCGGGCCCCTGCTGCTTGCTGATAATCGCCCTTAGAGCGTCGCCGGGCTTGGAAATATGGGAGAGGTCGATCTTGGTCTTGATTTCATCGCCGTCGGGGCGCGTCGGCCGGGAAGATCGACTGGAACTCTGCGCCGTGCTGGCAATGCGGAGACGGGCACGGACTTTGTCCGCTTCATGGTCTTCGAGAGAACTGGAATGGCTCTTCTTCTCGGTGACTCCGACTTCCGGAAGCACATCGAGAATGGACTTGCTTTTGACTTCCAGCTCTCTTGCCAGATCGTTGATTCGAATCTTGCTCATCCGCCCTTTCGCCCTCCGGACTGTTCCGCTAAGTCTTCATATCAACCTCGCGTCAGTTTTCAGGTTCGCGCATCCGCTTCGGTCTGCGCGAAAGAACCGCACTTACTGCTTCTCCTCGGAAGGAGCAGGCTCCTCCGCGGATTCAGCTGTTTCTTCTTGACCCGTATGACCAGTATTTTCTTCGGCAGCGTCGACCGGGGCCGATGCCTCAGCGGTTTCGGAAGCAGATTCCGTCACTGCGTCGACCTCGGCGGTGATCTCTTCAGCTCGCCGCAGCTTCCTCCGCTAACGGCTCCGCAACCGCTTCACCCTCCGCGGCAACTGCGCCGGCTTCTCCGCCTTCCAGACTGGAGAAATAATTATTGACCGCCAGGCTGATTTTTTCCACCGTCTTGGGACCAATACCCTCGATGGCTTCGAGTTGCTCCGGCGTCATGTCTGCCAGGGCTTCCACGGTGCTCACACCGGCGGCACTCAGCTTCTCGATCAGCCCTTCACCCAGGCCAGGAACATTCTCCAGCGGGGTGGTAGCGTTGCCCACCAGCGCGGACATCTGCAATTCCACTTCCTGCCGCTTCTCTTCCTCGCTCTTGATGTCAATCTTCCAGCCCAGCAACTTCGCCGCCAGGCGGACATTCTGTCCCTTCTTGCCGATGGCAAGAGAAAGCTGGCTGTCGTCGACCACCACTTCGAGATGCTTGTCCGCGGAATCGACCACGGTCACGCGGCTTACCTTGGCCGGCTGCAACGCCTTTTCCGCGAAGGTCACTGCATCTTCGTGATACTCGATGATGTCGATCTTCTCGCCGCGCAATTCACGGATGATGGATTGCACCCGCATGCCCTTCATGCCGACACAGGCACCCACCGCGTCCACGTCCTTGTCTTTCGACATGACCGCGATTTTGGTGCGCTCTCCCGCCTCACGCGCGATGGCGCGGATCACGACCGTCCCATCGTAAATTTCCGGAACTTCAGTCTGGAATAAGTGCTGCACCAGTTCCGGCGCAGCTCGCGAGACCACGACTGCCGGCCCTTTCGAGGCCCGCTCCACCCGTGCGATCACCGCGCGGACGCGTTCGCCCATGGCAAACGATTCCAGGCGCGACTGCTCCTTGCGCGGCATGCGCGCTTCCGCTTTACCGATGTCGAAGATCACATCCGGCCCTTCGATCCGTTTCACGGTAGCGTTCACAATCTCGCCGACTCGGCCGATGTACTCGTTGTATACCGTGTCGCGCTCGGCTTCGCGCACCTTCTGGAAGATAACCTGCTTCGCCAGTTGGGCCGCAATGCGTCCGAGAATGCCTTCAGTCTGCTTGTTGATCTGAAGCTCGCCACCCAATTCAACATTGGGATTGATCTTGCGCGCATCATCCAGCGTAACTTGAAGGACGGGGTCTTCCACCTGCTCCGGAGTCTCGACAATCGTCTTGACCGCAAATGCACGGATCTTGCCGGTTTCCTTGTCCAGCTCGGCGCGCAGGTTTTCCTGCGTCTTGTAATACTTGCGCGTAGCGACGACGATGGCATCTTCCACCGCGCTCACGACAATTTGCGGATCAATACCCTTTTCCCGGCTCAGCGCGTCAATCGTGTTATAGAGCTCACTTGCCATAAGTAATACCGACCTTGGACTTCAGACCTCGGACCTCGGCTAAATCTCAGAACCCCGATGCCGGTGGAACCTGCCGACGTCTGAGGTCCGACGCCCGACGTCCGCCTTTTAGATTTCCGGTACCAGGTTCGCCTTCTCGACGTTCTTGAATTCGATTTCCAGCTTCGGCGCAACGCCTTCGTCCGGCCGGCGCTTTTTCCTGGCGGCGTTCAGGTCGAGCGTCAAACGGCCGTGCTCAAAACTTTCCAGCCGGCCTTCAAAGTGGCGATTGCCGTTGACCGGTTGCTGCGTGGTCAACTTGATCCGGCTTCCAGTGAAGCGTTCGTAGTCAGCCGGACGAAGCAATTTTCGGTCCAGCCCCGGAGAAGAAACCTCCAGCGTGTAAGAACCGGAAATTGCGTCTTCGACATCCAGTATCGTGCTCACTTCGCGGCTGACATTCGCGCAGTCTTCGTGCGTAACCCCGGCGAGCTTGTCAATCACGATGCGCAGCATGCGAGCCTTGCCCCCACCGCGCAGCTCGACTTCCACAACCTCGAGCCCGCTGGAAGCAGCGACCCGCTCCGCAATTTCGCGAACCTTGTCAATCTCAAGTGCCATGAAACCAATAGCTTACGGCCAATTTCCCGATTCCAAAATGGGCCTAAACTAAAAAGTGGGCTTGCGCCCACTGGTGTGTCTCGCCACGTGCTGGTAACTACACAACAGTTCCAGCTATCAATATACGCCGCAGGGAACCAAAAGACAAACCTGCCCAGGCCGCGATTGAGGCACTTTCGGTGGGGCCATTTGAAATTCCCGGCTCTCCAACCCGGCGTCATGCTGAGCTTGCGAAGCATCTGGCGGGGGGCGCATTTGCGCCTGCCCACTGCGTGCCGCTGCGCACCGGATCCTTCGGGACTAAGAGTCCCTCAGGATGACTCCGAATCTGGGGAGAGGTTTCAAAGCGAGCGGTGCATCACTCGCCGCCACGGATTTGCCTGAACTTCAAACCGTCTCTAGAATGGAAACCTAACCCTTCACGTCCGAGAAAACTTATGATTCATTTTCCTGTTCCCGAGGCTCTCACCTTCGACGACGTGTTGCTGCTGCCGGCGCGTTCCGATGTTGTTCCTGCACTGGCCAACACTCAGACTCAGCTCACTCGCAATATCCGCCTGAATATTCCCATCATAAGCGCCGCCATGGACACGGTCACGGAATCGCACATGGCGATTGCGCTGGCCCAGCAGGGCGGGATCGGGATCATCCACCGTAACCTGACACCGGAGCAGCAGGCCAACGAGGTGGACAAGGTGAAGCGCTCGGAAAGCGGCATGATCGTAGATCCGGTCACCATGTCGCCGGATGCGAAAGTTTCCGATGCTCTTGAGATGATGCGCAAATACAAAATCTCGGGCGTGCCCATCACCAAGAACGGAAAACTTGTAGGCATTCTGACCAATCGCGACCTGCGCTTTGAGACCCGCTTCGATATTCCCATCAGCAAAGTAATGACCAAGGACAATCTCATCACTGTTCCCGTTGGGACCACGCTGGAAGACGCAGAGAATATCCTGCACGAACATCGCGTGGAAAAGCTTCTGGTGGTTGATGACAACTACAACCTCAAGGGCCTGATCACGGTCAAAGACATTCAAAAGAAATTGAAGTATCCCAACGCGGCCAAAGACTCGCAGGGCCGCCTGCGAGTGGGAGCAGCCATCGGCGCGACGGGCGACTTCCTCGAACGCGCGCAGGAAATGGTGAAATGCAAAGTTGATCTGCTGGCCATTGACAGCGCCCACGGACACTCCAGTCGCGTGCTCGAAGCCATAAAAATGGTGAAGTCAAAGCTGCCAGAGGTCGACCTGATTGCTGGCAATGTCGGGACCTTCGATGGTGCCTGCGAACTAGCCCGAGCCGGCGCGGATGCGATTAAAGTTGGCATTGGTCCGGGATCAATCTGCACCACGCGGGTCGTGACCGGCGCCGGAATGCCGCAGATGACGGCCATCGCGGAGGCGTACCGCGCCACCAAAGACTCCGGCGTGCCAATCGTCGCTGACGGCGGCATCAAGTACTCAGGAGACATTACCAAGGCCCTCGCCGCGGGCGCATCGGGCGTGATGATCGGATCGCTTTTTGCGGGGACCGATGAAAGTCCCGGCGAACTGATCCTTTATCAGGGCCGCTCGTTCAAATCCTATCGTGGCATGGGTTCACTCGGAGCCATGGCCTCTGGTTCGAGCGAGCGCTATTTCCAGAACACCGATGGAGACGCTTCGACCGCCATGTCGGGCGGGGCCGAGGATGCCAATCGTTTGGGGAAACTGGTTCCGGAAGGCATTGAAGGACGCGTTCCCTACCGCGGCTCCGTCGCCATGATCGTGCATCAGATGGTCGGAGGTTTGAAATCCGGCATGGGTTACTGCGGCTGCGCCACCATTCCGGATCTGCTGCAGAAGACACGATTTGTGCGCATCAGCGGGGCCGGCCTGCGCGAGAGTCATGTGCATGATGTGATGATCACCCGCGAAGCGCCAAATTATGCGGTGGAATAGGGGCCGGGAAAGCCGCGCTTGAATCCTGCCCAAAAGCATCTGCTAAAAACGTGGATCGCAGCGCTGCTCTGGCTCGGACTCATCGTGGGTGAGTCCACCAATTTTGCTTCGGCGGAGAATACCGGCCGCCTTTTGTATGCTCCCCTGCACTTCTTGTTTGGAGTGGATGAAGCTCACTTTCCCGCCTGGCACTTCTTTATTCGCAAGACTGGCCACTTCGTAGGCTACTTCACACTCAGCTGGCTATTGTTCCGCGCCTGGCGGGACACGTTCCCACTCCCCGGCAACCGGTGGTCGATCCAGTGGGCAAGAATTTCTTTTTTCATGACCGCCCTGGTCGCCTGCCTGGACGAATGGCACCAAAGCTTTCTTCCCAGCCGCACCGGAAATCTCCACGACGTGCTACTGGACAGCACGGCGGCGCTGATCGCGCAGGTGGTTCTCTTCGTGATTCTGCGTCGAAACGGCCTCCGGTCCGATCCACAGCTCAGAATTTCCTGAAGGACCGGGTGCTGTTCAGCACTCTTTGCGAACTTCGCGGCCCTTCTTTGCGTGCTTTGCGGTTTAGATTTGTTGATTGATTCCGACAGAAGTCAAACTCTTTACCGCAAAGGACGCGAAGGGAAGCCGCGAAGTTCGCAAAGGAAACCAAAGGCTGACGCCTGACGACTGTTCTCAGTACATGGAATCGTATTTGGTTACGACCCACTCGCCTTCTTTTCTCTCCAGCGTCACCGAAAATAGCTCCTTGTACGTCCCCTTCTGACCGGGAGCGTTGCGGCGTTTCCCGCGATAGCGAAGGATGCGTAGAGGCGGCGTGTCTTCCCAGTCCGCGACTTCCCAGGAGATCAGCGGATGCTGGGCCTCCGAGTCACAGATGAACGCAGCGTACTTCTTTCGATAGTCCCTGGCCCAATCCGCAAGCTCTTCCTTGCAGTTTCCGTCCCGCATACTGCGGATAAACTTCGCGGCCTCGCGCTCTGAAGTGCGGTCACGCAGCGGATTCAGCGAGATGGAATTGGGTATTCCTGACAGGGGATCGCGATCTTCCGATCGCTCGAGCACCGGACCCTGGCCATTCAGATGAATGAGATAGCCAAAGAATACGATCAGCAGAAGAACTCCCGCTCCGGCTGCGATACCGATTTGATTGCGCGAAAACTCCATGGCCTCACATCAGTCTAGCGTGAGGACACGCGAGAGCAAGGTTACGGCGGATAGACTCCAGGGGACATGTACGAGTGGGGAAAGCTGGCGGGAGGGATTGCGGGGCGGGCTGTCAACCACGCCCCGCTTCCATGTTTCGTGACTTACTCTTTGTCGTCTTTGACCTTGTCGGCGCCTTCGGCGTGGTCAGCGGGATGTTCGACACCCTGCTGGGCCTCGGCTTCTTCCATCGCGCGCTTGGCTTCTTCGGCACGCTTGGAACGGGCCACGGCTCGCTTCTCGCGCTTTTCCTCCTGCAGCTTTTCGCTGCCGAGGAGTTCGACGAATGCCGTGTCAGCGCCGTCGCCCTTGCGCCAGCCGGCGCGGACGATGCGCAGATATCCACCTTCGCGGTCTCCGAAACGGGGAGCGATGGTGTCGAACAGCTTGTCCACAGCGGCGCTCGTCATCAGGTAAGCGATGGCCTGGCGACGCGCAGAAAGATCGCCGCGCTTGCCCAGCGTGATCATCTTCTCGACCAGCGGACGCAGGGCCTTGGCCTTGGGCACGGTGGTTTCGATTCGTTCTTCAAGGATGAGCGAAGTCACCAGGTTCCGCAGCAACGAGCGGCGGTGGCTGGTGTTACGTCCCAGTTTCCATCCTGCTACTTTGTGACGCATGTGAATCCTTCAGTTTCTGGTTTCTAGTTTCTGGTTTCCAGTTCTGGTTTCAGGCGCCCCAATTTGAACATCGCCGGGGAAAACTGGAAACTAGAAACCAGAAACTGGGTGGCGCTAGGCGCCACCCCGAAACTGTTTATAGATCGTTGTCCGGACCGTAAGCCGACGCCGGCAGAACCTGATTCGAAGTCGGGCCGGGCACGGCGTTGCCGTGCTCGTCAATCTTCATACCCAGGCTCAAGCCCATCGACGACAGAATTTCCTTGATCTCGTTCAGCGACTTGCGGCCGAAGTTCTTGGTCTTCAGCATTTCGGCTTCAGTCTTCTGGACGAGTTCACCGATGGTCTGAATGTTCGCGTTCTTCAGGCAGTTGTAGCTGCGCACCGAAAGCTCCAACTCTTCGACCGACCGGTTCAGGTTCTCGTTCTTGATTTCCGGCTTGCGGTCGTCGGTTGAAGTGGACGTCTCGATGTCCTCTTCAAAGTTGATGAAGATGTTCATGTGGTCTTTCAGCAGCTTCGCCGCCAGGCCGATGGAATCGGCCGGGGTGATGGAGCCGTTGGTCCACACTTCGATGGTCAGCTTGTCGTAATCGGTGATCTGTCCCAGACGGGCGGCTTCCACGGTGTAGTTGCACTTGCGTACCGGAGAGTGCACGGAGTCGATAGGAATGAAACCGATGCCGAGATCTTCGTCAAAGTTCTTGTCCGCCGAAACGTAGCCGCGGCCGCGCTTGAGCCGCATTTCCATGTCGAGCTTGCCACCTTCACTGACGGTCGCGATGTAGACGTCCTTGTCGAGCACTTCGACGTCGGCATCCGCTTCGATCATGCCGGAAGTGACTACGCCGGGCTGATCGCTGCGCAGGTAGATGGCCTTAGGAGCATCACCCGCCAGCTTGAACGGAATCTGCTTCAGGTTGAGGATGATGTCGGTGGCGTCTTCTACCACGCCGGGTATCGACTGGAACTCGTGCAGCACGCCTTCAATCTTCACGGCGGTCACCGCAGCTCCTTCAATGGAAGAAAGCATGACTCGGCGCAGGCCGTTGCCGATGGTGGTGCCGAAGCCGCGTTCAAACGGCTGGGCCCAGAAGATGCCGTACTTGTCGGTTAAGGTTGAAGTGTCTACTGCGAGGCGCTTGGGTTTTTGAAATCCCTTCCAAAGCATTACGTTGTTCTCCTTCGGCCGTTTGGCTCAGTCCTGACATCCCTGAACAGGTCCGCGTTTCATTCAGGTCAAGCGTCAGAGACAGGCTGATCTGGCTCGAATTGTTGGACCAAAATCAGTTTCTGGTTTCCAGTTTCTGGTTTCAAACCAGAATTCAAGACTAATTATTGCAGTTTGCGGTAGCCCAGCTTCTGGTTTTGAAACCAGAAACTGGAAACCTGAAACTGCTACTTGCTGTACAACTCCACAATCAACTGCTCGTTTACCGGCAGGTTGATATCTTCGCGCTTGGGCAAGGCTAAAACTTTGCCTTTGTAGTTGTCGCGATCGATCTCCAGCCAGTTGGGCGCGTTCTGGTGGCTGGCGAATTCCTTCGCCGGCTCCAGGATCGGCAGCTTCTTGCTGGATTCGCGGATCGCAATCTCTTCGCCCACACTCACCTGGTACGAAGGAATGTTCACCTTGTGACCATTCACGTGGATGTGTCCGTGCCGCACCAACTGGCGAGCCTGGCGGCGGGACATTCCGAAGCCGAGGCGGTAGACCACGTTGTCCAGACGACGCTCCAGTTGTTGCAGAAGCATTTCGCCGGTGACACCACGAGTGCGCGCCGCCTTCTCGAAGTAGTTGCGGAACTGGCTTTCCTGGGTGAAGTAAATGCGCTTGGCTTTCTGCTTTTCGCGCAGCTGCAGGCCGTAGCCGACGATCTTGGCTTTGCGGTCCTTGCCATGCTGTCCAGGAGCGAAGTTACGCTTTTCGATGGGACATTTATCGCTGAAACACTTTGTGCCTTTGAGGAACAGCTTCATGCCCTCGCGGCGGCAGAGACGGCAGACGGGATCAGTGTAACGGGCCAAGTTATTTCTCCTTATTAGATGACCGGTTTACAGGTTTGGCTTCACCCTTCGTCCCGGACGAAATTCAGTTTCGAGTTTCCGGTTTCTAGTTTCCAGTTTCGCTGAGAACTGAGAACCAAAAACTGGAAACTGGCTCTTTAAAAACTAAACCGGTTGTTAGTTCCTAGTTCTCTGTTCCCAGTTGAGCAGAGCCTTTGAAACTGGAAACAAGAAACCCTACTTATACTCTTCTCCGCTTCGGCGGACGGCAACCGTTGTGCGGAATCGGAGTAGCGTCTTTAATGTTGCGAACTTCAATTCCAGCCGCAGCCAACGCACGAATCGCGGATTCACGTCCCGAACCGGGGCCGCTCACCCGCACTTCAACGCTGCGTACACCGTGATCGCGCGCCATGCTGGCGGCGTTCTGCGCAGCCTGCTGGGCGGCGAACGGAGTGCCTTTTCGCGATCCGCGGAAGCCCAGTGAGCCGGAACTCTTCCAGGCCAGGACATTGCCCGCCTGGTCGGCGATGGTCACAATCGTGTTGTTGAACGACGCCTGAATGTGGGCAATGCCGTGCGGAACGTGCTTCCGCTCCTTCTTCTTGAAGGTTTTCTTCTTGCCCTTTTTATCCGGCGCCGCTGCTCCGGTTCCCGCTGCCGCTGCTGGTGCTGCTGGTTTTGCCATTTTAGCTTCTAGCTCCTAGCCTTTAGCTTCTAGCTAGGAGCTAGAAGCTAGCAGCTGCTTTTCTAAGTCTTGGCCGCCGATTTCTTCTTCGCCGCCACCGTGCCTTTGCGCGGACCCTTGCGGGTACGGGCGTTGGTGTGGGTGCGTTGTCCGCGAACCGGCAGGTTCCGGCGATGACGATAGCCGCGGTAGGAACCGATTTCGATGAGCCGCTTGATGTTCATCGAAACTTCCTTGCGCAGATCGCCCTCGACCAGGCCTTCGCCTTCGATCACCTGGCGGATGCGGTTGACTTCGTCCTCGCCCAGGTCCTGGATCTTCTTCATCGGGTCAACGTTGGCCGCGTCCAGAATGCGCGCCGACCGCGAGTTGCCGATGCCATAGATGTAGGTCAGCGCGATATTCGTTCGCTTGTTGCGCGGAAGATCGACGCCTGCAATGCGTGCCATAGTGCTCCTCTAGTCTTCTAACCTTGACGCTGCTTGTGCTTGGAAACAACGCAGATCACCCGCACCACACCCTTGCGGTGGATGACCTTGCACTTGTCGCAAATTTTCTTTACCGATGCTCTTACTTTCATAACCAGCCTTCAGCCGTCAGCTTTCAGCCTTCAGTAAAATCTTGAAGGCCAAAAGGCGGCGTTCATTTATAGCGATACACGATGCGCCCGCGGTTCAGGTCGTAGGGCGAAAGCTCAACCGCGACCTTATCGCCAGGCAGGATGCGAATGAAATTCTTGCGCATCTTTCCCGAGACATGCGCCAGCACCTGGTGCTTGTTCTCCAGTTCAACCTTGAACATGGCATTGGGCAACGGCTCTACGACCGTCGCCATCACTTCAATCGCGTCCTCTTTGCTCATCGACTCCTTAAAATCAGCTCTTAGCTCTTGGCTCTTAGCTTCAGTAAAGCCAAGAGCTGAAGCAGGGCTAATAGCTGCTTTACTGCGTCAAAATCATCGGGCCATCTTTCGTGACCGCGACACAATGTTCGAAGTGGGCACTGTAGCTGCCATCGGCGGTTACGGCGGTCCACTTGTCGTCGAGGACCCGGGTTCCCGGACTGCCGGAGTTCACCATGGGCTCGATCGCGAGCACCATACCTTCGCGCAACCGCGCCCCGTGTCCGCGCGTTCCATAGTTCGGGACCTGCGGCTCTTCGTGCAGGCGGGTACCGATGCCGTGTCCGACAAATTCGCGGACTACGCTGAATCCGTTGGCTTCGACAAATTCCTGCACCGAAGCGCCCACGTCTCCCACTGCGTTTCCGATCCGCGCCGCTTCGATGCCCCGGTACAACGACGCTTCGGTCACTTCCAGCAACTTGGTCAGCTCCGGCGTGATCGAACCATCCACCGGAACCGTGATGGCGGCATCGCCGTAGTAGCCGTCCAGCACGACGCCGCAGTCGATCGAAACAATGTCACCGGCCTTCAACACCCTTTTCTCTGAAGGGATGCCGTGAACAATCTCTTCATTGATCGAAGTGCAGAGCACGCAGGGATAGTCGAAATATCCCTTGAACGCAGGCTTCACGTTCAGGTCTTTGATCTTCTGCTCGGCCGCGCGTTCCAGGTCCATCGTGGTCGCACCCGGCACCACCAGCGTGCGAACATGGTTCAGCACCTCGCGCACGATGCCGCCGCTGCGCCGCATCTTCTCAATCTCAGCCGCCGATTTGCAGACAATCGCCATGTGTTACTTTTCACCAGCCGGCACACCGCGCTGGCTCTCGATCACTTTGAAAATCTGGTCGGTGACCTCGTTGACCGGCAAGTCGCCATTCACCGAAACCAGCCGCCCTTTGCGCGCGTAGTATTCGGCTACGGGCTTGGTCTGTAGTTCGTAGGCCGCCAGCCGGTCCCGGATGACGTCTTCACGATCGTCGTCACGGGTCACCAGCGTGGAACCATCAACATCGCAGCGATCAGCGACACGGGGTGGCTGGGAGTAGACGTTATAGATCCGTCCACAGACGGGACAAGAACGGCGTCCAGTTATCCGACGTAACAACTTATTATAATCCACGTTAATTCGGATCACAATGGGCAGGCACTGCTCCCGCTGCCCCTTTTCAAAGAACTCATTCTCCAGAAACGCATCCAGCCATCCGGCCTGGGCCGGATTGCGGGGAAAACCATCGAGGATGAAGCCGCGCTCGCAGTCCGCATTTCTCAAGCGCTGCGCCACCATGTCATACATCAGGTCGTCGGGGACAAACTCACCCCGCGCCATCACATCCTTGGCCACCAAACCCAGCGGTGTGCCGCGCTGCACATGCTCCCGCAGCAGGTCTCCCGTGGAGATCTGTGGGATGCGGTAACGCTCCACGATCTGCTTGGCCTGCGTACCCTTGCCCGCACCCGGAGAGCCGAGCAGAATCACAGGTCCGATGCCGCGCGAGGTCGCCTCCGCCATCGAACTGGTCCTCCCGCCTCCCGATTGCAATTTCACTTCAACCAGCTCGACGTCTGTTGAATCAGTTTCCGGTTTCCTGTTTCTAGTTTCAAAACCAGAACTGGAAACTAGAAACCAGAAACGAACTTCTCAAATTCCGTACCACTGCCGCACGAGCGTGGGCGCTCGCGCCTACATTTAGGACCATGTCCGACGGCCGCGGATCCGTCCGCTGCGCGGCGTGAAACCGTCGTAGTGGCGCATTACCAGCTGGGCTTCGATCTGCGTGACCGTGTCCATGGCCACGCCGACCACGATCAGCAGTGAGGTTCCACCGAAATAAAAATTCACTCCCAGGCCGTTCGTCACCCAGGTAGGCAGCCGCTCGAAAAATGTTCCAATCGGCCCGTACAGGTGGTTCAGATGAATGCCGGTGATCATCCATTCCGGAATGAACGAGATGATGATCAGGTACAGTGCCCCGACCAGAGTAATCCGGGTCAGGATCTCATTGATGTGGTCCGCGGTACGCTTGCCGGGACGAATGCCGGGAATAAACCCGCCATACTTCCGCATGTTGTCGGCAACCTCGTTGGGGTTGAAGACAATGGATACGTAGAAATAGGCGAAGAAGATGATGCCCACGGCATAGAGAAACGTGTACAGCGGCTCGCCCCATCCCAGGTTGCGGATCAGCTCGCCGAAATAGCGGTTGTTGCGCAGGCTGTAGCCTACCGTCTGCGGAAGCGTCAGGATGGACGACGCGAAAATTACCGGCATGACGCCGCCGGAGTTCACCCGCAAAGGCAGGTGCGTAGACTGCCCGCCCATCACCTTGCGGCCGACCACGCGCTTGGCATACTGCACCGGAATCCGGCGCTCGCAGCGCTCCACATAAACGATGAAAGCCACCACCAGCACCATGACGCCGATCAGCAGGATCGTCGCCGGCGCGGTGAAATACTCCCCAGGCGTCGGTGCGGACCTTGTCGAAAAGATCGATAATCCCGCGCGGCAGGCCGACCACGATGCCGGCAAAGATCAGCAGCGACATGCCGTTGCCCACGCCACGCTCGGTAATCTGTTCGCCCAGCCACATGATGAAGGCGCTGCCCGTGGTCAGGGTCAGCATGGTCATCAGGATGAACGCGGGGCCGGGATGGACGACAAAATCTCCGCTTCGTTGCAGCTGCCAGGCAATGCCGAAAGACTGGACCGAGGCCAGTATCACGGTCAGATAGCGGGTCCACTGGGTAATCTTCTTGCGGCCGAGTTCGCCTTCCTTCTGCAACTTGGCCAGCGGCTCATAGACCACGGTCAGCAACTGCAAAATGATCGACGCCGTGATGTAGGGCATGATGCCCAGAGCAAAAATCGTCAGGCGGCGGAGCTGTCCGCCGGAAAACAGGTCTACGAAGCCCAGAAGACTGCCTTTGTTCTGCTCGAAGAATTGCTGCAGCTTGTCCGCATTCACACCCGGCGTGGGAATGTGTCCGCCCAGGCGGTACACCGCCAGCAAACCAAGCGTGAACAGAATGCGCTTGCGCAGGTCCGGGATACGAAAGACGTTTGCCAGTTTCTCCAGCATGGGCTACAGAACCTCGAACTTACCGCCAGCCTTGGTGATTTTTTCCTGGGCCGACTTGGAAAATTTGTGCGCGTGCACGGTGAGCGCCACGGTCAACTCGCCGTCTCCGAGCACTTTCAAGGGATGTTTGCTCTTGATCACTCCCGCTTTGCGCAGTACGTCGGGGGTGATGGTGGTCTCGCCCAGTTCCGCCAGCTTCTCCAGGTTCACGATGTTGAATTCCTGGCGGAAGATGTTGGTGAATCCACGTTTCGGCATGCGGCGATGCAAGGGCATCTGGCCGCCTTCAAAGCCGCGCATCATGCGCGAACCGCTGCGCGAGCGCTGGCCTTTGTGTCCGCGGGTGGAAGTCTTGCCCATACCCGAACCCATGCCGCGGCCCACGCGTTTCTTGTTTGCCGTCGCCTTCTTTGGTGCGCGAATATTTGAAAGGTTCATAAATAAGCTCTCAGCTGTCAGCTCTCGGCTCTCAGTTTTCGACTGAGGACTGATGAACTGACGACTTACGACTGAATTATCTCCACCAGGTGCGGCACCTTCGCCACCATGCCGCGAATGGCAGGATTGTCCGGCCGCTCAATCACCTGGTTCAACCGGGTGAAACCCAGACCCTTGACCACCAGCTTCTGCTGCACCGGGGCGCAAATGGCCGAGCGCACCCACTTCAACTGGATCATGGTTGCCGCTGCCCGCATACGATTTCTTGGCCAGTTTGTTCGGCATGATTACAGTTCCTCGACCGACTTGCCGCGCATCGCAGCCACGTCGCTCTTGTTCTTCAAATGCTTCAGCGCGTCAAACGTCGCCTTGATCACGTTGTGCGGATTGGTGGTGCCAATCGATTTCGTCAGCACATTCTGAATGCCCGCCGAAGTCATGACCGCGCGCACCGCACCGCCCGCAATCACTCCGGTACCTTCGGGAGCGGGCTTCAGCAAAACCCGGCCTGAACCGTAGCGTCCCAGCACCAGGTGCGGAATGGTGGTTTGCGTCAGGTTGACCCGCATCAGGTTTTTCTTGGCGGACTCGATTCCCTTGCGAATCGCCTGGGGAACTTCCTTCGCTTTCCCCGAACCATATCCCACGACCGCAGCGCTCGGATCTCCCACCACGACCAGGGCCGCGAAGGACAGGTTCTTGCCGCCCTTGACCACTTTGGTCACGCGGTTGATCGAGACCACCTGGTCTTTCAACTGGTAGGAATTCGCATCAAGCTTCTTAATCACAGTTGGCATCATGCCTCATTTTGTAATTTCGTAATCGGGTAATTGAGTCATTGAAAGGCTCCAAGCCCGGTCGTTCGGTTTTGAAATTACACAATTACCCAATTACACAATTTCTCAATTCCCTAAAACTGCAGTCCGGCTTCGCGGGCGGAATCGGCCAGGGCCTTGACCCGTCCGTGATAAATGTAGCCGCCGCGGTCGAACACGACTTTCTCGATCCCCTTGGCCTTGGCGCGCTCGGCAATGCTCTTGCCCACACTCTTGGCCGCGGCCACGTTGCCGCCAGTGCCTTTTTTGCCTTCGGCGGAGTTCGCGGAAACCAGGGTCGCGCCCTTGTGGTCGTCAATCAACTGGACGTAAATATGGTTCAACGAGCGATACACATTCAGCCGCGGCCGCTCGGCCGTGCCGAGGACCTTCTTGCGGATGCGCTTGTGCACATGCCGCCGATTCGTATTTTTCGATGTCCGGGTAAGCATTTTTTCTAGTCCTCAGTCGTCAGTCGTCGGTCGTCAGCCCATCCACTCTGGCGGAGACTGATAACAGAACGACTGTTCTTGCTTCGGTCATCAGTTCGATCCGGTCGTTAGCGCTCGGCTGACGACTGAAGACCGACGACTGACGACTATTTCGCCCCTGTCTTACCAACCTTCTTCTTCAACCGTTCGCCGGCGTAGCGTACGCCCTTGTTCTTGTACGGATCGGGAGGCCGCAGGCTGCGCATTTCGGCGGCGACCTGTCCAACTTTTTGGCGGTCGATGCCGGTGACGCTCAGCTTGGTCTGCTTGGGATCAACCGCCGCTTCAATTCCGAGCGGCAACGGATATTCGATCGGGTGCGAGTATCCCAGGCTGAAGACCACAGTGTTCTTGCCTTTGAGCTCGGCGCGATATCCGATGCCGACAATTTCCAGCTCGCGAGTCCAGCCCTTGGTGACGCCTTCGACGGCGTTGTTGACCAGAGCGCGGGCCAGACCATGGACAGCCGCCTGCGAGTCGTTCTCGCGAATCGCCACCAGGTTGCCATCCTGCTGCTGCATGGTGATGCCGCGCGGCAGCTGCGTATCCAGCTTGCCCTTGGGCCCCTGCACGTTCACCATGTCGCCTTCAATTTTGACCGCAACTCCCTTGGGGAGCGGGATCGGTTTTCTTCCAATTCTTGACATAGGCTTCTAGCTCTCTAGCTCCTGGCTTGCTAGCCATTCAGCTTCGACAATTGCCGCAATCTTTACTCGTGCTAGCTAGATAGCCAGAAGCTGGTAGCTAGAGCTGCTCTACCAAATCTCGCACAACACTTCGCCACCTACACCTTGCTTGCGCGCCTGGCGTCCGGTCATGACTCCGCGGGGCGTGGTCAGGATGTTGATGCCGAGGCCGCCCAGCACGCGCGGAATCTCGCTGCGCCGCACGTAGACCCGGCAACCCGGCCGGGACACGCGCTCCACGTTCGAGATGGCGGCTTCGTTGTTGTTGCCATACTTCAAATAGATGCGCAGGACCTTGTGGCCTTCCTCCTCCGCCGGCTTGAAGTTGGAGATGTAGCCCTCCTCTTTGAGGATGCGGGCAATCTCCACCTTCAGCTTGGAAGCAGGAACATCAACTTTCTGGTGGCGGGCGCGTATCGCGTTGCGAATGCGCGTCAGCATGTCTGCGACCGGATCGGTCAAATTCATCGTTTGCTTCTCCTCCGCCGCCCGTTTGCTTCGGCCGAACCTGCACTGCACCGAAGAACCCGCGGCGACGCTTCCACCCCAACCTGGTTACCCGAGATTCTGACTGCACCCCAGACCCGGGTGCCCCACTTTGCGCGTTTTTTGCGCAAAGGTGGGAGATCCATTACCAACTCCTACCAGGACGACTTCGCAACCCCAGGAATCTCTCCACGCAAAGCCAGGCCGCGGAAACACAGCCGGCAAATTCCGAACTTGCGCAGATAGGCGCGCGGACGTCCGCACAGTTTGCAGCGGTTATGACGGCGCGAGGAAAACTTCAGCTTCGGCTCCTTGCCGCGCGCTTTATCAAACTTCGCTTCGATCTTTGCGTCTTTTACTCTTTTTGCTGTAGTCAATTTACTTTCAGCTCCTAGCTTCGGACTGCAGCTTTCAGCTGTCAGCCATCAGCTCTCAGTTAAGACTTCTTGCAACTACGGCCGGAACGGCATTCCCAGGTGCTTCAGCATCACTCGCGCCTGGTCGTCGTTTGCCGCCGTGGTCACGATGGTGACGTTCATTCCCTTGGTCTTGTCCACCCGGGAATAATCAATCTCGGGAAAAATGAGCTGGTCGTGCAGCCCCAGCGTGTAATTGCCGCGCCCGTCGAACGACTTGGTCGAAACTCCCTTGAAGTCGCGCACCCGGGGCAGCGCCACGTTCAACAGCCGGTCCAGAAATTCCCACATACGGTCGCCGCGCAAGGTCACCATGGCGCCGATGGCCTGTCCTTCACGAACCTTAAAGGCCGCAATCGATTTCTTGGCCTTGGTGGTGATCGGCTTCTGGCCGGTGATCTGGCCTAGTTCGTTGACCGCGGGATCGAGAATCTTGGCGTTCTGCGTCGCCTCTCCCACTCCCATGTTGACCACAATCTTGTTGATGTGGGGAACCGCCATGGGATTCTTGAGATCGAATTCCTTCATCAGCGCCGGCGCAACCTCAGCCTTGAAGCGGCTCTTGAGCCGCGGCGTCTCTTTGGCGGCATGATGCGCCTGCGCCGGCTTCGCTTCCTGCTGCTGCTTGTCGCCTTGCCTGTCGCGTTTTTCTTTTGCCATTTGCTTCCTCTGGAACTCAGCTTCTGGGCTACTGGCTCTTAGCCTCTCAGCTCCAAACTCCGACGTCTCTGCTGCGTGAGCTAGCAGCCAGGAGCTAGCAGCTAGAAGCTCTTAATGCTACTTATCCAGCGTCGCTCCGCACTTGCGGCACACCCGGACTTTGCGCTCGCCCTGGAACTCGTGTCCTATCCGTACCGGCCGTTTGCAGCTGGGGCACATCAGGCCCACGTTCGAAATTGCAATCCGGCTTTCCTGCTCGGCGATTCCGCCCTTCACGTTGCGCTGCGGATTGGGGCGCACGTGCTTCTTTACCAGCATCACGTGCTCAACCAGGATCTTGGCGTCATTCGGGAAAATGCGCAGTACACGGCCTTCTTTTCCCTTGTCACGCCCGGTGATCACTCGCACCGTATCGTTGCGGCGCAGGTCCACTCGTTTATTCGCTCTCTCGACTGTCTTCATAAGAACCCTTCACTAAATTTTGCAATCGGGTAATTGGGTAATTTTGTAATTGAAAACCGTTCCAATTATCGCGGGTTAAAATTAGTCAATTACTCAATTACCCGATTACTCAATGTCTTACAGAACTTCCGGCGCTAACGAAACAATCTTCAAAAACTTGCGCTCGCGCAGTTCGCGGGCCACCGGCCCGAAGACGCGGGTCCCGACTGGCTCGCCGGCGTCATTAATTAGGACAGCGGCGTTGCTGTCAAAGCGGATGTAGGTGCCGTCGCGGCGCCGATGTTCTTTGCGGGTGCGCACGATGACCGCCTTCACCACTTTGCCCTTCTGCACCTGGCCTTCCGGGGCCGCCTCTTTCACGCTTGCGGTGATGACGTCACCCAGTCCGGCATTCAACCCGGTCGAACCTCCGAGCGGCAGTATCATCTGCAGCTTGCGGGCGCCGGAGTTGTCGGCAACCTCGAGCATCGATCTCATCATCACAGCCATAGTCGGATCTCCTCTGCGTCCTTCGGCCCTAGCTGGCTTCCGGAAGCGTGGCTTCCGGCAGCAACGCCGCCTGCCGAACCACTTCCTTCAGCCGCCAGCGCTTCAACTTGGACAGCGGACGCGTCTCTTCAAGGCGCACCACATCGCCCACTCGGGCCACATTCTTCTCGTCGTGAGCGTAGAACTTCTTGGCTTTCGCGACCACGCGTTTGTAGAAAGGATGGGCCTTCTTGCGCACCACCTGTACCACGATGGTCTTGTGCATGCGGTTCGAGACCACCTCGCCAACTACGATCTTGCGCCGTCCAGCGTCTTGTGGCTCGGTTGAGGATTGCGTCTTGGTTTCAGCCATACTACTTTTTCTCCGTTCCGCCGACGGCGGCCAGCTCGCGTTCGCGCGCGATGGTCTTCACCCGCGCAATGTCCCGGCGCAGGCCGCGAATCTTTTTGAGGCTCTCGGTCTGTCCCATGTTGAGCTGGAACTTCAACTTGAAAAGCTGATCGCTCAACTCGCGTTCCTGCGAGACCAGTTCTTCAGCCGTAAGGTTCCGTACTTTTTCCGATTTCATATCAGTTCTCAGTTCTTTATTTCTCGTGCGGTTTCTAGTGCGCGCCTTCGCGCTTCACAAACACGGTCCGCAAGGGCAGCTTATGCGAAGCCAGACGCATGGCTTCACTTGCGTCCTGCTGCGTGACCCCTTCCATCTCGAACAGGATCTTGCCCGGCCGCACCACTGCAACCCAGTGATCGGGTGCGCCCTTGCCTTTGCCCATACGGGTTTCGGCCGGCTTCTTGGTGACCGGCTTGTCCGGGAAAAGGCGGATCTGGATCTTGCCGCCGCGCTTGACGAACCGGGTCATGGCCACGCGAGCCGCCTCGATTTGTCGGTCGGTGATCCAGCCCGGTTCCAATACCTTCAGGCCGAAGTCTCCGAAAGCCAGCTGGCTGCCGCGCCACGCTTTCCCGGTCATGCGTCCGCGTTGCTGCTTGCGGTACTTCACTTTCTTTGGCATCAACATAAAGTCAGCTCTTAGCTCTCAGCCTTCAGTTCTCAGCGAAAAAACTAGAACGCTCCTGCCTGCTGCGGTTCGCGCTTTTTGGCCGGCAAAATTTCGCCTTTGTAGACCCAGCACTTCACTCCGATGACGCCGTAGGTGGTGCGGGCTTCGGTAAAACCGTAGTCGATGTCGGCGCGCAGCGTGTGCAGGGGAAGACGGCCCTGCAGGTACCACTCCGAGCGCGCGATTTCGTTGCCGTTCAGACGGCCGCTCACCCGAACCTTAATTCCCTTGCAGCCGAAACGCAGCGCCGAGTCGACTGCTTTGCGCATGGCGCGGCGGAAGCCCACGCGTTTCTCAAGTTGCAGCGCAATCGATTCCGAGACCAGCTGTGCATCGAGCTCCGGCTTGTGCACTTCCTGGATATCGATGTAGACCTCGCGGCCAGTCCGCTTCTGCACGTCGCCTTTGAGCTTGTCGATCTCGGCGCCCTTGCGTCCGATGATGATGCCGGGGCGAGCCGTCTTGATAATGACCCTCAGCTTGTTGCCAGGCCGCTCGATTTCGATCGAACTCACGCCTGCCGACTTGAGCTTGTCTTTCAGCTCATTGCGCAGCTTGACGTCTTCGAGCAACAGCTTGTCGTAATCGCGCTCCACAAACCAGCGCGACTTCCAGGGCTTGGTGTAGCCCAGCCGAAAACCATAGGGATGAACTTTTTGTCCCATTTATCTGGCTCCTACTTTCTTCTTCGCCGCCGGCGCTTTACGTTTGACGCCAGCCTTGGCCTTACCCCGGACCGGTGTCTTCGCGGCCGCGCTTTCCTCGCCGACCACCGTCGCCAGCCCTTCGCCGCTCTTGCCTCGCTCCGCTAGCACGATTTCGATATGCGCGATCCGCCGCACGTAACGGAACGCCCGGCCCATCGGCGCTGGACGGATGCGCTTCATGCGCGGCCCGTCATTGGCCACAGCGTCTTTCACGTAAAGCTTGTCCACATCGACGTCAATACCTTTTTCGCTGCTGAGGTAATTGGCATTCTCCAGCGCCGAGCGCAGCAGCTTTTCTACCGTCGCCGCCACCCGCTTCTTGGTGAAGACGAGGATATTCAGCGCATCTTCCACCCTCTTGCCCTTGATCAAATTCAGCACCAGGCGCGCCTTTTGCGGCGAAACCCGGGTGAAGCGGACTTGAGCTCGAAATTCCATGGGATGCTTCTCCTTACGCCTTGGGCGCCGCCGGCGCAGCCGAACCCGCCGCCGGGGTAATCGCTCCCGGACCGCCAGGCACACCAGCCGGACGCGCTGCAGTTTCCGTGGCCGCCCGCATCGAGTGGCCCTTGAACTGGCGGGTGAAACTGAATTCACCCAGCTTGTGGCCCACCATGTTTTCCGTGACGTACACCGGAATGAATTTCTTCCCGTTGTGCACCGCGATGGTGTGACCCACCATCTCCGGAATGATGGTCGAGCGCCGCGACCAGGTGCGCAGCACCTTCTTTTCATTGCGCGAGTTCATGCCGTCCACTCGCGCCTGCAGGTAGCCATCCACGAACGGACCCTTCTTAGTTGAACGTGCCATAAAGTCAGCTTCTAGCTGTTAGCTCCTAGCTTTTAGCTAAATCCAAACCCTCTAACTGTTCCCTCGTCATTCCGAACCGCTTCAGCGGTGAAGGAATCTGCTTTTGCCGACGACTGACGTCCTGCGACCGCTTTACTTCTTGCCTCTCCGGTTAACGATGAACGCGTCCGTACGCTTGTTGTTGCGCGTCTTGTAGCCCCGGGTCGGCTGGCCCCATGGCGTAACCGGATGCCGTCCGCCCGAAGTCTTGCCTTCACCACCGCCGTGCGGATGGTCCACCGGGTTCATGGAGACACCGCGGTTCACCGGCCGCCGTCCCAGCCAGCGCATGCGACCCGCTTTGCCGATAGTGATGTTTTCGTGATCGAGATTGCCGACCTGTCCGATCGTGGCCATGCAATCCTGCGAGACTTTGCGAGTCTCACCGGAAGGCAACTTGACCAGGGCATACTCGCCTTCTTTGGCCACCAATTGCGCCGAACCCCCGGCCGAGCGCACCATCTGCGCGCCCTTGCCGGGCTTCAACTCAACGTTGTGGATCGTGGTGCCGGGAGGAATATTCTTCAAGGGCAAAGCATTGCCCACCAGAATGTCCGCTTCCGGTCCGCTGACCACTTTCTGTCCCACCTTCAGCCCATCAGGCTGCAGAATGTAGCGCTTCTCGCCGTCCGCGTATGCCAGCAGCGCGATGCGCGCGGAACGGTTGGGATCGTACTCGATCGAAGCCACCGTCGCCGGGATTCCGTTCTTGTCCCGCTTGAAATCAATCAGGCGCAGCTTGCGCTTATGTCCGCCGCCGCGATGCCACATGGTGGTATCGCCCGAGTTGCGGCGTCCGCCGCTGCGCTGCTTGGGCTCAACCAGCGGCTTGTGCGGATGCCGGGTCGTAATATCGTCGTTGACCAGCGTGGTCCGGTAGCGCAACGTCTGCGTAGTCGGTCGGTATGTCTTGATTGGCATAAAAATCAGCTCTTAGTCTTCGGTCGTCAGTCGTCAGCACAATCCTTAATTACATCGGCCCTGCTGACGACTGAAGACCGACGACTTACGACTATAAATTCTGCGCGTACTCCGGCATCTTTTCTCCGGTCTTCAATCGTACGTACGCCTTCTTCCAGTCGGGACGGTAGCCGGCAAACTTTCCCCGGCGACGCTCTTTTCCCGGATAAGTAGCAGTACGTACCGAAAGCACCTTCACCTTGAAAATCGACTGCACGGCTTGCCGGATTTCGGTCTTGGTCGCGGCCGGCGCCACCTGGAAGACCAGCGTATTCTGGTTTTCCTTGATGGCCAGGCCTTTTTCCGTGATTACCGGACGGCGAATGATCTGATATGCCGATTTCATCAGGCGACCTCCGCCGCTTTTTCATGACGCGTCCGCCGCCGCGGAGCCCGCGTGGCCTTCTTGGCGCCTTCCTTCTCCGCGTCTTTCTCTTTGTGCTGACGCTTCGAAGTCGAGTTCTTCAGCGAAAGCTGCAACGCCTCAATCGCCGGCTGCGAGAAAATCGCGCGGTCATAACGCAGCAGATGATACGGATGAACCGCCGTGCTATTCACCAGTTCCACGCCGTCAAGGTTGCGTGAGCTCAGAGTCAGATTGCGGTTGCTGTCACGCCCCGCCTCGACCAGCAACGCTGTGCTCTCGACATTCAGGGCGTCCAAGGCTGCACGGAACAACTTGCTCTTGGGTTCCTTCACGTCGAACGCATTCACCACGATCAGCTTGCCGTCGGCGAACTTCGAAGCCAGCGCCGAGCGCAACGCGCCCATCAGCTTCTTGCGCGGAAACGCGTAATCATACGAACGCGGTTGCGGTCCATGCACCGTGCCGCCGTGCCGCCATAGCGGCGACCGGATGGAGCCGACGCGGGCGCGTCCCGTGCCCTTCTGCTTCCACAGTTTCTTGCCGGCGCCGGAAACCAACTTTTTGTTCTTGGTGGCGTGAGTACCGGCGCGCTGCGCGGCGCGGTAATGCTTGACCGCTTCCCACAGCAAGTCTTCATTGATCGCGCCGAACACCTCTTCGGCGAGATCAAGCGTGCCGACCTTCTCCCCGCTCAGATTATGAATATCAATAGTTGCCATATGTCTCTTCCGAACTTGCACTCGCCGTTTGGCCGATGACTGACGACTGACGACGGCTCTAAGCCTTCTTCGCCGCCCGCTTTGCTGCCTTCAACGGATCCACCGTGGCCGCGCCACCAAATCCGCGACGCTCTCTGGGTGGCTTCTTGGCTTTCGTAATCACCAGGTATCCGCCATTCGGACCGGGCACGCTGCCTTCAACTACCAGCAGGTTTTCGTCTTTGTCTACACCGAGCACGCGCAGATTTCGCTGCGTCACGCGGTCGACGCCCATATGTCCCGACATGCGCATGCCCTTGAATACGCGCGACGGAAATGCCGAGGAACCGATCGAACCGGTGATCTGAAACATCGAACCGTGCGATTTCGGACCGCCAGCAAAGTGATGACGCCGGACGACACCGGCAAAACCGCGGCCCTTGCTGATGCCGACGATGTCCACAAATTTCTCGCCTTCAAAAATATCGACCAGTACCCGGTCGCCGGCCTTTACCGCGGCTGCTTCTTCCACCTTCTCGACTTCGATCGGCACTTCGCGCAGAAATTTCACCGGGGGCAGATTGTTCTTTCCCAGATGACCCTTCATCGGTTTCGTCAGGCGCGATTCCTTCATGAACTCGACCAGCCCGATCTGCGCCGCATCGTAGCCGTCGCGGGTCTGGGTCTTGTGTTGCGTAATCACGCAGGGACCAGCCTGCAAAACGGTCGCCGGATGCACATCGCCCTTGTCGTCAAAGAGCTGCGTCATTCCGACTTTCTTTCCCAGAATTCCGGTTACTTTTGCCATTTCAATCTTCTCCGCGAGCTGAATCAGCTTAAGCTGACAGCTGAACGCTGACGGCTATTTGTGTTCCTTGCCAAAGGCTTTAATCTCGACGTCCACTCCAGCGGGCAGGTCGAGCTTCATCAAAGCATCCACGGTCTGCTGCGTGGGCTCGAGAATGTCGAGCAAACGCTTGTGGGTGCGAATCTCAAACTGCTCGCGCGATTTCTTGTCCACGTGCGGGGAACGCAGCACGCAGTACTTGTTCTTCATCGTGGGCAATGGAATCGGGCCCGCAATCTGCGCCCCAGTGCGCCGCGCGGTGTCGACGATCTCACCCGTGGACTGGTCCAGGATGCGGTAGTCGTACGCCTTCAGCCGGATGCGAATTCTCTCTTTTCCAACCATGTCTTCACTCTTTCGCTCTCCCGGCTCACCGGGAGAAAAGAACTAGCGGCATGTTGCAAGCCGCTGAAAAACAGCTCCTAGCTTCTAGCTCTTAGCTTCTAGCTCAATCCATCTGAGAACTGAGAACCAGAAACTGACTACTGGTTGTTATCCTCAGATCGTTGCCACGCAAACTTACTGAATAATCTCGCTGATGGTTCCCGCGCCTACCGTGTGTCCGCCTTCGCGAATGGCAAACCGTAAGCCCTTTTCCATCGCCACCGGCGTGATCAGCTCGATCACCAGCTGCACGTTGTCGCCCGGCATCACCATCTCCGTCGCCGCCGGCAACTCCGCTACTCCCGTCACATCCGTCGTCCGCAAGTAGAACTGCGGCCGGTAGCCCTTGAAGAATGGCGTGTGCCGTCCGCCTTCTTCTTTGGTCAGGATGTAGACTTCGGCTTTGAACTTGGTGTGCGGCGTGATCGATCCGCCCTTCGCCAGCACCATGCCGCGTTCGACATCTTCTTTCGCGATGCCGCGCAGCAGCAGGCCGGCATTGTCGCCCGCCAGTCCTTCGTCGAGCTGCTTTTTGAACATTTCGACGCCGGTCACAACCGTCTTGCGCGTGTCGCGGAAGCCGACGATTTCTACTTCCTCGCCTACTTTCACCTTGCCGCGCTCGATTCGTCCGGTCACCACCGTGCCGCGGCCCGAGATCGAGAAAATATCTTCGATCGGCATCAGGAACGGCTTGTCCAGTTCGCGCGCCGGCTGCGGTATGGCTTTGTCCACCGCCGCCATCAACTCGTCCACCTGCTTTTCCCACTTGGCTTCTCCGTTCAGCGCGCCCAGCGCCGACAGCCGTACTACCGGCACATCGTCGCCCGGAAACTGATACGTCTTCAGCAACTCGCGCACTTCGAGTTCCACCAGGTCCAGCAGTTCGGGATCATCCACCGCATCGCACTTGTTCAGCGCGACTACGATGTAAGGCACACCCACCTGCCGCGCCAACAGAACGTGTTCCCGCGTCTGCGGCATCGGACCATCGGTTGCCGCCACCACGAGAATCGCGCCATCCATCTGGGCCGCGCCCGTGATCATGTTCTTGATGTAGTCGGCGTGGCCGGGGCAATCGACGTGCGCGTAATGCCGGTTCGCCGTCTCGTACTCCACGTGCGCCGTGGCAATGGTGATGCCGCGCGCCTTTTCTTCCGGCGCGTTATCAATCGAGTCAAACGACCGGAACTGGATCTTCGGGTTGTGCTTGGACAACACCTTGGTGATGGCCGCCGTCAACGTGGTCTTGCCATGGTCAATGTGACCAATCGTCCCTACGTTGCAGTGCGGCTTATTTCGTTCAAATTTCTCTTTCGCCATTTCCTAGCTCCGTTGCTTTGCTCGTGTGGCGCGGGCGCCCTCGCCCGCGGCTCGGTGTCTACCGCTTCGGTCCCTGTGAACGCCCAATGATCTCGTCCGCCGCGCTGCGCGGCACTTCTTCGTAGCGCGCAAAGTGCATCGAGTACTCGGCGCGTCCCTGCGTGCTCGACCGCATGTGCGTGGCGTAGCCAAACATTTCCGCCAGCGGCACGATCGCCTTAATCACCTGTGAACCGGCGCGATGCTCCATGCCTTCGATCCGTCCGCGACGTGAACTCAGGTCGCCCATGATGACTCCGGCGTAATCCTCCGGCGTAACGACTTCCACCGCCATCACCGGTTCCAGCAGTACCGGAGAAGCCTTCCGGGCAGCTTCCTTGAATGCCATCGAACCGGCAATCTTGAATGCCATTTCGTTTGAATCCACATCGTGATAGCTGCCGTCGTAGAGCGTGGCCTTCACGTCAACCATGGGATAGCCAGCCAGAATCCCGCCTTCGAGAGCTTCTTTAATGCCCTGATCGATCGGCTTGATAAATTCCTTCGGCACCGACCCACCCGTGATGTCGTTGACGAACTCGTAGCCCATGCCAGCGGGTTGCGGGTCGAGATAAATCTTGGCGTGGCCATACTGGCCTTTGCCACCGGTCTGGCGGATGTATTTGCCTTCGGCTTGCGCGTGCTTGCGGATGGTTTCGCGATATGCCACCTGCGGTTTGCCGACGTTGGCCTCGACTTTATACTCGCGCATCATGCGGTCGACGATGATCTCGAGATGCAACTCGCCCATGCCGCTGATGATGGTCTGTCCGCTGTCCGGATCGGTGTGAACCTTGAAGGTGGGATCTTCCTGGGCCAGCCTGGAAAGGGCCATGCCCATTTTTTCCTGATCGGCCTTGGTCTTGGGCTCAACCGCGACCGAGATCACGGGAACCGCGAAAGTGATGTTTTCGAGAGCGATGGGATGCTTTTCGTCGCAGATGGTGTCGCCGGTCGAAACGTTCTTCAAACCGACCGCCGCGCAAATGTCGCCGGCCAGAATTTCGTTGATATCTTCGCGCTTGTTGGCGTGCATTTTCAGCAGACGGCCAATGCGCTCGCTGCGGCCGCGGCCGGAGTTCAGCACGGAATCGCCTGATTTCAACTGCCCGGAGTAGACCCGGATAAAAGTCAACTGGCCCACGAACGGGTCGGCCATGATCTTGAATGCCAGCGCGGAAAACGGCTCGCTGTCGGCTGGCTTGCGGGTAATGATCTCGCCGTTGTCGGGATTCGTACCCGTAGTGACACCCAAATCGAGCGGGGAAGGCAGATAGTCGACGACCGCATCGAGCAGCGGCTGTACGCCTTTGTTCTTGAAAGCGGTGCCGACGACAACCGGGAACACCTTCAAGGCGATGGTCGACTTGCGCAATGAAGCGCGCAGTTCCGCGGGAGAAATAGTCTCGCCTTCGAGGAACTTGTGCAGCATCTCGTCGTCGTTTTCCGCGACGGTTTCAACCAGCGCGGTGTGGAAGGCTTCGGCTTTTTTCTGCAGCTCGGCGGGAATTTCGCCGGTGATGTACTCGGCGCCGATGGTGTCGTCCTGCCAGACGATCGACTTCATCTCGATGAGATCGACCACGCCTTTGAACTTGTCTTCTTGTCCGATGGGAATCTGGATCGCGACGGGTTTGGCGTTGAGGCGTTTGCGGAGGGTATCGACGGCATGCTCGAAATCGGCGCCCATCTTGTCAATCTTGTTGATAAAACAAATTCTCGGCACGCCGTACTTGTCAGCTTGACGCCAGACTTTTTCCGATTGCGGCTGCACCCCATGCACCGCGTCAAACACCGCTACCGCGCCATCCAGTACGCGCAGAGACCGCTCCACTTCAGCGGTGAAATCCACGTGGCCGGGGGTATCAATAATATTGATGCGAATATCGCGCCAGGTACAAGTGGTGGCGGCGGAGGTAATCGTGATACCGCGCTCCTGCTCCTGCTCCATCCAGTCCATGGTGGCAGTGCCTTCGTGCACCTCTCCGATGCGATGCGTCTTTCCCGTGTAGAAAAGGATGCGCTCGGTCGTAGTGGTCTTGCCGGCATCAATGTGGGCCATGATGCCGATGTTTCTGCACCGTTCTAATGGGACTGTTCTGGACACAGCTTTTTTCTTCTCTTCCTTGCGAGACTCTTGTTCGCCGGCGATGTTGGTACCAGTACTCATCAAATTCAGCTTTTAGCTCTTAGCCATTGGCTCTCAGCTTGAACCCTTCGCCTTGGCTAAAGGCTAAGAGCTAACGGCTAGAAGCTGCTCTTCTACCAGCGATAGTGCGCAAACGCCTTGTTCGCTTCCGCCATGCGGTGTACGTCTTCCTTCTTCTTGATGGCCGCGCCGCGGTTGTTGCTGGCATCGAGCAATTCGTTGCTCAGTTTGTCGATCATGCCCTTCTCGGCGCGTCCGCGGGAGTAAGTAATCAGCCAGCGGATCGCCAGCGAAGTGCGCCGGTCGGCATTCACTTCGACCGGAACCTGATAGTTGGCGCCGCCTACGCGGCGGCTCTTCACTTCGAGCAACGGCTTGGCGTTCTCGACCGCCTTCTTGAACAGCTTCAACGGCTCGTCGCCGCCCTTCTCCTGAAGCTTGGTCAGGGCTTCATAAAAGATGCCCTCAGCCGTGCTCTTCTTGCCCTGCCACATCATGGAGTTGACGAACTTCGTCACCAGATCAGATCCGTAGACCGGATCGGGTTCCACTTTCCGCTTGGCGATGTATCCTTTTCGAGGCATTTTTAGCTTCTAGCTCCTGGCTCTTAGCTTCTGGCTTTGAGCTGCCGGGCGAAACATTCTTGCTCGCCCCTCAATCCTTTGTGTTGCCGACGACTGTCTTGCCGACGACTGAAGACTGACGACCGACGACTGCTTTACGCCTTCGGCCGCTTGGCTCCGTACTTCGAACGGCTCTGCTTGCGGCCAGCGACGCCTACCGCATCCAGCGTGCCGCGAATCACGTGATAGCGGACGCCGGGAAGATCCTTCACGCGGCCGCCGCGAATCAGAACAATCGAGTGCTCCTGCAGATTGTGGCCGACGCCGGGAATGTAGGTCGTAACTTCGATCCCGTTGGTCAGCCGGACGCGGGCGACCTTGCGCAGAGCCGAGTTCGGCTTCTTGGGGGTCTGAGTGTAGACGCGGGTGCAGACACCGCGCTTTTGCGGACATCCCTGCAAGGCCGGGCTCGCCGTCTTGTACCGCGGCCGCTTGCGGCCGCTTCGCACCAATTGATTGAAAGTAGGCATACTGTTCCTGGTGCTCCTGTTCCTGGCGCTGCTCACGCACGCCTCTCTCGCCAGCGGCCCCTACAGGCACACGCTCGCGGAATGGCGCCGCTTCTTCTTTTCCCTGATTTCAGGGGCTGGATGGCGGACTCGCCAACCATGCTTCCCGCCAGCGCACAGCGCTGCCGAAGATTTTGGTTTCCCGTTCAGACTAAAGCCGCCGACGGTGGCACCAAGCCCGAAACTGCCGGGAGCTGCTCCGTTTCGTCAGCACCGTCCCGCATAGCCTTTCAACGGGTGAAAGGTGCGCGCAGGACGTTTTCAGCGAGGGCGCCTCCGGTGGTCAATCTCTCCCGGAGACGTTTATTGCTAAAGCTCAGCTGCAATTTTCAGGGCTTTCCACACCCGCGCATGCGCAGCGCGAAAACCCACTGCCTACAGGCAAGCCAGACTTAACTCGCGGAACCTTACAAATATAGCAATTCCCTTCACACATCGTCAATGGCAGTTGAGTGCATCAGACGGAAATGATGGATTTTCTGGCAAAATTGACGGATTGTCTAACTGAAATTGACGAATCATAGGGTCTTATTTTCAGATAGAAAGCCGGAAAGCAGGCTTCCAACAGACCCAGATCCTTCGCTTCGTTCAGGATTTCGCCTGCGGGCTCGGACGCCCGCAAAGCGGCTCAACTTGCTGAAAAAAATTCTAGCCTCTACACTTGGGGTTTTCCAGAAAGTGTCCAGACAAGCTCGCCTCGCGGATCTCACGGGGCGGGGAGGGTGCATGGGTAGGTTGTCCGCGATAGTCCGGTTGGCATTGATCTTCATTGTCGTCGGTTTGGTCGCAGCCTTGACCAGCTGCAGCAGCGCCAGCCCAACCGTAAACACCACTTTCCCGGTCCCCGCCAATATTACGCTCGCGCCCGCCAACTCCGTTTCACTCGACGTGGGCAGCGCCACTCAAGTTTTCACCGCCAGCCCCACAGAACAGCAAGAACACGGCCATTACCACTCCGGTCTCGTTCCTTTCCAGCAACACCGCGGTTCTGACCATCGCCAACAGCGGATTGGCCTGCGCCGGCACCTGGGATTCGGTCAGCGTCCCGCAAATCTGTACTCCCGGCCCGGTCGGGGTGGCCCAGGTGACGGCGACGTCGCACGGCGTAAGCAGCCCGCCCACCACGGTTTACGTCCACCAGCATATCGACAGCATCGTGGTTAGTCCCGTTCCTGGGCAGACGCCGCCCACGCGGGCCTGCTTTTCGAAGGGACAGATTTTCAACTATCAGGCTACCGCCCTCAGCCGCGGGCTCGACATCACGGCCAGCGTGGGACCCTTCGCCTGGCAGTCGGTCAACCCGGCCGTAGCCACCCTCGCGGTGCCTACCGACAGCACGCCCGTGCCCGGCCTGGTCGTGGGACAGGTTCAGGTCATCGCCAATGTGCCGGGAATCACTTCGCTCTTTGTCAGCAACGGCAACGTCACCAGTCTGCCGCTGGATTTCATCACTTGCCCGGTGCAATCGATTGCGCTGGCGGTCACCGAAGGCAGCCTCCAATATCCGTCAACGTGAACTCGGGCACGCGGAAAGACCGTAACCGCAACCGTGCTGGATACGCAGGGCAATACCATCACCGGCGTGCCTTTGACCTGGAGTTCATCGAATCCGGCGACGGTGGTGGTAAGCGCCGAAGGAGGGGTGACGACTTCGCAGGCTGGAGGGCGGAACTGTCGTTGCTTCCTGCACGCCTCCGACCTGCAATATCGGATTGAAGCCGCTATTGCCGATCTATCCCGAGGGCGCGGTCAGCGTGGTCGTCGCTCCGGCCACATCTACGACAACCAGCACGACTACGCCCACGGTCTACGTATCGAGCACCGGAATTTCTTCCACACCCGCGAACAACTGCGCCACCGCAACCGGGTGCACCAGCCTTCTGATTCCTATTGCCTCACCGAACAACACCGTGGGCAGCCCGGTCGCATTGCCGGCAACGCCAAACTCTCTGGTCTTCGATCGTCAGGGCGCGAAGGCCTACATGGGAACAGATTTTTCCTTCTTCGGAAGCCGGGGGTTGATGGTGGTTACCGTCGCAACTCCGCCCACGGTGGCTCAGTTCAAGTCGGTGACCGGGAAAGTGCTGACTGTGTCTCCGGACGGTAAGACGGTGATTCTTTCGGGCGCTGATCCGAATGCGGTGCCGGTGCCCGGAAGCAACGCCCCTCCTCCCGCGACCCAGGTGATCGTGTTCAACACCACCGGCAGGAACCGGCACGACGCTGCCGATTGCGGGCGCCACCGCGGCGGACTTTTCCCCCGACAATCTGAAGGCCTTCATCGCGGCCGGTTCCAGTTTGTATGTGTACTCGACGCAGGACTCGTTGAAGAAGATTCCTCTCACCGCGCCCGCCAACGCGGTGTCGTTTTCTCCGGAAGGGGCCTTCGCATTCGTGTCCGGCGGATCCACAACCTCTGCGGTCACCGCCTCGAGCACCTGCGGCCTGACTTCTGCGCTGCCCACCAATGTACGTCTGCCTGCGCTTCCTTCGTTCCTCCAGGCGCTCGGCCGCGACACACCCAATCTGGCGACCCCGCCGACGTTCAACACCGCCACCACGACAACGAGCGTCCTGGCGGTCGATTCGCCGGGGATCGACCTCTTCCGGGTGTCGCGGGCGCCGGTAGGCTGTTCTCCGACCGCAAGCAGCGGAGCGGCAACGTCCTTCAATCTGGGTCAGGGCAGCTTTGTCCCCATCCAGTTGATCGTCTCGCAGGACGGCTCAACCGCGTTCGTGATTGTCAGCGACCGGGCCGCTGTGCTGGTGTTCAATATCTTCAACCAGACGTCTTCCGCGATTCCCATGTTCGGGGACGCCATCCCGGTCCAGGCATCGCTCACGCCGGACGGAAGCAGGCTCTACGTCGCGGCCACCGACGGCCAGGTGCACGTCCTGGACACGCAGAACGGCGGCGACATTCAGCAGCTTTCCTTCCCCACCGATGCCACGACTCTCCTGTCGGGCCTGTGCAGCGGCGTAACCTTCACCTGCAATCCGGATCTGATCGCGGTCAGACCGTAAAAGCAGTCGTCAGTCTTCAGTCGTCAGCCATGCGATGTGGGCGCGAGCGCCCTCGCTCGTGCCATTCGAGGCGATGTAAGTTTGGACTGTTGGGGTAGCTGACGACCGACGACTGAAGACTGACGACTGTTTACCGACCGCTTTCCAGTTCCTTGCCCACGCTGTCCAGCACCCCATTGATGAATTGCACCGACTCCGGACTGGAAAACTTGCGCGCAATTTCCAGCGCTTCGTTGATGACGACGGCGCGGGGAGTGGTAGGAAAGCCCATCAGTTCCGCCACCGCCGCCCGCATCAGGTTGCGGTCGACGGCGGCCATGCGTTCCATGCGCCAGTGTTGGGCATGACCTTCAATCAGGCCATCAATTTCGGTAGCACGGTCGGTGGCGACCCGGAACAGATCCTCGGCAAAGCCCTGGACATCGGCGCCCACGTCTCCACGCTCGCGCCAAAAACTTTGGCGCACCTGCTCCGGAGTTTGCTTTCCCATGTCGGCCTGGAAAAGCATTTGCAGCGTAAGTTCGCGAGATTTGCGGCGGGTTCCCAAAGCGGACCTCGGACGTCAGACCTCAGACGTCGCAGCTTCAGTCTACAAGAATTGTTTGGGTTCGAATCTGCAAACAGAAACTTCAGGACTTGCGTTTCTTGGAGCGTGTGGGTTCGCTTGCGGCTCTTGGTCTTGCCGAGGTCCGATGTCCGACGTCCGAGGTCCGCTTTCAGGTTTGCCATCTCCACCGCCGCCAGCGCCGCTTCGAAATCCTTTGTTGCCCATCTTCAGGCCGGCGCGATCGATGGCTTGCTCCAGGGTTTCGCAGGTAAGGACACCGAAGGCGTGCGGCACTCCGGTTTCCTGCGCGGACTGGCCGATGCCGCGAGCCACTTCGTTGACGATGACATCGTAGTGCGCGGTGTCGCCGCGCAGCAGGCAGCCGAGACAGACGATGGCATCGTATTTTTTGGTTTCGGCAAGAGTGCGGGCGGCGGATGGAATTTCGAACGCGCCGGGGACGCGGACGATCTTGATGCTTTTCGCTTTGGCGCCGCACTGCACCAGTCCGTCGAATGCGCTTTGTAGCAGCCGATCCGTGATAAAGGCGTTGAAGCGGGAAACCACGATGGCGAAGCGCTTCCCGGCGGCGTTGAGTTTGCCTTCGAGCGCTTTAAGCCGACGTTTAGATTGAACTTTCAAATTCGATCCCTGTCCAAATCGCTTGTCATCCTGAGCGCAGCGAAGGACCTATGCATTTCGATGGCGGCGGCAAAATGCATGGGTCCTTCGCTGCGCTCAGGATGACAACTCAAAAGAAAATCCGTGTTGATCCGCGTAAATCCGTGGCCACGAAGTTACAGCTTATTCGGCTTCGGATTCGCCGGGTCCGAATAATCGTAAAACCCTTTGCCCGACTTCCGGCCATACCAGCCCGGCCATCACCATCCGCTTCAGCAGCGGCGGCGAAGCAAAGCGGCGCTCCTTGAACTCGTCGTACATCACGTGGGTGATGTAGTACGTCGTATCCAGGCCGACAAAATCGAGCAGCGTGAACGGGCCCATGGGATAGCCGCAGCCCAGCTTCATGGCGTTGTCGATGTCGTCGATCGAGCCCACACCCTCTTCGTAGGCGCGGATGGCATCGAGCAGATACGGCACCAGCAGCCGGTTGACGATGAATCCGGTCTTGTCGCTGGTGCGGACCGGAACTTTGCCCAGCTTCTTGGCAAACTCGTAGGCCGTATCGTACACGTCGCTGGCGGTGGCGATGGTGCGCACCACTTCCACCAGCTTCATCAGCGGCACCGGATTAAAAAAATGCAGTCCGATGAAGCGCTCGGGACGCTTGGTAGAGGTCAAAAGCTCGGTAATCGAAATGGAGGAAGTATTGGACGCAAAGATCGCGTCTTTCTTCACGATGCCGTCGAGCGCGGCGTACATCTTCTTCTTTTCATCGACGTTTTCGATCACGGCCTCGATGACGATGTCGCAGTCGGCCAGGTCCTGCATGTTCGTCGTGCCCTTGAGCCGGGCGCGGACGGCCTGCGGCGTTTCCTTCAGCGAACCCTTCTCGGCGAATTTCGCCAGCGACTTCTCAATGCCGGCAAAACCCTTGTCGAGATACTTCTGATCCACCTCGAGGACGGTGACGTCGAACCCGGCGGTGGCCGCGACTTGCGCGATCCCAGAGCCCATCAGGCCGCAACCAAGAACGCCAACTTTCCTGATTTCCATATCTGAATCCTCACGATCATCACGCGACGAAACGGTCCAGTTTCACAGAGACAAATCAAATGCAAATGCCGGAAATGACTCCGTGACTCTGTGCCTCTGTGGTGCAACAACACCTTAGTGCATGCTCTCCACCACCATCGCGATCCCCTGCCCGCCGCCGATGCACGCCGTCGCCAGGCCGTACTTCTTCTTTCTGCGGCGCAGCTCGTACAGCAGCGTGATCACCAGACGCGTGCCGGTCGCCCCCAGCGGATGTCCCAACGCAATCGCGCCGCCGTTGACGTTTACTTTTTCGCGATCGAGGCCGAGTTCTTTTTCGACTCCGAGATACTGCGCGGCGAAGGCTTCGTTCACCTCGATGAGATCGATGTAGTCGAGAGTCAGTCCGGCTTTCTGCAGAGCAATCTTGGTGGCCGGCACAGGTCCGCGGCCCATCACTTTGGGATCGACTCCGGCAATGCCCCAGCTCACCACGCGCCCCAACGGCCGGATGCTGCGCTTGCCCGCTTCGTCGAGCGACATGACGACCACCGCGGCTCCGCCATCCACAATTCCGCTGGCATTGCCGGCCGTCACCGTACCCGTTTTCCCGAACGCGGGCCTGAGCTTGGCCAGACCTTCGAGCGTAGTCTGCGGACGCCGGTGATCGTCTTCGGTCAGCGATTCACCGGTCGCTTCGCCCTTGGAATTTTTCAGCGCCACCGGAACCAGCTCTTCCTGCAGGCGTCCTTCTTTGTAGGCTGCGTCGGCAAGCTGCTGGGAGCGCAAGGCAAACTCATCCTGCATCTCGCGCGTGATGCCTTGCTGCGAACCATAAAGCTCGGCGGTGTTTGCCATGTACAGTCCGCAATAGCTGTCGAGCAGCGCGACCATCAGCGAATCTTCCAGCTTGCCGCCGGGCGCGAGATTGAAGCCGTCGCGTCCGCGAATGGTGAATGGGGCCTGAGACATCGCTTCCATGCCACCGGCGAGAACCAGATTCGCCTCGCCCAGCTGGATCATCTGCGCCGCATTGACGATGGCCTGGATGCCGCTTCCGCAAAGCCGATTCACGGTGAGGGCCGGCGTCTCAATGGGCAGACCTGCGCGCAAAGCCACATGGCGCGCGCCATAGATGGCATCCCCGGAAGTTTGCTGCGCGTTGCCGAAAACCGCGTGATCGAATTCCTTGGGATCAATCCCGACGCGCTCGATGGCGCCTTTGCCGGCGATCGCGCCCAATTCCGAGACGGTAAAGTCTTTCAGCTTGCCGCAATAGCGCCCAAACGGCGTGCGGGCTCCGCTCACGATGGCGATGTCGCCAGGTTTCAGCATGTGGATTTCCTGGTGCTCTTGAAATCAGATTGGTTCTGCGTGCAGTGATCAAACTGGTTAGTTTATCAGCGGGGATGCGCTCCCGGCCACAAGCGCAGACGGGATGCGGGTACGCAAGCTCCGCGCGAACGCGAGCGGACAAGAATGTAGCCCAGGGCGTAAGCCCTGGGTACCAATCGGGATACGGCGGAGCCCTGAAAGGGCGAAAGAAACGGACTCTTCCGCCCCTCCGGGGCTCGCTTTGCCTTGGCCTCCGACCCACGGCTTACGCCGTGGGCTACATTCTTGCGCCGCTTCGCGGCGGTATCTGGACTACGCGACTGCTGCCGCGGCGACCGACGCGGCCAGGCTGACGATGCGGCCCATGCCCTGCGCCACGGCTGCATCGAGCGCCTTGTCGGCGCGATTGATGACTTCGGTGACGATATCCACGGGATCGAACTGCTGGCGCACGACGGCTTCGGCCAGGCCTGCGCTGAAGGGGACAATTTCGTCAGAGAGTTTCACTTCGGAGAGCAGTTTGCGCAATTTTTCTATCGCCATCAGCGCTTCCTTCTCTCCGGTTTCCCCGAGAACCAGCGCGATCGTGGTCTTCTCGTAGCGGAAGGCCAGATCATTCTGCCGGATGTTGGCGGCAAAGAGCTGTCCAATCTGCTGCATGGCGGCTTCGACAGCTTTTTCACCGTGCTCTTTCAACATGGCCGAGCTTTTGCCGAACTGCATCAACGTCACCGTGACCGGAGTGCTCTGCTGGACGGCGCGCCGCGTCTCCGCCATCAGCAGATCGAGGTAGGAAGCGCGCTTGAGCAATCCCGACTGCTCATCGGTGACCGACAGACTCTTGACCAGGCGGCGCAGCCCGGCATTGGTGAGCGCAATCACAATCTGTTCGCTGATGGTCTTGAGCACGACGACATCGGCGGCGTGCCAGCCCCGGGCGGTGTTTTGCGCCAGCAGCAGCACGCCCATCTGGTCCTGACCGTCGCTGAGCGGCAGCGCCAGCAGCGACGTGATCCCCAACTCCACCAGGACTTCGCGAATTTCCTGCAGTTCGGGAGCGGCGGCGGCATCGGCCAGTGTCAGCGTGCCCTGGCTGATGGCAGCGTCCTGCACCGCGGTGACCAGCCTGCTCAAGGCTTGCGCGTCTCCAGCTTTGACGCCTTCGCCGAGGTACTCCTTGACCGCGCTGGGCACCATCCCCGGCTTGCGGGTGGCCACGATGCAGCGGCTGATCTTCCATTGCGCTCCGATTTCGGCGACTGCGGTGGACATGACGGCATCGGCATTGGTCTGCCGGTAAAGCTTGCGGGTGATGTCCGCCACTTTGGTGAAGCTGTTGACATCGGCGGATTCCGCCGGCGCCGCTGGGCGCGCCGGCGACGGCGCAGCTGCGGGAGCCGTTTTCGCCGCGGCACTCGCAGGCGGATGAGGAGCCGAATCCGCGTGATGCGGCGTCATGCCCGCAGCCAGGTACAACTGCTGCAGGTCCTGATTGCGTTCTTCTTCGCGCGGGAAGAGTTCCTGAATGCGTTGCAGGCGTTCGATCGCCTTGGAGCGCATTCCGTACTGCACCAGGATTTCAGCCTGCAGCATCAGGTCCTGCAAGGCCGCGGCGCCCAGCGTCGGCCCTTCGGTCTTGGCCGGTTCAGACGCCGTCTTGGCCATGCTGGTAAAGCGCGAGGCGATGACCTTGAAGCGGTTCTCGTCAATCTTGCCGCGCAGCATTTCCAGACGCTTCTGGTGGCCGGGCTCGTAGGCATCCACGTCGGCGGCGCGATCCAGACATTCGGCAGCTTTGGCGTAGTTCCCCATGCCGCAGTGCAGATCGAAGAGCTTGAGCAGAGTCTGACAGTAGTCGCCTTCCCGGTTGGAGGCGTTGAACAGCTCGCTCATGAACTCCAGCAGATCGGGCGAACCCCGATGCTTGGCGACGACGTCCTGCAACATCGCGACAAAAGCGCGGCGGTCTCCCTTGTTGCGCTGAAACTGCTCCAGCTTGCGCGCCAGGGCGACTGCTTCAGCGTCCTGCTGCGCGTCCACCAACAGTCCGATCAGGTCAACAACTTCTTGCTGGCGGGACGGATTCTGCTGAAAGAGTTGCCAGACCAGCGGTTCCGCGTCGGTAAGACGATTCGCGGACAAGAGCGCGTTCACGTAGCTCTCGCGCATTTCCAGGCTCGCGTCTTGCGCCTTGGCCAGTGGTTCCAGCACGAATATGGCGGCCCCTACCTGGCCTTGCGCAATCAGGCTCTTGCCGTAGCCGAGAGCGATCTTCGTGTCGCTGGAATCTTCGGTATAGGCGCGTTCGAACCACTGGGCGGCGTTGGCGCCGGAGGCTTCCGTCATCTCGGCCAGCTTGAGGAAGGCCGCCGCCGCCCCGGCCTTGTCTCCGGTTTGCGAACAGAGTTCACCCAGCCGCAGGAAGTTTCCTTCCGCGGGTTCGAGCGCCACCAGGCGCTTGAGCACCATGAGGCAATCCTGCTGGCGGCCGTTCTTGGTCAGGTCTTCAAGAGCGCTCTCGTAGGTCTCGAGCGCGAGCTTCCGGTTTGAGGTCTCAAGGATCTGTCCGAAGTGGACTCTCTGGATGCTGGTCGGAACCGTGTAACGGGCCAGTTTCTTGTAGGTCAGGCTGGCGCGAGTGTTCTCTCCGGCCGCAATCTGGCGCTCAAACAAGTCGCCCAGCAGCTTCACCGCCTCCGCAGTGCGTTGCAACGAAAGGCAGATATCGGCTGCCATCTGCCGCACATTGTCATTTTGCGGATCTTCGGCCAGCACCTGCATGTACTCGTCGAGAGCCTCGCCGGTCTTGCCCTTCTGCAAGAGCTTTTCGGCGCGCTCGACTCGGCGCGCGATCTCGGCTCGGTCCATTCGCTTGGTCGGATCTGGCATGAGAGACACGGGTAACGTACGTAGTAACCCAAGTGAGATTTTAGGGGGCGGTACTCGCAGCGGCAACGAAGTCAGGTACCGCAGCGATTACGAAAGTCACGCGAATATTTCTTTGGCAGAAAAAGTGTTTCCGGTATAAGTGCCGGATGCCAGCAGAGATGCAAGCAGAAGGCGAGGAACGCGGACTTCGCCACCAGCTCAGCGCCGGCCAGATGGCCATGGTCGCCGTGGGCGGGTCCATCGGGACTGGACTGCTGCTGGGATCGGCCGCCGCTCTCGAAATCGCCGGCCCCGGAGTCATCCTCAGTTTCGTCCTGGCCGCATTTATCACTTTGACCGTGACCCTGGCTCTGGGCGAACTCTCCAGCATGCATCCCGCAGCCGGTTCGTTCGGAGTCTATGGCGATCTTTACCTGAACCAGTGGGCCGGATTTATCGCTCGAGCCGGCTACTGGGCGGCCATCTCGATTTCCATCGGCGCGGAGCTGGTCGCCTCCGCCACCTACCTTGCTTATTGGTTCCCGTCCGTCCCGGCTTTGTTTTGGGTACTGCTTTTTTCCGTCTTGCTGCTGCTGATCAATCTGCGCAGCGTGGGCAACTATGCCCGCTTCGAATACTGGTTTGCCATGATCAAGGTCGCAACCATCGCCGCTTTCGTCCTGCTGGGAGCGGGATTGTTGCTGAGCGGCCGGGTGGCGCCGGAATACACGACGCATGGCGGATTCCTGCCGCGAGGGAGCGCTGGCTCCCTTGCTGGCCATGGGTTTCGCTCTCTACACCTTTGGAGGACTTGAATTTGTCGCCATCACCACCGGAGAGTCTCGCTCGCCGCAGGAAATTCCGCGCGCCATCAAGACTGACTTTCGCGGTGCTGGCTTCGGTTTACCTGGGAGCGATCGTCATCCTGGTCGGAGTGATGCCGTGGAACCGTGCCGGCGTGACCGAGAGCCCGTTCGTCACCGTGTTCCGCCACGCCCACATCCCGGCAGCTTCACACATCATGACCTTCGTGATTCTTACGGCCGCGCTCTCGGGAGCCAACGGGGCGCTCTATGCCGCTTCGCGCGTCCTGTTTTCCCTGGCGCGGACCGGATGGGCGCCCGCGGCTCTGGGACGGCTCAGCGCGTCAGGATCGCCCAGACCGGCTCTGCTGGCTTCGTCCTACGGCATCGTGGTCGCGCTGGTGCTGGAGAAGTGGGCGCCGAAGAATGCTTTCGTTTCGATTCTGGGTGCGGCCCTGGTGGGAATGCTGCTGTCGTGGCTGGTCTCGCTGGCGGCGCACGTCAGTTTCCGTAGACAGGTTTCCGCAAGCCAGCTGGCTGCGTTGCCCATGCGCTCTCCGCTCGGAGCCTGGGGCTCGGCTCTGGGCTTCGTGCTTATCATCGTGGCGCTTCTCGAGACCGGCTGGAATTCTCACCTGACGCTGATCAGCGGCGCCGTCTACATGGTCGTCCTGACCGCAGCCTATTTCCTGTTGAAGAAGAACCCCCGCCCGATGTAGGCGCGAGCGCCCCGCTCGTGCGCCAGCGTCCACGGACGCTGCAGCACGAGCGGGGCGCTCGCGCCTACATCGGATCTCGGACGTACAATATCGGCATGGCTGATGATCTTCTCCGCTATCGTTCCCAGTTCCCTATCCTGGAACGCACCACGTATCTGATCAGCAATTCGCTGGGCGCCATGCCGCAGGGCGTTTACGACGCCATGAAAGGTTACGCCGACATCTGGGCCACGCGCGGCGTGCGGGCGTGGGAAGAACGCTGGTGGATGCTGGCGGCGCAGGTGGGCGACGAGATTGGCGCGCTGATGAATGCTCCGCAAGGCTCGGTTTCGACCCACCAGAATGTCACCACCTGCCAGGCCGTCGTAGCTTCGTGCTTCGATTTCTCCGGCCAGCGCAACAAAGTCGTGTACAGCGACTTGAACTTTCCTTCGGTGATGTATTTCTGGGAGGCGCAACAGGCATACGGCGCCCGCGTGCACATGGTCAAGACCGACGACGGGATCACGGTTCCCCTCGAGCGACTGCTGGATGCGATCGACGAACAGACGTTGCTGGTCCCGGTCTCGCACGTGATCTTTCGCAGCGCGTACATTCAGGATGCAAAGGCCATCATCGAGAAAGCCCACAAAGTTGGCGCGCACGTCGTGCTCGACACTTTCCAGTCGCTGGGCACGGTGCCGGTGGACGTGCAAGCGCTGGATGTTGACTTCGCCTGCGGCGGCGTTTTGAAGTGGCTGTGTGGAGGTCCGGGCGTCGGTTATCTGTATGTCCGTCCGGACCTGGGCAAGAAGCTGCAGCCAAAATTCACCGGCTGGTTTGCCCACCAGAATCCCTTCGGCTTCGAAATCGGACCCACCCGCTACAGCGATCCCCCGTTTCGCTTCATGAACGGCACTTCTCACATTCCTGCTTTGGAAGCGGCGCGTCCGGGACTGAAGATCATCGCCGAGGTCGGCATTGATCGAATCCGGGAGAAGTCGAAGCGGCAGACTTCCCGATTGATCGAACTGGCTTCGGCACACGGATGGCGCGTGAATTCTCCTCGCAATGCAGAGCAGCGCGGCGGAACGGTTTCGATTGACATGCCCGATGCCGAGGCAGTCTGCGGCGAACTGCTCAAGCGGGACATCCTGGTCGACTATCGCCCCAAGGCCGGTGTCCGCATGTCTCCGCACTTCTACAGCAAAGATGAAGAACTGGAAACGGCAATCGCGGCGGTAGAGGAAATCCTGAAAGAACGATCGGTCACCGCAAAATAAGAGCTTGTCGAGCTTCGCTCGACCTGGACAGCCGAGGGCGGCTGTCCCCACGTGGTTCGTGCCGAGGTCCGAGGTCTGACGCCCGACGTCCGAAGTCCGATGCCCATCTCGCGAGCGCACCAGCCTTCTCACCTCCCACACTCCGCACGCCCGAGCTTCTCCACTAAAATAGCAAAGTGAGCGATCCCGTCCGCATAGGAATTCTCGGAGATTACGATCCCAAATCTCCGACTCTTCCCGCCGTCGAGAAGTCGCTCCAGCACGCCGCCGCGCAACTGAATCTGCCGGTCGAAGGCGTGTGGATCGCAACCCCGAGCCTTCTGGACCCCGCCGCCGAAAAGAAACTGGAGAGCTTTGACGGAATCTGGGCGGCGCCCGGCAGTCCCTACAAAAGTTTTGACGGCATGCTGAAAGGCATCGAATTCGCGCGCCGGCGCGACTGGCCTTTCCTCGGCACCTGCGGCGGATTTCAATATGCTCTGATCGAATGTGTCCGCAATGTGCTGGGCATCAAGGACGCGGACACCGCCGAGAATAATTCCGGCTCGAAAAACATCGTTATCTATCCGGTGGCCTGCGCCGTGCCCGATCGCGCCAAAGGCGCGCCCAAACTTTCAGGCGCGATACCGGAGATCCGCCTGCGTCCGGGCTCCTATCTGCAGTCGTACTATTCGCAGGACACGGTCGTGGAGGAATTTTTCTGCAACTTCGAAGTCAATCCCGAATACGAATGGGCCGCCATGGAAGCCGGCTTCCCGGTGGTGGCACGCGGCCCGCAAGGCGAGATTCGCGCCATCGAATCGCCCACCCACCGTTTCTATATCGCGACGCTATTCCAGCCGCAACTCTCGTCCAAGCCCGACAAGCCCCACCCCCTGGTGCAAGCCTTCGTGCAAGCCGCCGCCGACTGGGGAAGAAAGAAACTGGACGATAGCGTCCTGGAGTAAACCGGACGTCAGACCTCGGCAAGAACCGTGTGGGGACGGGTCTGAGACCCGTCCCGGTCGAGCGAAGCTCGACTAGCTTTGCTCTTGTTACTCGGAATCAATTCAAACGCCGGATAACTCTGCACCAATTCGCGAAAAGCCTCCACCGGCGACCCAGCCGGCACCGGAAAATATCTCTGAACTTCGCGCTTGAACTGATCAAGATAGGCCTTCAGAATTTCAGGCTTCTCCTGATCCGATAGAGCGCGAAGCCCGAATTTCTCTCGCTTACTTCCCTTCTTGAGCGTGACTTCTCCAGCGGCCTCGGCGTTGCGCACCCATTGCGTGTGGCCACGCGGGGCCACCAGAAACCGCTTCCCGCCGAGTTCCAGCAGATCAATCGGGGTGGAATAAATCTTTCCGCTCTTGCGTCCGCGGACCTGCAGCAGATAGTTGTAGGAAAAACCCAGACCAAGACCCACCAGAAATCCGAAGATCCGGTTGAAGACGCGCTCACCCGCGCTGGGAGCGCGAAACGAAGGAAGCGGGGAATTCATACTCGAAACTCTACCCTAAAACTGTCATCCCGAGCGCAGCCTTTGTCGCGCATCGCGCGACGAAGCAAGTCGAGGGACCTTGTGTTCAGGCACCCCCTATGTTTGTACGAACTTCAAAGAAGCCGAATTCATGCAGTAGCGAAGCCCGGTAGGCTGCGGCCCGTCATCGAACACATGCCCCAGATGCGCATCACACAGAGTGCAGGCCACCGCGCTCCTCATCATGCCGTAGCTCGTATCGTTGATGGTGCGCACATTCTCCTCTGCAATCGGCTGCCAGAAGCTGGGCCAGCCGGTGCCGGATTCAAACTTCGTCTCCGAACTGAACAGCGCATTATCGCAACAGATGCAACGGTAGAGACCCTTGTCGTGCAGGTTCCAGTACCTTCCGCTGAAGGCAATCTCGGTGTCCGCGTGGCGCGTGATATCGAATTGTCCCGGCGACAACTGCTTGCGCCACTCGTCGTCGCTCTTCACCACCTTGGAAACACGAACCTTTTGCAGCCGCTTGCCGGAATCGGAGAACTGCACAATCGTGACCTCACCCGGATCGCCCTTTGGCATCGCGGCTTCAATCACTCGCGGCTTATGCAGCGACCATAGCGCAGCGCCGGCTATCGCCGAAACCGAAAATCCCAGAAATGCGCGCCGCCTCACGTTGACGGAAGAAGCATTCTTATCGAGCTCGGAATCGAACATAGATCACTCCTCTGATCACTAAAAAACTTTGCTACTTCCCTGTATAGAGGTCAGGAAATTCCTGCTTCAGATGCGCCACCTTCGGCGCATCGTTAAAGAAAATATACGGCTGGTTCGGATGAAGCGTCGCATAGTTCTGGTGATAGTCCTCCGCCGGATAAAACGCCTTCAGCGGTACCACCTGGGTCACAATCGGCCGCGGAAACACTTTGGCTTTGTCGAGCTGCGCGATGTAGGCTTCCGCGATTTTCTTCTGTTCGTCGTTGCCGTAGAAAATCACCGAGCGATACTGAGTACCGTCGTCCGGCCCCTGGCGGTTCAATTCCGTCGGATCGTGGGCCACCGAGAAGAACACTCGCAGCAACTCTCCATACGTGACCTGCGCCGGATCGTACGTAATCTTCACTGATTCGGCGTGACCGGTTTCGCCGGTGCTGACGATTTCATACTGCGCCGTCTTGGCCTCGCCTCCCGAATATCCCGAGGTCGCGGCCTTTACTCCTTTTACGTGCTGGAAGACGGCTTGGATTCCCCAGAAACATCCTCCCGCTATTACCGCGGTTTGCTCGCCCGACTTCGGTGCCTTCGCAGCGTCCACGGCCGGACCCGGAAGGGCAACCCCGGCTGCATTTCCCGCGGTACACGCCACTGTGCCCGCGATCAATACCAGGAACAATAGGAAAGCATAAGCAGAAAATTTGAACATTACAGACACTCCTGCGGCCGGTTTCAGCCGTCATTTATTAGAGCCCTGAGAAGGACAAAAGTTTCGCCCGGCCGAAGGGCCGTATGTCACTCACACGATTGCTGCTTCCGCTCGTAACCGGGGCAAGAGAATACCGGCAGCCGGGGATATTTCTTGAAACGGGAGTCGGTCAAAGCCAGCTGGCAGAGGAAGAATACCGATCCGCGGTCGGACTCGATGCGCCGCGCATGGAAGCAGTCGGCGCAGAGTCCGGGCAACGTCGGAGGCGCTGCGTTCTTCAAGGGAGGGCCCACCGGTTTAGCATAACAGCCGAGATCTCCGTCGCTTTGAGTGATGCGGAGGGCCGGACGCCTCCCGACAACCGGGAACACCGATGCTACCTAGGATTGTCATCCTGAGTGCAGCCGCCGCTTCGCTTCGCGAAGCAGCGGCGGAGTCGAAGGACCCCTACCTTCTTAACTTATGCCGCACGATCTTGCCCCTTCCCATTTTGATGGGGCCCGCCAATCCACGCCTCGACGCCGCGATTAAGATAATAGGGGTCCTTCGACTCTATCAGCCCATTCGCGAGCGAATGGCTGCTTCCGCTCAGGATGACAGATCCCAATTTTGTTTCTTGACATTTCGCCTTCCCTTCGCCCAAAATTGCGCTATGGCAATCACTCGACGGCAACGACAGGTGTACGACTTCATCTCCGAGTTCGTACAGAAGAACGGATATTCTCCCTCATTCGAAGAGATTGGCCAGGGTCTGGAACTGAGTTCTCTGGCGACGGTGCACAAGCACATTTCCAATCTGGAGAAGAAGGGTCTGCTCACGCGCGACTACAACCGCAGCCGTTCGATTGACCTGCTGCCGCCCAAGGGACGGCTCAAGCAAGCCATGGCGGTCAATACGACGATGGTGCTGCCGCTCTTAGGCCGCATCGCCGCTGGTCAACCGATCGAGGCGGTGCAGAATAACGAGACCATTTCTCTCGCCGACTTCGTGCGCTCGAAGGAAGTGTTTGTGCTCGAGGTCCGCGGCGATTCCATGCAGGACGAGGCTATTCTCAACGGCGATTACGTGATGGTGGAAAAAAGCAGGACGGCGCACAACGGGGACATCGTAGTCGCGCTGGTCGAAGGAACCGATGCCACCCTCAAACGCTTTTACCGCGACGGCGAAAACATTCGGCTTCAGCCTTCGAATGCCAACATGCAACCCATCATCGTGCCCGCCGCTTCGGTCGAGGTGCAGGGACGAGTGATTGGGGTGTTGCGGAAATACTAAAAGCAGCTTCTAGCTTTTTAGCTTTTAGCTGACATCGGTTTCCGGTTGGCCCTCGCTCCTCTGTCGAGAAGAGGGATTGGCATAAAAAAAACGCCCGGGTTATAAGCCCGGGCGTTTGATTTTGCGCTCTTGATCTTGGCTGACGACCGACGACTGAAGACCGACGACTGCTTCACCCAACGTGCTTATCGATCGCCTTCTGAATCGTCTCTTTGGGCACGTAGCCTACGATCTGTTCCTTTACCTGGCCGCCCTTGAACACGAGCAGGGTGGGGATGCCGCGGACTCCGTAGCGCATCGGAGTGGCGCTGTTGCTGTCGACGTCCATTTTGCCGACTTTGATTTTGCCGTGGTTGTCCTTCGCCAGTTCATCCACGATGGGAGCGAGGGCGCGGCATGGTCCGCACCAGGCTGCCCAGAAGTCCACCAAAACCGGCTGATCTGACTTCAGAACATCCTGGTCAAAGTTTGCGTCCGTCACTTCCAAAATTCCGTTGCTTGCCATTTCTCCTCCGGGAGTGCCGTTCGCCGAGAATTCAGGTCGGGGAACGGTCGGTCAGCCAACGTTGGCTGCGTGTATCGTAACACCGTATTTGATGCATCGTAAGCGCAGAAGTCGCAAAGGCTGGAAACGCCAGTTTCCAGTTTCCCGTCCCTGGTTTCCAGTTTTTGGTTCCCGGCCCCCGGTATCCGGTTGAAACTCCTTCGCTTCTGCGCAGAAAAAAAGCGCCCCGAACTTTTCAGTTCAGGACGCCTCGGCAGCCCTCCCCCAGAACTGCCAAACCACGAACTGGATACTAGGCGCGCCTCTGGTTGGTGTAAACGTCACTTTGGTAACTCGCGAACAAGCACCAATCAAATCGGATCGTGCGAGAAACAGAACTTTCGAGAAGCAGAACTTTGAGGAAACCTGTCAGTGCTTTTGCCACGTATTGCCCGCGTTGCTGGTGGTCCAGGTTTCGTGGTCGCCGGTGGTTAGTTTCCCGTGCTGGGCGTCGCTGAACTCAACGGTCACAATATCGGCGGTCAGGGCCTGACCATCAGCCGCGGGATAGACGCGAACCCAATGTTGGCCGGCATCGGAAGAATGGTAAAGTGCGCCGGCCGCCCCCCCCACCCAGATATCGGAATCATTTGTGGCCAGCGCGCGGAACACAACGTCGCTCGCCACCGGAATCGTCTGCCAGGTTTTGCCGGAGTCGAAGGAGCGCTGCAGGACACCGTCGGCAGAAAGCGTCCAACGAGGCACCCTGTAGGCAGCCCGCGACCGCTTGGCAGAGTTAGGTGAAGCAGATGGTTCTACCGTGGTTGAGAGGGAGTCCATATTCCGGCCTCCCACTGTTGCTGCCCCCGCGGCCACTTCTGCCTGAGCTTCTTTTCGCACTTCGTTCTGAGCCGCTTCGTCCTTCGCTTTTCGCTCGGGAGTTTGTACCGTCTCAAGCACTGAAGTGCTTTCGCCCTCGACGGTCACTGTTTCTGTCACGGTGCCGAGTGGGGCGTTCACGGTGTCATTCCGGGGCTCGGCCACGGGCGCGGCCTGAGCCGGTTTCGCCGAAGGCGCAGGAGCGGGAGCAGCGGCAGCCATCATCCCCGCAGACCCAGCTGGCTTGTCTGCCGATTTGACCGCACCGGCATCTGCCAGCCGCTTGTTACTCAGCTCCCGGTCCTTTTTATCTTGATTCTGTTCACGCAGCGCGAACACTTCAATCGGCCCAGCAACCGCTCCAGAATCCAAATTCCTTCCTTGTTGCTTGGCCAGCTTGCTGGCGACTCCGAGATCCCGATCCGTCTGGAACGGCGCCGGCGGTGGAATCTTTGCCGCCAGCTTTTCACGCGGCTGTTGCGGAACATTGATGTCGGCACGTACTCGCCGGTGCAGCACGACTCTTTTCCGCGACGTAAGTCTCGAAACCTCGCCGTCCCTGATAGTGAAGCGTGACGGCTGCGCTGACCACTACAACACAAGCTGCCAGCGCCCCCCAGCGAAGCACGGGCCAACTCAGCCAATTCGATTTCTGCGGGACCGGCGAAGGCGGGGGAACTGTCTCGGGCATGGCGAGCGACATGACGTCGCGGCAATCGCCGCAGTCCGCGAGGTGTTGCAACACCTGGGAGCGCTCGCGATCGTTCAACGACTTCTCGACGAACGCAGCCAGCAGGTCGGGATCGGGATGGACCCCAGGCTTCGCCATTGCCTGCAAGCGTCGCTGCACGATTTTGGGAAGCTGCTCCATTTTTTCTTTCGCCCCTAACGGGGGCTTTGTCTTCGCGCCTTGGCCTACCCAGGGCTTACGCCCTGGGCTACATTTTTACGCCGCTCCGCGGCTGTTTCGCCGCCGGCCATTGGACCGATTTTCAGCCCGAGGGCCGAAGCCCGACGTGTGGGGTCCGAAGTCCGCACTTCAGCCCGAAGGCCTGGGTCCGACGTCTGATGCCCGCACTTCACCCCTTCTTATCAGAGAACGTCGGCGGACCGGTTTCTTGCGCCACCAGGTTCCGAATGTTCAATCGAAGGTCACGCACATCCACCTCCAGGGCTTCCTCGGCCCGGCGGCGGCTCATGCCTTTGCGCTCCAACGTGGTCACGATTTGCTTGCGTAGGGACTTTGCCAGTTTATCGAGCTTGCGGCTGATGGTGGACTCGTGCACCGACAGAGTGCGCGCGATCTCGGCCAGGGTGCGGCCGTCCAGATAATAGGATGCCAGAATGAAGCGATCTTCTGCCGACGCTCTGGACAATACTTCATCGGTCGCCGCTTCCACTCGGGGATCAACCACGGCGACGGGCTCGGACTCGCTCGCAGCAAACTGCGCTCCGTCTTCGCTCTCTTCATCCAGGCTGACCAGGCGGCGCTGCCGGCGGAAGCGGTTCACAAACTCCTGCGCCATCACGGTGCGGAGCCAGCCCTCCAGTGATCCGCGTCCCGTGTATGACGCAAGTTTCGAAACGCGCTGCCCGTCGCGGGTGGTGGTTCCGTAGAGATCGGCGTAGAGGGAATCCGCCAGTTCGCGCGCCGCGGAAGTTTCCCTGGCGATGTGAGCCGCAATGTCGTAAAGCTTCTCGCGATAGCGCGCCATGAAGATTTCCCAGGCGCGTTCCTGGCCAGCGGCGCAAGCCCGGGCCAGCGCCAGTTCCTCCACCCGCAAGCTGGCGTAGAGTTCGGCGGTCTCGCGGGCCGAGGCGTCCGCGGGCAAATACTTGGCGGCCACCTGGTTGAGGATGGCGGCAAACTGTTCGCGGCTAAGCCCTGAATTTCCGCTCTTTTCGTACAGTTCCGTGATCATGGATTCCAACCCCGCAGGAGCTTCCACTATGGGTTGGACACCGGGGTTAGGTCATGGCGGTCAGCCATCCGGATGCTATCAACATTTGTGCTGCAAGAAGCTGAATATTTGCCGTTCCTCGTGTAAGCGCGGGCACCACCGGCGCGGCGGGCAGGACGCCCACCGGACAGCCGGCGAGACGCCCGCGCTACACAGGAGGAACACCATGAACCCCAGGATTTTGTTCGCTCTACCGGCACTCGCACTCGGAATCGCTTTGTTCTGGCCCAGCCATGCCCCCGCCGGGGGATTGCCGCCTACATCTGGCTACACCGTGCTCGCACCCATCCGGCACGGAAACCTGACGGTATTCCCGGTGGTTGCCGCGCGCTCCTACGACACTGCGGATTTCCTCACATTGGACGAAGGATTGCGCTCGGGTGAGGTGATTGTGACCGAGTCCGGAGGCACGCAACGATTGATGCGGCGGCGCCTGCCACCGACGCCATCAGGCGCCCAGGTCAACCAGTTGGTGCTGGTCAACAACTCAAAACGGCCACTGATCCTGCTGGCCGGCGAGATCGTGACCGGGGGAAAACAGGATCGGGTTATCGGCAAAGATCGCATTGTTCCGGGAGAGAGCGATCCACTTGATCTCGATGTCTTTTGCGTCGAGCCCGGACGCTGGACCGGCAGCAGCGACAGATTCGGAGTGGGAGCGGGAGGAACAGTCTCAGGCGCTTTGCCGGCGCCGATAGCAGCCCCAAGTGTCCGCGCCAAGGCGATGGCCGACAAAGACCAGCAGCAGGTCTGGTCGGAGGTGGCCAAGACCAGAGCTGCCATGGCCGAAACTGTGACCGTCGAGGCTGCGGCTGAAGCGATCAACGGCACAAGTTCCTATGCGCGCGTGATGGACAACGGCGAGGTAAAGCAGAAGATCGACTCAGTGGCGGAACCCATCCAGCGAAATTATCAGAGCCTGATCCAACAACTGCGCGACCAGCATGCGGTGGGCGTGGTGGTGGCGGTGAACGGCCGGATGGTCTGGGCCGATATCTTCGCCAGCACCAATCTGCTGGAGAAATACTGGCCCAAGCTGGTGCGGTCCTACGCGGCCGAAGCGGTCGTGACCCGCACCAAAGACCGCGAAGCCGACAGCAAGCAGGCGCAGGAGTTTCTCAATCACCTGGACGGACGTCATGAGACGGTTGACAGCGAACCCGGACTTTACCGTCACACGGAGATCGCAGGAGATGGTTTCAGGGCGTTCGAGCTGACGTCGCTATTGCCCAAGACAGGCTTCGATCTGCACGTAGCAAAAATGACAGACTGACAGTTTCTAGTTTCCGGTTTCTGGTTTCTGGTTCCGGATGATCCGCACCTTGCACGAGACGAAGGCGCGGAACTGGAAACTAGAAACTGGAAACCGGAAACTGCCTTACCGGTTTGCCTCGTACCAGCTTTTCCACGACGCGGAGTCGTTGGGAAGAGTCTGGCCTGTGATGTCACGCAGCGCCTGGTATACCCAGCCGTGAGTCTGCGCGTCCAGAGCGGAGTCGTCCGCGTATTCCAGTAGTTGCGGAATCACGCTGCGGCGTTGTTCCTGGGTGAGCATGCCGGATTGCGCCAGGCTGCAGGCAGCGCGCTCCCGCACCATCGCCGAAGAATCGTCGTGAAACGCCTTCAGCAGAGGAGCGATAGTCTCGTTGGTCCCCAGGTAAGCCAACCCTTCCACCGCCCAGTGGCGGACTTCCGGATCCGGGTCTTGCAGCTGGCTGACTAATATCTCGTTCACCCGTTGCGGCTCGACTCCGCGATTTCCAAGCAGACCCAGTTCCCAAAGCGCCCAAACTCTCTGCGAGGATGGCCCGTTCTCCGCGTGCTGTGCCAGACGCTCGACCGTCGCCGGCGACTTGATCGCTCCCATGGCCGCCAGGTCCAACTCGATTCCAGCCGCCCGAACCCGCAGATCGTTGGAGTTAAGCGCGGTGGTGATCAGCGAATTGAACTGGGGGGTGAACTTCAACTTCCCCCACCAGCCTGCGACCCGTGCCGCGATCTGATCGTTGGCGCCTTCGTAATGATTGACAGAGCGTTCCAGCAGGACCTCCGCCTGTCGCTGCGCCGGCTCGCGATCCAGGTTCTCGATCTCGTGTTCGGAAAGCACCGCGGGAGAAGCCGGTTCCGACTTGCCTTGCAGCGTCAGCAACCTGGCAATTTGGTCAAATGCCGCCCGCGCATTGCCCGTGGCAACGAATCCAGCCAGCATGATCCCCACCGCGACGGCGAACAGAATACGCCAGCTTCCTGAATGCGGATCGATGGACCGATCCAACTTCAGAGTCGAGCTCGATTGGATCGTGCCGTATTCCGGCACCGGCTCGGGACGCGGATCTCCTTCCCAGGAATGCATGTTGGCAGTCTAGGAGTGTTTCGATAAAGGGTAAAGTTACGGTCGAGTACCTTTGGTCATTACTTCTATATGGACGCGAAGCAAACGAAGGCATGAAGCGGTTTGCTGTTGCGAACGTCGGCGTCACGCTGGTCACTCCGGTGCGGTTACGTCTGGTTAGGGCGGCGGGCGAGATCACATTACGGCGGGCACGCTGATTCCCATGACTGCCAGCACCCGAGCCAATTCCCTGCGTACAACCGCCACGGTCGCCAGCAGAAATTTCTTCCGCCCCTCGTCCGACTCGCTCAGGATGGGATGGCGATGGTAGAAGGTATTGAAAAGCTGAGCCAGCTGGAACGCGTGCTTGGCAAGGTACGCAGGCTCAGTCGTTGCGATCGATTGATCAATGATGTAGGAAGTCTTGGCCGCGGCCAGCCACAGTTCCCATATTTCGTTCGCCGTTTCACCTGCCAGATATTTCGCTAAATCGGCAGGCGAAGGCCGACTCGCCGGATTCCGATCGAATTCCTCCGGATCGAAACCACCCTTGCGGAAGATATTGACCGCGCGAACCACTGCATACTGGGCGTACGGACCGGTCTCGCCTTCGAAGCTCAACGCTTCCTTGAAATCAAACGCAATCACCGACGACTTGGTGAACTTCAGCATGAAATAGCGCAGGGCCCCGACGGCGATCTGGGTGGCGATGGTAAGGCGCTCGGCTTCGGTTAATTGCGGATGGCGGCCGTCCACCTCGTTTTTCGCCGAGGCGATCAGCCGGTCCAGCAAGTCGTCAGCCTTCACTCCAAAACCTTTGCGCCCGGAAACTTCAATGTACGGACGGTTCTTATCCTCGTCAGAAAGCTGGTAACCCAATTCGGCGGCGCAGCGCGGCGTGAGCGCGACCATCTCGTAGGAGAAGTGGGTGTAGTGGTCGGCCTGCTCGTTGTATCCCAGACCTCGCAGAGCTTCGATGACCGTGTTTTGCGCTTCCGACTGGCGAGCGTCAATCACGTTGTAGATTTCCGACACGCCGCCGAAGTGCGGATGCTCCAGCGCACCCACGGCGGTCGACAGCCAGCAGTCATGTCCGTTGGGATAACGATAAAACTTGCGATAACCGAAGTCGCGGCCTAAGAGACCAAACTTCCAAAGGTGATAGGCAATGTCTTTGCCGACGTAGCCAACCGTTCCGTTGGACCGGACGATGACTTTCTGATCTTCTTCGGCAACCTCATCTTTCTCAGCGTCTTCGACGGAAGCCTCAGCATTCTCCGATTTTGACGTTCCCGCCCGGCGCATTACCCAGCAACCTTTGTTCTTGCCGTCGGTCTCGAAGAAAAGCACTCCGCCTTCCTTCAGCTTGGTAAAAGCAGCGTCCCAGAAATGAAGATGGAGAATCTCGCTCTCCCGCGGCAGAAAGTCGTATTCGATGTCGAGACGATCCATGGTTTCGAGATGGCGCCGCAGAACCGCGATTGAAATTACATCGGCGACAGCGGCGCTCTCGTTGTTGCCTTGCTCGATGGCGTGCAACGCTTCCTGCCGGAGTCGCAGATTTTCCTTGTCCTCGGCGTACCAATGCGAAACGCTCGCGTAGAGGTCCCAACAGTAGTAGTCGAAGCGGGACTGGCGTGCCAGCAGCTCGATCTCGGCGCGCGATTTTTTCTCGATGTTCAGAAATCCCACGACCACGTCGGCAACCTGCACGCCGGTGTTGTCAATGTAGTTCTGGACGTCCACCTCTCTGCCCGCAAATCGCAGCAGCCGGACAAACGTGTCGCCAAGAATAGCGTTACGTAGATGTCCCACATGGGCGGCCTTGTTGGGATTGATGCTGGAGTGCTCAACCAGAATCTTGCCTGCGGGAATCTCGGCGCGGGGCTTGTCGTCGGCGATCAGGGCGGCGGCAAGCTCGTCGCGCCTCAGTCGTGCGTTGATGTAACCCGCGCCCGCCAGTTCCAGCTTCTCAAAACCCGGGATGGGGCCAATTCCACTGACGATCTCCTCGGCAATCTTTCGCGGGGCTTTGCGTAATTTCTTGGCCAGCTCGAAAGCCAGAGGCAAGGCGTACTCGCCGAACTCCACTTTGGGTGGCTGTTCGATAACAATCTTGTCCAGGTTCAGGTCGTAAGCACGGCGCAGAAATTCGCGCACATGCTGGGCGAGCCGTCGTTCGAGATGGCGATACAAGAATTCCCCTAAGCTGTTGAAGAAAGAGAAATTGTAGCAAACCGCGTGGGGCGGCGAGGTTTGACGCAGGTTCTATGGTTCCCTATGATGAAAACGGTCCTTGGCCGTTGGTCGTTGGCGGTCGGCCCTTCGCTGCCAGCGCCTCCTTGAGAACTAAGGTTTTTGCCGACGACCAAAGGCCAACGACCAACGACGGTTTCCCTAACGACCGATTTCCCCATGCGCATAGCCTACCTCGACTGCTTTTCCGGAATGAGCGGCGACATGTTCCTTGGCGCGTTGATAGACGCCGGAGTGTCAGCCAAACTCTTCGAGGATACGGTCGCGGCCCTGAACATTGGCGCCCGCCTTGAGATTTCGCGAGTGACCCGCAGCGGCATTGGCGCAACCAAAGTCGATGTATTCGTGCACGGAGAAAAAGAGTTGCCGCGCGAGGTGTTTGCCGAGCAGCAGAGTCGGGCGCGCAAGCAAGAACACAGTCATGGCCACGAACACGGTCACAAGCATGGGCCTGAGCATGTCGAGCTTCGGGAGCATAACTACGTTCAGTCTGGACCTGAGGGCGCGCGGGCGGGTGCGCCCGCGCCACAGGAGCACGAACACGGGCGCGGCTTGAAACAGATACTCGAGACTATTCGCAAAGCGGGCATCAGTGTTGGAGCAAAGGCCACAGCAATCGCTATCTTCGAGGCACTTGGCGCGGCTGAGGCCAAGATTCATAACACTGATATTGAAAAAGTTCATTTTCACGAAGTGGGCGCAGTGGATGCGATGGTGGATATCATTTGCTCAGCGGTTGGAGCCGAGGCGTTGGGAGTGGATCAAATTTTTTGCTCCCCATTAAACGTCGGCGGCGGCACGGTGAAGTGCGCTCATGGAGTTCTGCCTGTACCGGTTCCCGCGACGGTAGAGCTGTTGCAGGGCGCGCCGGTTTATTCCTCAGGCATTCAGGTGGAACTGGTCACACCGACGGGCGCGGCGATCGTCAAGACCTTGGCCAGGCGATTCGCGCCGTTTCCTGCGATGACGATTGAGAAATCCGGATACGGCGCCGGCAGCCGCGACTTTGCCGGTCATGCCAACGTGGTTCGCCTTACTGTCGGCGAGTCCCAGGCCGTATTCGCTCAGAACACTTCGCAGGAAACTATCAGCGTGCTTGAGGCCAATCTCGACGACTTGAATCCGCAGGTTTTTGGTTACGTGGTCGAGCAACTGCTCGAGGCGGGCGCGCTCGATACTTTTGCCGTGCCGGTACAGATGAAGAAAAATCGTCCGGGGATGTTGTTGACCGTATTGTCCAAACCGGAAGACGCACCGAAGCTGAGCCAGATTATTTTTACGGAGACCAGCACGCTGGGTGTGCGGCGGCGCGAAGAGCAACGTCAGACACTGGCGCGAAAGTGGGTCAACGTAGTGACCCGCTGGGGCGATGTGCGATTGAAGATTGCCAGCATGAATGGCACCATCACCAATTACGCGCCGGAGTATGAAGATTGCAAGAAGATCGCGGCCGCGAACCGCGTCCCGCTGAAAAGCGTGATGAATGAGGCCATGGAAGCCTATTTGAAGGCCCAGAAAACCTAGGCTCGCTCCGGACACTCGACGCAAGAAACCCAAATGAGCAAAACGTTTTACATCACGACACCGATTTATTACGTAAACGCGCGGCCGCACATTGGTCACGCCTACACCACCATAGCCTGCGACACCATTGCCCGGCGCCAGCGCATGATGGGGTTTGACACCTACTTCCTAACTGGCACCGACGAACACGGGCAGAAGATCGAGCGGGCCGCGCAAGCGGCGGGAAAAACTCCGCAGCAGCTCACCGATGAAGTCTCCGCCGAGTTCCGCGCCCTCTGGGACCGGATGGGTCTGACCTACGATGACTTCATCCGCACCACGTCGGACAAACACAAACAGGGCGTGCAAGCTCTGTGGCGTCGTATCCGCGAGAACGGCTACATCTATAAAGGGAGCTACACCGGCCAGTACTGCGTGTTCGACGAACTGTACGTAGACGTGGTCGGAGAGGGCGCGGCCTGCCCGGAATGTGGGCGTCCCACCGAGACCGTGAAGGAAGAGAACTATTTCTTTAAGCTCTCCGCGTTCCAGGACAAACTGCTGGAGCTGTACACCAGCCAGCCTGATTTCATTCGTCCCGAAACGCGGCGTAATGAGGTGATGTCGTTTGTGCGCTCCGGCCTGCGCGATCTATCGGTGAGCCGCAGCACACTTGCCTGGGGCATTCCGGTACCGGACGATCCCAAGCACGTGATTTATGTCTGGCTGGACGCGTTGGCGAACTACATCACGGCGCTAGGCTACGGCTCGCACGACTCCGCAAAATACGAGAAGTACTGGCCGGCCGATGTGCAGATGATCGGCAAGGAAATCGTGCGCTTCCATTGCGTCTATTGGCCGGCATTGCTCATGGCTGCGGGAGTGCCCGTGCCCCGGAAGATCATGGCGCACGGCTGGCTGCTGTTCGAAGAGAGCAAGATGTCTAAGTCGCGCGGGAACATCGTGCGGACGGAAACGATTCTTGAGGTAATGGGCTCCGACGCCTTGCGCTATTTTCTGCTGCGCGAAATCGTTTTCGGGCAGGACGGGTCGTTCTCCTTCGACGCGCTGGTGCAACGTTACAACGCCGACCTGGCCAACGGCCTTGGGAATCTGGCCAGCCGTACGCTCACCATGATCACGCGCTATTTCAAAGGTGAGGTGCCATATCCCTCGCGCGCCGCAACTCTCTCAGCGGAAGAGAATGCCATCGCCGAAACCGCGCGACGGACAATCGCGGAGTTCAATACGCTATTCGACCAGCGCCAGTTTTCGCGCGCCTTGGAAGTGGCGTGGAGCCTGGTGGGGGCAGTCGACAAGTACATTGTCGAGAGTCAGCCCTGGGCGCTGGGGGAAAAGCAGGACGACGAAAGCCGCTCGCGCCTGGCGACAATTCTCTACACCAGCGCGGAGGCCCTGCGCGTCGTAACTGCACTCGCCCATCCCGTCATTCCCGAAGCCACCGCGAAAATCTGGGCACAGATGGGACTGGGTGATATCAAAACATTTTCGCTGTCGGATTTGCAGTGGGGCCAACTCAAGCTGGGAACAAGGCTCGGCGATGTGCAACCCGTATTCCCCCGCGCGGACAAAAGCGCGATTGAAAGGATGCAGCAATTGGAAGAGTTGGGACGCAATGTCACGGCCCCGGTCGAAGAAAATAGGAGCGAGGAGAAAAGCGGAAAGAAAGTTGATGCTCCCGCGGCGCCTGTAAGCATACCCGCCCCGAAACCTGCTGCGACCCTGCCCGACGGCAAGATCAGCATTGAAGACTTCGCCAAAGTTGAACTGCGTGTGGGTCAAGTGAAAGTCGCTGAGAGAGTCAAAGGCGCCGATAAGTTGCTGCGCCTGGAAGTTGATCTTGGAACGGAAGTGCGGCAAGTGGTGGCCGGGATCGCCGAAGCCTATGCGCCCGAGACGTTGGTGGGCCGCAAGGTTGTGATTGTCGTGAACCTTGCTCCGCGGAAATTGCGGGGACTGGAATCGAATGGGATGATCGTGGCGGCCTCACCTGAGGGTGGGAAGCCAATCCTGGCAAGTTTCTTGGAAGATGTGGCAGTGGGAACCAGGCTGAAGTAGGCTTGGGCAGAAATTCTGCCGAGCTTCGCTCAGCCCGGGACGGATCCCTTCGACTTCGCCCAGGACAAGCTCCGACCCGTCCCCACATGGCTATCGCCGACTCCTAACGATTGACGGCCAAGGACCAATGGCCAAACGACCAACGACCGTGTTCATAGACTCCCACGCCCATCTCGAGATGGAACAGTTCGACGCCGATCGCGACGCGATGATCGCGCGTGCGCGGGACGGCGGCATTGAGAAGATAGTCGCTATAGGCAGCGGAACCGGTCCGGGTTCGCTGGACTGCGGCATTCAACTGGCCGAGCGGCATGAATTTATCCTCGCAACCATCGGGATTCATCCGCATGAAGCCAAACTGGCAACGGACACCGACTTTCAGGAACTTGAACAACTGGCCCGACGGCCCAAAGTGATCGCCTGGGGTGAAATCGGGCTTGACTACTTTTACGACCACTCGCCGCGCGAGTTGCAGCAGCAAGTCTTTCTGCGCCAGATGGAGCTGGCAAGGGCAGCCAAGCTGCCGATCGTGATCCATTGCCGGCCCTCCGCGGACAGCACCAACGCGTGGGACGATTGCCTCAATCTTCTCGAACAAAATTGGAAGTCCGGCGGACTGGGAGGGATCCTGCATTGCTTCACCGGGACCTGGCCTTATGCCAAACGCGCCCTCGACCTGGGTTTCATGATTTCCTTCGCTGGCAACATAACTTTTCCCAAGGCACAGTCGATCCGCGACGCCGCCAAGGAAGTTCCGCTGGAACGCCTTCTGATTGAAACTGATTCGCCATTTCTCGCGCCAGTACCGCATCGCGGTAAGCGCAACGAACCGGCATTTGTAAAGGAAGTCGCCCGGCAACTGGGTGAGATTCGCGGACTTTCGACGGAAGCCGTCGGCCAGCAGACCGCTACCAATTTCCACACCTTTTTCAAACTGGCCGAATCCAACTGATACGGAAGCTAGCCGTCCAATAAGAAACCTGCCGCCATTCCTGGCGTCATGCTGAGCTTGCGAAGCATCTGGCGTGCAGCATATATGCCCGCCGGGCAGGCAATTGAGGTAATGCGCGCCCGATCCTTCACCGCTTGAAGGCCGTTCGGAATGACGCCAGAGGTAGGGATTACTCAGACCAGCACACCGCCGACACCAAAGAACTGCGGCTTGGAAACCGGTTCTTCTGGTAACCTCAGAGGTTACATTTTCATAGATATTCAGAAGGCGCAACGAACATGCCCGAAAACACTTTTGACATCGTGAGCAAGATCGATCTGGAAGAGGTCTCGAACGCCATCCAGCAGGCGTCGAAAGAAGTGCACACCCGTTTTGATCTAAAAGACTCCAAGTCCAAAATCGAACTCGAGAAAGACGCGATCGTCCTGCACTCGATCGACGAATACAAGTTGAAATCGGTTAGCGACATCCTTCAGCAAAAGCTGGCGAAGCGCGGTGTGCCATTGAAGGGCCTCACTCACGGCGTCGTCGAATCGGCCCTGGGAGGTACCGCCAAGCAGAAGATTACTCTGCAGCAGGGCATCCCGATGGAGAAGGCCAAGGAAATTGTGCAGTTGATCAAGAGTTCGAAAAACAAAGTGCAGGCTTCGATTCAGGGAGACCTCATTCGGGTGAGTGGCAAGGACCGGGACACTTTGCAGGCGGTCATCGCGCTGCTGAAGCAGAAGGACTTTGGGATTGACATGCAGTTCACGAATTACCGGACAAACTAGTTTCACCACGGAGACACTGAGGCGCGGAGAATACCTTCGCGAAGAAAAGACATGGGTAGTGGACACATGAGTTTCTCCGTGCCTCTGTGCCTCCATGGTTAAGAAAACTGATATGAGCATGCCCGCGGCCATCAACGGAAAAGAAATCTTCGAACTCCTGCGCGAAGACCTGGCGGCCATTGAGCGCGAGTTCGGACGGGACACGGTCTCGGGCGTCGAAGCTATTACCGAAATTGGCGAATATCTGCGGGGTGGCGGCGGCAAACGTCTTCGCCCCGCGCTCTTGCTGCTGGCGGCGAAATTGTTCGACTACCAGGGACGCGGCGCTATCCGCCTGGGCGCGGTAGTCGAAATCATACACACTGCGACGCTGGTCCATGACGACATCATTGACGAGGCCCAGACGCGCCGCGGCCGGCCTGCAGCCAACACGCAGTGGGGAAACTCCAAGTGCGTACTGGCGGGCGACTGGCTTTACATGCAGGCCTTCAAGGTCGCAGTGCAGGAGCGCAACTTCCGCATCCTCGACACGCTGATCGACCTGACCCAGCAAATGGTTGAAGGCGAACTGCTGCAGATGGAAAAGTTGGGCAAGCTTATTTCGCTCGACGAGTATTTTGATTTAATTTTCCGCAAGACGGCCTGCCTTTTTTCAGTCTGCATGCGCATGGGCGCAATTCTTGGCGGCGCCACCCCCGAACAGGAAGCAAGCCTGGGACAGTACGGACGCGATCTGGGAATGGCTTTCCAGATCGTTGACGATGTGCTCGACCTCACCGCGTCGGAAAGCGTCCTGGGAAAGCCCGTGGCCAGTGACTTGCGCGAAGGTAAGGCCACCATGGCGGTGATCCATGCCCTGGAGCGCTGTTCGCCTCGTGAACGCGAAATGATAGAAGCGGTCGTAGAAGATCGGGCGTTCGAGAGAGTTACGCATCGCGAGATTATCGGCATCCTGGAGCATTACGGATCGCTCGAGGCCGCCACCGCACGCGCCCTTCAGTACGCAACCCTGGCGCGAAACGCAATTTGCAGTTTCCCCGACAGCGAATTCAAGCGGGCCCTGTTGTGGGCCCCGGATTTCGTCGTCGCCCGAGAAAAGTAACTTGACCCTCTACCGCTCCCGTAGGGGCGTGTGCCCCACCCGCCAAGGCGAGCGCAGCTCGCAGATGCGGCAGCCTCTCAAAATTCCAGGCGAGCTTCGCTCGGCTACCCGGACGAGGGCGTCCGGGCCCACACCGGACTGTGCCCCTCAATCCAATTTCCCCCTCAGGCCCGTACATCCCTCGGGCGGTTCATTGACATCCAAAGCCCGAACTTCCAAGGAGACCAAACTATGAAAAAGCTGTTGATTCTCGTGGTAGCTCTTTCCGTCATGTTCACCGTGGCGGGCTTCGCTCAAGACGCGTCACAAGACAGCGGGATGGCCAAGGCAGCGCCGGCGCCGCTGAAGAACATCAAGGGCACGGTAAAAGCCGACGGCGACAAGCTGACTTTTGTGTCCGACAAGGACCAGAAGTCGTGGGATGTGGCCAATCCCGAAGCACTCAAGGGACATGAAGGCCATCACGTGGAAGTAAGCGCACACGTGTACGCCGACAAGGGCCAGATCCACGTCATGAGCGTGAAGATGCTCAAGTCCGACAAAATGAGCACGATGGACAACATGTCGAAGTAGTACTTGCTGAACTGCGGCCCTAGGGGCGGCAGAGGCCGCCCTTTTTCTTTATACTAGCGCAGGCGTAACCAGCCCGCGGATGCAATCGTTACTCTCACTCATCGCACACCACGGATATCTGTTGGTGTTCTTCATCGTCCTCGCCGAAGCATTAGGGATGCCAGTTCCCGCCGCTATCGCGCTGGTGGCAGGTGGTGCGGCGGCGGCTTCCGGAGTTCTGAATCTTACCCGGCTTCTGCTGCTGGCACTTCTGGCCATGATGCTGGGCGATACTCTGCTCTTCGTGGCCGGAAGGTACACGGGGTGGAGCCTGCTCGGATTTCTCTGCAAACTATCCGTCAACCCCGAAACCTGCATCCTGCGCTCCGCCGAATCGTTTTATAAGCGCGGTAAGGCTACTCTGCTATTCGCCAAATTTGTTCCTGGAATCAACACCATGGCGCCGCCGCTGGCGGGAAGCATGAGAATGCCCCTGGATACCTTCCTGCGGCTGGATCTCCTGGGAGCGGCGCTCTATGCCGGCGTCTATATTGCGGTAGGTTACTTATTCCGCGATGTTCTAGTCTCGGTGATACGCGGCTTTCAAACCGCGGGCCGCGCCGTCGAAGCCGTGACCATCGTAGCCATCATCGGCTACGCCCTATACCGGGTCTGGCTCTATCGCAAGCACGCCGTTTACCGAGTCGTGCCGCGGATACAGGTAGCAGAGTTGACCCGCCGGCTGGCGTCGGGAGACCAAGACAAGATCGTGCTCTTGGATGTCCGCAGCCATGGCTACTACGACGCGGAGACATCGCGCATCAAAGGTTCAATCCGCCTGGAACCGAATAACCTGCGCGAGGAACTCAAGAGCATTCCCAAAGACAAAGACATCTATGTCTACTGTACCTGTGTGCGCGAAGCGACCAGCGCCCGGGTCGCGCATATGCTGCGGGAAGAAGGATTCAACGCGTTCGTAATCGTCGGCGGACTGACAGCCTGGCGAAAAGCAGGCAATCCGCTGGAACCGGTGCCGCGCGACGATTTGGTGAAGCTGCCGACTTTTTCGTGAGGCAAGCCGCCACGAACCACGTAGGGACAGATGTCCTCATGTGTCCCTACGTGGTCCGTGCAGATCTCCTACATCCATGCCTAACGAAATTGAAATCAAGTTTCGCGTCGACAATGCCCGCGGACTTACGCGACGACTGCGAGCGTCCAAGTTCTGGCTAGTAACGCGGCGCACCCACGAAGCCAACACTCTGTATGATCTGCCCGGCCAGCCTCTACGCAAACGGGGCGAACTCCTGCGCCTGCGCAAATATGGAAATAGCTGGCTGCTGACTCATAAGGCCAAAAGCAAGGTGTCGCGTCATAAGGCGCGGCTCGAGACTCAAACCGCGATTGATAATGGCGAGCAGTTCAAAAAGATCCTGCTGGCGATTGGTTTCCTCCCTTCTTTCGGCTACGAAAAGTTTCGTGCGGAGTGGAGCGACGGCAAGGGCCACGTCGTCCTGGATGAAACTCCCATTGGATTCTTTGGCGAGATTGAAGGGCCCGCACGCTGGATTGACCAGACCGCGCGCCGCCTTGGAATCGACCGCCAGTCATACATCACAGAGAGTTACGCTGAACTGTTCTTTGCCTGGAAAAAGCGAACACGAAGCCCTGCGAAAGAAATGACTTTCCGCGCCGTGCGCGGCCCGACACCGTCGTAGAAGTTCTTCACAACCTTTTACATCCGGGAACAATCGGTTCGAATGACCTTGCGCATTCGCCTGCGTCTAAAACAACGATAGTCCAATCACTACACGGAGACGCGCTTGCGTTGCATCGGAACAGCACTGTGCGGTGCGGCGGCCATGATCATGGCCTTGCCGGGCCTCCTCTTTGCCGCTCCAGCGCCGACCTTCGGTCAGATCAATATCCGGCGGGTTACCAGTCCGCCTCCGCTGGAGGACTTTTTACAAATGAAGCCCAGCCCGGCGTGGGAGGGCAAGCTGGCGAAAGTCGACCGCTTCACTCAGCGCACTCCAAGCGATGGTGAGCCGACGACCCACCGCACCGAGGCCTACCTGGGCTATGACGACAAGAACCTGTATGTGATTTTCATTTGCTTCGATAATGAGCCGCAGAAAGTTCGGGCCCGGCTCTCGCATCGCGAAGACGTGTTTGACGACGATGAAGTTGAGGTCATGCTGGATACCTTCCACGATCATCGGCGGGCTTACGGTTTTTTCTCCAATGCCTTGGGCGTTCAGGCCGACGCCCTCTGGACGGAAGGCCAGGGTTTCGATCCTTCGTTCGACACGGTCTTTACCACCGACGCGAAACTTACGCCGGAAGGCTTCGTGGTCAGGTTCGCCATCCCCTTTCGCAGTCTGCGTTTTGCCTCGAACGATCCCCAAACCTGGGGCATCCTGCTGAACCGGGACACCAAGCGTGACAATGAGGAAGCATATTGGCCCCAGTATTCCAGCCGCATCACCGGCCGCCTGAATCAGGAAGGCGACGCCACCGGCCTTGAAAATATTTCTCCCGGACACAATTTCCAGCTGATCCCCTATGGAATTTTCCGCTCGTTCCGCGACATTGACCTGCGTGACCTCGATCATCCCACCTTCACGCAGCGCGACGCGTTTGGGCAAATTGGCCTCGACGCAAAAGCCGTCGTAAAAGACAAGTTTGTGATCGATGCGACCGCGAATCCTGATTTCAGCCAAATTGAATCGGACGATCCTCAGGTAACGGTCAATCAGCGTTTTGAAGTCCAGTTTCCGGAGAAGCGTCCGTTCTTTCTGGAGAACTCCTACTATTTCCAGACTCCGATCCCGCTGCTCTTCACTCGCCGTATCGTGGATCCACAGTGGGGTGCGCGGCTCACCGGCAAAGACGGGCCGTGGGCGGTCGGCATGCTGGTCGCCGATGACGCCTCTCCGGGCACTGAGGTCGCTCCCGGCGATCCTCTATTTGGACAGCACGCCTACTTTGCGGTGGGCCGCGTCAGCCGCGACCTCGGCAATCAGTCATCGCTGGGGGTGATGTTTACCGATCGCGAAGAAGGCCCGTACTTTAACCGGGTGGGCGGAATTGATGGCCGCTTCAATCTGAATTCGAACTGGGTTGCCGCGTTTCAGGGAGTTGTGAGTTCCACGCTGTGCAGCGACACTCGAAACAACGTCTGTACGCTTGGGACCTATCTCGCCGGGCCCGCGGCCGAGGTCACGCTGCAGCGCGACGGACGCAAACTGAATTACTTCATGGATTACTCCGACCGCAGCGACGGGTTTCGCACCTTCACCGGCTTCGATCCCCAGCCTGACATTCACAATATTTATCACCGGGTCCAATACAGTTTCCGTCCCGAAGGCAAGCACCTGATCTCCTGGGGACCGCAGATGGAGGTCTACCACAACTTCGATCACGAAGGGAATTACCTGAACTCCGGCTACTTCCCCGCCCTGAAAACGGAATTCGTGGGCCAGACCTTTCTCAACATCTATTACGCGAAGGAGATGGAATTGCTGCGACCGAGGGACTTCAGCGCCCTGACGTCAAACCAGAAATATCTTCGCCACACCACCGAAGTCGAGTTCAAGACCAGCGTTTACCGGCCAGTCTCTTTTCAGCTGGACTATCGTTTTGGCACCCGGATCAATTACGACGCGCCCGACGGCGTAGCGCCATTTATCGCAGGACGCACCACCGTCAATGCCACCCTGACCGTGCGGCCCAGCCGCTCCCTGCGGGTCGACAACACGTACATACTTTTCCGGCTGCACAACCGCTTGGGAGCCCCCGGCAGCCTGAACAATCACATCATCCGTTCCAAGTGGAATTATCAGTACACCAGGAGACTGTCATTTCGCTTCATTGGAGAGTACAACTCGGTGTTGGCCAATCCAGCCTTCACGTTTCTCGAGACCACCAAGAATTTCAATGCTGACTTTCTGGTCACCTACCTGGTGCACCCGAGCACTGCGATCTATGTCGGCTACAACAGCAATCTGGAGAACGTCCTGCTGCCTTTGAGGAATGACGTGGATGGCGACCTTCTGCACGGCGGCCGCATGAGGAATGACGGTCGAGGCCTGTTCGTAAAAGCCTCGTACCTGATCCGCTTTTAGCACGGACGACGTAGGCCCGGACGCCCTCGTCCGGGCGGGCGAGAGCTCGCCTAGGGTTTAACACCGCGCGGAGCTGCGCTCCGCTGGGCAGGTGGCACATCCTTCGACTTCGCTCAGGACAGGCTCTGCCCCTACGTGGTACGTGGCGCGATGTAATTGTTAGGCGACTACGGCAGGTTTGACGCAGAATTTATCGAAGACTCTTTTCAGTTCGCTGGCGATGTCCACCGCCTCGCGATGTTCAATGTCGCTGCGATGCATCATGTGGACTACTTTGCCGTCCTGCAGCAGCACGATTGACGGAGAAGATGGCGGATATCCTGTGAAATAGGAACGGGCGCGCTCGGTGGCATCTTTGTCCTGACCGGCAAAGACGCTGAAAAGTTTCTCCGGACGGTTCGAGTGCTGCAGCGCAGCCCGGACTGCGGGACGCATGCGGCCGGCGGCACATCCGCAAATGGAGTTCACCACGATCATGGTCGTGCCGGGTTGATTGGGTATGGCGCGATCGACGTCAGCCGCAGTGCGGAGCTCCTCAATGCCGAGCCGCGTCAACTCCTCGCGCATCGGGACCACCATCATCTCTGGAAACATTTCTTCTCCTCGGGGTCGTTTAGTTACGACGTAAGGTCCGGCTTCGAGTGGCGCAAGTCACAGCGGGATGTGTCCTGACGTACCGCGCCGATGCTGCCACAGGTGCCCGTTCCCGTCGTATATAGTGAGACCATCATAACACCATGACGGTTCTGGAAAACGTATACCTGGCGCCTCTCACGACCCTCAAAGTGGGAGGCCCGGCGCGCTATTTCACTGAGTCGAAATCAGCCGCCGAGGTGGCCGAAGCCGTCAACTTTGCGCGCTCGAAAGACCTTCCCTTATTTGTGCTAGGCGGCGGCAGCAACCTGGTGGTCTCGGACGCAGGCTGGCCGGGCCTGGTCCTGAAACTTGCAGTTCGCGGAATCGACGAGCGCGCGGAAAGTGGCAAGACACTCTTCGACGTCGGAGCCGGCGAGGAGTGGGACAGATTTGTGGCCCGCGCTGTCGCCAGAAACTGTGCCGGGATCGAATGTCTGAGCGGTATTCCGGGCAGCGTGGGCGGGACCCCCGTGCAAAACGTAGGGGCCTACGGCCAGGAAGTTTCACAAACTATCGAATCGGTACTCGTCTTCGATCTCAACGACGGACAAATTCGTGAACTCTGTGCCGAAGCCTGCGGGTTCCAGTACCGCACTAGCATCTTCAACACCAGCGAACGCGGACGCTTCATCATCTTGCGCGTCACCTACGCGCTGACGCCAGGCGGCAAGCCTCACATCGAATACGCCGACCTCAAAAAGCATTTTGCCGGATTTCAAAACAGCCCGTCATTGACCAGCACTCGCGAAGCCGTGCGCCGCATACGCGCTGCCAAAGCCATGCTCATCACTCCAGGCGATGAGGACTGCCGCAGCGCCGGTTCGTTCTTCAAAAACCCCGTGCTCTCGGCCGAACAATACGACGAACTCAAGCGTCGCGCGACGGCCAAGGGATTACAAGTTCCCAACTATCCCGCCCTCGATGCCCAGAGAAAAGTTTCCGCTGCGTGGCTGGTCGAGCACTCCGGCTTCAGCAAGGGTTACACGAGCGGGCAAGTCGGAATCTCGCGCAAGCATGCGTTAGCCATCGTGAACCGCGGAGAGGCCACTGCCACCGACATCCTGGGATTGAAAGATCACATCCAGCAGCGCGTGGACGAACTCTGGAACATTCATCTTGAAGCCGAGCCGGTTTTCGTCGGCTTTTGAGCTTGGGCATCAGTCTCTAAAAACCACCCACGTGCCCGCAAATCACACCTAACCTCAGCATAATCTTAACTTTGCCTCATCGCGAAAAACATATTGACATGTTAACTAGTGTTATAGTTAACTATATCACTAGTTATTCAGGGCGTCGATTAGCGCTGATCGATCGCATCTGGGTACGCCGGAAAGTTAAAAGACTGAGGAGAACGAAAATGAAATCCCTTCGAATTACGTTGCCCGTTGTTCTGCTGTCACTCTCGACCGTTATGGCTTTCGCGCAATCGGACGCGCACCCGTCCTCCGTGGCTCCGGTGCCTTCCGAGGCGCAGAAGTCCTTCGTGACCATGAAAAGCCTGGCGGGAGAATGGGAAGGTCCCGTCGCCGTGCCGGAAATGCCGGCGATGTCCAATGGCAAGCCGCTCCACGTCTCGATGCGCGTAACCTCTCGGGGGAACTCGCTCGTGCACGAGTTGCAGGAAGCTGGAACGCCTTTGGATGCGACTAAGTTCGACCATCCGGTCACGATGCTTTACGTGGACGGGGACCAGCTCACGCTGGTTCACTATTGCGATGCGGGAAATCGGCCGCGCATGACGGGCAAGATGTCGCCCGACGGCAAAACGGTCGAGTTCGAGTTCAAGGACATCAGCGGGAGTCCGGAGTACCACATGCACCATTCGGTGTTTACTATCATTGACGCCAACCATCACACCGAGGATTGGACGTTCATGATGAAGGATAAGCCGATCCACGCGCACTTCGACTTGCACCGGATGAACTGACCTGCGTGATATCTCTGGTAAGGTCTGGTAAGAGCTCCCTGGAAAAACCTGATGGACCGTGAGTGGAACGACAGTCAGCCGATCTACCGCCAGCTTCGCGACCGCGTGGTCGCGATGATACTCGACGGTGTTCTCAAGGAAGGCGATCCGCTGCCCTCCGTGCGAAATGTCGCGGCTGAATACAGGGTCAATCCGCTCACGGTTCTGAAGGGTTATCAGCAACTGGTGGACGAGGGGCTGGTCGAGAGCCGACGAGGCCGCGGCATGTTCATCAATGCCGGCGCGCGCAGTCTGTTGCTGGAGGGCGAACGTCAAAAATTCCTCGATGAAGAATGGCCCCGGGTCCACGCCACCATTCAACGCCTCGGCCTGAAGCCGGAGGAACTGCTGAACGGCGCAAAGCGCGCGTCGTCTCCTGACGCCACGCCATCGAGCACCGCCAAGTCAAATCTCCCCGAGGAGGAAAGCTGAAGCCATGGCCTGCATAGAAGCCCGGGGTCTCCGCAAGATCTTCGGCACAACCGTCGCGCTGGACGGCATCGATCTGCGTGTTGAAGAGGGCCGCATCCTCGGACTCATCGGCCCGAATGGCGCAGGCAAGACCACCGCGCTCAACGCCATCCTCGGCCTCACCTCATACCAGGGAGAACTAAGGGTGCTCGGCCGCGACCCCTGGACCGAGCGCGACCGGCTTATGCAGGATGTCTGCTTCATCTCCGACATCGCCGTGCTGCCGCGTTGGATAAAGGTTTCGCAGGCTCTCGACTATGTCGCCGGCGTGCATCCCAGATTCGATCGGGCCAAGGCGGAAAGTTTTCTGGCGAAGACTACGATCAAGCGGGCAAGCAAGGTCAGAGAATTGTCGAAAGGCATGGTGACCCAACTGCACCTTGCTCTTGTAATGGCCATCGACGCCAGGCTGCTGGTGCTCGACGAGCCGACGCTGGGCCTCGACATCCTGTACCGCAAGCAGTTCTACGATTCCCTGCTGAACGACTACTTCGACCGCAGCCGCACGATTGTGGTGACGACACACCAGGTGGAGGAAATCCAGCATGTCCTCACTGATGTCATGTTTATCAATCGCGGACGAGTCGTTTTCGATTGCAGCATGGAAGAACTGGAGTCGCGCTATCTGGAAGTGATGGTGCATCCCGAGCAGATCGCCGCGGCGAGGGCGCTCAAGCCGATGCACGAGCGCCAGGGTTTCGGGCGCAGCATTCTGTTATTCGACGTAAAGCTCGCTCATGTCGACCGCAAGCAACTGGCCGCCTTTGGCGAAGTGCGCAATCCGAACATTACCGACTTGTTCGTTGCGGTGTTAGGAGATAAATCCGGCAGTCCGGCCAGCCAGGTCCCGGTTAATTATGAAGGAGCGGCGCGATGAACACTCAATCGAACGCCATGCCTGAGTCTCATATCGAATCGCCAGTAGCTGCGCCCGCGGTCATCTCGGCGTCTCGGCGCATGTACTGGTCCCTGCGGCGCGAATTGTGGGAATACCGTTCGATCTATATCGCGCCCCTGGCCGCTGCCACCGTCTTTCTATTTGGCTTTCTGATCAGCGCGATTCACCTGCCGGCAAAGATGCGTGGGCTCTCGGCGCTCGACCCCGCGCAACAACGCGAGGCGATCATCGTGCCGTACGACATGGCCGCGGGTCTAATCATGTTGACCGCTCTCATCGTAGGAGTGTTCTATACTCTCGACGCTCTGCACGGCGAACGCCGCGATCGCAGCATTCTGTTCTGGAAGTCGCTGCCGGTTTCCGATCTCACCACCGTGCTCTCGAAGGCAAGCATTCCGCTCCTCGTACTTCCAGTACTCGCTTTCATCATCACCATTACTTTGCAGTTCATCATGCTGCTCCTGAGCAGCGCGGTACTACTGGGAAGCGGCCTGAATGTCGGGGCGTTCTGGACACAGTTGTCGTTTGTGCAGATGTCGCTGCTGCTGCTTTACCACCTTCTCACCGTGCATTCGCTTTGGTACGCGCCATTTTACGGCTGGCTGCTGCTGGTCTCAGCCTGGGCGCGGCGCGCGGCGTTTCTGTGGGCGGCTTTACCGCTGATCGCGATTGCGATCGTAGAAAAAATTGCCTTCAACACCGCGTATTTCGGGGCCATGCTGCAGCACCGGCTGGGTGGCGCCGCCGAAGCGGTCGTAGCGCCAGGTACCATGCCCATGGACCCAATGACACACGTCACTCCGGGTCCCTTCGTGAGCAACCCTGGCCTGTGGCTCGGCCTGGCAATCTTCGCAGCCTTCCTCGCAGCGGCGGTCCGGCTGCGCCGCTATCAAGGGCCGATCTGAGTCGGCGTCCCCTTTGATTGCAATTCCGTGCATCACCAAGAACAACTCTGAGCATAGCGGTGCTTAAGGGAGCCAACGGCTTAAGAAGCAGTAGCAGCCACGCCCCGTAACAATCGCCCCTAGGGTAAACCACCATTAACACATCAGCTTGCAACGTCTGTCATCCGAAGATCGAGTTGTCCTCGCAGCCTGCCGATGACATATATTAACTATAATTAATGTTTTCTGATATATTGTGGTTCACTAAACGAGAACGCTCTTGGGGCCCGCATCGGGGTGGTTATGGACCTGGGAAGCGCCTGCGGAAGCGTATGAAATCCAGTCTGCCCAACTCTGGTCTGCAACGTCTTGGCAACTCCCTGGCACCGGGGTTGGCCTTTTTTTTTCTAATTGCGGTCACGCTGGTTTCCGCGCAGAGCGAGAGCACCGGGCGGCGTATTCCAAGGTTTGATCACAGACTCGACAGGAGCCCTGATCGCCAACGCACACGTGACACTCCGAATGATGGATTCGCCCCTGGGCGCAACCGCCACCACCGACAAATCGGGACATTTCAAGTTGGAAGCTCTTCGCCGTGGTCGCTACCAGGTACGAGTCGAAGCCGTGGGATTTCAGAGCGCGGAGAGTGAGGTGACTATCGGGGCGGAAGACTCGGAGCTTGCCAGCATCGTCCTGCGTGTGAAGCGCGTGCAAGAGAGCGTAACCGTGGAAGGTTCGCGGGTTGACATCGAAACCTCTGCGCGGGCACATACAGAGATCGGCTCATCTCTCACCAGCGCTCTTCCCGACACAGCAGTTAATGGCGGATTCAGCACGGTTCTCACGCTCGGAAGTCCGGGCATTGCAGCCGACTCCAATGGTTCGTTTCATCCTCTGGGAGAGCACGCCGAAGTATCGTTTAATATCGACGGCCAGCCCATCTCGGACCAGCAAAGCCGCACCTTCTCAAATCAGGTGGCGCTAAACACGGTCGAGTCGATCGACGTCATCAACGGCGCTCCCCCGGCAGAGTTTGGAGACAAGACCAGCCTGACGGTCCACGCCGTGACCCGTTCCGGTCTTGACGCCGGAAAACCGAAGGGCGAGGTTTCGGTGGGCTACGGTTCCTTCGGCACCGGGACTACGGGCTTCTCCCTACTGACCGGCGATTCGCGGCTTGGAAATTTCCTGGCAACGGATGCTACCCGCAGCGGCAGGTTTATGGACACGCCAGAATTTCTGCCGCTGCATGCGGTGGGCAACGCGGAGAATATCTTCGACCGTTTCGACCTACATCCCACATCCGCCGACGCATTCCATCTGAACATCTCCCTGGCACAATCGTGGTTTCAGGCGCCTAACACTTACCCTCAACAGGAGAGCGGCCAGAACCAGCGTCAGTTGATGCGCAGCGAGAATATTGCAGCGGCCTATTCTCACGTTTTCAATCCATCCCGGCTGTTGAACGCCAACGCCTGGTGGCGGAGAGATCATGTGGATTACTACCCGTCGCTTAATGCATTTGCCGACCAGCCCGCGACATTTTCTCAGAATCGGTCATTGGCAAATCTTGGAGCCCGCGCCGATCTGCTGTTTTCGAAAAAACATCACACCGTTAAGACTGGATTCCTGGCACAGTGGAGTCCATTGCATGAAGCATTCACCACGGGCTTGACCGATCCTGGATTCAACTCGCCATGTGTAGACCATTCTGGTGTGCCGGTTGCGGATCGGACGCTCTTGACACCCGCGCTCTGCGCGCCCGATGGCTATCTACCCAACCCGGCCTTTGAACCCAGGCTGCTGCAATACGACCTGACTCGCGCCGGAAAACTCTTCCAGTTTCAGGGCGCCGCAACTATCAAGGAGCAGAGCGCCTACTTTCAGGACTCGATGACCTTTGGCCGCTTCGGGATCAACCTCGGAGTCCGTGAAGATCGCTATGACGGGATATCGCACAGAAGCGCGTTGCAACCGAGGACGGGTCTGACTTACCAATTACCCTACATTGCAACGGTCCTGCGAGTCTCCTACGCCCGCGTAATGGTAACTCCCTATAACGAAAATCTTGTGTTATCGAGCGCGACTGGCCCCGGCGGCCTGGCCGGAGGCGCCCTGGGGAGTGCCGTCGTTATGCCGCTCACCCCCGGCCTCCGCAATCAGTTCAATGCCGGGTTCGGCCAGGCAATTGGCAGGCACGTCAGCGTGGACGCTGAGTATTTTTGGAAGTTCACGGATGGTGCGTTCGACTTCAATGTAATCCTGAACACGCCGCTTAATTTTCCCATCCAGTTCCGTAAGGCAAAGATTGATGGCGCGATGGCACGAGTGACACTCTCGCCGGCACACGGATTCTCCGCCTTCACGATTCTTGGCCATACCCGCTCCCGGCTCTTTAGTCCGGAGATTGGTGGCATAAACTTCGGCACGCAATACGCGCCCGTCGCTCGACCCGATCACGACCAGGGATTCCAGCAAACCACCTTCGCACGATACCAGCCCACGCCACGTGCCCCGTGGCTTGGCTTCACCTGGAGATTCGATAGCGGGCTGGTGGCGGTGAGCGTTCCTGACTATGCCACGGCATTGACCCTCACCGGAGATGAGCAGGCGCAGATGGGCCTGTTTTGCGGTTCTGTCTCTGCCACCCTTAATGCTCCTCTGCGTTCCTGTGCATCGGCGGATTTTGGCGCGACAAGGGTTCACATTGTTCCGAACGGCGCCTATGATCCCGACCGCAATCCTTCGCGTATCGTTCCCCGAAACCTGTTCGATGTGGCTGCCGGCTTCGACGACATATGGCATCGGGAACCGTATCATCTCGACGCCAAGATCATCGTGACCAATCTCAGCAATCAGGTCGCGCTGTACAACTTCCTCTCGAGTTTCTCGGGCACCCACTTCGTCACGCCGAGGGCAATCCAGGCAGAGCTGAAGCTTCGATTCTGAATCGGAGTGAAACGCTGGGGCCTTGGGTAGCCCGATCGCTACTTCTTAGGCAGCTTGCGAAACGGGTGTTCGAAGCTCAGATAGAGAAAGACTGCTCTTTCACCCGCGCTGGGCCCGACTCCGAGCGGCACACCGATTCCGGGAACAATCTGCAAACCATTTTTGAAATTGTGCGACCAGCGGATACCGGGGCTGAGGAAGAGTGAGTTCGTCCACTCCGTGCGGTCGCGGCCCACTACGGTCTGGGACTGGACAAATACTGTTTCCAGAATGACATTGAATCGGGTATGAACCAGCCAGATAAAGCTCTGCCCCAGGTTGTAGCCGGCGGATGAGGCACGATCGCCCACTTCGTCCTGGGCGTGCGGGAAATACGTCGCACCCACATTCCAGTGACTGACCAGTTTCTTGTTGAGCACCACGCTCAGGGGAAGGCCGGTCTGCACTCCGAAACTGCCGGCGCCCCGACCCTGCATGGAATCGCCCGCGGGAAGGATCAAGCTGAAGCGAGGAGAGAACGCAACGCGCGTGTCTCCGCTTCCCACCAACTGGTACCGGTAGTTCAGCAAGACGTCACCGATGCCGACTCCGGAGCCAGGAAGGTCTCCGGAGTGCAAAGCCACCAGCGTGTAACTGAGTTGGTGACGCTCATCGCCGGGAACCGGCCACTCCTGGGTGAAGCTGTAATTCCAGTCTTTGCTGTTCCAGAAGCGAGTGAAGCTGGAAATGTGCTGCACCACGCCGAAATTCTGGTTGTAGGCTTCTTCCACCAGGAAGCTGTTGTCCTGGATGCCGGGCTCGACAGCAGGCGCTGAGGTCTGCTGGCCCAGGGAGTTGACGCTGAGCAGGACCGTCACCGCAAGGACGAAGCGGCGGCGATTGCGACGCTCGCGGATCCAGGTCCCCATATTAACCATGATTAAGTAGATCACATAATCATCAGTTAACTCAATCACTTGTTTGAGGGGACGCGCTGACGGATTGTCGGCCAACTGCGCGGCCTGCTTCAAAGATCTCGGCAAACATCTGGCGGGTAAGCTTGCCGGTTTGGGTGTTCTGGTTCGAAGGATGGTACGACGCCAGCAGAATCTTGCCGTCGGGCATCTTGTAGCTGGCTCCGTGCTGGAAGGGATAGGGATTCTTGCTCGGCAGCAGACCTCGGCGCTTGAGGAAGTTGAGATAGGCTTCGAATCCGATCCTGCCCAGCGCCACAACCACTCTCACGCTCTTAAGCCCGTCCATTTCGCGATCAAGATACGGTGCGCAGTTGGCCAGTTCCTGAGGCAGAGGCTTGTTGTCGGGCGGCGCGCAGCGGACGGCGGCGGTGATGTAGAGGTCCTTCAGTTCGAGTCCATCGTCGCGATCCGTGGCGTTGGGCTGATTGGCGAATCCGGCCTCATACAGAGATCGGATACATGAATTTGCCGGAGGCGTCACCGGTGAAAGGACGTCCGGTGCGGTTGGAGCCATGGGCTCCGGGCGCGAGTCCGAGCACCAGAACGCGCGCGTTGGGATCGCCGAAGCCTGGAACGGGCTTTCCCCAGTATTCCCAATCGAGGTAGGCGCGGCGCTTCTCGCGCGCGATTCTCTCGCGATATTCGACCAGGCGCGGACAACGAGTGCAGGCGATCACTTCGCGATTCAGTTGAATGAGCCAGGCGGGCATTCGAATCATTGTATGCGGAACTGAAGAGGTAGCTCCAAACTCGTGAGTTAGAGAATCCCAATCTTTGCGAGCTTTGCGGCTTTTCTTTGCGATCTTTGCGGTAAAGGGTTTGACCTTACCGGCTCTTCCTAAAATCTTTACCGCAAAGGACGCAAAGGAAACCGCAAAGATCGCAAAGAGGATCCTCTGTGCACTTCAACCCTTCGCCCTGGGTTACGTTTGTCACCTTGTTTTCGGGTTCGCCGGTTTGACGCTTCTCTCCTCTAGTCTTTACACTCAGATTTACAGCCAGTACCGTTCGACTCATCCGAAAATGGAACGGTCCGAACGGTCAAAGCCTGAAAGGCAAATGTGAGCCCCACTGAAACCACCAGCAGCACCCGGCGGGAGATTGCGGTTGAGATTCCCGTCGAGGAAGTAAACCGCGAGACCGCATCCCTGATCCAGAAATATCAGAAGCTGGCGCGTATCCCCGGCTTCCGCCGCGGACATGTGCCCGCATCCGTCATCCGCCAGCGTTTTTCCGAGGACCTGAAGAGCGACGTGGTGGAAGCGCTGGTCCCCCGCTACTTCCGCAAAGAAGCCGACAAGCAGGGCCTGATCCCGGTATCGCAGCCGCAGGTCACCGATCTCCACCTGAAGGACAACGAACCGCTGCGCTTCAAGGCCAGCTTTGAAGTCATGCCCGAGATCAAGGTCGAGGGCTACAAGGAATTGCGCGCCGAAAAGCCCGAGATCACGGTCACCGACGAAGAAGTCGAGCAGTCGCTCGACGGCGTGCGCGAGCAGCACGCGACCTTCACATCCGTGGAAGGCCGGGCGCTGGCCGACGGAGACTATGCCCAGGTTTCGCTCGACGGCAAGCCCAAGGACGGCGCGACGGAGGACAAGCCCGTCCACATGGATGAAGTGCTGGTCGAAATCGCGGGCAAGAACACCATGCCCGAGTTCACCGAAAATCTGCGCGGAGCCTCGGCCGGCGACGAGCGCGTGTTCGAAGTGACCTATGCCGCAGGATGCTCAAGAACAGCGCCTGGCGGGAAAGACCTTCACTTACACCGTGAAAGTGCAGTCCATCAAGCAGAAGAGCCTGCCCGAACTGGACGACCAGTTTGCCACGCAACTGGGAGAGTTCAAGACCCTGGACGAAGTGCGCCAGCGCATTCGCGAAGGCATGGAAGCCGAGCGCAAGCATACCGCCGAGCACGAGGCCAAAGACAAGCTGGTGGCGGAACTGGTGAAGCGCACCGAATTCGAAGTGCCGGAAGCGCTGGTCGACCGCCAGATCGATGTCCGCCTGGAGCGCGGCCTGCGCGCCCTGGCGGCGCAGGGCATGAAAGCCGAAGACATCAAGAAAATGGATTTGAACCGGCTGCGAGTGGGACAGCGGGAGCAGGCGCTGCAGGAAGTGAAGGCTTCGCTGGTGCTGGACAAGATCGCGGAGGAGGAGAAGATCGAGGTCAGCGATGAGGAGATCGATCGGGAGATCGACGCGCTCGCCACGCAGTCAAAACAGACGCCGGAAGCGATCCGGGCCCGTTTGACACGTGATGGTGCGCTCGATAGAATCCGAAATAGAATCCGCAGCGAAAAGACCCTCGATTTTCTATATCGCCAGTCCGCCTGACGCGGACATTTTCGATCCTCCCAGATAGAGCAAGTGGTCAGGAACAGGAGTGTGGACGGTGAATGTGAACGATCCCAAAATGATGCTGGTCCCCATGGTCATCGAGCAGACTGGCCGGGGTGAGCGCGCCTACGACATCTATTCCCGGCTGCTGCGGGACAACATCATTTTCATCGGCACGCCGATTGACGACAACATCGCCAACCTGGTGATTGCGCAGATGTTGTTTCTGGCGCAGGAAGATCCGGAGAAAGACATCCAGCTTTACGTCAACTCGCCGGGCGGATCCATCACCGCGGGCATGGCGATTTACGACACCATGCAATACGTGAAGAACGATGTCACCACGATTTGCATCGGGCAGGCGGCCAGCATGGCGGCGCTGCTGCTCGCCGCAGGCGAGCCCAAAAAACGACTGGCTTTGCCCAACTCGCGCATCCTGATCCACCAGCCCTCCATGGGCGGACTGTCGGGTCAGGCCACGGACATTGACATCCACGCCCGCGAAATTCTTCGTATGCGAGAGATTACTAACCAGTTAATGGCGAAGCACACCGGTCAGAAGCTGGAAAAGGTGGAGAAAGACGTGGAGCGCGACTTCATTATGAACGCGCAACAGGCTAAGGAATACGGAATCATAGACGATATCATCTATAAGACGAGATAAAGGTATGATCGGGGTTCGCCCGATCAGTTTCCGATCAGTCTCGGCGCGAAACGATCTGTCCCGCCGACCCGGCAGAGGGGGCATGGAGCGGGAGAGAGAGGTTAACGAAGGAGTAAAGCCGAGTGAAAAACAGGACTGGCACCGAGGAGATGTTGCGCTGTTCGTTCTGCCACAAGTCGCAGGACGCAGTGGCCAAACTTATTTCATCCCCCAGCGATTATCCCAGGGCCTATATTTGCGACGAGTGCGTCGCGGTCTGCAATTCCATCCTGGAAGATGACCGCACGGCTACGCCTCCCACCACCACTCCCAATCAACTGCCCAAGCCGCAGGAAGTGAAGAGCTTCCTCGACGAATACGTCATCGGCCAGGAGCAGACCAAGAAGAAGCTGGCGGTGGCGGTTTACAACCACTACAAGCGGATCTACATGAACCGCCAGCGCGCCGGCGACGGCGTCGAGCTGGCCAAGTCGAACATCATGCTGATCGGCCCCACCGGAACCGGCAAGACCCTGCTGGCCCAGACCCTGGCCCGCATGCTCGACGTGCCCTTCGCCATCGTGGACGCCACCACCCTGACCGAAGCCGGCTACGTCGGCGAGGACGTCGAGAACATCATCCTCAAGCTGCTGCAGGCAGCCGACGGCGACGTAGGACGCGCCCAGACCGGCATCATCTACATCGACGAAGTGGACAAGATCGGACGGAAGGACGAGAACCCGTCCATCACCCGCGATGTTTCCGGCGAAGGCGTGCAGCAGGCGCTGCTGAAGATTCTCGAAGGCACGATTGCCAATGTGCCTCCGCAGGGCGGACGCAAGCATCCCCACCAGGAATTCACTCCGGTCGATACCACCAACATCCTGTTCATTTGCGGCGGAGCTTTTGTCGGTCTGGAGAAGATCATCGGCCGGCGCGTGGGCAAGAAATCGCTGGGCTTCAAGGCGGGAGCGGAAGAGAGGCGAGGCGGAGGAGAACTCCAGCCGCTCAGCCGCAAGCGGAATTTTGAACTGCTCAGCGACATCCAGCCGGAAGACCTGATCAAGTTTCGGCCTGATTCCCGAGTTTGTCGGCCGTCTGCCGGTGGTCGGCGTGCTGGAAGATCTGGATGAGTTCGCTCTGATCGAAATCCTGACCCGTCCCAAGAACGCCATCATCAAGCAATACCAGCGCCTGTTCGAATTCGAGAATGTGCGCCTCAAGTTCAGCGATGAGGCCCTGAAAGCCATCTCCCGCCAGGCCATGGCGCGGAAGGTCGGCGCCCGCGGATTGCGCATGATTCTGGAGGAGTTAATGCTCGATCTCATGTACCATCTGCCCAGCCAGAAGAAGGTCAAGGAGTTCGAAGTGACCCGGGAGATGGTGGAGAAACGCAACGTCACCCTCGCAATGATGGATAAGGCGGGGTAAACTAGGGCTCGTCGGGCGGGACTTTAGAGGCTGGAAGCCAGGAGCTAGAAGCTGCAAACTGCGAACGCAATTCGGGTGTTCGGGAGAATAAGTGAGCATAGTCAAGGAAAAATTCGAGACCAAAAAACTACCCATGATGCCCATCCGGGACGTGGTCATCTTCCCTTACATGATGACTCCGTTTGTCGTAGGACGGGAATCGAGCGTTCGCGCCCTGGAAGAGGCGCTGGCGGCCGACAAGAAGATATTCCTCGCCACCCAGCACGACGCCAGCATCGATGAACCCAAGCCCAACGAGATCTACCAGGTCGGCACCATCGTCAACATCGTGCAGAGCCTCAAGCTGCCCGACGGCAACATCAAGGTCCTGGTCGAAGGCATCGAGCGCGGCAAGGTTCTCCAGATCAGCGAGACCGAAGGCTACATGCAGGTTTCGGTTCGCGTAGCCCGCTATGCCACCGAGACCAACCCGCAGATCGAAACCGGCATGCAGCGGGTCACGGCCCTGTTCGAGCAGTACGTAAAGCTGTGCCAGTCGCTGAATTACGAGACCATGATCGCGGCCGTGCGCATGGAAGATCCGGCCAAGCTGACCGACACCATCGCCGCCAACCTGCAGCTTTCCATCGAAGAAAAACAGGAACTGCTGGAAATCTTCGATCCCGGCGAGCGCCTGACCCGGATCGGCGACGTGCTCGACATCGAAATCGAAAAGCTGAACATGGACCGCACCATCCAGTCGCGGGTCAAGCGGCAGATGGAGCGCGCCCAGAAAGAGTATTACCTCAACGAAAAGATCAAGGCCATCCAGAAGGAACTGGGCCGGGGCGAAAAGAGCGAGTTCGACGAGCTGAAGAAGAAGATCGAAGCCGCCGGCATGCCCAAGGAAGTGCGCGACAAGGCGGTGCAGGAACTCAAGAAGCTCGAAGCCATGCCGCCCATGTCGGCCGAGTCCACGGTCTCGCGCAACTATCTGGACTGGCTGCTGGCGGTTCCATGGAAGAAGCGCTCCAAGGAAATCCGCAACATCAGCCGCGCCGAGAAGGTCCTGAACGAAGATCATTACGGTCTGGAAAAGATCAAAGACCGCATCCTCGAATTCCTGGCGGTGCGGCAACTGGTCAAGAATCCCAAGGGCTCGATCCTGTGCTTCGTCGGACCTCCGGGAGTGGGCAAGACTTCGCTGGGAATGTCGATCGCGAAGGCCACCGGCCGCAAGTTCGTCCGCATGTCGCTGGGCGGCGTGCGCGACGAAGCCGAAGTCCGCGGCCATCGCCGCACCTACATCGGCGCCCTGCCCGGACAGATTATCCAGATGATGAAGAAAGCCGGCACCAAGAACCCGGTCTTCATGCTGGACGAAGTGGACAAGATGTCCATGGATTTCCGCGGCGATCCGTCGGCCGCGCTGCTCGAAGTGCTCGATCCCGAACAGAATTTCATGTTCGTGGACCACTACCTCGACGTCGAATACGACCTCTCGCAGGTCTTCTTCATCGCCACCGCCAACGTCATGCACACCATCCCTCCGGCGCTACAAGACCGGATGGAAGTGCTGCGCCTGCACGGCTACACCGAGCAGGAGAAGGTCGAAATCGCCAAGCAATTCCTGGTCAAGAAGCAGTTGCAGCAGGCCGGATTGACCGACAAGAACCTGAAGTTCAGCGATGACGCCATCACCTCGCTGATTCGCTCCTACACCCGCGAAGCCGGAGTGCGCAATCTGGAGCGCGAAATCGGCAACGTCTGCCGCAAGGTCGCGCGCAAGGTGGTCAAGGAAGGCGAAGACTACAACGCCGCCATCACCCAGGACAACGTCAACGACTTCCTGGGCGTGATCAAGTTCCGCGACACGCTGGCCCACGAGAAGAGCGAAGTCGGCCTGGTCACCGGCCTGGCCTGGACCGAGGTCGGCGGCTCGATTCTGAGCACCGAAGCCACCGTGGTAGACGGCAAAGGCAAACTGACGCTGACCGGCAAGCTGGGCGACGTCATGCAGGAATCGGCGCAGGCGGCCATGTCGTACATCCGGTCGCGGGCGCATCGCCTGGGTCTGCAACGCGACTTCTACCGCTCGCTCGATATCCACGTACACGTTCCGGAAGGCGCCATTCCCAAGGACGGCCCGTCCGCGGGCATCACGATCGCCACCGCAATTGCCAGCGCCCTGAGCAAGATTCCGGTGCGCCGCGATCTGGCCATGACCGGCGAGATTACGCTGCGCGGCAAGGTATTGCCCATCGGCGGACTGAAAGAAAAATTGCTGGCCGCACACCGCGCCGGACTCTTCGAAGTGATTCTGCCGCAGGACAACGAGAAAGACGTGGCCGAAGTGCCGGAAAACCTGCGCACCGCGATGAAGATGCACTTCGTCGAGACCATGGACCAGGTGCTGACCGTGGCGCTGGAGCGACCCCTGCCGGAAATCAGCGAAGAAGTGGCCCAACCGATTGCACCCATCTGCCTCCACCTGCCGAGAGCCCAGCCGCTCATCAGTAAATCCGACATCAACTTCCCAAGCAAGGCCCGCGCAAGCGGGCCTTTTTGCTGTGCGGAGAATTTCCTTTGCGAACTTTGCGGTCCATCTTTGCGCCCTTTGCGGTAAAAGTTCTCTTAACCGCAAAGAGCGCAAAGGACGCCGCAAAGGACGCAAAGAAAGTCTCCCAGTGGCGTCTTGTCCATGTTCAGATAAAATGCAGGCAGGGTATTCGTGTGGAACGGAATCCTGAGCCCGAAGCCCGCAGAAACCGGCTGCGCGGCGGAGCAAGCCTCATCATCGCGGCGGCGCTGGTCGTCATCCTGCTGATCTGGCTTCCCGCCTACCGCTGGTTCTTTCTCGGCAGCGTCGGCATCGGCGTTGTAGTCGCCGCCATTCTCTATTTTTGGAACATCTACAAACCGGTTAAGCGGGAAGACATCGAGAACAAGCGGCCGCTCGGGCTCGGGTAAGTAGCGCTCAAAGAGCGGCAAACGAGCGGTTGATAAGCGACCTCGACGGGAGGTCTGTTTCTTCCCATCTCTTTTTTGCGGCCGTCCGCTTGCAACTTCCGAGGCGAAACTGCAAACTGATTTATGCGTGTTTTAGCCCGATTCATGATGTCGGTGAGCGATGCCAGCCAATTCCCTGCTCCCCGTGCTGCCCGAGGTCGCATTCCTGGGCCGGTCGAATGTGGGCAAGTCGAGTGTCATCAACTCGCTTCTCGGCGCCAAGATAGCCAAGACCAGTTCCACGCCCGGCCGCACCCGCTCGATTAATTTCTTTGAAGTCCGCTGGCCGGGAAAGCCCGAGCCGGAATTGGTCTTCACCGACCTGCCGGGCTACGGCTATGCCAAGATCTCGCGCGAGATCTCGCAACAGTGGCCGAGTTTCATCGATCCCTATCTTGAAAGACCGCCCCTGCCTGGCGCTGTGCGTCGCGCTGATCGACGTGAACGTGCCGCCGCAACCCGCGGACCGGCAGTTGCTGGATTTTCTCTCCGAAATCGGACGCCAGACCGTGATCGTCGCCACCAAGAGCGACCGGCTTTCGGGCAACCAGTTGCGCAACGCGCTTCACTCTGGCGCAGGAATATCCCGAGTCTCAGGTTCTGCCTTTCTCCGCCAGAACCGGAGCAGGACGCCAGGAACTCTGGCAGGAAATCCGGGGCGGAGTAGAGGCCATTCGCGCCGTTCGTTCGGACTCTTTCCGCTTGAGGAACCCGCCGACCTTCCGTAAGGCAGCTCCGCCTCCGTAAACGCCGCGTAACCACCAAACCTCCGTAGAATCGTGGCAGAACCCAGCGATCCTTTCCAGAAGCGGGCTGGGATCGGGAGACGGGTTCTCTGAAGGAAAGGCCTGAACACCGAGCCAGTATCATGTCCACAAGCAACTCGGACTTTCTGCCGACCATGAAGGAAGACGGCACGACCGCCGCAGTCGCGGGCCGATCGCCGCTGCCTGCGCCGGGGGCAACCCAATCCAACGATCAGAGCTATCTCAAGCCTCTGAGAGGCGCGGAGAGCCGCGTTACAAATGCGAAGGCAGCGCCGAGTTTCGCACGGAAGGCTTCGAAGTGCGCACCTGGGCCCGAGTCACGGACCTGAGCCGCAGCGGATGCTACATCGAGACGCAGGCGACCTCACTCTTGAACACCGCGGTCAACCTGATGATCGAAGTGAACGGGCTGCGGTTGCATGTCAAAGGGACAGTGAAGACTTCTTACCCCATGCAGGGGATGGGCGTAGCCTTCACCGAAATTCCGGACACCGATCTGCCGCAGCTGGATGAAATGATCCGCCAGCTGGCCAGCGGACAGTCAGACACGCAGGAGGCAAGGCCGTCAGGAGGCCCGGATCTGTTGATGATTGTTGACGCGAGTGCCGCCTTGCATGCGGTGGGCAACTTCTTTCAGACCCATCGCATGCTGACTCGAGAAGAGTTCAAGGAACTGGTGGGGACGAGCCAGAATCAGAAAGCTGATCAGTCTTAGTCCTCAGATCGTCTGTCGTCGCAACAGCCGCGCAGTGACGCTGAAGTCCGAGGTCCGACGTCCGACGATCCGCTTCATTACCTTGGTTATCTAGGGACTGATTACGCGCCCGGCTACAGTTGCGTCATGACACTTTCATCGATGGTGGTCTCGCGCGATTTTCAGGAAGTCAGCGTTCTCGAATGCATTCTCGGCGGCCTGCACATCGGAGTCGACGTGGAGTCGGAACCGGAACGCGCCCGGACCAAGCTGGCCAAGTCGAAGATTGACGCTCTCATCATCGACTGCGATCTGTGCGGCGCATCCAGTTTCCTGAAAGGGTTGCAGGACGGCACCATCCGCAACGCCGTACCGCTTATCATCGTCAGCGGTTCCGGCGGCCGCAAACACCTCGAGTCCCAAGGCGCTTCTTTCGTTTTCGAAAAACCGATCTCGGTGGAGCAGGCCGTCCACACTCTGTCCGCGGCGCGCAACATGATCCTGGATGAGCGGCTGCGCTATCATCGCGCGACCCTGGATGTTCCCGTATCTCTGACCGGCGCGACCAAGAATCGCCAGCGCGCGCATCTTCTGAACCTGAGCCAGGGCGGCATCGGCGTGCGTTTGCAAAAGCCCAAGCAGACCACGGGCAAGGTGAACGTGAACTTTACGCTGCCGGGCACCAAGCTGGCCATGAAGTTTCAGGGAGAAGTGGCGTGGAAGGACAAGCAGGGCAACGCCGGCATCCGCTTCGTGGAAGCCGCCCCAGGCATGAAGCGGGAACTGCAACTCTGGCTGGAGCGGCAGTACTTCACGAACTAGAAGCGGGCGTCGGACGTCAGACCTCGGACCTCGGACCTCGGACCTCGGAGCCTCAGACCTCAGTTCTCTGTCATCCTGAGCGCAGCGAACCGATTCGCTCGCGAATCGGTTCGCGGAGTCGAAGGACCCCTATAAACTCATCGGCGTTACTGTCGCTGGGAATTTGCTTGGCGCAGATCAATTCCTAGCACGACAATGTCGTAAAGCTTATAGGGGTCCTTCGACTGCGCGACTGCTTCGCGAAGCGAAGCAGTCTGCTCCGCTCAGGATGACAGGTTCGTAGAGGTCCGAGGTCTGACGTCCGACGCCTGAACTTATCGAAATCGGGGCCGGTCGTCGGCTGGAATTTCATTTCCGATCGCATACCTCGGTGAGTCCTGCGAGCCAATCGCCGGGCGTGCCGCCCATCCAGAATAAAAACAGAAACCGGTACAGCACGGCGAACACCGCGGCCACTCCGATTCCCATGACCAGTGCCACCGGCCACGCCGGGACGACACCGACCATGGCCATGCAGATCAGGGCAAAAAGCAATACGGCCGAGAGCAGGATTAGTCCATCCACCAGCCGCGAAAGTGCAGGCGCTGAAATCGCAAATGGAAACCAGGGCAGATGCACGGCACGGTGGCTGTTTGTCGGCTTCGCTTCAGCCGCGCGGCAGCCGCTGCTGGCTTCCAGACGGATCGCCGGCCGCGCCCTCGACGAAAATAGCAGTTCGGCAGCCTCCTGACCGCTCTTGCCGTAGAGCAGTGCCGAATCGCCGGCGGAGTGTTGGGCCGACGCCATGAGCTGGACAAAAATCCATTCCTTCAACAGCCGCCCGGAACGCTGCGAAAGAGTCAGAAACTCCACGCCTGCCTGTCCCACGGGATCGACCCATGCCACGCGTCCCGTGGCTTCGACGCGCACGCGCGGGTTGGCCAGATCGAAACGCAGAAAAACTTGCTGGTTTACGTGGAGGGGAGCGACCGCCTGAATCGCGATGCCCGAGTCGCCCAGATTGCGGATGATGCCGCCGTTGCCCTGATCCAGATTGACGTAGGCCAGGCTTTGAATCTGGTGGCGATAGTGACGTCGCCGCCCGAGCGGTGAGAGGCCGGCTGCGTTCGGGGACGGCGCCACGCGAAAATCCATGGCGAAATTCTAGCCAAGGGCGTGGAAGCGTCTCAGTACCGACGTTGGTTCAACAAGTGAATCACGTTGACTTCTGGATCATTCAGGAGGCGGGACGTTCTTCCTGAGGATAAACTTCTCCCTGGTGGGCGCGGTCCCATGCGATCAGGCCATTGATGTCATAGCGGTAGGGCCCATAGGCGCAAAAAGCCTTTTCGTCGAAAAGACGCTTGATCCCACAACCCATGCAAACCTGGTAAGAGTACCCGTGGGAACGGACGGGCCAGCTCATCTTGCTATGCCAGCAACCCCGTAAAAGCACGACAGCAGCGCCGGTCAGTCCCGTGGCGGTTACGCCCAAAGGCCAGAGCCAGCGCGATTTCTTCTTCTTCGATTCATCTGCCACAGCCTGTAAACTCCTCTATTTCAGAAGGATACGCCTAAATCAGCGCCGAGTGCAAGAGTCTGCGGTCGGCTGCCGAGCGCCAACCTGCACACCCACCTGGCGGCCGAGACCTTGCGTGCACGGTCAATATTGCGATCAGGAGCAAATCCACTGTAACTTAAAAGCTGTCAGTTCGGCGATCCCCCAATGGCCGTACCGGATCTGTGGATGTGTAAGTCTTGATTCGAGAGACATTTCTCTCGCGAAGCCGTTTCGGCTGAGGAAAAATAATCCACAGGAATTTCCACTGCGTAGATGAGCGCCAATCCGCACAACGCGAATCTGGGGCTACGGGACGATGATCACCGGAACGACGATCTCAACGCGCCGGACGATAACTTGTCGGGCAACGAACTCGCCGGATTCCGGTCCGATGGGCGCAGACGTGGTCGCTGTTTACAGCTTCTCCGTCCGTCGACCACGCTCCGGGACACGAAGCTCTGCAGGCTCTGCTTGCGTTTTCCAGCCTGCACGAGCAGCTACGCCAGCGGCGCGCCCTCGAAAAGAGTGGCGAACCGCTGGACGCCGACGTTTGGCAGCTCGAGCAATTCGTCCTGGACGAAGTGTTGCAACTGGTCGCGGAGCGGGCCCTCACCCTTACGGGCGCCGATGGCGTCGCCGTTGCCATGGCCGAGGGGGATGCAATTGTTTGCCGGGCCGCAGCCGGAACCATCGTTCCCGAACCCGGAGCGCGGCTCGATCCGAAATCAGGATTTTCCGGAGCCTGCCTGCGCACCGGCGGAATCGTGCGCTGCGATGATTCGGAGAACGATCCGCGGGTAAACGTGCAGGTCTGCCGTCGCCTGGGCACCCGCTCGATCGTGGCCGTGCCCATCGCGTCCGCCCACGGCACCATTGGCTTGCTGGAAGCCTTTTCCGCCGAGCCGCACGGCTTTAATGACAGCGACGTTCGCAGTTTGAACCTGCTCGCCGAACTGATTCTGGCCGCCATGAAGCCGGAAGAAGAAAACCGGCTGGCCGAAATTTCGCAGCGCCTGGTGGCCGGAGAAACCGTCGAAGCTCCATCGCACAGCGTTCAGAATCAGGAAAGCCCCGCGCTGGCAGAGCTCTCCAGCGCCAGCGAAAAGGCCGGGGCCGCGGAACCGGAGAGTAGTCCGGAGATTTTTCAGGAGTACGGAAAGAAACAGAATTTCACCATCCGGCCTGGCAGTGATTCTTCTGCTGGTGGCTTTGGTCCTGGCGTTGGGAGCAGGAGTGTGGTGGAAGTTCCGCCACTCCGCCCCGGCGAAACCGCAGGCCCCAGCACCGGTTGCCGCACCTTCTGCAGGCCTCCTGCAAACTGTGGAGAAGCAGCCCGAGCCGGCGCCGCCGGTGCCTGTCGCCGAAGACGAACCGCCTTCCAGCACGGACGAAAAGCATTCTGGCGCGACCCTGGTGACGGGCATATGGCATGTCTCGTCCGCCGACTCCATGACCACACGAGCACCGTGATTATCGAGATGCAGGGCGAAGTGCAATACGAGGCCCACCGCCTGAGCTCTCCGGAACGAATCTACTTTGACCTCCACGATACCTCGCTGGCTCCCGGCATGTTCGGCAAGACGATTGAGATCGGAGACGCGCATCTGGCGCGAGTTCGTATCGCGCAGCCGACCAAAGGCATAAGCCGGGTGGTGCTCGAAACCACGGGAGCTTCCGATTTTTCGGTCAGCCTGCAGTCGAATCCCTACCGGCTGGTGGTGGAAATCCGGAAAGCTGGCCAGCCGGAGCACCGCGGCGCGCTTGCTGATTTGCCGAAGTCCACCGCCGGTGTCGCCAACCCGGCGCTGGTCCCTGCGCCCCCGGCCAAGGCCGAGAAAGCTCGAGCTGGCCAGACTGCGGGCACGAGTGCCGAAGTTCCGCCTGGTGCTCGATGCCGGCCATGGAGGCTGGGACCTGGGAACGGTGGGACGCAAAGGTTTGATGGAGAAAGACCTGGTATTGGATGTCGTGCGCCGGCTGGGAAAATTGGTCGAAGACCGCCTGGGCGCAGAGGTTATTTACACCCGCCAGGATGACACTTATCTTCCCCTGGAAAAGCGGACCGAGATTGCCAACCTGGCCCAGGCAGACCTTTTCGTCTCAGTCCACGCCAACTACAGCGACGATTCCGCGGCGCGCGGCTCGGAGACTTACTACACCAACACCTACTCCTCGGTGAGAGCGCGCACTTCCGGCGCCGATGCGGAAGGCGCTGCCACCGAGAACGTCAACTGGACCAACGTCGATATTCGCGACAAGGTGCAGAAGTCTCGCCGCTTTGCGGTCGCGGTCCAGCAGGCTCTTTTCGGCGTGCTGGCGAGCCAGATTCCGGACATGCGCAACCGCGGCGTGAAAAAAGCTTCTTACGTGGTGCTTACCGGAACTTCGATGCCGGCGATTCTCGCCGAAGTGTCCTTCGTCAGCAGCCCGCGGATGAAGCCAAATTGAAGAGCTCAAGCTATCGCGACAAAATCGCAGAAGGATTGTTCAAAGGCATTGCGCAGATACGCCGCCACCTCTCACGGCGTGAATGTTGCCAGCGCGGCCAGCAAGCATTCGGGACTGTAACCGTAGCGCCGGCATCCTGCCGGCTGGCTCGGGGCATCCTGCCCCCGCTCTGAGGGCGGGACGCCTCAGGACAGCCGCCGGGACGGCGGCGCTACTTTGAGAGGCGCACTACGGCACCGGTTCCGCGTTCTTCAACGCGTCATTCAACCCCTGGCTGCTTCTCAGAGTGCCGCCTTCGATCACGCGCCAGCCATCGTCATAATGCGCGAAGCCCGACCGTCGAATTGTATTCGGTGCCCTTGGCGTAGAGGGCTGCGCCCACTTCATTCACCGCGGCCCATCTCCACTGAAAATCAACATCGGCAAAATTTCCGTTCTTGCGGATTCCGGTCAACCCCAGCAGTTCCCGCTGCGCCACCGGCACGCTGATGTACTGCGAAGTGGCGGCGGTGGCGGCAACCCAGTCGCGCAGGGCGTCAACACCGAGCGGCGTGATTACGACGTCCCAGCACGGCGCTGGACCGAGGTCAGGCGTGCAGGCGGCGTTCGAGCCGGTAATCCAGCCGTGGCGGCGCAGCACCAGGTATTCCGGAGAGGTGTAGTCCTTGTTGGAGATGACTCCGGTGCGCAGCCAGAACAGCTGCGTCGTCTTGAAGGTTTCGGAGCCCGCGATGAGATCGGTCGCCAGCCGCCGCGTGAGGAAGTCGCGGGGCGAGCAGGCAACGGTAAGACACAACAGCGCGAAAATGAAGGCCGCTTGCCGTAGTCGCATCCTAGCTCGGAATTGTAACCAAACGCGAGCTTCCGCGCGGCAAGAAAGGGCGATCGGCAATCTGCCCCGCAAACCTGGCCGCCCACCGGCCCGGAATCACAGTCTGGCAGGAGGGACACTTTCCCTCCGGAGTCACGCGGTATTCCTGCACAAAGTAACCGTTTCGCTTGATCAGAGTGTCGCCGCACTGGTGACAGCGCGTGTCTTCAAGGTCGCCCACGCTGCCCGGCAGGTTTCCGGCATAAACGTAGCGCAGACCGGCCTTCCTGCCGATCTCGGCCGCGCGCCGCAGGTCCGCCGGGGCGGTGTTTGCCAGGATCATCCATCTTGTAGTCTTTGTGAAATGCGGTCACATGCCAGGGAATATCGGGCGAAACGCCGGCCAGAAAATCGGTCAGCCCTTTCAGTTCGTCTTCTCCGTCGTTGAAGCCCGGGATCAGCAAGGTCACGATCTCCAGCCAGACTCCCATCTCGTGCAAGCTCCGAATGGTCTCGAGAATCGGCCCGATCCGTCCGCCCAGCTCGTGGTAGTGGCGATCGTCGAAGCTCTTGAGATCCACTTTGTAGAGATCGACCCACGGCCGGATGTATTCCAGCACCTGCGGCGTGCCGTTTCCGTTGGACACAAAACCGGTGATCAAGCCGGCGGCCCGGGCCTGCTTGAATACTTCGACCGCCCATTCCGCGGTGATCAGAGGCTCGTTGTAGGTGCTGACCAGAACCTTGGCACCCTGGCGCAGCGCATCCTGCACCAGGGCCTCCGGCGAGGCCTGCAGCGGCGGCGACACCGCATCCGGATCGCGCAGCGCCTGCGACGTCACCCAGTTCTGGCAATAAGCGCAGTGCAGATCGCAGCCCAGCATTCCGAAACTGTAGGCCAGCGCGCCCGGGTAGGCATGAAAGAAAGGCTTCTTCTCGATGGGATCGCACTGCACGCCGCCCACATATCCCCAGGGCACGTAGAGCGTGCCACCCTGGTTGTAGCGTACCTTGCAGACTCCGGGTTGACCGTCAGGAATGGGACAGCAGTGACCGCAGGCGTAGCAGCGCACCCGGTTGCGATCGAGTTTCTCGTACAGATCGCCCTCACGCACGTTTTGGTAAACGATGTCGCGAAGGGTGGGCACAGGAAAACCTCTGGGTTTATTGTAGACCGATTTCAAATACGAAGAAGGCCGCGGGCAGTTAGTGTCAGGAGCAAGACGAACTCTCAACTCGTGCATTACTGGGATTGTCATCCTGAGCGCAGTCTTTCGTCACGCGAAGCGGGACGAAAGCAAGCGAAGGACCTCTGAATTCCGTGCCACGTCCTCCGCAGCATCGGCTCAAATCCAGAGTGGAAGCGGATCAGCAGATCCTGGCGAGGGTTTGGGTACGCGCTATCGTCCGCAATGCATGGGCCCTTCGTCGGAAGTCCTTCGCGCAGCGAAGGACTCCGCTTCCTCAGGATGACAGCGGGGTCAAAGTTCAAACGAGCTCACTACCGGGAGCCTACGGGGTTGAAGGAGGATGGCTGGCGAAATTGCTCAGCCAGTCGTTGGCTTGCTGTTGCGCCGCCACCACCTGGCTCCGGCTCATGCGGGAGGCGAGAACCGCGACCCGGTATTTGCTGGCCTGGTCTCCGCCGGCCTGCGCCAGGACCGACCAGTAGTAGGCCTTGGTCAAGTCCTGCGGCACGCCTCGGCCGGCCCAGTAGTACGCGCCCAAAGTCGCCTGGGCCAGGATGTGTCCCTGCTCCGCGGCCAGGGTGAACCAGCGCACGGCTTCGGTGTAGTCCTGTTTGACTTCTTCGCCGGTGGCATAGCGCGCGCCCAAGGAGAACTGCGCCGCCGGATCACCCTGTTCCGCCACCTTGCGCAGGCTGGCCAGGTCGGTCACGTCGCGGCAGCATTCGCAGGCAGGTTGGGAGACTTGGGAGCTGCCGGCGCTGCCTGAGCGTGAGAAGGGGTTCGCCCGGAAGAGCGCATCGTGCTCGAGACCCAGGGCGCAATCAGCCATAGCAGAGCAAAAACAAAAGTGCCGATGGCGGCCACGAAAAGAGCTTTGGCGCACTGGCTGGGTGACCTGGCCGTTGCTGACCGGGGCTGGGCTGTTCTGACCGGAGTCGCAGCCGGCTGGATCGAACTAGGCTCACTCGAAGGTTTGGCCGCAGTGACGGGCCGTTCGGTCTCTACAGCCGCGGCCTTGGCGCGCAGGCGGTTTCTCGCTGCGTGGCGCGCGCACCGGCGGTGGCGGTGGCGGCGCTGTATCGGGGACGAAACTTGTGCCTCGGCAGGCGGGCCTTCTCGGGTTGAACCGTCGTAAGAATGTTTCCGGTCAATTGCTGGAGCGCGCCGATGTCGTCGGCGTTGAAGGCGTAAGGCTTGAGGCGAAAACACTTCCAGGAGTCCGGCGACTTTGCTGCCCTGCCGAATCGGCACCGCGACCAGCGAGCGAATGCCGAGAGATTTGCAGCCTGCACGATCTACGCGATCGTCAGTCTCGGAATCATCGCAGCGCAAGGAGCGGCCGGTGCGCACGCATTCACCGGAAAAGCCTGAACCTACCTGGAGCCGGGAACCAACCGGCGGAGCGTCAGAGCCGGCGCTGGCCACGCAGATCATCTCGCTGTCGTTGCCCTCGGACAGGGCGATGGCGGCCCCGGTGGCCCGAGTGAGGGTCAGCGCCCGCTCGGCAATCGACTGTAGCGCGGTTTCGCGATCGAACCCCTTCGGCTCCACTTCGCTTTCTCTTTCTGTCGCTCTTTCCTGGCGTACCCACTCTGGCCGCATCGAAGCTCAATGCACCAGCCTGGTCGCGGCTTCCGGCTGCGTCGCACCGCCGTCGTTCCCGGAAATCAGGCGAGTTCCGGAAGCAAATTCATCCTTCGGAATAGTATGCGATGGAGGCAGCCCCTTGGAAGCACTGTTCCAGGTATCCTCATCGGCCGGGTTGGCGCCGGCATGATCGAAGGCGGTGAGGACATTCACAAAGAGCCATTCCTTGAGCCGGTCCAGAGACTGCCCCGACAGCCTGGCAAAACGAATTCCGGCCCGTCCCGAAGACTCCGACCAGACCACCTGTCCGGCGGTAACGATCGACGCGCTGGTTTCCGAAAGATCCAGGCACAGGCTCAGATTGCGTTCGACCTCCAACGGAGATGAGGTCTGGATGGACATTCCGTCTTCGCTGATATCGAGAATCTCGCTGAGGTCGGGCGCATCTGCCTGCGCTGCGTTCAGGCGCGCGTACGCGGGACTGTGCGCCCTGTGGCGCATGGTGTGTCGGCGCTCAGTTGCAGGTCGGGATTGCCGGGAAGTGCCGGCCAGGTTTGGCCCGGTGGGTTCCATACCAAGTTCTTAACATATTAACCTAGACCGGCAGGGCCGGACGGCAGCCGCGTCACCGGAAAGTGCCGGGCACCAGCAAGTTCTTTGTGCTTGGCGTTTAGGCGGTTTGGCGAAGAGGTGAGAGACGGGAAAGGGCGGCCACCATCACGCTCGAAAGCAGCTGCATGGTCGCGACGTCGCGCTCGGCGAAGGCATGCGGCGCGCTGGAGAAAACTTCGAAGACTCCGAGCGTTCTGCGGAAATGGCGCAGCGGGGCGGCCAGGATGGACCGGACTCCCAGCCGCTGGCAGACCGCCACGTCGACATGAGGATCGTCCTGCGCGTCATGGCAGAGCACGACCTGGCCGGTGCGCACGCAATCGGCGGAAATCCCGGAATCGGACTGGAGACGAACGCCCAGGTCGGGCGCGGTGCGTCCGGCGCGCGCCCGGCACACCATTTCGTCGCCCTTGCGCAGGGCGATCGCCGCGCCGCTTGCGCCGGTGAGAGATTTCGCCCGCTCGGCGATCAGGCTGATGGCGGGCTCCAGGTCAACGTCCGCGGGAAATGTTACCGGCGCCGCAGGCGGCCGGCAGAACTGCAGGCTGGGCTTGGAGCGCCTGACATGGCTCCGCCCGGGAGCCAGCGATGCGAATGACACCGGCAGGTGATCGTCCATGACCGGCAACGAAGAGACGGGCACGGTGCGAATCAGTTCGTGAACCAGGCGATCGAGTTCGGCGTCCGCGATCAGATGAGCTGTCTGCTGGCGGCGCAGCGATCCACCCAGCACGCGCGACAGGCTGATCACGGCCTGGCTTCCGCACGCCAGGCAGTGCGGAGTGTTGTTTTCGCTGATCAATTCGCAGGCCACGCAGAACACCGCGGTTTGCAGACCGAGAAAATGAGCGTCGCGCGCCTTGGACCAATCCATCTTGCTGGGGTTCTCCTGCTCTGAAGCGAAGTACGAAACTAAACGGAGCTGCGCTCTGCCAGAAGTGACGCGATTGGTTCAGCCTGTGGATAACGCGGATGTGCAGAACGGGCGGCTCGACAGCGATTTTTCGCCAGGAGATAAGCCAGGAGAAAAATCAGCCGAGCTGGGCTCAGGCCCGACCAGTCGAGACCCGGTCCCACATGGCTGGTTTCACAGTCACGCTAGTGTTTCGTCTCTCCCGCGCCCGCGACCTGCACCGGCAAATCGCCAGAGCCCAACCGGCGATGAAAGAAATCAAACACCAGTCCGTAGAGCTGATAGGCCAGCTCCGGATCGTAGCGGATGCCCTCATCGCGCATGAAGGCGTGAGCGCCGTTCACCTCATGCCAGCTGAACTTCGCATTCACCTCGTTCAATCGGGCCAGCACCTTCATCCGGCCTTCCAGAGGAATGTGCGGGTCCTGGCGGCCCCATATCATCAGCAACTCGCCCTTGATGTCTTTCGCGCGCAGCAGCGAATCGTCTTTCATTCCCTTGCCCAGGCTGCCTTTGTGGATGTCGGTTGCATAAAAACATGCGGTTCCCAGCACGTCGGAATTCATGGCGGCGCGGAATGCGAGATGGCCGCCGATGCAGATGCCCATGGCTCCCAGTTGACCGGTGCAGTCAGGTCGCGACTTCAGATGGTCGAGCACGGCGCGCGCGTCCGCATCGAAGCTCGCAAGTTCTTTGGTCGTCTTCAGCACATTGCCGCGGTCGGCGCCGGCCTGGTCGTAGGCCAACACCGTCCCGGCAGGTTCAAACTCGTGATAAATCTCGGGGACCGCGACGATGTATCCATGCCCCGCGAGCATCGCCGCCGTCCTGCGAATCGGCTCCGGTCACTTGAAAAATCTCGGTGTAGAAAACGATTCCAGGATACTTGCCCGGCGCTGCCGGCCGGACAATGTGCGTCTGCATCGGCCCGTACGGGGTCGAAAGTTGCACTCGTTCGTTGTCGATCACGATCATTGTGGCTTGCTCCGTTTGATTCGTCTTATGGCCGCACCTCAAAGATAAGACCACGTTGAATGGCGTCTGGGTCGCCCGCCGAAAATGCTTCAAGCCGCCGGCGGTGACTACATCCCGAAGCCGTTTTTCTCCGGCCTGCGCGCCCAGCGCCAGACTCACTTCCTGGGACAGCGAAGCTGGAGTGCAGATCAGCGTCGAGGCCCCATAGAGAGCCCGCCCGACTGGGTTCAGATTCTCTTCGATCTTGTCTTCGACGAAGGGCTCGACGATCATCCAGGTTCCGTCGCTTTTCAACGTGCTGCGAACATGGGCAGACGCGCCGACCGGATCGCCCATATCGTGGAGGCAATCGAAAAACGTTACGAAGTCGTAGTTCTCCCCCGGATAATGCACTGCCGTCGCAAACGGTACTTCCCATTGCTGGCCTCGCCGGTTCTTTGCATGGGCACTTTGGTCGCCCGACATGGTCCCGCTTAACGCTTCCTCGCTCTGTTGATACTAAAGGATTTCTTGGCTTTGTTTCGTAATTCCGCCGTTCTTGCGGGCTGCCTGCAGCCTCTCCAACTCTGCAATTGCATGGTTCAGTTGTCGGTTAATCATGGCTTCATACCGTAGCCGGTTTTCCGTTCCTTCGGTCGTCAAGAAAAAATGATCCGTCAATGCATCCAGTTCAAAGCTGTTCGCTGGTACGGATCCCGGTTCTTCTGTGTCATCTGCCTTTGATTGCTGGAGTTCATACCGGTGTTCAGCAAGAGCTCGCGCAATCTGCCCGCTCTCATAACGTATCACGCGGCGCAGCCGCCAAGACCACGCCGCAATCTTGTCTACCAGGTCTTTCTCGTGTCAACCGTACGGCTGAAAGTATTCAGCAATTTCGGAGTAGAACTTGTCATATTCAGCCTGGCTCTCCTCTCCATCCTGGTGCTTGACCAGCAGCCATTTCGAATAGAACCCGTGTTTAGTGGCATTCTGTGAAACTCTCTCCTTGCCGGCCGCGGTTTTTGGTCCGGTGGACTTCAAAGCGTTGCGTCGGTTCGTTTCCACTTTTCTTGACGAGCCGGCTGGCTTCTTATCCTCTTCAGCACGGGGATGCCCGTCTAAGATCGCTGGAGTCTCTGCTTGCGATCCCTGCTCTTGTTGATCGATTCCTTGCTCATTATTTCTCATGATTTCCTCGCATTGTAGGTTTGTCAGAATGATTCTTGGTAGAACTCGATTCATCGCGGTCGTCGATGTCGATAATCGGTTTGTGGCAGACGCTGCAAGTCTCACAGTCGTCTTCGACAACTTCAATTGTCGGTACGGGTGGATTCGGAGCCGTATCCAGGAGGTGTCTTCGCTGTCTTAATAGAGCGCCTGTCAAGCATTTCAGTCCGTTACGGAATACATCGGGGAGAATTTTGCGTCGTATAACGCGAGACCACACTCGCTCGCTTGTTTCGAGACAAGAATCCACTAAGTTGTCCAGTTGAAGCAGATGTGCTGGATCTGGCTCCAGATACTGGTCCGAATTACCTCGATTTTCGCCAGAGTCGCGAGGCGGAGCAGTGCAATCGTTACAAATGAGTAAGTAGCGAAGCTCGAACCGGTCAGGTCCCCGTTCTCTGGCGGACCTTAGAATCTCCTCACGAAACTGCAGCACGCAGATCATCCGAGCTGCCACTGATTTTAGGAAGACACCTGCCTGACGGTATTGTTTGTGAGTTAGGGTCGACCATTCAATTCGTCGTAACTCGCGACACACTTCGCGATTCAATTGGCATAAGGTGCCGTTTGTGCTTTTAAGCTGTTCCTCTTGCCGCTCCGTAAAGAAGAAAGGCCCACTATTCTTGAGCGCCATTTTGCGTAATTCCTCCTAGGAATTGTTTAGTTGCTGGGGGTCTGCTTGCCGGAGAAATGCCGTGACTATTGTTGTGTGTGGAGGAGTCTATGGAATTGACGGTTTGCACACGACCTGGGGTGCACGGTGATGGGAAGGAGCCTTTGCGTGGAAGTGCCACTGACTTTACGGCAGAGGCTAACGTTCTCCGGAAGGATCCTGCTAGAAAAGGACGACCACCTAATAGCGTAAAGAAGAACTTTCGTGAGTGCACGCGGTGAGGCTGGTTTCGTCGTTCAATGGACCACGCGAGGTAGCTAAACATGAGGCCTCCGTCGCACCAATCGTGCCAGTCGTGGCCCCTCGGCTTAGCATCCCGCCAAACTTCGGGGTTCCCAGCTTCCCGCTGGGGTGAAGGTCACGGTCTTTGTGTACTCTTCGGGCATCCCGCCCGAGCGTACTCAAAAATACCGCTTCCAGTAGGAAATTTATCACACCTTCTCTGACTTGAAATTGATTAGTTGGTTAACTGACTAGATTCGAGTCCTGGTGACGGAGACTCCAGCGAAGTGTGTTTGCGATTCTGGATGGATATGTCGCCAAACTTAGGTCTGCGGAGCGTAGTGCGACCGAGATCCAGTGACCCCAGACCGCGGAAACATGCGGACAAGTATTTCTGAAATGAGTCGCACGCCTGGGGAGTCTATAAAGACTTCAAGTACTCGCTAATGGGTTCTTGGTCCTCCTTCCTTCAGTTTTTCAAAATCGCTACTTACATGGCTTGCCTCGCCACTGTGCCCCAGGATCGCGTCGTGAAGCGTTACGGAATCTCCATCGTGCACCAATCGCGGACGCAAGCGGACTCCCCACGAAGGCGCTGAACTGGGGTGGATTGCAAATCTAGGTGCGGGACAGCTGGGGCGGAATCCGCCTCGTAGAACCTCAGGGCGCCGGAAAGTGGCGAATGGGAGATATTCGGCCAGTAAGCGCGGGGAAAAGAAAAAGGGGCCAATGTTAAGGAGCGTGCCAGCTCCAAGCAGGATCTCCGCCCCAGTCTCCACCCTTGCCACTTTCCAGACAATAGTTCTGGCTGCTGCCAACCGCGTTCGGCGAAACTTTGCCTGCGTCATATCAGAGCCGCGCATCTCCCGGATGCGGCGACCTACCGTAGCATCACCGTCGGTTCCTGAAATGCCGTTACGATGTTCAAGTGGCTGAGACTGGCCCTTCCTGCCCTCACCGGTTGACGGCACTTAGGAAGTTCCTATCCAAGGTCAAATAGGGCAACAAGCCGAGGCCGACGATGAAGTCGAAGGAGCCGAGCGCGGCTGGATCAATTTCTTCCACTGCGGCGGTGCGGAGCTCGACCTTGACTTTTGAACCGGCTGCGATCGGCACGTGCTCGCGGGCTTCCTTCACGGCGGACTCGGCGATATCCATACCCACATAGTTCTTGAGGGTCGGAGACTTCTCGATCAGCTCAACAGCGAAATCCCCGGTGCCGCATCCCAGTTCCAGAACCGAAGTGGCCCCTGAACTCACAACAATCTCGACGGCCAGATGTTGCCGCAATGGAAGGTGTTTGCGAAACGGCTGCGCTGCTCTCTCCAGCAGCGGCACACTTTTCGCCTTGTGGTAAGCGCTAGCGGACCATCCTTCGATGTGGCGATCCCAAAAACTGCGCTGCTCCTGTGAGTCCATTAGTCTCTCCATTGACTGAAGGTGATCAGCTTAACGCCGAATTGCTCTTCGAAGTCTGACTTGCGGAAGGCGGTGACCGCACTGAGATCGCCCTCCCAATCATACCCTGTCTCTAATCCAGCCGGTTCCACATTGGACGCGCCGACGTGGACCATGAGTTCGGACACTCCAGGGGGCGCAGCCTGGGCGACGCGCCGAACCGCCGATGCGGTCTGCTGCCCGCCTTCAGAAAACCCGAAGAACGACTGTGGATACGACAGCTTGCCAGTCCACACACGACGGGACAACAGAGCGGCGGAGTTCAGCGCCAGTTTGTCGATCAACCGGGACGCGGAAACGCGTTCCGGCCGCCACGTAAGTGCTTCGAGCGGGAGGCGAACACGTGCAATGCCATAACGCTTAGCGAGATTGACCACAGCGAGAGCCACTCGCGGATGAGCGTGGCAGTGCCCGTGCCCGTCGATGTGGTCTAGCTTGATTCCGCACGCGAGCACCTTTGAAATCTGGGCATCCCACTCCTTAAACGCATCCTCCTGCGTTCTGGGATCCACGGCCATGTTCATGAATTGCCGGCCACGGGAGGGGAACCGTCCATTTTTTTTGACCAGGCTCGGTATCTCGGAAGGCGGAAACACAGGCTCATGCTCATTGAGCACCAGATGGATCCCGATGCCCAAGCCTTCGAGTTGGCGGGTGAGAGCCACCGCCGACTCGAACGCCGCCCCCGTGGCGACGATCGAGGTGCTGGTGAGGATTCCCCGGCGAAAAGCTTCGGCGACGCCCGCATTCACGGATTCGCTGCGGCCGAAGTCATCCGCATTGACGATCAGAAAGCGCTCCATCAGTCCCATCGCACCCAGAGTTAGCGATCACTCAGAAGCGCTGCCGTTTCAGGGCCATAGTTCCCTGTCTTCGGTCCCGCACCCGCCAGAGCACCAGTTATAGGAGTGTATGGGTCTGGAGAGCGGTTGGGCAAGGAGCAGGAAACCCGCGCTAACGCTGTTGTACTCCGCGATGCAAACCGAGCTAAGTTATTGATTCCTCGGTTGAAAGTTGGACCCCATACGCGCTCACTATTCGTTGACGATCAATCGCGTAGTCTAAGGGGAATGCCTGATTCCCTTTGCCATGGCAGTATGGTCTCTTGAAAAGGCAGGCATATGCCCAGACGGACCGGATCGTTGACACAGTAAGCGAATCTGACTTGCCGGAACCAAACTAAGCCCGGAACGTGGTAGAGTTCCTGCTCTCAACTTAGCGAAAAGCCTTATGCGTACCGTTCCCCCCAAATCGTACAAGGCCGCCTTCGCGGTTGTGTTCGCCGTACTGGTGGGCATCGGGATCGCCTCGTACGTAATGTCAGACCGCTTCGCCAACAGCGAGGAAGCGGTGATTCATACCCACCAGGTAATCTCTGAGTTGAAGAGCGTGGCTGCAGACCTCAGCGAAGCGGAGAGTTCCCGGCAGGGGTACGCGCTGATTGGCGATCCGACACTCCTTATCGAATACGATGTGGCCAAGGAAACGTTGCCTGACCGCCTGAAGCATCTGCAGGCACTCACCGCTGACAATCCGGAGCAACAGCGACGAGTGGCAGAGATTCAGGCGTTGATCTCGCAACGGTTGGCCCTTTTGGCGGACTCAATCCGGCTGCAACAGCAAAGCTCGCAGCCTACCGAGCAAGAGTTGGAGTCTACCCGCCAAGGCGTGGTTTTGGATGACAAGATACGTCCCCTGCTGGACAGCATGGAGAAGCAAGAGAACCAGTTGCTCCAGGTTCGGTCGGTTGTATCTGCCGCCCGGCAGCATAAAGCCACCATGATCCTGGTGCTGGCCTTTCTGCTGGCGTCCATGCTGCTGGTGTCATTGTTCCTGCTGATGAACGGCGAGATGACGCGGCGAACCTGGGCCGAACTGGCAGCCAAGGACAACGAAGAGAAGTTCCGCCTGCTGGTAAACGGGATCCAGGACCACGCCATCATACGAGTCGACCTCGAGGGCCGCATCATCACCTGGAACCGAGGAGCCGAGCGGTTGTTTGGCTTTCCCTCTCACGAGATCCTGGGGGAACCCTTTCACCGTCTTTACAATTCCTGCGAATCGGACACTCCGCACCGACATCTACGGACTGCGCTTGAACAAGGACATGTAAATGATGAGTGCCTGCAAGTTCGGAAGGACGGAACGGAATTCTGGGCGACCGCCGACGTTACGTTGTTACGGAACGAACAGGGCCAACCGCGAGGATACGCGGTAATCACACGCGATATCACGGAGCGCAAACAGCAGCGAGAGGAAATCGAGCGCCGGGAACAGCAGCTCAACGCTTTTTTCTCGAACGCTCCAGTGGGACTAGCGATCATCGACAAGGAACTTCGCTTCCAGAGAATCAATGAACCCTTCGCCCAACTCAATGGGCTGGACTCGCGTGAACAACTGGGGAAACCTCTCCGCGATGTAGTTGCGGAGTTGTTTTCTCAGATAGAGCCACACCTGCGCACGGTGGCCCGCACCGGTGAGCCCGTACTGAATCATGAAGTCAAGGGGCCTATCCCTTCCACTCCCGGCGTGAAGGGGTGGTGGCTGAAATCGCTGTTTCCGATCACTAAAGATGGTGACACGGTTACGCAGATGGGAATCGTCGTCCAAGACATCACCGGCCTCAAGCGGGCAGAGACCGCAGTACGCCGGCTGAGTGGACGGTTGCTCCAAATCAGGGACGATGAGAGAAGGCGCCTTGCACGTGATCTGCATGATTCACTCGGTCAGACCCTGACCGCAGTGAAAATGAACCTGTCTTATCTGGCGAGGGACACGTCTGCCCTTGATGATCGAGGCCGCACTGCGGTGACCGAGAGCAAGGAGCTGGTTGATGAATCCTTAAAGGAAGTGCGGACCCTCTCGCATCTGCTACACCCCCCGATGCTCGACGACGTAGGCTTGGTGGCGGCGATCCGGTGGTACGCGAATGGCTTTTCGCAGCGGAGCTCCATTCAGGTTGAGCTTAACCTGCCGAGTGACCTACCCAGGCTGCCGACAGAGCTCGAGACCGCGATCTTTCGCGTAGTGCAAGAGAGCCTGACCAACGTTCACCGTCACTCCGGCAGCGCTACCGCAGCGGTGCGCCTGGAGAGGGATGCGGAACGGCTTCATCTTTTTGTGGTCGATCAGGGCCGCGGCATCGCGCCTGATCAATTGGCCTTCCGCCAGGAAACCGCGAGCCTGGGAGTCGGCCTGCTAGGGATGCGAGAACGTCTGCGCCAGCTACGTGGTGAGCTGGAGATAATGTCGGACAATCATGGAACCAGTATTCACGTAATCATTCCACTCAGTGAGGCCGCATGAACGCTTTGAAAGTGTTAATTGCTGACGATCACGATGTAGTTCGGAAAGGCCTGAGGATGCTGATCGAAGAGCACGTGGGCTGGCAGGTCTGCGGGGAGGCGCGGTCGGGGCGCGAGGCCGTGGAAAAATGTGCGCAACTGAACCCTGACGTTATTGTCATCGATGTGAGCATGCCGGACCTGAACGGGCTGGAGGCAACGAAGCAAATCCGCAAGGCGTGTCCCAGGACGGAAGTGCTGGTGATCACTCATCATGATTCCGATGAGATGGCGGCAGAAGTGATGGAGGCAGGCGCGCGGGGATATGTTTTGAAGTCCGATTCAGACACCGACCTGGTACGGGCCGTGGAAGCCTTGAGTCATCACAAACCGTTTTTCACTTCGCGTGTTACCGAGATGTTCCTCGCCAATCGTGGAAGCCGGGTCACTGATCCAGCCGAAATGATGCGTGGACGCCTCACCGCTCGCGAACGAGAAATCCTGCAACTCATTGCGGAAGGCAAGACGGCGAAAGAAGTGGCTACTATCCTTGGGATCGCGACCAAGACATCGGACACTCACCGCACCAACATTATGCGGAAACTCGATGTGCACTCAGTAGCCGAACTCGTGCGCTATGCAATTCGCAACAAAGTGGTAGAACCGTGACCCGGATTGATCTAGGTAATTCGCCGTATTTACATGAAGGCGTGAATACGTTGCAATAACGGGTGCTGGCCGAAATCATGGCATCGACTCGGGTTTTACTTTCGGATGATCATTCCTTCATGCGCCGCGGTTTGCGGACCATCCTGGAAACGAATGATCGCTATGAAGTCTGCGGCGAAGCCGGGGACGGCAGCGAGACGCTAGAACTGGCGGCAAAACTTAGTCCCGACATCATCATCCTGGACATCTCCATGCCGCCTCCTAATGGATTGGAAGTGGCTTCGGAACTCCGCAGGTCCCTCCCTCACATCAAAATCTTGATGATCACCATGCACGATTCGGAAGAGATGTTGCGTGCGGCCGCGGCAGCCGGCGCGTCCGGATACCTGTTGAAGTCGGATGCAGAGGAACTATTGCTGATCGCGCTGCAGCGTTTGGAGTCTGGTGAGCGATTCGTAAGTCCAACCTTTGATGCGAGTCTGGCCCAACAACTGTTCACATAAATACCGTTAGAAGGCCCTCGAGACACGCACTTCTCGGAACCTCCGCAACTCCGGCGGCGGGTGGACTTGGTACACCGGCTCGGCTTAGGCGACCGGGCTGCGTCCTTGAATGATCCGTATCAACATGACAACCAGCGCCAACACCAGCAGGATATGGATAAAGCCCCCAACCGTGTAGGCGCTGAGTACTCCCACTAACCACAACAGCAGCAGAATTACGAAAATTGTCCAAAGCACGTTGTACCTCTCATCTCCCTTAGCGTTTCCTATTCGCTACGATTGCCCCATCCACTCATCGGGTATCGCTCCATCTACCCTTGGCGCTTCAAAAGGCCTCGCGACCGGGGCGATCGAGCCGGATCCCTCACGAGAGAAAGGCCTGAGTCGCCCCAAAGATTCGGCTATTGCTGTTCCTGTCCGTCTGTTTTGTGGTCGCGGATCTTTGCTGCCTCCGCCTTGGCGGAGAACTTCCTCACGACCGCCAAAAATGGCTCGGAGCCGCTGGGCGGGAGGACCTTTCCGTGCAAAATGTCGCGAAACGATGTCTGCCGGCCATAAAAGGCGCGCGTAGCATCAGCGTCCTGTTCGATGACCGCTCCGTTGACCGTCAAGCCGGCAAATACCCCGCGGGCGCGCGAGTAGGTAAGGACCTCGGCCCGCATCTTCCAATCGGTTTCTCCCTCCGCGTGGCGGCCCACCGGACCTGCGGCAACCGAGGCGTCAGCACCCAGCTTGAACTTACTGGAAAGAAGTTTCTCCATGCCGTTGTCGTTCATGATCAGCATCACCAGATCGACGGCTTCTCCGCCGATCTGAAGACCCCAGCTCCCGCCGACTACCCTGAAAGGCGCGGGAGCGCTCCAGCCTGTCGTGGTCCGGCACGTAGCTACGCCCTTACCGTACTCGGCGCCAAACACAAACCCGCCCTTCTTGAGGGACGGGGCGACGCCAACGCAAACCGCGGATTGCATGATGTCCTCTGGAACTCCCTTGTCCGGGGCCGCCATGATTTCCTCGAGAACTTCAGCGGAAGCCTTGACGCGCTTTGCTTCGTCCTCGCGATCGTCGGCCCACACCAGGTTGGCGGTCGCCAACAAAACTGTGACACATAGAGCGATCCGTATGAGTGAATTCCTTGTCGACATTTCTTCTCCTATTCCGCAACGCCGTCCCGGCTCGATTGCCTGCCGAGAGGTCAACGTACACACGCGAGGATAGTTCGATCCGAAGAGGCCTCCCATCGGGTGGACGCCGTATCTTCAGTCAAGATGTCCCCTATGGGAGTCGAGTGGGGTCGAGAACCGCCGCCATCAATCCCAGCAACGACTGTCGAAACGACTCAGCCCGATAAAAGGATAGGGCCCGCTTCAGAATGGTCGGGCGATTCCACGACTAGGAGCCAACAGGTGGTTGCCTGCGAGCGGAACCGTTCTAAGCCATTCCGAAACGAGCCCAATGTGGTGACACAGTACTGTTTGCCCGCGGAGAAACTGCTAGCGCCAGCGTCTTAGCCGCCGGTTCCGGTGCGAGGGAGCGGTCGGTCGCTCTTGGCAAAGTCCGCGCTCGCCTCACTGGTTGAGGAAATGTCCTGAGCACCGGTGCGCTCCAGGATCTCTTTAGCCCGCTTGGTCCACTCGGAGCCGTCGGAATGAACCGAGATCAGGATCCCTCCGTCTTTGACGCGGCCTTCGTAACGCTTGGCCTCATATTCCGGGATTCCCATGCCGATCAGGGCCCCAGTCAGCCCTCCCACCGCACTGCCGATCCCGGCTCCAGCGAGTGCAGCCATGATCGGTCCCGCGGCAATGAATGGTCCAAGGCCGGGAATCGCCAGGGCACCAATGCCAACCAGCCAACCCAAGGCACCTCCCACGACGACGCCCGTTCCAGCTCCGGCCGTGGCGCCTTCCGGTGCCTTGGTGTTCTTCTTGTGGGCAAAGTCCTTCGATCCCACATTTTCCGGGAACAACACCGAGATATCGGTGTTCCGGAACCCTGCTGCTTTCAGGGAATCAACCCCGTTTTCCACGTCAGAGTACGTGGGGTAGATACCAAATACAGAGGTATTTTTGCCTGCCATGAGAGTTCTCCTTATGCTATCGAGGGTTAAGAAGCTATTTCTGGTCCGGTACGACAGTCAGGTCGTTAACGACCTTATCTTTGCCGGCCACTTCAACCGCCTTGGCTTCAAGGGCCTGCTTTTCATCGGATGAACGCACGGGTCCCTTCAGTGTGACGGTGCCGTTCTGCGAAATGATCTTCACATTGTGGGCATAGGTCGAAAGCGACTTGTCTTGCATGATTGACTGGCGAATGTGCTGGGTGAGTTCGCGGTCCGACGGATTATCTTTCTGTTGCTGAGCCGTCGAATTGCGATCCTGCTCATTTGCCTTTGTGTTGTCACCTGCGGGGGCCTGCATACTATCGCTGGCGGCAGGAGTTGGTTGACTTGCTGCCTGTTGCGCCCAGATTCCCGACGTGCCTGAGAACAGCAAAGCCACAATCGCTAATGTTCGCCTCGCGATTCGGGGGAGTGATGCCATCGTCATTTCTCCTTGGGTATCGGATTTTCACGGCCCCGTTCCGGCTGGCCGTGAGGTCTTTGCTAAAGGTAGCCCGGCAACGCGAGAGCGCACATCCGGCTATCCCTGTAATCAGGTGGCCAATTCGCCCTAGCGCAACTTAGTACGCGGCTAGGCGATCACAATCGGCCCAGCAGCAGCAGAATGACGAGGATCAACACGACGAGACCGAGTCCTCCACTCGGGTAGTAGCCCCAGCTGCGACTGTAGGGCCAGCTTGGTAGTGCACCTACCAATGCCAGAACCAGCAGAATGACGAGAATCGTAATCATGGTTGTTTCTCCTTTTCGGTGTGAGAGTCCTGGGGACTCTGGTTGGATAGTTCAATCAGTCCGAACCGATTCAGCGCGTTCTGACTGGGCTGCACGGTTCATCCAGTCCTCGAACCAAGTGCGGAAGAAGGGAGTGTGCCCCTTCGATAACTCTCGAATCAGCCCAACGCCTGAAATGGCGAAGTCAGTGCGATCGATGACGATGTCAACGTACTTTTCGAAGCGACCCGGAATCTGGTCGCCATCGACGATCAATACCACCGAAACCAAAGGCATCTGGCGTTTGATGAAGGCGCCAAGCCAAGGCCCGCGATTCGCGACGAATTCCGAATCGATGCAGACAACTTCGACGCGACCAGAATTGATGACCTCGACCGCTCGATATTCGTCGCCCACGGCGATGATCTTTACTCCGGCGGAAGCCAGAAAGCGCTGCCGGTCTGCAGACCGCGCGGCATTGTTGTCAACCAGCAGTACATGTGTTCCCATGGCTCCTCCGCAAAGTACGTCGGCCTTTCTGTCAGCACTCTAGGATGAAAACGAACACAGATACATACGGCGCATTCCCTACTGCGATCTCGCTGTTCCCTTAGAGTTGACGCTGCTTTGTAAAGACACCGGCGAATGAGGACCTACCGGTGGGCAACGATCCCTGGGGCGGGCTCAGACGCCGGGTGATCTCTCGATTACACCCGGCGTCTGCCGTTGGGGGGCGGGGTCGCTAAGCGGTGGTAGAGGGTAGTCACGAACAGCGGACCGTGTTGCAGTAACGAGGGCCACGATAATCCACTTTTGCGATTTCTCACAATCAGGTGATTTCCGTAGGCGCCACAGATAATTGACGTAAAGCGTTGGTTAGCGAGCCGGCTTACACGAGTTCTGTCGCGACGTCAGACTTATTCCGCTTTGCTCTAGGGGAAAGACTGGATGTCTCGAACTGAATGCAGTGCCTAGACTGGGCCAGTACGATCGCTCTACACAATTCAAAAGGAGAAGACAATGAACTCAGATCAATTTGAAGGCAAGTGGAAGCAGTTGAAGGGCTCCGTGAAGGAAAAATGGGGCAAACTGACCGACGACGATCTCAGCGTGATCAACGGAAAGCAGGATCAGTTGCAGGGGAAGATCCAGGAACGGTACGGCATCACGAAAGAAGAAGCTGCGAAGCAGATCGAGGACTGGAATGCTTCTTCGAATCCTGACGTCGACAACGCTCCAAGTCGCAAAGCCAGTTAAACCACCTCACTGTCACAGCGCTAGTCTCACTTCATAAGTGGGCGCCGCCCACCCCCGAGGGTGGGCGGTTTTCCCCAGATGCCCCAAGGCGACGCAAGCCAAACAAAAGCACGCATTTTGACATCTGAGTGGCGTTTGACCGGCACAACATGAATCTGACGAACGTTAGAATCGAACTCCGACAAATCCTTCGGCATCTGTCGCTGCGGGTCTGTGTCGGAATCACGCGAAGCCGCCTGCGTACTTTTCAAGCATTGATCGCGATTCTCGTGATATTTGCCGGCGGCCAAATCTCAGTCGCGTATTCCGTACTCACCCACGAGGAGATCGTGGATCTGGTCTGGGATGACCAGATAAGGCCACTCATACTGCAGCGTTATCCAGGGCTGTCCGAAGACCAGATCAGAGAGGCGCATGCTTACGCTTACGGCGGCGCGGTAATTCAAGACCTCGGCTACTATCCGTTTGGGAGTGTCGAATTCAGCGACTTGGTGCACTACGTTCGCAGTGGCGATTTCGTTCGCGAATTATTGGCCCAGAGCCAGGATGCCGAATGAATACGCTTTCGCACTCGGTGCTCTGTCGCATTATGCGTCGGACATCGCCGGTCACCCAGCCGTCAACCGTCGGTCGCAATCGAATATCCGAAGCTTCGTGCAAAATTCGGCACATCTGTCCGGTACGCACAGGACAAATCAGCACACTTGAAAACGGAATTTGGATTCGACATGGTGCAGGTCGCGAGAAACCGTTACGCTTCGCAGCAGTACCACGATTTTATTGGGTTCCAGGTTTCAACTCCTTTGCTGGAGCGCGTGTTTCCCATGGTGTACGGACTCGAGTTGAAGGAGGTGCTGCCACGCGAAGGGTTGGCTGTGGGATCGTATCGGTATTCAGTCAGCCGGGTGGTCCCAGAGATGACTCAGGTGGCACTCCAGACGCACAAGAAAGAAATAATGAGCGAGCGGTCTGACTTCGCAAAGCGAGAGTTCCTTTACCGTCTCTCGCGTTCGGAGTACGAAAAGGAATGGGGCAAAGACTACCAAGCGCCGGGATTTAGGACGCGGTTGCTGTCGGCGCTCCTTCGTTTCATCCCCAAAACGGGCCCGTTCAAGGGGCTAGGATTCACGAACCCAACAGCCCAGGCTGAAGATCTCTACATCAAGAGTATTAATACGACCGTCGAACGCTACCGGGCTTCGCTGGAGGAACTGCGCGCCCACCAAGTCGTGGCATTACCCAACTACGATCTTGACACCGGCAATCCCACCAAGGCGGCTGAGTACTCCCTCACCGACGAAACCTACGCCAAACTGCTGGATCAACTGACAAAGAACAACTTTGATCTGACGACGCCAGAACTGAGAGACAACATCGCCCAGTTCTATTCGACTTCGTCTGCGTCAATGCCGAACAAGAAAGATGCGGATCAACTGCAAGGCCAGCTTCTTGCGTTGCGCCAGAGTGAGTCGGCCGTCCCGGCGACTCATCGCCGTTAGCCAGCTCTGTAAAGTCCAACCATTGTGCCAAGCTCCGAACCCACGAGGCATTTGGCAGCGCGGAAGCTGGCGAGCCACTGCAACCCAGGCAGGCTCCGAGCGCTCTTTACTGTCAAATGACCCGCCGGACTGTGACAGTTCTCACAGCAGTGGGACGGCCAATCATGGGATGGTTGTATCGTCTGCCGCTCGTTGGAGAACCTTGCTCGTGGTTGCGGGGCTACACCTCCAGGGCCGCCGATCGCGGAAGCGCGAGTGCGGCCGCAGCCAATGAAGCAACCGGGAGATCACTATGTCACAGGCGCGCCGAGATAATTCGCTGTCGTGGGGAGACACGTTCTTTCTGTACCTGGAACGGGAAGGTCAACCACTCAATGTCGCCTGCACCTGCGAGTTCGAGGGCACGATCTCGCTGGATGCCTGCAGAAAGTATGTGGAGTCGAAGCTCGATCTCATTCCCCGTTATAAGCAACGCGCGATCTTCCCCGCCTTCAACATGGGATTGCCAACCTGGGAGCTCGATCCCAACTTCGACATACGGAACCACATTCACCGAGTCGTCCTCAAAGGGGGGACGGACAGCGACCTGAAGGCGGTGGCAGCAGCAATTGTCAGCTCGACACTGGATCGAAAGCGGCCACTGTGGGACCTCAACGCTGGTGCAGGGACTCAAACAGCATCGCACCGGCCTGATCGTTCGCATTCATCACTGCCTGGCGGACGGAGTTGCGGGCGTTGGGATCATGAACGTCTTGCTTGACGCGACCCCATCTCCACAGAAGACGCCGCCCAGGAAACAACGTGGGCCGGAGCCGCAACCCTCTGATTCGGTTGCCGTGCTTCTCGACCGGCTGCTCGAGTCGTATCAATCGTTCATGCAGGGTGCGCTAACCGCACAAAGCGAGGTCATGACGATTGCACGAGAGCTAGCTCGCTGGAGCTACCGATGGCCACACGGACGAGCTGGTTCATTTGGTTCCCGAGCTGGCAACCCCGTCGGATAGGCTACCTTTCAACAAGGTCTGCCGCGGACCGCAACAACTCGCGTGGGGAGAAATTCCCATGGCCGACATCAAGGCGGTTCGCGAGAAATTTGGCGGGACGGTAAATGACGTCGTGCTTACCATCGTGGCTGCGACCGTCCGCCGCTATGCTGAGTTACACGGCGCGAAAGTCCGGGGGCGTCACCTGAGACTCATCGTACCGGTCAATGTCCGCGGCAACGGGGACGTGAGCGAATTGGGAAATCGCATTACATTCCTGCCTATCAATGTGCCACTCGATGTCCGCGATTCCCGGATGCTGCTGGCCAGAGTAGGCGAGCGAATGCAGTTTCTGAGAAGTGTGGGTGTCCCAGACCTGGTCGGGCTGTTCGGTACCATGGTGTCAAAAGTACCGCTCCCGTTGCAGGCGGTGCTGGCGCCCCTATTGACGCAACTTCCTCTCAGCCTCTGCAACATGATCTGCACCAACGTCCCCGGACCCCAGCAGCCACTCTACCTGCTGGGACGTAAAATGTTGCGTTCGTACCCGTACGTTCCGATCGGCGGGGAGATGGGTGTTAATGTCGCCATCCTCAGTTATAACGGCACTGCGTACGTCGGCTTTGGCGGCGATGTTCATGCCGTGCCTGACATCGATCGGTTCGAAGACTTGCTGCGTGTGAGCTTCGCTGAATTGCGCGATGCGGCACTCGGCAAGCCGCGCCCTGGAAGACGTCCGGAGCAGGCGTCAGAATCGCCTCGTCACGGCAGCCGCGCTAAACAAACCAGGATCGATGGGCCTGGTCCCCGGACGAAGTCGAAAGTGGAGGTAATTCCCACGCCGGCGGTGACCACGCGGAGACGCAGGTCGCCAAACGGCAAGACCACAGCTCCCTTTCCGCCCGCAGCGACTCCGGCGGCCGATCATCAGGTATTGGCACGTTCGGGGGATTAGGGATTAACTGATAGTGCCTGCCTAGTGGCTTTCAGCGTATTCAGGAGCGACTCGCGCGGAAGGTTTTTGATGATCGGCTCAATGATCCATCCCAGACCGAGGGGCACGTCGCGGGTCAACGAGATGGCGCGACATTCGACGATTACTCCGTCTTCTGTCCCCATAAATTTCCAATAGGAATACAGACGCCACAGGAATCCGTAGCCGGTATCGGGCGGATGCACTTTCTCTTTGAGAGTTCCGGCGTCGTCCACCTCTGCGATGCGCGTTGTGAAAGAGCGGCAGAACCACTGATCGTCCTGCACGCGCTGGTAGTGCACGTCGTGCTCGGTGTCCAATACGACGGTGATGATTTTTTTTTTCAGCAGCCGCAAGTAGATGGTGTAGTTGTTGCCGTGATGGGTGATCAGCCGCGAATCCATTACCTCGGGCTTGTAGATGTTCTTGTGGTTGTCGTAGTCCTGGACGCGGGCCAGCGTCTGCTCGATCGTGGTGCCCGCGTATGGATACGGCGCCGATCCAGTCGTGGATCAGACCATCCGGGACCCTGAACCGGCGCATCGCCTGACCAGAGCTGCGCGAGTATGCCTCCGTTGCGCACGCGCCGGGCGCGATCAGGGTTCTCGTCCGACCACAGAAAAGGAGCGCTCCCGTCCAAGACCTGGCTGCCATCGCGGCCTCGGCGTCGTGCACGTACGCCAAGAAAGCCTCCAGCGTTTCGGGCTTTAACTGCACGACGCTTACAGTTTGCGCCATAAATGGCGATCTTCTCGCATCGTGAACTGAGGTCGGTCGATGTCAAGGACATGAAACGCCGATCGCTGGTAATTGAGCGAAGCAGGCCGGCCGTCAATCTCTTCTGACATCTGCATCGTACGAAGTCGCTATCAGTTCGTTGGCCGGCGATACGGCGGGCTGACAGTTTCCCATTTTGGGAAGCGCGAAATCGACTCTCAATCAGCGCCGAGATAGCGCATGTACTTCTGGGAGTATAGTTTACGGCTATCTGCGAAGCCGCTCGGCAGCAAGTAGTCGTCCAGCCTGCCTGCTGCGTCGCAATATTTGCGCTTCTGCATTGACATTCAGCATTCGGACATACTAGATTGTGCTGAGATGCTGCAATGCAGCAAACGAGGAGGCAATTATGAAACGAGCCGATAAGTCCGAGCCGCAGGTTCGGGAATCTTCCTTCATTAATCTTATGTCAGGATGGGTGCAGCAGGGAGTTGAGAACTTCTTCGCAACGCAGCGAATCCTGGTCGATCTGGCGATGCGCCAGAACGGAACGGTCATCGATGTGTTGCGCGAGAAATTGACAGCACCTGATTTTCGTCCCGTGACCGTTGTCAAAGAGTTCGCCGGTGAGGGACTGACCAACTTCATCGAGGGCCAGAGGCTGCTTCTGGGACTGGCGCAGAAGGAAAGCGAGATCCTGGCGACTGGCTTGAAAGAGCGGGTCGGCGGATTCGCCGTTGCCGATGCGCTGGTCGATACCATCCGCCGCGGTGTTGATACCTTCGTCGAAATGCAGTTGGAGTACCTGAAGAGCGCCGGCAAGCACGTGCATGGGCGTCTCGCCGCGGTCAAGGCTGGTGAGATGTACGACGGCGACAGCGTGGTTGACCTGGCCCGCGAGGGACTGGAGAACTTTGTGCAGGCGCAGAAGAAGTTCCTCCATGTGTTGCCGAGGAGACATCGAAGGTGACGGGCGGCAAGGAAATGCGTCAGCAAGGCCAAGAAGACGGAGTTGACCGAACTGGCACACGATGCGGCTGATACCTTCATCGACGCCCAGAAGAAGCTGATGGACGTGGCTGCCCGGCAGATACACGTCAGCCTGAAGGCGGCGGGAACTGCGGCAAAGATGATCCCGGCGGTACCCTACAGGGACATTCCAGACCTCACACGCGAAGGGTTCCGCAGCTTTGTCGAAGCCGAGAAGGCGGTGATTGAATCCGTAACCAAACGTCCGGAGATGAAGAGAACGCCGGTCAAGGGAGCGCGTCGAGTGAAGCGCACAACCCGAGCCCCGAAACCACGCGTGATTCCAGTAAACGCCTAGTTATCGGGAGCGTCGCGGTGGTCCTGCCGACGGGTAGTGAGCAGCCTGGCAAAATGGGACGTTCCGGCGTAAGGGCAACGGAACGTCCTACGAGTTCGGCTTGCCAATCACGCGTGTGGGCACGAGAAAGAACCAGGATGGACAACGCTCTTGGTCTGGTAATGACAGGCGGTGGTGCTCGTGGCGCTTATCAGGCCGGTGTTCTGAAACGCATTGGCGAGATTCCACGCGTTCCAGACGTATGGCAACCCGTTTCCCATTATTGGAGGTTCGTCCGCGGGAGCGGTGAACGGGTGTCGCCCTAGCGGTTGGGTGCGACGAGTTCTCCATCGCCACCAGGGTGCTGGCAAAGCTGTGGGCCGAACTGCGACCGTCCGACATTTTCCGCTGCGATGTTTTAGCGCAGGCCCGCAATTCCATTACGTGGATTCTGGATCTTTCTTTTGGCGCGGTCCTGGGCGGAGGTAACGCCCGGTCGCTACTGGACGCGACACCGCTTCGGCGGTTTCTCCGCAGCCCATCTCGACTGCGACCGGATCCAGGAAAACATCAAGCGCGGACATCTTTACGCGCTCGCCATTTCGGCGACCAATTACAACTCGGGCAAGAGCTACCTGTTCATTCAGGGAGTGAAGGGCCATCCCATGTGGAATCGCAGCCGGCGGGTGACGCTGGCGACGAAGATCACCGCCGACCACATTTGCGCGTCGGCGGCGATTCCGCTGGTCTTTCAGCCGGTGCGGCTCAAGACAGCGCGCGGAACGGCATTCTTCGGCGACGGTTGTGTTGCGGCTGCAGCAGCCGCTGAGTCCGGTGATTCGCCTGGGGGCGAGAGCGAGTCTTTGGCATCGGCGCGCGCGGCCAAAGCCTTGAACATCAGGAAGAAGCTCTGATGACATCGAACCATCGCTGGCGCAGGTCATGGGAGTCATCTTCAACGTGATGTTCCTGGACCATCTCGCCACCGACATCGAACACCTCGACCGCTGAATTCGTTGCTTCGCGAGGGACAGATCAGCCAGACCGGCATCCGAAGGTGTGAAAAGATGCGGCCGCTGGCGACGTTTCTCGTCACGCCGTCGGTTGATTTGTCGGAACTGGCACGCACAGCACCAGAAGGATATGCCCTACCTGATCCAATACTTCGTGAATGGATTGGGAAGGGATGCGGCGGCATGCTCCGACCTGATGAGTTACTTGCTGTTCACTCCCAAGTACACGCGCGCACTGATTGATATCGGCTACCACGACGCCGACCGGCGGATTGATGAGATTGAGGAATTTATCTTCGGGAGCTCCGGCTACAAGGGCGGACCGAGCGCCAGCGGAACTGTCATGCCGACCCCGGCTGGCGCGTCGACCAAGCGCCCCGCGGGTTCCGGTCGACCGAACAACTAAGCTTGTCTGGCACCCCTCCCACCAATTGCTACTCGTGCCGCAGTGATTCGATCGGATCAAGTCTGGCCGCGAGCTTGGCGGGAAGCACTCCAAACCCTATTCCCACGGAGCAAGAGACAACGATCGCGATCAATGCTGCGAGAAGAGGGACTGGCATGTAGATGTCGGTGAAGAACCGCAGTGACAACGGGACGGCGATGCCCAGGAACGTGCCGATAATTCCTCCGACCAGTGAGATAAGCACGGCTTCAGTAAGGAACTGTAACTCGATCTCAATGCGCGTCGCACCCACTGCCATGCGTATGCCGATTTCGCGGATGCGCGCACTTACGGTGGCCAACATGATGTTCATGATTCCGACGCCACCGACGATCAGCGTCATCACGGCAAAGAGCAATAGGATGAGCGTAAATGCGTTGGCAGTTTTCTCGGCGACCTGAAGCACGTCCGTCAGGTTATCGACCTTGTACTCCGATTCCGGCCGATGCCGCGACTTGATCACCCGCTGAATCTCCTCCGTGCCTCCGGGAACGCTGTCGCTTGTGTAGAGCGTGAAGTAAATCTGATTGATCGCCTGGGTTCCGGCGAGTCGACGGGCCACCGTGTACGGGAATCAGGATGGTGTCGTCCTGGATTTCCGAGCGGCCAAAGGTTTCCATGCTCTCGCGAAAGACTCCAATGATCACGAAGGGCACGCCCACGATCTTGAGCCCCTGCCCCAAGAGCCAACTCGCTCCCGCCGTAGTGGAGCGTCGGCAAATTTCTGCGTGATCACGCAGACCTTGTTGAAGAGCTCGGAGTCCTGGTCGTCAAAGAACCTTCCGGTCACCACGCGCATCCGCCGGACATCCTTGTAACTGGGATCGACACCGAGCACGAGAATGTCGAGTTCCTTGTCGCCGCCGGCCGCGATCCGCTCGTGCAGATTGAGCACCGGCGTGGCGGCCTTGATCTCGGGCACTTGCTGCTCGGCGGCGATCATGTCGTCGTATGTCAGGTAATCGCGTACCGACGCATTGGCGCCGGCGTTGACCAGGCCCTCGTACTCCGCCCACACCAGGTTGGTGCCGATGTTCTCGATCTGGGCGAGCACGTACTGCTTGCCCGACAAGGCGATCGTCACCACCAGGATCAGCGAGCTGGTTCCGATCACCATGCCCAGGGCGGTCATGGTGGCGCGCACTTTGTCAGCGCGAAACGCGGCGAAGGCCTGCGCGAGGAACTCCTGGAAGTCCATTTTCCTGGTTGCGCCGGCGATTGCTGTCAGGGGCTTGGAGGTGGCCCCCAGGTGCGACATTGGCTCTACCCCCTTCCCAAGAACACCAGAGTAACGCCGATACAGACTAGCGCGATTCCAGTCCATCGCCGCAGGCTGATGCGTTCGCCGAGGAAGAACATGCCGCCCAGGGCCCCGGCAACGTAGCTCAGCGCGGTAACAGGAACAACGAAGCTGACTTTTTCGATGGACAGGACGGCCAGCAACGAGAAGAAAGCCAGCGTCATCAGTCCGACGCCGATCCCCATCCACTTCACCCGCAACGCTCGCAGGATGACTCTCGCTACCGCCCGCCGGACGGAAGTCTTTGACTTCGCCGGTTTCCTTCATGGCGCGCGAGACACACAGTTCTCCCGCAGTGCCCGCCACGACGATCATAAAGAAGTAGATGAACTTGAACACGGCTAGGGGTGCTCCGTGGTGCGCGGATTGGTTCGACCGACGATAAAGACGCCAAGGCAGATGATCGCGATACCCGCCCACCGCAACGGCGTCACACTCTCGCCCAGGACGAAGACGGAGAGCAAGGCAACCACGCCGTAGGCCATCGACGATGCCGGCTGCACGAAGCTGTAGTCCGCCCACGACAACACCAGGATGTTGGCAACAAAGAACGTCAGAAGCGACGCCACGCCCAGCCAGACGAAAGTCGAGGTAAACACGCGCCCGACAACATGCGACAAGTCCGATACCGAAGCTATCGATATGGTGCCGACACTTTTCATACCTTTGCCGAGCAGCACATTACCCAGCGGACCGGCGATGATCATGATCAGGATCATGACGAAAGTCTTGAATTGGAGCCGCTTATGAGATTCCATCAGGCTCCTGCGCCAGGCTGCCGCGGGGATCGCTAAGAATCATGCAACCATGCTATAACACGCTTCGCTCTTGAATGGATACGCATGGGCATCGTTGGTATAGTGCAGACAGCACTCGCGGCACGTGCGCGTGGCTCTCCGCTCGCGCCGCGGGCTTTCTACGATGCCGTCAGGAAACGACACTCGCTCCGACAATTTACGTAATGTAATTGGCAGCAGGCCGGTTGCGGGCAGGCAAGACACAAAACCCTCAGACAGTGTCTTCGTCCGGCCGACCAGTCCCAAGCGTAAGTCAAACTGGGACGTCTATCTCATCGTTATACTGGTCGCCGCAACGATCTACCTCGGCTGCATCGTCTCTCCGCCTTCGCTGCAAGACGACGTGGACGCAGTCCAGGCCCAGATCGCACGCAACATGCTTACCTCCGGCGACTGGGTTACACCGCGTCTGGACGGCGTGATCTATCTCGAGAAGCCTCCGCTCATTTACTGGCTGATCGGCACCTCTTACAAGATTTTCGGAGTGCACGACTGGGCCGCGCGCATTCCGATTGCCCTGTCGTCGATTGCATTCTGTTGGCTGACCGCAGCATTCGGGATCTGGGCATTCGGCAGACGCGCGGGTTTCTATGCAGGACTGTGCATGGCCACGTGCGTCGGGTTGTGGCTGTTCACACGCGTGCTCATCCCCGATGTCATGCTGACGCTGACGATCGCCCTGGCGATGTGGGCGTTGCTGCGCGTTCTCGACGAGGATGAACCCCATCCCCGCCTGGGCGTATACGCTGGCCGCCAGTCTGGGTATCGGCCTGCTGCTGAAGAGCCTGATTGGCGTGGTCTTCCCGGTCGCTGCCGGTCTGATTTATCTGGCCATCACGCGACAGCTTTTCTCAGCCAGGACATGGAAACGCCTTCACCCGTTCACGGGAGCGGCGATCATGTTGCTGATTGCGGCTCCCTGGCATGTTCTGGCGACGCTCCGCAATCCGCCTTATTTCGACTTCACGATGCGCAGCGTCCCTGGGGAGTACCACGGCTTCCTGTGGTTCTTCTTCATCAACGAGCAGTTGCTGCGCTTCCTGAACCTGCGTTATCCCCGCGACTACAATACAGTCCCGCGGTTGTACTTCTGGCTGCTACACCTGGCATGGCTGTTTCCGTGGAGTGTCTATTTTCCAGCAGTGGCTGAGCTGTCGTTCAAACCAACCGACCGTGCCGGAAAGACCCGCCTGCTGGCATTGTGTTGGATCGGCTTCATCCTGATTTTCTTCACCTTCTCGACCACGCAAGAGTACTATTCGATGCCCTGCTACCCTGCGATGGCCTTGTTGCTGGGTTCGGCAATCGCTGCCGGGGGCAAATGGATCGTGCGAGGCACTCGCGCGCTGACGGTAATCGCGGGAATTGCCGCAGTCGCCGCCATCACCATCCTTATATTGGTGCGCAATGTCCCTTCGCCGGGAGATATCTCCGCCGCTCTCAGCTCGCATCCCGGCGCCTACACGCTCGCGCTGGGCCACATGGAAGACCTGACGCTGCAATCATTCGCATATCTGCGCCTGCCGCTGGCAGTGGCCGCGCTGGCGTTCGGTGTCGGTATGCTGGGAACGCTGCGGGCAGCGAAGCGAGCGCGCTCTGATCTGCCGCGGCTCTGATGATGGTCCTGTTTTTTCACGCAGCACGCCTGGCCATGGTCGATTTCGACCCCTTCCTGTCATCGCGACCTATAGCCGAGGTTCTGAACCGGTCGCCGCAGGGCACTCTCATTGTCGATCATCACTATTATTGGTTTTCTTCGGTGTTTTTTTATACCAACCGCACGGCACTGCTGCTTAAATGGCCGTTTTAACAACCTGTTGTACGGGTCGTACGCGCCAGGCGCAGCCGATGTGTTCATCGACGATGCCAAGTTTCGGGAACTTTGGGCCCAGCCGGAGGTGAAATACTTGGTTGTCCGTGATTCGGCCGTACCTCGCCTACAGGGCCTGGTCGGAACCGAGAATCTTCACCCGGTCACGGCCAGTGGCGGGAAGGTTTTGCTGTCCAACCACCCCATCGCTCCCGAGTAAGAACGACCTTGATTTTTCGCCGTTCAGAGCCAAAAAGTGACGTTCGGTTGGGGTTTCTTGCAACTTACGTCGGGTGTAAGGCACTCTAATAGAACTGGAGTAAGTCGCGTTCGGCCGGCGGTCGGGCCATATTTCGAGGAGATCAACCATGAGGATCGCCGTTCTGGGAGGCGACGGTTACTGTGGTTGGGCAACCGCACTTTACCTTTCCCGCCAAGGCTATTCTGTTGCGGTAGTCGACAATTTTGCGCGCCGGCAATGGGACCACGAACTGGGAGCGCAGACGCTGACCCCGATTCGTCCTCTGGCCGAGCGCCTGTCGATCTGGCAGCAGCTCACGGGCAACGTCATCGAGTCATTCGTGGGCGATGTCACGGACTACGAGTTCCTCACCTCGATGGTGAGCTCTTTCGAGCCGGAGGCCATTGTCCACTTTGCCGAGCAGCGCTCCGCTCCTTACTCGATGATCGACCGCAAGCACGCGGTCTTCACCCAGATGAACAACGTCGCTGGGACGCTGAACGTTCTTTACGCGATTCGCGAATTCGTCCCCGACTGCCACCTGGTAAAGCTGGGCACGATGGGCGAATACGGCACGCCCAACATCGACATCGAGGAAGGCTACATCACGATCGAGCACAACGGTCGCAAAGATCGGCTCCCCTTCCCCAAGCAGCCGGGCTCGTTCTATCACCTCTCCAAGGTGCATGACAGCCACAATATCGCGTTTACCTGCAAGGTCTGGGGCATTCGCGCAACCGATCTCAACCAGGGAGTGGTTTACGGAACGATGAGCGACGAGGTCACGATGGACGAAGGCCTCGTCAACCGCTTCGACTACGACGAAGTTTTCGGGACCGTGCTAAATCGCTTCTGCGCACAGGCGGCGCTTGGGTATCCGCTCACGGTTTACGGCAAGGGCGGCCAGACGCGCGGCTTCCTCGACATTCGCGATACGGTGCGCTGCATCGAGATCGCCTGCCTGAATCCTGCCAAGCCCGGTGAGTTCCGCGTGTTCAACCAGTTCACGGAACAGTTTAATGTTCTTGAGCTGGCCAAAATGGTGCAGGAGAGCGGCAAGGAACTAGGACTCAACGTCCAGATCGACCATCTGCCCGATCCTCGAGTCGAGCTGAAAGCTCACTACTACAACGCCAAACATTCCAAGTTGATCGAGTTAGGGCTGGAGCCGCATCGTCTTGTCCGAATCGCTGCTTGATTCCCTGATCAATATCGCCATCCGCTACAGGGACCGCATCGACGCGTCGCAATTCCTGCCGACGGTGAATTGGCGGAATGCCCGGAATGATCGGCGGACGGAGAAGGAACAACCCCAGGAAGTCCTGGACAGAACCCTGGCGTAAGCAGCGTCCTGGGTGGGGCTTCGGTTCAGTTTCCGGTGCGGTGACGGCTACGCGGCACGAGTTGACCGTTGCGGATGTAGTAGTCGCGATTGCGCCAGCGAATTGTGCTGCGGGTGAAGCTGACCAGCCAGATCACGAACGCCATCGCGTCCCACACCGGAATCAGCGGCAGACCACGCCACGGGACAGGTTGCTTGATTCCCCACGATGCAATCTGCAGCGTCATGGCGATGCGCAAGGCCGAGGTACACGCCCACGAAAGCCGCAGCCACCGCGGCGGTCGGGGAAAGCACCACGGCTGCAAGCGTCCACGGTAATCCGAAGCGTAAAAATCAGTCCGAAGTGGCCCCATGGCCGCATGTGGCGCATGACGACAATCCACCGCAGGCGCTTGAGAAACAAGTCACTGAACGATTGAAAGTCAGCCACTGTCTGTACGGTGTACGGAATCAGCTTCACTTCGTATCCTTGCTCTGCGATCAGTCGGCCAACCAACAAGTCGTCGGCCGGCTGGTTCTCGATCTTCTCGTAGCCACCGAATCCAGCCAGTCGTGTCCGGGTGGTCGCGATGGTCGGTCCCAGCGCAAACTTTACGCCGTCCAACTGCCATGCCACCACGATTCCCGCATAGAAGTCGGAATACATTCCGACGGTTTGCAGCTTCTGCACCAGCAGTCTTTTCGTCGGTTGAAGCGTAGAAACAAGTTACGGCGCCAACTTTCGGGTCGCGCCAGCGGTGCAACGACGGCCCGCAGATACTCGGGTTCGGCACGTACGTCGCTGTCGTTGATGACCAGCATCTCGTATCGCGCCTCTTTCGACAGACGCGCGAGCTTCGCTACCTTATCGTTGGTCGCTTCGCGTCCCGTGCCAAAGAGAACCCGAATGGTCCGCTCGGGAAAGTCGGCGATCACCTTTTCAATGACCGGAAGCACCGGGTCGGATCGGTCACCAACGCAAAACACGATTTCGTATTCGGGATAGTCCTGCCGGCAGAAACTCGCAAAATTGTCATAGGCATCGGGATCGAGTCCCCGAACCGGTTTTAGAATGCTGACGGGCGGAGTGAAATTAGAGTTCGGCGTAGCTGAATCGATCGAGGCGAAAAAAACGCCAACCACTAAAGAGAGCGATAATATAGTAAATAAAGGGGATGGCAGCAATGCCCAGCAACCCATACCGAATGAACCATGAAGCCATTCCACCTCTCGAGCGGTACTGTTGTGACTCTATTATTATCGCTGGTTGCGCAGAATATGCAATCGAAAGCCGGAGTGAGCGCTGCCGGCTCAGTCCCGATTACCGGGCCGCAAGCCGGCAAAGGATCCTGACTCATTTCAGCGGCCACTTTTCGCAATGTAACCAAATCAGGACTCGGGCATCTTAATGGTCATGTTCAAGGGGTCATTCGCGGCAATTGTTGGACTGACGCTCGTGATAGGGTGTCTCGCATTGTGCCCTTTGCCAACGCTAGCGCAGCGGCCTGTCGTAGTCGAACTCTTCACTTCTGAAGGCTGTTCCGATTGTCCGGCCGCCGACGCCCTGCTCACGCAGCTAAGCCGCCAGCGCGCTTCCGGAGACACAGAGCTGATCCTCCTGGAAGAGCATGTTGACTACTGGAATTCGTCAGGCTGGATCGACCGTTTCTCTTCGTCCGACTTTACCGACCGCCAGAACTATTATGTAAAACAGTTCCATCTGGCAACTGCCTACACCCCGCAGATGGTGGTTGACGGACGGTTTCAAGGCGTCGGTAATAGTGCCTCGGGCGTGCGCAGCATGCTGATCGAAGCCTCAAGCGGTCAGAAAACCTCAACGGTCTCGTTGCGGTTGGTGTCACCCAACAAGTTGGTTGTCGCAGTTGACGACGCGACGCAGGGGAAGCAGAAAGTGCTATTCGCCGTCACGGAAGACAACTTGACGACCAATGTGCACGGCGGCGAAAACGGTGGCCGGGTGCTCACACACAGCGCCGTCGTCAGAAATTTCAAGACCCTAGGCAACACCGCGGATGGGAAGTTCGAGACGACTATCGACCTTCCTGCCAAATCCGACTGGAAAAAGCCCGATCTTCGCGCCATAGTCATGGTTCAAAGTCCGGGCTCGGGGCAGATTGTCGGTGCCGCGTCGATCCCGTATTCGACAGCCAGCCCTGTGAGCTCGGGGCGCTGACCGGCCCGCTCTGGAAGCAGCCCTTCCGGTAAGAAGCCGGCGGCTGCACTCAGCAGTAAATCCGACACAACTTCATGCCCTACTTAGTGTTAGCCTATATAAGCTGCTCGGGTGGCTGCGCTCATGAGGTTCCCATTGCATCGCTTTTTCAAGCTCTGTTTTGTATCGATTCTCGCCGTCACGTGCGTCGCTGACAACCTCGTCTATGTCCGGATCGAACAGCCGGTTATCGAAAAGCGTCTTCAAACCGTGCCTGCTACCGACGAGGAACGTCTCAACACCATTCGCGCCCAGTTCCGTGCCTCGGGATGCACCGACGATAAGATTCAAGAGCAGGCGGTTCCTAACGAAGACCTTCCCAACATAATCTGCACGCTGCCTGGGCCCGAACCCGGCGCCATTGTGATTGGGACCCGCTTGGACTCGAAGGCCCGCGGCGAAGAGGCGATGGTTGATTGGGGCGGAGCAGTAATGCTTCCGTTGCTTGCGGAATCGCTGAATTCCGCGCCCCATCGCCAGACGCTGGTGCTTGCGGCGTTCGCTGGGCATGACAAAGGATTCGCCGGCGCCAATTGGTATCTGAAGCAGTTGACAACTGACCAGCGCGCCCAGATCAGGGCGATGATCGATATCGATAAAGTGGGTAGGACTCCCGCGGCGTACGCCTTCCCTGGTCCGGATACTTCACGGGTGGCAACGGTAGGGAAAAGCCCGGTGCTCAAAGAGGTCGCCCATCAGCCCACGACTTTGAGCAAAGTCCTGCCGATCGCTGCGCGTAGCCTCAAGGTCCCGGAAGATCCGAAGCAGATTAACGACATCCCAGCTACTGAAGCGCGGGCCTTCGAGGAAGCGAACATCCCTTCGATTGTGATTCATTCGGTCTCTTATACCGCAATCAATCCACCCGGCAAGGTCGAACAGGTACGCCTCATTCGTACTGAACTGGATCCCAAGATTTATGCCGACACCTACAATCTGATGTGCGTTTACGTCATGTACTTGGACAAGGTGTATTCGCTGGCATGGTCGAAAGCCGTGGCGGCCCAGACGGCGCAAGCAGGATCGGCTCCTAAGAAAGGAGACACCGCAACTGCCAGCTCAGAGACGGCGTCCACGCCTGCGACCGCGGCTGCACCTGGTACCGGAACCACGGTTGCGGCGAACACCTCGGCACCTATCGCTTTCGCGCCTGCGTCCAACGTACAGCAGACTCCTCCGGCCGCCGAGGGAAATCCGGCGAACGCTGTATTCCGCACCACGACCCGTCTGGTGCAGGTGGATGTCGTCGTCACCGACAAGCAGGGACGTCCAATTCCTGGCCTGAAGGAATCTGACTTCACCGTCTTGCAGGATGGCAAACCGCAAAAGGTCCGCGTGTTCGAGCCGCACAAAGGCGCCCCGGACGCGCAGGCTCCTGCAGCCGACAGCACGCCCAAGTTGCCGCCGAATACGTATTCCAATCATCCTGCGGCCGCGACTGCCGACAGTTGGACGATCGTGCTGTTCGACCTGCTGAACACGCCCACCTCCGACCAGGAATATTCCCGCAAGCAATTGCTGGAAATGCTGAAGACCGCGCCCAAGGGGCAGCCCGTCGCGCTCTACCTTCTGACGAACCGGCTGACCATGATTCAGGGCTTTACCGATGAGCCCGACAAGCTGCTGAAAGCAGCGGAGAACCTGAAGCCCAGCCGGTCGCATGTCCTGACCACCGAGGCGGAGCGTCAGCATACGGTAGGCCAGATCGCGTACGCCAACGCCGAATTGATGGAGAGCGCCCCGGCAGGCTCTCAAGGCAATCCGTTCATGACGGCGATGACACAGGTCAAGCAACGCCAGTCGCAGGATCTCGAGAGTTTTCAGATCGGCGACCGGGCTAATTTCACGTTCGCCGCCTTTGAAGCTCTGTCGCGGGCAGTGTCTGGCTATCCCGGACGCAAGAATCTGATCTGGTTCTCGACCAGCTTCCCGGTGCAAATCGAGGCTGACCCCAATCGGTTTCGCAACCGTGGCGCAAGCTACGAGTCTTCAAAGAACAACTCGCAGACGGCTGCGTTTTCCTGGCGAAGTCGCGCATTGCGGTTTATCCCACGGATGTCCGCGGATTGCAGGGTCGCGGTCGTCGACATCTCGCACCAGTGCGCGAGCGAATCCGGCAATTGGACCGGAGCGTCGAACGCTCGGAGCTACGGTGACCTCTCGGACAGCAGACTGCGGCCTTCAGCGAAGAGCGCACCACCATGAAGCAGATTGCCGAGCAAACGGGCGGCGAAGCCTTCGTCGGTACCAACGATCTCAAGCTGGCCATGCAGCGCAGCATGGACGACGGCTCCACGTATTACACTCTGGCTTACACGCCGGACAAGATCGATCCGCAGACAGCGTTCCATCAAGATCGAAGTGAAGACCAACCAGCCCGACGTCAAGCTGGCGTACCGTCGTGGCTACTACTCGCCGGCCACGAAAGCGACCTGACGCCGGCTGTGGCGCTGCCGCCTGCGCGGCGCACTGCAGCCCGGCATGCCGCCAGCGACCATGGTGTTCTTTTACCGCCGCCGTGCTACCGCCCGACGCTACGCACAAAGACGTGCGCATCCAGTACGTCGTCAATCCCAATACCGTCACCTTTGAAGACGTGCCCGACAACAAGAAGCGCATCGTGCTCGATTGCATTGCCATCGCTTACGACAAAGAAGGCCACGAAGTCGGCCCACGCCTCCGAACACGCTTGGACGGAACGATTCAAGCGGCCGCGTACGAGACGGTGATGAACACGGGATTCCCGCGAAGCAGGAGATGACGCTGCCGCCGGGCGTGTACAACCTTGCGACTGGGCATCATGGATCGCGCCTCGCAGCAGATCGGTACGCTCGATGTGCCGCTGGTGGTATTTCCGGCGGACCGAAGCCGCAGAAGAAATAGCTAAGGCGAGCAGTCGCGGCGAGGCTCTGGTAATACTCCTGCAGCACGAAGAACGCCTTCTTCTTCTGGCCGTCGTTCGGAGATCAGCCCCTTGCGGTTGTAGTAGTCCTGAACGCCGACGAGTGTGCGCCGCGGCGAGCGGAAGTCCATCAGGATCCACGGGCTCAGGCCGCGCAGAAATGGAATCTGCTTCAGCATCGCCACCTGCTGGCGATAGATCGCCTCCTGGTATTCCTCCGTCCATCGCTCGAGTGGGCGCACCGTGCAAGCCGGCCTTGGCGTCGCCGCCAAATTCGCTCATGATCAGCGGCTTGTTGTATTTCGACTGCCAGCGCGTGCGTGCGGCCAGTTCCGGCGTGCCTTCGTACCACCCGATGTATTCATTGCATCCCATCACGTCGAGGTACTCGGCGACGGGTCGTCGATGACCTTGGTGCGAATACCGTCGGCAGAGTCCGGAAGCGTGGTGACCAGCAACGCCGCCGTTACCGGGCGGCGTCGGATCTTCCGTGTGCGCGGTGTTGATCAAGCTCTTCAGAAATGCAGCCGCGCTGGCGTGTTCGGCGTTTCGTTCGCGACTGACCACAGCACGACCGACGCCTTGTTGCGGTCGCGGCGAATCATCTCCTGCAGCTGGTTCGTGGCATTGGCCAGCGTCGCGGGATTCTCCCAGTCGATCATCCAGTAGACCGGCACCTCAGACCACACCATGATGCCGATGCGGTCGGCCAGACGCGTCATCCGCTCGTCGTGCGGGTAATGCGCGAGTCGCACGAAGTTTGCGCCCAATTCCTTTGCCCAACCCAAGTAGCGTCTCGGCATCCGCCTCGCTCCAGGCGCGGCCGGAATGGTACGGGGCCTCGGCGTGAATCGAGACCCCCGCGAAGAAAGACAGGCTTGCCGTTCAGCAGTATGTTGTCGCCCTGGACTTCAATCGTCCGGAACCCGACACTGGTCTTTCAGATGGTCGTCCGCGGCGATGATCTCGACGTCATAGAGCTTCGGAGCCTGCGGCGACCAGCGCTCAAGGTTTGTTGCAGAAACGGAGAACGACGCATGCCCCTGCGCGTCTGTCGAACCGCCCTTCGAAACACCCAGTTCCGGAATCTTCACGCTAACGGGAGTGCCCTCTTTCGCGCCCACAACATGCGCCGAAAAAGTAACTGTCGATCCCGGCCCTCGCTGCAACTGCAGCGAATAGTCGTCGACGAACACCTCCGGCGTCTCGATCAGCGATACATCCCGCGTCAGCCCACCGTAATTCCACCAATCCGTGTTGAGCGTTGGCACGCCATCGCGCGTCGCTGATCGTTAACGTGGATGACCACGAAGTTACTGCCGTCATGAACGATGCCCGTCACTTCACAATCGAAAGCGGTGAAGCCTCCCTCGTGATCGCAAGCCTTCTTGCCATTCACCCAGGCATTGCGAAATGTAGTTGGCCGCGCCAACATGCAGGAATGCTCGTGTCTTCGGCTTCGGTTGATACTGAAAATCCCTTTCGTACCAGACGGTTCCTTCATAGAAGAACAGCGAGTCGCGCTGCGAGTTCCAATCGCCCGGAACCTTCAGTGTTGCCGATTTAGAGAAGTCATACTCCACCAGCTTCTGGCTCGTTCCCTTTTTCTCATTAGCAATACGTACTCGTCAAGCGTGCACAC
>CAWFMU010000029.1:0-275874 GCA_963816865.1 Terriglobia bacterium
GGCGGCAGGACGTTGACGAAGACGTTGACGGTCTCCGTCTGAACCCTTCCGTCGAATTCATGCCGCTTCCTTCCTAGACAGACCGCTCAACGGCGAGCGCGGATACCCCTCAACCGGCTTTCGGCTACGCTTGGTCAGCCTTGGACCACGCCAAACGCAACGCGATCCCCGCGGTCACCTTCTCCCCGGGGCTCGCGGGGAGAAGGTGATGATCGGCGGTTGAGGGGGCGTGCTGTTCACACCACTCCGGTTACGGATGCGGGATAGAGAGGTCGTCGTCCCCCACCACCACATGCACGAGGTGCTTGACGACCTTGAGAATGCGGCTGACGATGGTTCCGTCGCCCCTGGAGCCGGGATCCTTCGTGGGCAGAGCTGAGGCGCTGGAAGTGGTGAGTGCGACGGCGAGGACAACTGCGGCGAAAGACTTGGAAACGCTAGACATAGACCCTCCTAAGGCTCGGCACTTCGCGGCCGGGCATGCGGTTTTCGGAGGGCGCCCTTCACTACCTAGCGTGACGCCAGTGGCACTTTTGCTACCCCTCGGGAAGATGAAGGATTAGTTCCATTAGGTGAACAGACGTTCGCTTATGGCTCGGACCGTCAGGTGGAAGACACGTAGTGTTTCCTTGACGAAAAAGCGGGAAGGCGGGCATGCGCCAAACGCAACGATCCGGCACGCGCGCAGGGCGAAGTCGGCGGTGCATGCACCCGCAAGGCGCATGGCTGGCGCACGAGGCTTCGTTGGAGAGGAAGCCTCGGCCGGATCTTCCGCCCGAACAGACGCCCTGGGGTCAGCCCATGGTCTAACTACAGGCGCGTTCTTCAGGGTGAGTGAGCTGCGAGAGCAGCGAGGTCGCGAGGGACACCGCAACATCGTCGACGCAGCGCCCGAACGACGCCGAAGGCGTCACAGACGGTAGCCAGGGGTGCGCATGCAAGCAGATCGAAGGTGCTCGCAAACCCGCACCCCTGGAACGCGTGCACCCAGGGATCGCACACGGGGTGTGCCAGATGGCGAGGGGCATCGGTATTTGCCTTTCCCCAGGCCCGCTCTGGCACTGGAGCGACCCGTCGCCGGGTGGGAATTGCACCCACTGGAAATTGCCGTCTTTCACGGCGTACCCCTCGTGACACAGGCCGTCAGTCTCAAGAAGTCAACCCTTTGACGGCACGTCCCTGACGCCCCGGAAACTCATCTCCCTGCGAGGTCTGACACTCGGCGGTCGTTCCGGTGAACGCAACCCGAGCCACTTAACCGACGATTTTCGGATGTTGTCCGGGCGGTCGAAGTAACAACAGGGGGTTGGCCGCTGAGATTGTTCACGATTGGACTACGACGCGACAGCCGATCGTTGAGTTTTCCCGCAATCCGCTGGCGGATGCGTTCAAACTGGCAGAGGAACATGGTCTGATTTCCATCACGCCGGCGGGTCGAGAGATGCTGATATTCGGAACGAGCGGCGAGTCCGTGGATGGATGCGACGCTGGTTAGGACATCTTCACCGCATGCCATTTAAGTGACTCGCGTGCCGTCATCGTCTTCCACCCGAATGCTCAGTCAATTCGTTGGGTCAGAGCTGTCTGCGTCGTTGATGGGAGAATGGCGTGATTTGAAAATCTGCCGAAACGGGTAAACCAACTGGGCAAAGTAGTTGCTTAGCACGTGCGTGCCCCCGACCGATTTTTCCCAGGGGAAGTTCTCGTCGACAATTCCCGTGGCAGGATACTCATCGTGGTTGGGCCATTGGGTGCCGAACATCCAGTCCCACACCGAAAACAGCGTGGCGAAATTCTTGTCACTGTGCCGCCGCTCACACGAGTGGTGGATGCGATGTGATTGCGGCGTAACCAACGCATACCGCAAGGGACCGTAGTTGGTCCGCAGATTGGCATGCGTGACGCGACCATACCAATCCATCAAGATGACAATCCACGCGGCTAACTCGAAGTTCAAATTGAGCACGTATAACGGCGTGTAGAGGATGGGAACCAGCGTGATGACGTCCACCGCGTGGAAGCGCCTGTGTGAACAGATTGAGCTCCCGCTGTGAATGATGGACGCTATGGAAGTGCCACAGGAAATGCACCCTGTGACTCAGATAGTGTTGAATCCATCTGAACAAATCTCCCACCACGATCGCCGCCACCACGAGGACCCACGTGGGAAAGCGGGCCGTGATTCGCGGATCGATTCGCAGAAACGGTGCGTGATTGTCCAAAACCCAGTACAGCAACCCCAGGCCGCCGGTATAAAGAAAGGCCTTGAGCGGAGCGTCGCAGAGAAACCAAGCGAATCCATCGTGGATCATGCCGCGACTGAGCGACGGTTGCTCCCGGTCGGCGGGCATCAACCGCTCCGCCAGCAGCACCGCCGCCAAACCCAGGTACAGCAGCGGTGATAAAGCCAAACCGGCCAACGTCCGCACCGGCGGCAACGCCGCTGACGGAAGATTTGCGACTGCCCAGGTGTTGACCGCCACCTTCAGCCCAGCATATCGCGATATCACAGCGGCCGGCAAAAGGATTGACGTTTCGAGGGCCCAGGCAGTGATAGCCAATGCGGCGAGCACAGCGAGGGCGGCCAGCCATGGAAGTCGCCCACTTGGGGCAACGACGACTCGACAACCGTCTACATCAACGTGCATACGGGCATTATACTTGTTGGCCGGCAGCGGCTGGTCGACTACCGCGTGATCGTAACGGGGAATCGCCCCCGTGATCTGGCAGATCGAGTGCGGAATCAGCTTCTAGCTCCGGCGGCGATTACGCCACCAATAGACCATGCCGCCGGCTCCCGCCAGCCCCGCCCAAACCACGATGGATGCCGGTTCGGGGGCTACCTGGGGAGTACCGGCAAATGCCACACTACTCGTCGCCACGAGCAGCAGGCACGATGCGGCTGCGACCATGATTCGTGCTGACGTATTCAAAGTTGTTCTCCACCAGTTTGCCGCGGTGTCGCCAACGACCGAAGGATGCTGAGCCACAGCGAGGCGCCGATCATTCGGCAGGTTCTTACGTAATGTCTATATGCCGCAGATTTCCCATTCCTGACAGTCACGGCTAACAATACGACGCCGCTCACCTCTCAAAAATGCAGGCTCGTAACGACCGCTTCTCAGTAAACCATTCCGGATTCCAAACGAATCGTGCTGAACCCTTGAAGCAAAAACCCCATTAGCCCGCGTTCTGCGGCACGCAGCGGCCGGACGATCGTTGACCGTAGGGTTCGATTAGGCGAACGTGCAATGGACGGCGGATGGGAGAAGGTTTGTAGGCCCACCTGCTTATTAACCTAATGATGCGATTTAAATATCTGCTGGAAGGGATAAATTAGCTGGCCAAAGTAGTTGCTGAGTATATGCGTGCCTCCGACAGATTCTTCCCAGGGGAATTCCTCATCGGCGATGCCAGTGGCGGGGTATTCATCGTGATTTGACCACTGTGTGCCGAACATGCGATCCCATAAGGAAAAGAACGTGGCAAAATTCTTGTCGACGTGCCGTTGCTCGCGCGAATGATGGATCCGATGCGACTGCGGCGTGACCATCACATGCCTCAAGGGACCGTAGTTGGTGCGCGATTTGCATGGCAGATGCGCGCATACCAATCGGTGAGCAAGATAATCCACGCTGACAATTCGAAGTCCAAATTGAGGACGTACAATGGTGTGTACATTATCGGAACGAGCCCAGCGAGGTCCACGGAATGGAACCGCAACTGGGTGATCGGCCGTGGTGATCGCCCTGAAGCCGACGCTGCTCGGCCTGGACCTCAAGGGCGGCGTCCAGCTCACCTACAAGGCGGAGCCGACCCCACAGACCCCGGTCGTCACCTCCAGCGCCCTGGCCGACACGATCTCGATCATGGACTCCCGGGTCAACTCGCTCGGCGTGTCGCAGGCGGAGATCGCGACCCAGGGCATCAATCAGATCGTCGCGAGCCTCCCCGGACGTGCACGACATCAACCGCGCCGAGAACGAGGTCGGGTCGACGGCGCAGTTGGAGTTCTATGACTGGGAGGCCAACGCGCTGACCCCGAACGGCAAGACGGTCGCCAGCCAGCTGGCGCTTCGCAGACCCGGCCGCGGTGAAGATCAGTCAGGGCACCGTCGACGATCCCGCCGGGGGACCCGGGCACGGGCGGCGTCTCGCTGTACCAGGCGGTCAAGCTGGCCTCCGCGCAGCCGCGGGCGCCGTTGAGCAGGTCGCTGTCACGCAAGGGCAACCTGTATTTCCTGTTCGGCGCGCCGGGATCGCAGGCGTGCGCGACCGCGGCCAAGGATCAGGGGACGGTCCCGGTCAAGGGCGAGTGGTGCTACCTGGCGGGCCTCAACGGCGATCCGACGATCGCTGACCTCCAGTCCGAGTCGCTGCCGCCGGGCGTCACGTTCTCCGAGGGCAAGGTGCTGACGGTTCCGCAGGGCTGGGTGGTGCTCCAGGCAGCGAACCCGAGCCCGACCGACACGATCAAACCGACCAGCCCGAGCGCCGAGTTCTTCGTGCTCAAGGATCAGCCGGCGCTGTCGGGCACGCAGATCAGCAACCCGACCGCGAGCACCAGCGGCGGCCGAGCCCGACGTGCAGTTCGGCTTCTCGCACGGGGGCGGACAGGCATTCCAGGACGTGACGTCGACGATCGCGCACCGCGGAGCGCAGGTCAGCGTCGGCTCGACGCATCTGCAACAACATTTCGCCGCGGCGCTCGACGGCCAGCTGCTGAGCGTGCCGCAGATCGACTTCACCAAGTACCCCGACGGGATCGTCAACACCGGCAGCTCGACCGCCGGCGCGCAGATCACCGGTTCGTTCACGACCCAGTCCGCGAAGGACCTGGCGACACAGCTGCGACTCGGCACGCTGCCGGTCAAGCTCAACCTGATCTCCGAGACCGACGTCTCCGCGTCGCTCGGCGCCGAGGCGCTGCACAAGGCGCTGATCGCCGGTGCGGTCGGGCTCGGGATCGTCGTGCTGTTCCTGATCCTCTACTACCGGCTGCTCGGGCTGATCGCCACCACGACGCTGATCATCTACGCGATCTACTTCTACGCGCTGATCAAGCTGATCCCGATCACGCTGTCGCTGGCGGGGATCGCCGGGCTCGTGCTGACGATCGGGGTGGCCGCCGACGCGAACATCGTGATCTTCGAACGCGTCAAAGAGGAGATACGCGCGGGTCGATCGATCCGCGCCGGGATCGCGATCGGTTACAAGAAGGGCCTGTCGGCGATCATCGACGCCAACGTCGTGACGATCATGGTGGCGTTCATCCTGTTCGTGCTCTCGACCCAGTCGGTGCAGGGCTTTGCCTTCACGCTCGGAATCGGCACGATCGTGTCGCTGTTCACGGCGGTGCTGGCGACCCAGGCGATCATGATGACGGCCGGCGACACGAAGCTGATGGCGCGGCCGTCGGCGCTGGGCGCGGGCAAGCCCAAGCGCAAGATCACGTTCGACTTCATGGGCAACTCGAAGTTCTTCTTCACGATGTCCGGCGTGATCCTGCTGGTCGGCGCGCTGGCGATCGGCGGCCGAGGGCTCAACCTCGGGATCGACTTCACGTCGGGCACGACCGCGCAGGTCACGCTCGATCGCAACGTTTCGTCGAGCCGAGGTCGGCACACGTCGCCAGAGTCGCCGGCGCACCGAACCCGACGGTCGTCAAGATCGGCAAGACCGGCAACGTGAGTACAAGATCTCGTTCAAGAAGTCCGGCCCGGCCGTCTCGGCGCGCCTGCGCAAGGATCTGACAGCCGAAGTACGGCGCCACGAACTGGAGCGCGACCTCGATCGGGCCGACCTTCGGCAAGACGGTCGCCAACGAGGCGATCATCGCGATCATCGCCGCGCTGGCGGTGATCTCGCTGTACGTCGCGCTGCGCTTCGAGCGTAAGTTCACGATCCCGGTGCTGATCGCGCTGACGCACGACCTGCTGATCACCGCCGGCGTGTACGCGCTGCTGGGCCGCGAGGTGACGGTCGACACGGTCGCGGCGCTGTTCGGCCACCACCATCGCCGCCTTGAACGGCGTGACCTTCGGCGGCGGTTTCGAGCTCGCATTGGTTTGTGACCTGATCATCGCCGACAAGATGGCGCGCTTCTGCTTTCCCGAGCTGCGGCTGGGACTGATTCCCGGCTTCGGCGGTATCCCGCGCCTGAAGCGCGATCTGGGGAACGGCGTGGTGCGCGACCTGTTGCTGACCGGCCGCAGCTTCAACGCTACGAAAGCTCAGCAGGTGGGACTTGTGAGCCAGGTGGTCGGGGAGGGCGAGTCGCTGAAAGCGGCGCGCAGCACAGCCACTCAGCTGGGGAAATTCGACCGCCACACGGCCATCGAGGCCAAGAAGTTCATCAAGCCGATTCCATATGAGGAGTTGCAACGGGAGATTGATATCTTTTGCGGCCTGTTCACTCAACCCGCGGTCGAAGCTGGACTGAAGAAGTTCGTGGAGAGCAAAGACGCTCTGTCTTACTTACCCTGACATCTTTCGATTAGAATGAAGAGACAGCAATGACAGACAGTAAGAAAACTCTAGACGAAATTCTCAACCTCGCCGCGGCGCAGTTCAAAGTCCCACGCGAGAAGCTCACTCCTGACGACGATTTCTTCAAGACGCTTGGGATTGACAGCCTGCAAGCGCTCGATCTGCTGACCCGGCTTGAACACCATTTCAACGTCGAGCTTCCGGACTACGAATTGCAGGGCGTCTCAGATTTCAGGACGCTCGCGAGCCGCATCCAGGCTCGGCTGTGAACTCGTCTGGCATCGAACTTCTGAGAAACATTTGGATAACCGCGAAAAGCAAATCGGAAAAACCAGTTATCAGTTTACGGTTCTCGGTTCTCAGTCCTTTGGCATCTGTGGTGAAATAAAGTATTAATGCTAAACCTCGACCAATACACCTGCCTGGGCGCAGCGCTGCGCGAGGCGCTCGACCGTTGGCCGAATGAGACTTGCCTGATCGAGTCCGATCGCGACAAGGAAAAGACCCGTCTAACCTATTCTGACTTCAAAGAAATGGCGCTGCCGTTGGCGCGCGCCCTGGAAGACGCCGAGTTCAGTTCCGGCGACCGGGCCGCAATCATCATGACCAACCAGTCGAAGTGGCTGATTTCCGCCTATGCCATCTTTCATGAGGGTGGCGTGCTAGTGCCACTCGACTACAAGCTGACTGCAGCCGAGCATCTTCAATTGCTGGCGCACAGCAAGGCAAAATATTTGATTATTGAATACTACTTGTGGCGCGCCATCATGCAAGCGCCGGAGTTCAAAAGCCACAAAGTGCAGACTGTTCTGGTCACCGAAGCGCCGCCGGCAGCGGATCTGGCGGGGGCGTTCCGCTGGGAAGAGTTTCGACGCAAGGGCGATCCGGTATTCGTTCCCCGGCAGCGTCAAGATGTGGCCTGCATCGTCTACTCCTCGGGAACCGGTGGAAATCCGAAGGGATGCGTGCTCACGCACGAGAATTATCTGGAGCAATGCAAAGCCTTGATAACGTTGTATCCGTTTTGGCCGGGCGTTCGCTACCTGAGTATTCTGCCCACGAATCATGCCATCGATTTCATGGTCGGCTTTATCGGACCGTTTATTTGCGGCGCATGCGTCGTCCATTTGCGCACGTTGCGGCCTGAATATGTACGCGATGCCTTCGTCCGCTACAAGATCACCTACGTAAGTCTGGTCCCGATGGTGCTCAAGAACCTGGAGCGGGGGCTCAAAGCAAAGTTTGAGGCACTGTCGAAGCCCAAGCGCTTTGTTTTGGAGCGATCGATTGCGGTGAACAAATTTTTCACGGGATGGCGTCCGGATGTGCGCTTGAGCCGAGTGATGCTGCGTCAGGTGCACAAAGCGTTTGGCGGAGAATTGCGGGCCATGTTTACCGGTGGCGCATTCATGGAGCCGTCAACCCTGCAGTTTTTCTACGACCTCGGCGTTCCCGTGGCCAACGGATATGGACTGACCGAAGCCGGCACCGTGCTCACGCTCAACGATCTGAAACCCTTCCGCGCCGACACTGTGGGCAAGCCGCTGCCCGGGGTTGAGTTACGCGTACTGAATCCGGACGCGGAAGGCATTGGAGAAGTGGCGGCGATGGGCAAGACTGTGATGTCACACTACCTGGACGATCCCGAGCTCACGGCGGAGGCCATCGTGGATGGCTGGCTGCTCACCGGCGATCTGGGCCGCTTTGACAGCGGCGGGCATCTGCAACTCTTCGGCCGCAAGAAAAACATGATCGTCACCGAAGGCGGGAAAAATATTTATCCGGAGGACATTGAAACTGCCTTCGACGGGCTTCCGGTCAAGGAGTATTGCATATTCGCCGCCAACTACATCTGGCCGGCGCAGAGCCTGGGCCACGAGATGCTGATTCTGGTCCTCCGGCTGGAGCCGGGACAGGAAGGTCAAGCTGGGGAATTAAGCGAGCACCTGAAACAGGAGATCGTTGCCCGCAACCGCCGTCTGCCTGATTTCAAGCGGGTGGGCGGATGCCTGGTCTGGGAGAAGGATTTCCCGCGCACCGCTGCCATGAAAATCAAGCGCCTGGTTCTCGCTGAAGAGATTCGCAAAACCCTCAGCCGCGCCGCGATCGTTGAAATTTAGAAGCGAACTACAAAAACCATGAGCGACCAACCGTGAAAGACTCCGGAACGTTTCTTGCGGTGGTCAATCCGGCAGCGGGAGGAGGGCGGTGCCGCAAAATGGTTGGGCCGGCCCTCGATCGTTTGCGAGTGGGCGGAATTGATCTTAAAGTGGTCGAAACCAGCGCTCCGGGCCATGCGACCTCGCTGGTTCGCGATGCTTACGCGCAAGGCTATCGGAAGTTTATCGCTGTCGGCGGAGATGGGACGTCGTACGAAGTGGTCAACGGGCTCTTTCCTTCCAAGACCATCGATCCGGCGACGCTGGCATTTCTTCCGCTCGGAACGGGCAACTCATTCTTACGCGACTTCAGCGATCGCGGCGTGGAGTTCGCCATCGAGGCGTTGCTCGCCCGGCGCTCAATTCCTTGTGATGTTCTCCGGTTGACGCACCAAGCCGGCGTGCTGCATTACATCAATCTATTGAGTATGGGATTTTCTGCCGACGTCGCCACGTTGCGCGCCCGCCGCTTCAGCGGATGGGGCGAGGTGGGCTACCAGTCATCCATTTTCATCAGTCTGGCGCGCTTCCGGCGGCGCCCTTTTCCCTTGCGAGTGGATGGAAGCGCAGAAATCGACCGGCGACCGTGTTTGTTTCTCACTTTCAGCAACAGTAAATTCACCGGCGGCACCATGATGATTGCACCAAAGGCCGAGGTGAACGACGGGCTCATTGAATTCGTGCGCTGGGGCCCTATCGGGCGTCTGGGGCTGATCCGAAATCTCCCAACGCTGTATGACGGCACGCATATTAACCATCCGCTGGCGGAGCGGCGGCCGGCCAAGCGCATCGATTTCGACCTCGATGCGCCGGTAGATGTCATGGTGGATGGCGAAGTGTTTACCTTGCAATGCCGGAGCCTCGATGTGCTGCCGTCGGCACTAAACGTCGTGGTATAAGAAGATTCCATGTCGAAAGCCAGCAGGAATCGCGGCGGAAAGTCACAGCGGGGATCATCATCGGCGCGCAAGATCGCTATCGCGCTAGTGATCGTCGCCGCCTTCGCCGTGGTGATCTATCTGGGGTTGCGAAAGCGAGGCAGCCGCCTGGACACGTTCGCGAAGTGTCTGGCTTCCAAGCCCACGAAGATGTACGGCGCTTACTGGTGTCCGCATTGTTCGGAGCAGAAGGAAATGTTTGAATCTTCCTTCCAGTACGTGCCGTATATCGAATGCGGCGTGCCGGGCTCGCGCGATGAGGCCCAGGTCTGTAAGGACGCCGGCATAAAACACTTTCCCACCTGGGAGTTTGCTGACGGCGAGCGTCAAGAAGGAACCCTGGCTCTGCAGGCTATCGGCGCCAAGGCGGGATGCAGCTTGCCATGATGCCTGCTGCAACGTCCACCTTTGCCCGGCGCATTCTCCTCGTGATTACTGGGCTGGCTTTGGGTGGCGCGCTCGTTTCGTCGGTGTCGCTCTATCATCACTACGGCACGTCGGCCACTTCGTATTGCGACATCGGAGAGAATTTCAACTGCGACATTGTGAACCGCAGCACCTACTCGACCATCGCCGGAATTCCCGTGGCGATAATTGGAGTAGCCGGATATCTTGCTGTTTTGACGCTGGCGACCTTGTATCGAAACCATGCCGAGGCCCCGATCATGTTGGCGATCGGTTCTCTGGCGGGGTTGGGTTTCGCGCTCTACCTTACTTACATCGAAGGATTCGTCTTGGCGGCGTGGTGCATTTTGTGCCTGTCGTCGCTTGCCTTGATTTTCAGCATCGCGGTGCTTTCATCACTGCTATGGATGCATAGTTTCCGGCAGGTTGACTGATACTCATGGAAGAAACTACGTCGTCCCCGGAATCAGGGAATGAAGGCTTTCCGGAACCGGCCGGAGAGTTGCGCCTGCATGAATTTCAGAGCCAGATATTTCGCAACACCCGCATGCTGCGAGTCTGGTTGCCGCCGGGATATGACGCTTCTGAAAACCAGGGCCGGCACTATCCTGTGTTTTATCTGAACGACGGGCAGAATCTGTTCGATCCAGCGACCGCATACATTGGCGTGGACTGGCAAGCCGATGAAGCCGCGGATCGCCTGATTCGCGAGAACCGGATTCCTCCACTTATCCTTGTGGGCATTGACAATGCGCAGGGAAACCGTGCCCGCGAATATCTGCCCTACCGCTCATTCAATCCTCCTGTCATGCGGCCGCAGGGGAAGCGCTATCCGGATTTTCTGTTGAACGAGGTGATGCCGTTTCTCTATCAGCGGTATCGCATCGCGCGAGGTCCCGAGAATACAGGATTGGGCGGATCATCTCTGGGTGCGATCATCTCGCTGTTCACGGCTATGGCCCGGCCGGGAATTTTCGGCCGCCTACTGCTGGAGAGCCCTTCTTTATTTGTCTTCAACCGAAAGTTTCTGAAGTCCAGCCGAGCCTTCCGGCAGTGGCCGGCCAAGATTTTCATGGCGATGGGAACCCGGGAAGCGGGAAGCGAAGACCGGGACCGACAAGTGGTGGAAGACGTTCGCGCACTGGAACACGTTCTCCGGCGCGCCGGTCTGAGCGACGACCGATTGCTGGTCAGGATTGACGAAGGTGCGACCCACAATGAAAGGGAATGGGCCAGGCGTTTTCCGGAAGCGCTGGCATTTCTTTTCGGCCTGTCATCGTGAGCGGAGTAACTGCTCCGCGAAGCAAAGCAGCTATGGAGTCGAAGGACCCCTACTCGCTTCACGGACAGTAAAGCGCTGGGGAAGTTTCAGTTCTACACCAACCCACCCGCGCTCGCGGGTGGCGTGCCGATCATAGGGGTCCTTCGACTCCGCCTTTCCATTCGCGAGCGAATGGAAAGACTGCGCTCAGGATGACACTGTCAGGGTTCGTGCTGAATGCGGGCGTGGGACTCGTCGCCATTCAAGTGCCACACCTTTCGATCGTTAAAATATCGGAGCAATTCCTCGTCTTCCTGGGGGCCCATGGCGCGCGCCCAGACGATCTTGGCGTCGTCGATGTCGGCAGCGTTGTATACCCATTCCCAATCCACATCATGATGTGGACCATAGCTTACGATCACCAGATGGCGTCCCGGAGCGGCCTCCAATTGGCGGGTAATCGCTACCCGGTCTAAATTGCCGCGTGGCCATGCGGGCTCGATCTGAGCGTGAGCTGCCGCTGCGCCAACCCGCAACAGGACCATGGCGCAGGCGATGGTCGGGATGGCCCGCACCATGGCAATTCCTATCGGCCGTCCCCGCCAGTGCCAGAGCCGCAAGTGACGCATACACTGCAGGAGTAAGAGATAGATCAGGCCTGTGGCGGGGGCTACGTAGTGCGGCAGCGTCCAGGTTTCCACCGCCAAGCCCAGCAGAAAAAATGCGCCCGCGACCAGGAGAAAACGCATCTTCGAGTCGCGCAGAACCCACGGGAACGCCAGCAGGGGAATCGTCAGCAGAGGTCCGCAATAAAACTTCCACGCCCCCACCAGCTTGTCCCATGTGCGGGAGGCAGTGCCACCGAGACTGTGGTAGCCCTGGAAACGCTCCAACTCCCAGCGATAGAAATCGCGAATCACTGCATGGTTGTAAGTGGGTTCAGGCCTAGGAGATTCCCACAGAAAATATGGCGCCGTAGCATAGGTGCCGCGATTCACCTGGTAAGTCATCCGGAAGGGGCTGCCCGTGACTCGCCAGTAGTAGTAACCCATTCCCGCTCCCGTCACGGCCAGAACGAGAATAATCGGCACGACCACGCGGCCGAGGGAAACTGAAAGTGCGGCGCGACTCTTGCCAGTCATCCAGGCCGCCAGCGCTCCCGCTATAGGGAGACTAAATATCAACCCTTCATATGGCCGACTGTTGGCCAAAATAGCGAGACCGATGGCCAGAACGAGGGCGTCCATCAAACGCGAGTATTTTTTCACGCGTGGCAGGGCTCCCAGTGCGAGGGCGCCGCCCAGAGCAACGACCGAAGCGCTCCAGTAGCCATTCATCCAGTAGCTTAGGATTCCCAGCCGCAGCATCGCCAGCATCCCGCCCAGCAGAGCCCATGCCGGAGGCAGCCACCCCTGGAGCATCCAGGTGAGGGCTGAGCACATGAGCGCAGTGACTAGCAACTGGCCGATCCAGGGATGACCGAGGCGCTCGCCCACGGCTAGAAAAAGGCCCTGCGCGGGCGGGTACATGGACATGTAGGTCGGGTGCTGAATGATGTGGAAACTCTCGAAGTGCATCCACATGGGGTGGGTCGGATTGGTCACGCGTCCGTGAGCGAAGGTATCCGCCGCGAGCAGATAGCTGAATTCGTCATTCCAGCGCGGGGCGGGAATCCCAAGAATGGGAATCAAGGAAACGCGAAAGGAAACCACCAGCAACCCGACCAGGACAACTGACAGCGTCCGTCTCCGCGCCAGCTGTCGAAACCAGGTTTCCACATAACCGAAGCCAGCAGGCCGAGGAGTCGCTCGAGTCGCATGGCGTGAGGCGAAGGCGATTACCGCGAAGGCGGAAGCGACCAGAAACAGCTCGATGAACTGGAGCAGCGACGGCGCGAGGCGGGCCATTGTCATCGGACTGCGGACCTCGGGCGACAGGGCTCAGACCTCGGGCTCAGACCTCGGGCTCAGACCTCGGACTCTATCCTTCAGCAGTCAGGCTTGGGAATCTAGCTGACGTCCGAGGTCCGACGTCCGCTTTTACTTTCCTACCGCGACCTTGTCCGAAGTCAATTTGTCGAGGATGCCGGAGGCAACGTCAATCGTTTCCTGGTCAACCGTGCGGTTCTTGGCGATGGCGTCGGCCAGGGGCACGGACACGATCTTGTTGCCGCGCAACGCCGCCATGCAGCCAAACTCACCGCGATGGACCATATCGATCGCCCCCAGACCGTAGCGGGTCGCCAACATGCGATCGAATGCGCTGGGAGAGCCACCGCGCTGCACGTGTCCCAGGACGACGGTGCGGGTCTCGAAACCGGTGCGCCGCTCGATCTCGCGGGCCAGGATGGCAGCGATTCCGCCCAGCCGGGCGTGACCGAATTCGTCTTTGCCCATGTCGACCACGATAGGCGCTCCGTGTTTGGGGTCAACGTCAGTAGAGAATTTTGCGCCCTCGGCCACGACCACGATGCTGAAGTAACGGCCGCGGGCATGCCGCAGGCGGATAGTTTCCGCGACCTTGTCAACGTCGAAAGGAATTTCAGGAATAAGGATTACATCCGCGCCCCCGGCGATGCCGCTGTACATCGCGATCCAGCCCGCGTCCCGTCCCATGACTTCGACGACCATCACTCGATTATGGGCCTCCGCGGTGGTGTGTACCCGGTCAATGGCCTCGGTGGCGATATTGACTGCCGTATCGAATCCGAAAGTGAAGTCGGTGCCGGCCAGGTCGTTGTCAATGGTCTTGGGGACGCCGACCACATCAACGCCTTTCTCGTGCAGCTTCTGAGCCACAGAAAGCGTGTCATCGCCGCCAATGGCGATCAGGGCCTCGACTTTATGTTGCTTTAGGGTGGCCACGCACTTCTCTAGTCCGTCGGCTTTCTTCCCGGGGTTAGTGCGCGAAGTGCGGAGGATGGTGCCGCCGCGGGGAAGAATTCCGCCCACGCTGGAAAGATCGAGCGGCATCGTCTTATCCTCAACCAGGCCGCGCCAGCCTTCGAGAAACCCTACAAATTCGTCTTCGTAGTGGAAACAACCTTTGCGCACCACGGCGCGTATCACTGCGTTCAGCCCTGGGCAGTCGCCTCCGCCGGTGAGTATGCCAACTTTCATCGCCTGCTCCTCAGTGCACGTACAATTCGTTAACCTGGGGTCCTGCAGCTAGCCGAACCCGTTGCTAGTGCTGCATATACTTCGGCTGTGATGGCTTGCCGCGGAAGCTAAAGATTACCATTAAATGGTGCATTATTGTTCAGTCCGGATGTAGGCGCGAGCGCCCTCGCTCGTGCAGCAGTGGCACAAACCACGTTGAGCCCCTCGGTTCGTCCGGTCGAGCGAAGCTTGACGGTGCTTGCGGTAGCCAGCGGTTGCGGAGGGTCGCTCCTGGGCGGCTGTCCTCACGTGGGTCTGTGGCACTGCCGCACGAGCGAGGACGCTCGCGCCCACATCCGAATCTCTCTTGCCGATTGCACCTTGAGCACGGATTCGCCACAATATCTCCTGCAAATTAGAAGAACCTCATGCCGAAAACCTTGCGCATCTTAATATGGATTGCCGTCGCCCTGCTGGGCGCCCTCGCTTTGGCGACCGTTGCCCTGCATCGCGGCGAGCAGATCAATGCCATGTGGCTGGTCGTTGCAGCCGCATGCTCTTACGCTCTGGGCTACCGCTTTTACAGTAAATTCATCGCGGCCAAGCTTCTGACCCTGGACGCCCTGCGCGCCACTCCCGCCGAACGCCTGGAAAACGGGCGCGACTTTGTCCCGACCAACAAGTGGGTCGTCTTCGGGCACCATTTTGCAGCCATCGCGGGGCCCGGACCTCTGGTCGGTCCGGTACTGGCGGCACAATTTGGATATCTTCCTGGAACCTTGTGGATCCTGGCTGGCGCGGTCTTCGGGGGCTGCGTGCAGGACTTCGTAATTCTCCTCTTCTCGGTGCGGCGCGATGGCAAATCGCTCACCGAGATGGCGCGCGAGGAAATTGGCCGCCTCGGCGGACTGGTGGCCTACGTCGCCGTAATCAGCATCATCGTGATCCTGCTCGCGGTCTGTGCGCTGGTGGTGGTGAATGCGCTGAAGGCCAGTCCGTGGGGCACGTTTACCATCGCCATGACGATTCCGATCGCGCTTCTGATGGGCGTTTATTTGCGCACACTGCGGCCCGGCAAAGTGCTGGAGACATCGGCTCTCGGTTTTGCCTTGGTGATGCTTGCAATCTGGGGGGGACAGTGGGTCTCGCAGACCGAGTCGGTAGCCCGCTGGTTCACCTTCTCGGGTCCTGCGCTCGCGCTTCTGATCATCATCTACGGATTCGCCGCGTCTGCACTGCCGGTCTGGCTGCTGCTGGCTCCGCGCGACTACCTGAGCACTTTCGTGAAACTGGGAACCATTACATTGCTGGCTCTGGGAATCGTCGCACTCCGCCCCACCCTGCACATGCCTCCGCTCACGCGTTTCATTGACGGCTCAGGCCCGGTGTTTGCGGGAACTGTATTTCCTTTCGCGTTCATCACCATTGCATGCGGCGCCATCAGCGGCTTTCACGCTCTGATCTCGAGCGGCACCACTCCCAAGCTGATCCGCCGCGAGACCGAGGCCCGCATGGTGGGATACGGCGCCATGCTGGCTGAATCCATGGTCGCCATCATGGCCATGATCGCCGCCTGCGTGCTGCAGCCCGGAATCTACTTCGCGATCAACAGTCCGGCGGGAATCGTCGGCCAGGCGCCGGAGGCCGCCGCCGCGACCATCAGCAACTGGGGGTTCCCCATTTCCGCCGCAGAAATGCATGCGCTGGCCCAGTCGGTCGGCGAACAGACGCTTTACAACCGCACCGGCGGCGCGCCCGCCTTTGCGGTCGGAATGGCCCACATCTTCTCCAACAGTTTGGGCGGTCAGGCCCTGATGGCGATCTGGTATCACTTCGCCATCATGTTTGAAGCGCTGTTCATCCTCACGGTGCTCGATGCCGGCACGCGCGTGGGCCGCTTCATGGTGCAGGACGCCCTCGGACACATATGGAAGCCGATGGGCCGCATCAGTTGGTATCCCTCCATCCTCGCCACCAGCGCGCTGATCGTGGTCGGCTGGGGATATTTTCTCTGGCAGGGGGTCAAAGATCCGCTAGGCGGGATTAACTCCTTGTGGCCGTTGTTCGGCATCGCCAATCAGTTGCTGGCGACTGTCGCTCTTTGCGTGGCCACTACTATCGTGATCAAGATGGGGAAAACACGCTACGCCGCGGTGACGCTGGGACCGCTGCTGTGGCTGGTCGCGGTAACTTACACCGCCTCCTGGCACAAGGTTTTTGATCCCAACCCGCGCATCGGTTTTCTCGCGCATGCGGCGCAGGTGGCGTCCGGTCCCGCCGCGAATGTCCGCTTGATTTTTAACGATCGTCTTGATGCCGTGGTGACCGGGGCTTTGATCGTGATGGTCACGCTGATCCTGATCGAATCGGCGGTGGAATGGGTGCGAGTGCTTTCTGGCCGGAAGCAGGCAAGGGTCAAAGAATCGCCGTTCGTGGCTACGCGTTTCGCGGAGGAGCAAGGATGATGTCAATCCGACTGCTGCTTGAACAACTCAAGTCGTGCGCTCAGGTTTTCCTGGAGACGCTGCGTGAGATTTTTGACGAGGCGGCCTATTCGCGCTTCCTCAGCCAGAGGCAATTGGTATCTTCGCGCGGAGCGTACGCCTGTTTTCGCCGCGAGTACGAGGTGACCAAGGCGCGCCGCCCCAGGTGCTGTTGAGTTACGAACGCCGAATGCCAACAGGCCTTCCCTCAAAAGTGAGATAAACTCTTTCCCATGCGCGTGCTGGGCGTGGATTGCGGCACCGAGTACACCGGCTTCGGGGTGGTCGAACTGGGCCACGACGACACGCTGGTTTGCCTGACTTGCGGAGCCATCAAGCTTTCACCGCGGGAACCCCTGCCCCGGCGGTTGGCGACCATCTTTGACCGCCTGGGCGCAATCATCGAGGAGCACCGGCCCGACAATGTCGCCATCGAAGACGTGTTTTACGCACTCAACGTAAAGTCCGCGCTCAAGCTGGGACAGGTGCGAGGAGTGGCCATGCTGGCGGCATCCTCGGCCGGACTCGAGGTCTCCGAGTATTCGCCACTGTCCATCAAGTCCGCCGTGGTGGGTTATGGCCGGGCGGAGAAGCCGCAAGTGCAGTACATGGTGGCCCGGCTGCTTAACCTCAGCGAGGTGCCTGAACCCGCCGATGCTGCCGACGCTCTGGCTATTGCCATCTGCCATCTGCACACCTCTTCCACGCTGGTTCGCCAGCGTGCCGTGAGTGGATGACCTTCCCCTCGCTTTTTTGGCATAATCCTTAACGTCATGGCTAAGAATGTAGGCGCGAGCGCGTCCTTCATAAAAACGCTCTGTCTTCTGCTTCTGCTCATCGGCTTACACATCGCTGCCGGCGCGCAACAGCCGGCAGTCATAACCTTTACCCTGGATTTCCCCGGCTCCGAGCCCTCGCACTACGCGATTTCAGTCTCCTCCGATGGTCGCTCTACCTACGAGTCTGATGGCAAGCTAAGTCCCGACTCCGATGGCGATCCCTTCCACCTGGACTTTTCCATGTCGCGCGAGACCAGCCGGCGGATCTTCGATCTGGCCACGCGCGCGAACTACTTTCAGGGAGAGGTAGATTCCCGAAAGAAGAATCTGGCCTCCACGGGAGTCAAGACATTGACTTACAAGGACTCGTCGCGCAACACGACCGCCACCTACAACTATTCCCCGGTGGCCACGGTGCAGCAGATCACGCAGATGTTCCAGAGCCTTTCCACCACCCTCGAATTCGGGCGTCGCCTGGAGTACTTCCATCGCTACCAGAAGCTGGCGCTGGACGAGGAACTGAAGCGCATGGACGACGCGGACAGCCGAAGTGATCTGGAGGAGATGGCCGCGGTTGTACCGATTCTGCAGCGCATCGTGACTGACACATCCGTGATCAACCCTGTCCGTGCCCGCGCCCAGAGGATGATTGAGCGGGCTGGGTCGCCAAAGCGCTGATTCAGCAGGGATCGAGATTTCCCGCCCTATTGTGGTTTGTTGACAACCAAGCGGCCTGAAAAGTGTTCTAATCAGGTACGGGGTCGTCTCGGGAGGTCCCAAATGTCCGTTCGCAGATTGGCCGCTCTCTCCACTCTGGTCGTTTTCTCGTGCTCGTTGGCCATCCCTTCTTTTGCCGACTCTCAAGCTCGCATCGTGCGGCTCAGCCAGGTGGAGGGGGATGTTCAGATTGACCGCAACCTGGGACAGGGGTACGAAAAAGCTTTCATCAACTTACCGGTCACCCAGGGTGCGAAATTGCGCACCGGACAAGACGCCCGAGCTGAAATCGAGTTCGAGGACGGCAGCAGCCTGCGCCTGACTCCCGGCTCAGTCCTGGAGTTTCCCGAACTTGCGCTGCGCGACTCCGGCGCTCGGTCGTCGAGCGTGATACTTCAACAGGGAACTGCATATCTGAATTTCAAAGGCGACAAAGGGGAAGAATTTGTTCTCGGTTTTGGACCCGAAAGTTTGACCCTGAAGAAGCCTTCGCACCTCCGCCTTGAACTAAGAGATGCCCGAGCCACGGTGGCTGTGTTCAATGGTGCGGTTGAAGTTAATGGCGCCGCAAGTAAAGTGGACGTCGAAAAGAAGCACAGCGCAACCTTCGACCTCGCTGGATCCGCTCCCTATACGCTCGCTAACGATCTCGAACCGGATCCCTACGACGACTGGGACAAGCAGCAGGACAAATATCACCAGCAGTACCGCGCCAATAGCTACTCGCCCTACGGTTACGGCGCCAGCGACCTGAACTACTACGGCAGCTTCTACAGCATTCCCGGCTACGGGATGATGTGGCAGCCCTACCTGGTCGGCGCGGGCTGGGACCCGTTTATGAATGGCGCCTGGGCGTGGTATCCCGGGGCGGGATATGCATGGGTCTCAAGCTATCCCTGGGGCTGGACTCCGTATCGGTACGGTTCCTGGACCTACGTTAATTCCTATGGATGGTTCTGGCAGCCGGGGAGGACTTGGACGGGATGGAACACCGTGCCTCGCATCGTGAACCCTCCGCAACACTTTAATGTTCCCAGAATGCCAAATACGCCGGGTCAAACTCTAATGGTCAACCGCGGCGCGCCTGTCGGGACAAGTGGCGTAATCCAGGGCCGAGCGGCGATACGCACCGATTCCGCAGGTCTTGGAGTAGCGCGAGGCAGTGTCCGTAATTTGGGCCGGATCTCGCAGCAGGTGGAGCGGCCAGCCTCCGCGTCCGGGTCCGCATCCGCGCGTGGGACCATGCGCGCTCCGGCTGCCGCGTCCGCGGCGCGATTGCCTGCCGGGGGCGCCTCCAGGGTCTCTACGCCGGCGAGCAGCACGGCCGGGCCGCGAATGAGCACCGGGTCAGGATCTTCGTCCTCGAGTTCGCGCGGGCCTTCCCATAAGTAGCGGACTTGGCATCAGAAGATACTGCGGAGGTAGGCCCCAGCTTGTTTTCCCCACTTCTTTCGTTATCCACCTCAAGGGTTCTCCAGCTCAAGGGGATGGGAATGCCTAATGCGAGGAATTGGATTCGGCTCGGCCTGATCGCGATTGCGCTTGTCATTTTCATCCCACGCAGCTCGGCCCAGACTATTTCCTGTTCTTCCGACGATGGCCATCGCCACTACTGTCCGGCGGATACGCGGGGCGGGGTGCGGCTATTGAAGAAACGCAGCGACGCGGCTTGCAATCAGGGCTACAGCTGGGGTTTCGACCGCGGAGGCGTCTGGGTGGATCGCGGATGCCGGGCTGACTTTGCCGTTGATTCCTACCAATACCGTGGTCCAGCTCCGGGCAGTGTCGGCATCATCTCGTGCTCATCTGATGATGGCCGACGCCACTACTGCACGGTTGAGTCGGGCGGGCGTGTCCGCCTGCAGCAACAGCGTGGCGACTCTTCCTGCCGGGAAGGCTACAGCTGGGGATCTGACGGGAAGGTAATCTGGGTGGATCACGGCTGCCGGGCTGATTTCGCCGTCGAGGGCGGCCGAGGCGGATTTGAAAGAGAACCCGATCAGGACATTCCATGGGGCCGCAACTCTTACGCGGGAGGACCAAATGCCGGAGGGCAAAATCAGCTGGTGTCGTGCTCGTCGGATGACAATCATCGGCACTACTGTCCGGCTGACACGCGAGGCGGGGTGCAGTTGCTGAAGCAGCGCAGCGAATCGGCCTGCCGCCAAGGCCGCAGCTGGGGCTTCGACCGTAGCGGCATTTGGGTAGACCATGGCTGCCGTGCTGACTTCCAGGTCTTCCGGTAACCCGCCGGAGTGGAAATAAAGAAACTCTAATTTCGTCACAAACCACGTGGGGACAGCCGCCCTTGGCTGCCCGGCGGGGCAAGGCTCCGCTTGTGTGGTCTGGCAGACTCTGTCGAGCTGTGCTCGACTGGACAGCCGAGGGCGGCTGTCGCCACGTGATTTGTGGCGATTAACACTTCCAATTACCACAGTCACTTGAGGCTGTGGCAACCGGCACGTAAGCTGTAGAAACACCCAAACAACATTTGGAGGTTTCATGGCTACACCGGGCCGGGCGCCCCTTCCCAACGCCGCTCCTGTTCCACCTACGCCAGCCCTTTTGTTGGCTATGCTGCAGGTTTCGAGTCACGTCAGCGATCTCATTTTTTCTCCCGGAAGTCATCCTCACGTTGAGGTAAGCGGCCAGTTGGTCCCGGTGAAAATGGCGGGGGTGCCGACGCTGAGCCCGGCAGACACGCACCGCATCGCGCATGAATTGATTGGAGAAAACAAGCAAGCGCTTACGAGCCTGCAGAACCTGGGATCGTGTGACATTTCCTACAGCTTGCCGGGCACGGCGCGCTTCCGCGTGAATATCTTCGTTCAGCGGGGCAGCCACGCCATCGTGATGCGCGTGATTCCCAAGAGCATTCCCAGCTTTGACGAACTGAAACTGCCGCAGGAACTGGCTCGCATCGCCGACATCAAGAACGGAATCGTGCTGGTGACCGGCCCCACGGGCTCGGGAAAGTCGTCCACCCTGGCGGCGATCCTCGACCGGATCAACGAGACCAAGGCGTACCACATCCTCACCATTGAAGATCCCGTGGAATTCATGCACCGCCACAAGAAGTCCATCGTTCACCAGCGGGAGTTACACAGCGACACGCCCAGCTTTGCGCTCGCCTTGCGAGCGGCCCTGCGGCAAGCGCCCAAGGTAATTCTGGTCGGTGAAATGCGCGACAAGGAGACCATTGAAATCGCGCTGGAGGCGGCGGAGACCGGCCACCTCGTGCTTTCCACTCTGCATACGACTGATGCCTCGAAGACTGTAGAACGAATCATCGGAGTATTTCCCCTGGCCGAGCAACAGACCATTCGCAACCGCTTCGCAAAGAGTTTCCGCTACATCGTTTCGCAGCGGCTCCTTCCAAAAAAAGATGGACCCGGACGCGTTGCGGCCATAGAAATCCTCAAATCGACACTTCGCACCCGCGAGTATCTGGACAAAGGCGAGGTCGAAGGAAAAAGCCTGCTGGACGCCATGCGCGACGGAGATACCGAGGGCATGCAGCACTTTGACGGCGAAATCGAAAAGTTGATCCGCGCCGGTATGGTTGACTACGACACTGCGATGGCTTATTCCACGAACCCAGGCAACTTGCGGCTGCTGCTCTCCGACCTCCTGGGAGAGGCTCCGCCGGAGCAACCGGTAAAGGCCCCGGCCCCGGCAAAAGGCAAGCAGGAAACGGAAATTGAGCTCGAATAAGATTGAATTTGCCGTCAGCTTCTCCCGGGAACATGCGAGCAATGTTTTTGAAGTCGTCGGGGAGAGCCGCGGAGCGGCGCAAAGAATGTAGCCCGGGGCGCAAGGTCCGGGTGCAAAGCAGAAATGAAGCGAGCCCCAAACGGGGCGAAAGAGCCGTTCGCCGTATACCTGCGTGAATTTCCGATTTCTTCGCTGTTGAACTAGCGCACGAGAACGCCCGCGTACCCCACTACACGTTCGCGGTCCCCTGAAACATCTCCCGAAGTCGCGTACCTCACCAGCTCCGTGCTGGTTGCGCCAAGCCGCCTGACGGCGGTGAGCATTACGACGGTCGGTCCGAATCCGCACATGCTGATGTCTTCATTCATCACCACGTCATACAGGCCCTGCCCGTCCATAACCAAAATGCGTTCGATGGCTTTGTGGTCTTTCACCCGCGTAACCGTGTCGTTCTCGTAGTGATTCATGTCGCTGGAGGCGATCAGCAGCACGGGTTCGCCGACTGCCTGCACCACGTCCGCGATCACCATGCCCAGAGCCTGAAGCACCTCGTACCGGGAGGTGCCCAGGGCGATGGGGACAAATGTGCACTCCGGATTCCTGGCTTGCAGAAACGGCAATTGCACTTCGGCGCCATGCTCGGCGCGATGCGCCTCTGCGTCTTCCCCGAGAAGCGGAAAGCGTCTCCTTCAGAGCAGTGGCGAGCGCCGCGTCGATGGATACCCGGCCCAGCGGCGTTTCCCATGCGCCCGTGCTCATGATGGCCAGCGGATGCCCCATGCCAGTGTGGTTTGGGCACATCAGAATGCAGCGCCGGGGCATTGCGAGCCGGGCATAGACTGCGCCCGCGACATGTCCGGAGTAAATGTATCCGGCGTGGGGCACGACGCAGCCGAGGGCTGAGACCGTTTCCCCTGATGGGCACAGATAGGATTGCACCTCGGCGCGGAGGTCATCGCGGTCGCGCGGATAAAAGCGGCCAGCTACAGCGGGATGGCGAATCTGCGAGGCCATTCCTACTTTTTCCCGAGTCATCCTGAGCGGAGTAGCTGCTTCGCTTTGCGAAGCAGCTACGCAGTCGAAGGATCCCTATAAGCTTAACGGAAATCGGTAGTTCGAGGTCTAACCAGCGTGGCCGGGTCATTAGAATTCCGCTGGAAAAAAGAGTGTGCCACTTATAGGGGTCCTTCGACTCCGCTTTCCATTCGCAAGCGAATGGAAAGTTCCGCTCAGGATGACAACTGAACTCGCAAGCGAATGGAAAGGCTCCGCTCAGCATGACAACTGAACTCGCAAGCGAAGTGGAAAGCTCCGCTCAGGATGACATGGCGCTGGCGGACAGCGCGCGAAACAGGGCTGCGGACTTTTCCAGGCTCAACGCCTCAGCGCGCACCGTCGGCTTCACTCCCGCCTTTTCGAACGCAGCCCGCAAAACTTTCGGTTCATATTGCGCTTTGAGATTGTTTGACAGAGTTTTCCGCTTCTGTCCGAAAGATAATTTAAGAAAGTTGATAAAGCCGGTTTCGGGCACGCGCAGACTTTCGAGTTTCGGGGTCATTCGCAGCCGCACTACCGTGGACTCCACCTTGGGCGGTGGTGAAAACGCCGAGGGCGGAAGCGTGAACAACTCTTCCACGCGGGCGTACAACTGGGCCGTGGCTGAAAGCAGGCCGTAGTCGCTCCCTCCGGGCGCGGCGGCCAAACGTTCCGCCACCTCGCGTTGCACCATCAGCACGATGGTTTCGAAATACTGCCGGAATTCAAATAGCCGCAACAGAATGTCGGAAGTGATGAAATAGGGAAGATTGCCCACTACGCGCACCGGTTCAGGCTGGTGATTCATACCCGGACGCGTGCTTCCCGGCTTCGGTCCGAACAGGGTGTGGAAGTCGATGGCCAGCACGTCGCCCTCGATGATTTCGACGTTCGGCTCCTGGGAGAAATTCATGCGCAGCTGGGCCGCCAGCACCCGATCGATTTCGATGGCGATCAGCCGCCGCGCCCGTCTTGCCAGCATCGCCGTGAGGGCGCCGCGTCCCGGGCCGATTTCGAGGACTGTGCTTTCCGAGATATCTCCCAGGGCCTCCACGATGCGGGCGGTGGCGCCGGAATCTACCAGAAAATGCTGTCCCAGTTTGGGTCGGCTGTGGGGCTTTTCCGCGGCCGCGATTTTTGTCACGTTGACCCGCTTTCCTGCCGGCGTGCCGGCGTTTAAACTGGCCAGTTCACTCTGCCAGTTCGCTCCGGCAGCAGCGTATGCTGAGAGCAGCACCCTATGATAGCGTGTGCTGGCGCGCCGGGGCTGGCAGTTTATAAGGAGTGGCCTGATGCACATCGTTTTTGCGGCCTCGGAGTGTGTGCCATTTTCCAAAACGGGCGGCCTGGCCGACGTGGTAGGTGCCCTGCCTCGCGCCCTGGTTGCGGCCGGACACCAGGTCAGCGTCTACCTACCCCGCTACCGCGAAACCCTGCTCAAGGACCCACGCACCGTGGTTAAAAGCGTCACCGTCCCCTTCGATGACCAGTACCGATTCTGCTCCGTCGTCAGCGGCGGCGAGCGCTCAGGGGTGAACTTCTATTTTGTCGAGTACCCACCGTTCTTTGACCGCGATGCGCTTTACGGAACGTCCGCCGGCGACTATCCCGACAATGCCGAGCGCTTTGCCTTGTTTTCCCGCGCTGTGCTGGAAGGATCGAAGATTCTAGGCGTGCCGCAGATCTTTCACTGCCACGACTGGCAATCCGCGCTCGTGCCCGTGCTGCTGCGTACGCAATATGCCGAAGACCCGGCTTTCCGCGACGTGTCAACGGTCTTCACCATCCACAACATGGGATATCAGGGGATCTTCTCGCCGGATACTTTGCCGTTGCTGACCCTGCCCTGGGATTTGTTCACCATTTCGAAAATGGAGTTCTTCGGCAACGTGAACTTCCTGAAGGGAGCCTTGATATTTTCTGATTTCGTTACCACGGTGAGCAGAAAGTACAGTCAGGAAATCCAGACCACGGAGTTCGGCTTTGGCCTGGAAGGAGTGCTGCGCACCCGGTCCTCGACCGTGACCGGCATCCTGAATGGGGTGGACTACGACGAGTGGAGTCCCGAGACCGACAAGTTCGTAAGAGCGCGCTACTCGCCCCAGGATCTTTCCGGTAAGGCCAAGTGCAAGGAAGATTTGCTCAAGACGTTTGGCATAGCCAATGCCGATTTGCGCTTGCCTGTGATCGGCATCGTTTCGCGGTTCGCGGCCCAGAAAGGTTTTGACCTCATTTCCCAGATCATGGAACGCCTGGCGCGCGAGGAGATGATCATTGTCGCGCTGGGGAGTGGTGACAAAATCTACGAAGAGATGTTCCTCCGCCTCAGCAAACAGTTTCCCCAGAAAATTGCGGTCAAGGTGGCCTACGACAACGCCATCGCACACAAGATTGAAGCCGGGAGCGATATGTTCCTGATGCCCTCCCGATACGAGCCTTGTGGCCTCAACCAGATCTACAGCCTGAAGTACGGCACCGTCCCGGTCGTCCGTGCCACTGGAGGCCTCGACGACACCATCGAACATTGGGACCCCCGCACCGGCAAGGGAACCGGCTTCAAGTTCACCGACTACAACGGCGAAGCTTTGCTGTTGACGATTAAAGAAGCGCTGCGGGCTTTCCGCGATCAGAATTCCTGGCAGCAACTCATGCGCAACGGAATGAGCAAGGATTTTTCCTGGAACGCTTCGGCCAAGGAATATATTCGCGTCTACGAGCGAGTGCGGCAGGGACGAGGAGCATCCGCGGAGATAAAATCCACCAGCGGAAATCCAAGCGTGGCCTTGGTCTAGCTTTGAAGACAGGCGTGCATTATTGCCGATTGCCCGGCGGTATCGAGGGCAGCGCAGATCCATCCCGCAACAAATCAACTTCGATCAGCTCTCCCGGCTTGAGTTTCACCTCGCGACCCTTTTGCAGGAGAAGGAAAGTCGTGCTAGCCGCCAGTCCGTACCAGCGTGCGCTCCCCGCAGTGGTCGCCAGTGCTTCTTCCGAAAGATCGTCAGCCAGTTTCGCCACCAGCGCGGTGCCACCCAACTGAAGTGCCAACCTCTTCTTGCTGACGGTGGGATGGACGGTGCCCTCGCTGTCTGTTTTCGCCGCATCGCTCTCGGTCGAGGAGAGCTCGAAGCGGGCGGGTTGAACCGTGCCGTCGGGCAGCTTGATGCGATCGAATACCATGCGCAGGGCGCCCCGGCGCATCATACGGCGCGCCGGAATGGTTTCCAGATGGCCTTCCACCAAAGTCCCCTTAGGCAGCACGGGTTTGCCCTCGACCTCGACCGGGTCTTCCAGCTTCGCCATGAACGACGAACCGCTCGGAGACTTGGAGCTGATTTGTGAAAGCAGGGCAAGCCGGGCTTTTCTTCCTGCCGACGAGTGCGGGGCATCGGGCAGGGGAGTTCCCCGGTCCTGTGCATACGAGCCGGCTGCAAACACGACGCACAGGGCAATCAGATAGCGGCGGATCAAAGTCATGAGTCTCGACCTGGAAACGAGTTCAGCAGACTATAAACGATATGCGGATGGAATGGTGGCGGACGGGCGTCTCCCCGTCAGGCACAGGCCATTGCCCTACGGGCTAGGCCGCCCCTCCTCCATTGATCGTAGCTTACGAATTCGTGAAATCTCCCACAATCGCGCCCGCCGCGCTCTTGCTAAAATGAGTCGCTCCGCATTCCCATGACCAGCTTTACCAGGACGATCTTCCACGTCGATATGGACGCCTTTTTCGTGTCCGTGGAAGAACTGTTCAATCCTGAACTAAAGGGGAAAGCGGTGGTCGTTGGCGGACAACGCGACGAGCGGGGCGTGGTTTCCGCCGCGTCCTACGAAGCCCGCAAGTTTGGTGTGCACTCCGCCATGCCGCTGCGCACTGCGGCCAAGCTTTGCCCGCAGGCCATCTTCGTGAACGGGCATCCCGACCGCTATCGTGAATGCTCTGAGAAAGTGCACCATGTGCTGACCTCGTTCTCGCCTCAGGTCGAAATGGCTTCTATTGACGAAGCCTATCTCGATATGACCGGCACCGAACGGCTGCATGGCCCGCCATTGCGCGCTGCTCACCTGCTTCACCAGAAGATGAAGACTGAAACCCGGCTCAACTGCTCGATCGGGATCGGCATTTCTCGTCTCATTGCTAAGGTATCGTCGGCCCGAGCCAAACCCAATGGCGTCCTCTGGATTGTGCCCGGGCAGGAGGCAAATTTCCTGGCCCCGCTGGACGTGCGCGAGATTCCCGGCGTCGGCAAAGTCACGGAGCAAAACCTGCACGGCCTGGGCATTCACAAAGTCGGAGACCTCAACCGCTTCGACGAGAACTTTCTCGAGGAGAAATTCGGAAAATGGGGACTGGCGCTCGCGGGGAAAGCTCGCGGAGAGGATGCTGGCGGCTGGTTCGATAGCGAAGTCGGAGCCGACAGCGATCCCAAGTCGATCAGCCACGAACACACTTACAACGAAGATACGGCCAGCGCGGAGCAGTTGGAATCCACGTTGATGCGTTTGTCAGAGATGGTAGGTCGCCGCCTGCGTGAAGGCGGGTTGCACGCCCGGACCCTCCAGCTTAAGCTGCGCTATAAAGATTTCACCACCATTACCCGCGCTCATACTTTGCCTTCTCCCACCCAGCTTGACAACGAAATCTTCGAGCAGATCCGGTTGCTGTTTCGCAAGAACTGGAAGAGGGGCGCTCTAGTGCGGTTGCTCGGCGTGCAGGCGTCCTCATTCGAAGCCCAGGCCGGACAGGGAGACTTGCTGGAAGATGGACGCCGTCAGCGTTGGCAGCAGGCGTTATCGGCTGCGGATAAGCTGCGCGACAAGTTTGGGGAGTCCAGCGTGTCGCTGGCCAGCGGGTTGCGAGGCGGGTTCCGTGAGCGTACGCATGAGAATCCCGTGGGGTTGCCGGGGAAGGGGAAGAGTAGAGAGTGAAGGCCTTTTAACCGCAGAGGACGCAAAGGGGACCGCAAAGGCCGCAAAGAAAAATGAGGGATCGTCGCAGAACCCTCATTGCACCAGTTTTTCTTAGCGTGCTTTGCGGTCTTTCTTTGCGTCCTTTGCGGTTCGCTTTTGACTCAGAACGCAAGACGGGCGGGACCCGTCCTCCACAATCTAGTGGGCAGCCGCCAACAGTGATCCCACGCCGGGTTTGTATCCGTAAAAGTCGGCGACCGAGTGCAGATGCTCGATGATCTGCTGGGCATATTCTTCCTGCAGTGGCTTCGTCAGAAGACTATGCTCCGCGTTCGGGTCCTGGCTCAGATCAAACAGGAAACTCTCGGCGGGGAAGTCGTACGTTGTGTATAAAAACCTTCCGTTATCTGCCAGCAAGCCATAGACCGCGCGTTCGTCCGAGGCCAGGAAAAGCTCGGTCCTGCGGTAAGTCTCCAGCTCTTGCTTGCTCTCCGCGAAAAGCGGCCGCCCGAAAAGAGGGTTGGATCGAATCGGCCGGTGTCCCAGCAGATAGTAGAGCGACGGCGTGATGTCGGTCAGCGCGGAAAGACGGTTGTCATCGTGCAGGAGCTTGCCGCGCATGCTTGCGGGCAGGTGCACGATCAGGGGTACGCGCACGACTTCGGGAAAAATCGAAATTGAATGGCCGCGCCGGCCAAACTCGCCGGTTGCGTCTCCGTGGTCAGACGTCACAACGATAATGCTTTCGTCGAACAAGCCGCGCGCTTTGAGATAGGCGAAGAAACTGCCCAGGCATCCGTCTACCTGATGGACTTCGTGGGCAATGCGGTCGTTGAAGCCGGGCCGCACATGCCAGTCGGGATCGTCGCCCATCGGCAGATCGTTCCGGGCAAACTGGTGCACGTTCATAGGCTGCGCGTAGAACAGCACTGGACGGCTGCGGTCGGTGCGAGCGTCCAGCGTCTTCTCCAGTTGCCCCAGCGTGGAGCACGCTTCGAAACGGTTCCACAATGGCTTGTCGGTATCGAGCTTGATCAAATTGTCGGACGGAGACAGGATCTGGCTCAGCACGGTGTCGTAGCTGACCACCATCTGATAGCCGTCCGTGTTGGCCAGCTTTTCCAGACCGTTTACCCGGGAAAATGGCTGCATGTAGTGGGCGTGCAGCAGCATGGCGCCTGACCAGATCGCTGGCTCGGAGAGTGTGGTGCCGGCGTATTGCGTGAACACGTTGCGCAGCGCAATGCTTTCGCGCGCAAATGCATCCAGGTTGGGCGTGAAGTCCACCTTGGGGTTGTAAGCGCCCACGTAGTCCGGACGCATGGAGTCGATGACCAGGATAAAAATATTCGGACGCTGCGTTGTGGTCGGGACGAGGTCGTCCACCAGGGTTACGTCGGTCTTGGCCTCGGCGTCTCGAATGTTGGTGTACTGCCGCAGGATGCGGCACAGGTCTCCGCAGGGCATTTCGCGCGCATTGCCGAGGATGTGGTGGGCCAGCTGGAAAGAAGTGTCCTGCCCGGCGTAGGTTTCCATGGCGCGTGCCACGTCATCATCAGTCGAGCCTAGTGCCCGAGCCCAGAAGATGTCCGTGGCCTGCAAAGCCTTATAGGTAAAACCGGCCACGCAGCAGCACCGCCAGGATGGTGGCGGCGGAATATCTTTTGCGCCGTGGCCGCAGGGTGTAAACGCAGAAGCTCAGCACGATCCAGAAAAGTATCGTGAAGGTACTTTGCTGCACTCCGTTCCAGTCGCCTCCGCCAACTAAGGTGGGCATGGCAACGGCCAACGCTGAGAGAACAACTGCAACCCCCAGAAGCTTTGACCGGAATGCGGATTGAGATCGGACCGGCGCGGTCCGCACCAACAGGAAAGGTGAGACCAGATAGCCGAGGAAAAGCGTCAGCGTCAAACCGAGAAGAGCCGCGTACAGGTGCGCCGCCCAGCCCTCGAAGCTGAGAGCGCTGGCCAGGAAATGGTCGAGGACGGCGCCAATCACAAGTGCAATAGCGATTCCGTTCAGAGCCAGGCGCAAGCTGGTGGGACGGCGCGCGTGCCGGGTGACCAGGCGGATCAGGTTCAGGACCGAGATCACGATAATCGCGACCAGAACATGCGAGAGCAGACTCCATCCGATGATTTCGAGCCTGGCCAGTCCGAAATTGAGCGGCACTTTCTCGGCATGGTTGCGCAGCGCGGCGCCGGCCACGTAGATCAAGGCCACGGCAATCGCCACCAGGATTCCGCTCGAATATTCCAGCAGGGAAATATCTTTGTGCTCGTTGTCCGCCGCCGGCCAATGCTGGTACAGGTCCGCCGCTGCGGTCATTATCAGCGGCAGCAATGCAATCAAACTCCACCAGTAGGCCGCCCAGTTATTCTGCAGGGTCGGCATGAAGGGCCGAGCCGCCAGGTAGATTCCCCCCAGCGCCAGCGTTCCAAACAGCACGCGTCCGCGCGCGTTTTCTTTCCCGCGCGACTCGCGACCGCCGCGCCGAGCAGGGCGAGCCAGTAGAGAGGCCGGTGATGGTGCGCAAACCATGGCATCCAGGAATAGGCCGGAGCTTTGATCAGGGCAAAGTAGGTGTAAGGCAGGAACGCCAGCAGGCAGTAGATCGAGGTCAGGACCAGGTAAATTCCCCAAATCAGTTTCAGGAATGTAGCGGTCCACCTTCGCACGGCGAAGTCCTCGGTTCCTAACTGCCAAATGTTCCGGTTGAAGTCTCAATTGTGTCTGAAGGAGAGGCCCGCAGCAAGGTGCCGGGAGTCCCATGGCGGAATTCTGGAGTGACGAAAGTACCCTTTTTCGGCAACCGAAGTACGGTTAAAAATGTACGACTTCGAAAGCTGGCCAGTGTATGTTGGAGTCAGCCTTACAAACCGAAGACAAAGGGTGATCAGGGATGTCAAAATCGCAAACTGCCGTGTTCCGCACTCCTGCTTCATCCCGCCGGTTTCTGTTCGCGCTCAATTTTTTCAAGTCGCCCGCCATGCTGGGCTCGCTCATCCCCAGTTCGCGATTTCTGGTGAATGACGTTCTGAACCAGGTGGACTGGGACAAAGCGCGGGTGATCGTCGAGTACGGGCCGGGCGTCGGAACCATCACCCAGGAGATCCTCAAGCGGATGCGTCCGGACGCGGTTCTGCTGGCGCTTGAATTGAATGAGGAGTTCGTTACCTTCCTGCGCGAAGAAATTGTGGACCCCCGGTTCCATGCGATTCATGCTTCGGCTTCGGATGTTCGCAAAGTCCTGGCGAGACTTGGGTTGCCCTCCGCCGACTACATCATCTCCGGTATTCCCTACAGCACCATGCCGCATGCGGTGCGCCGGGAAGTGATGCAGGAGTCGCGCCAGGTGCTTCATCCCGAGGGGGCGCTGCTGGTCTATCAATTTACGAACACCGTGCTGCCATATCTGAAGTCGAGCTTCGGCAGCGTGCGGCAAGGCTTCCAGTTTCTCAACATCCTGCCGGCACGAATCTTCTACTGCACGCCCTAGCGTTTCGGATCGTCGCTACTGCTCACCAAAACACGAAAGCCGGACCCCGGAATTACTTCCGGTTCCGGCCTGCGCTTTCTTCGACGTCTACGAGGTGGTTGAAGCAGACGGGCGGGACGCCCGTCCACCATTCTTAACTTTAGTTGCTCGGTGTCGCGTTGGCTGTGCTCGTTGGCGACCCCGGATTTGCGCCGCTTCCGTAGCGGGTGAGGCGCGGGAAGAACGGCGTCACTTCAAACGGCATCTTGTCGCGGGCTGATGTGATTGCCACCGGCGCAGTCTTGATCAGCTCCACGTGGTCATCCCAGGCATTCAGCTTGACGCGTCCGCCCAGCGGTAGCGCGGGAATCTGGTCCAGCTTGTTCGGATCGAGGGCCGGGGCCGAAGTCATCAGCGCTGCCATCCGTTCGACACCGCCGCGAGGATCGGTGAGGCTGTTGCCCAAATGCGGTGTCAGCAACGCAGAAAGCGCTGGACCTCTGTCGGCCAGCTCTCTCAGGAACAAGCCTGCTGTGTCCAGCTTCTGGGCATACGGCGAGTTCTTTAGCAGGTCGATGGCTTTCTTGTCGGCTGCAGTTTCTTCTTCCGGAACGTGCCTGAATCCCAGATTCGAGTAAGTCGACTCGTCGGAGAAGAGCATGCGGTCATTGAAGGCGTAGCGGCTGCCCAGGTTGTGTCCCAGGACGATGTGCGCCAGCTCGTGCGAAAGCACCATGGCCAGGCTGGTTTCGTCGGGAAGGACGTCGATCAGGCCGCGGCTCACGATGATGGTGTTGCCCACGCTGAAGGTTTCGAGCGGTGACGTCAGCATCACCCGGGTGCGAACCGGACGGGGCAGCTCAATGTTGTTGGTGACTTCGATATTGGTCACAACCGTCATCAGGATCTTGTCGACTTCGCCCTGAGGGGCCAGCAATGCCGGCATTCTGCAGACGTTCGATCACGTTGTCTTCCGCCTGCTGCTGCCATTCCCGCTGGGCCTGCAGCGGGGAAGCATCCTGCGCCGTGGGGCTTTCGTCCTTCACGCTCGAGTCCACCAGCACCTGGGTGAGTTCGTCTTCCTTGTTGTTCTTTTTCAGGTCATAACCCCAGATTCGGGTTTGCGCCTTGAAAGCCAGCTTGTCCTTCGAGCCGGAGCTGAAATCGCCTTCTTCGCTGTAGATGTAGGTCGGGACCCAATAGCCCGGAATCAGGTTCAGGCGCCAGCTATCCATGTGGAAGAACTGCGCGTTTCGCGGCCGCGGCGCATATGTGCCGTTGAGCCGGACGATGTTGAAATCCTGGTCTTCCACCCAGATGCGGCCCAGGAAGCGGCCTTTGCCGGCGTCCTTCTTGGGGGTCACGTCGAACACGATGCAGCGCACGTCGCCCTGAAACTCGCGGTGCACATACTTGAAATCGTAATGGGCGCGGTCAAAATCATCGCGGTCGGCGAAGATCATCCAGGAAAACCCGATGGGCTTGTATTCGAATTTGAACAGCTTGGTCACTCCGCCCATCATGCGGTTCTGGAAGCTCGAGTCCTTCGACAGATAGTCCTGCCGGTCCACCGAATCGCTCAGGTCCAGGCGGCCGAAGAAATAGTGGTCTTCACGCGGCGACGGCCCCATCTGCTGATCCAGCTTCAGATTCTGCAGGTACGTCTCAACCAGCGGCGTACGCGTCTCCAGGAAAGTGATGAGCGCGTGCTCCCGCACAATGGCCCGGTCAACCACCTGGTCCATGGTGGTGGGCGGGGTGGCAGGACTGGGCGGCGCTGGGGCGGGCGCGACCACCTGGGACGGGCTCGATGTTGGCTGCGCCGACGGCATCGGCGCCTCGGATGACGGAGCCGGTGCGGTCTGCTGTGCCATCGCGCTGAACGCGATCAGCAGGGAAGCGGTGATCATCCATTTCCAAGTACGCATGACTCAAATCCTCTCTGCTCGTGCTTAGTACGCCAGCTGGAACACGACATGTACGATGGCGGTCGAGTCTATCGGCTGATTAAGGTGCTGGGCAGGCTTGAATCGCATCTTGTTGGCAGCCGAGATCGCGGCCTCGTCCAGGCCGTGACCCAAACCGCGCACCACGCGATTCACGTGTAACTGCCCATTAGCTCCGAATGATACTTCCAATAATACTTCACCTTGCAGCCTGAGCTGTCGAGCTTCCTCAGTGTAGACCGGATTGGGCTTGGAGATGATTTCCACAGGTGTCGTGGCAGGTCCAGTGTCGGCCTGCTGCGGCCGGGCCGGGCCCTGGCTGAATTGCTGGGTCGAAAATCCCGCGGTCTGGACGGTAGCTCCTCGTCCGTTGCTGCGGCCGTCGCCCTGTCCTGATTGTGCAATACCGTTGCCGAAACCGGCGCTGGCGATTGTGCCCTTAATACCTTTGGCTCCTCCCGATCCGTTGCCGTTTCCCGCTCCGGGAGGCAGATCGAACGCACCCGTGCTGGCCGCCACCAGGTGAGCGTTGGGCTTGCCCTCTCCCTTAAGACCGTCAGGATCGCCAAAACCGCCCGTCTGCACCTTCTGAATGGGGGCGTTGACGGTCGGAGTTGCCGAACTGCCAAACTCACCGGTGTGCACAATCAAGGTCGGCCGGGCCCCGCCTGTGACCTGTTTCACCACCGCCGGCGTGAAATGGTTCACCTCGATTTTGGGAGGTGCAATGTCCGGCTGCTGCGGACGCGGCGCACGAATCTCGCGCGGTACAGTCAGCTTGGGAGTGTCAAAAACCGGGGCCTTGGGCAGCAACTTGGCCCGCAAGGTGCGCGGAGGAGTCTTCACCTTCAACGGCTTGGGCTGCAAACTCGGCAGCGGAATCAGCTCGGTGACGTGATACTGCCGAGTGATGTTCAGGCTATCCGGCCAGATCCAGCCGATGTTGATCATCACGATGATGAGAAATAGCAACAGGCCGTAACTGGCGGCCAGAGCGCGCCGATCCATTTTGCGCTCGGGCAGAATCCCTAATTGAAAGCCTACAGACGTAGCCATGCAATGAACTCCAAAAATTGGGACCCGAGCCTGGGGGGAAATGCACCGGGTGGAGTTTCTAAGCTACGGGAGAAAGCACGAGGGGTAAACGTGCCCGGCGTGGGTGTCCTTCAGTAACCTTCGTAACGGCTAAATGGAAGTTGTTGAAAAACCGGCATCCTAACGCCAGAATTCAGGCACCTGAGGGACGCCGCCGGGCGAAACCATAGAAGACAGGTATGCCGGCCAGAATCACCAGGCAGCCGATAGCGGAATTGGGGTAGTTGTCCCGGAAGGTGAAGTACAGCAGGACTGCGGAAGCCAGAACGAACAGGATAGGAACCACGGGATATCCCCAGACCCGGTAGGGCCGGATAGCCCCCGGGTCGCGTTTGCGAAAGACGAACACCGTGGTGCCGGCAATCATGTAAAACAGCCACTCGGCGAAGATCGCCAGTGAGAAGAACTGGCGAAAGCTGCCCCCTAAGAGCAGAAGGACGATTGCGAGTATCGCCTGGACAACAATCGCAACGGACGGAGTGCGAAACCGAGGATGGACTTCCGCCAGCGCCGAGAAGAAATACCGGTCCCGGGCGACAGCATAAGGCACGCGCGCGCCGCTCATGACTGTGCCATTCATGGCAACGAGCATAGAGAGCGCCATACCAGCCGACACCATGCCTGCGCCCAGGCTTCCCAGTACGACCGCCATGGCATCCGAAGCAGGCCTCTGTGAGACCGCGATGGCCGCAGCCGGCAACACATATTGCACCGCTGCATTCACCAGCATGTAGAGGACACCCACGAGGGCCACGCCGAAGATTAATGCCCGGGGGATGTTGCGCTCCGGGTTGCTGATTTCTCCCGAGACCATGTTGAGGTCGTTCCAGCCATCGTAGGCCCACAGGGCGGCCACCAGTGCAGCCATGAACCCCGCCACGCCACCTTTCGCTCCAGTAAAGGTGCCCGCGAAATTCTGCCAACTTCCACCGCTATAGCTGAAGCCGATCACCACGATGCTCAGAATGATCGCAACCTTCAGAAACGTGAATACCAGTTGAAAGTCACCCGCCTTCTTGATCCCGATGTAGTTGAGGACGGAAATCAAAGTAGCTGCGGCGACTGCGACCAGTTGTCCGTATGTAATTGGGAGAGGACCAGAAACAAACCTATTTGCGAAGAAGCTCAGGGCGGGGAAGTTCCCCAGGACGCGCACGAAGCCCGTGGCCAGCGTGGCAATCGAAGCTGGCTTGGCGATCAGGAACCAGGTCCAGGCGTAAAGAAATCCAGGCAGAGGCCCATAGCCGTCGCGAATGTAAACATATTCGCCGCCAGCCTGAGGTTTCATGGCGCCAAGTTCGGCATAGGTCAGCGCACCGAAGAAAGAGAGCAGCCCGCCTACCAGCCATGCCAGGTAAACCAGCTTTGCCGATCCAGCGGCCTGCATCATCTCGGCCGGCACCAGAAAGATTCCACTGCCGATGATGGTGCCCACCACAATCGCGCTGGCATGGCTTAGGCGGAGATCGCGGGCAAGCTCGACGGTACGGGCCATAATGAGGATGGGAAAGTATATATGGGGGACGAGCGGCGCGACCCTGAGGGGCTTTTTTTCGCGCTTTGCGAGGTCCTCGGCGAACTTTGCGGTTAGATTACGAGACCGATCGGCTCACGATAGTTGTTAACCATCCGCTTAATACCGTCCCGGAGAACCACGACGTGGAAGTTGATCAATAGGCCGACACTGATATTCAGTAGACGGAGGTGCGACAGCAGTTGAGCGTCGTCAACGGGATGAAGCGCGTCTTTACACTTGGTCTCGACTACGACACTGCCTTCCACGACCAGGTCGGCTCGAAAGCCGCAATCGAGTTTTACGCTCTCGTAGATTAGTGGGACAGGTTTCTGGCGCTCGACTTTCATTCCTAATTTTTGCAGCTTCGTAGGCGAGGCAGGCCTCGTACGCTGACTCCAACAGTCCCGGTCCTAACTCTCGATGGACCTTGATCGCTGCGCCAATGATTTCACGGGTTAGGTCAGGGCTTCGCAAGAGCAAAAGCTTACCGCAAAGGACGCAAAGTGAACCGCAAAGGTCGCAAAGAAAACCCAAGAAATGCCCAAAACGGGATTGCTGAGGGATTTTCTTTGCGACCTTTGCGGTTCACTTTGCGTCCTTTGCGGTTAAAAGCTTTTCTGTTACCACCAGACTCGACTGCATACCCGACCCCAAACGTCACTACCGTCCCGATCGCGACATACCAGGTCCACGGCACTTTAGTGAAAAGCCAGATATACAACTCAGTCACAAACCCGAACAGCATCCCCACCATTGCCCCGGACTGGTTTGCCCGCTTCGTCAGAACACCGAGCAGAAACACTCCAAGCAACGCCCCGTAAGCCACCGACGCGATCTGCAACCCGACTTCGATGACGCGTCCGACCTTGTGCAGCGAAAGTACTGCGAGCCCGAACAGCAGCAGCGCCCACAACAAAGTTGCGATCCGCGAAAGCCGAATCTTGCGGCGTTCGTCCGTCTGGGGATGGCGTTGCAGATAGAAATCGATGATCGACGTGGAAGAAAGCGAGTTGAGTGCGGCGCTCAGGTTCGACATCGCGGCCGCCAGAATCGCCGCGATCAGCAAGCCCCGAAATTCCGTGCGGCATCTGGCTGACGATGAACGTCGGATAAATCCTGTCTGCCTTGCCGAAATTCGCCGAGGGCACGTGATAGAACTCGAGCAACATCACGCCAATCACGAGGAACAAAGCAAACTGGAAGAGAACTGCGATTCCGCTTGATATCAGCGCGGCGGCCGATTGCCGCTGGTTCCGTGCAGCCAGCAGGCGCTGCACAATTAATTGATCGGTTCCGTGGCTGGCCAGGGTGAAGAAAGTCCCGCCGATCAAGCCGGCCCAGAACGTGTAGGGTTTCCAGAAGTCGGGGCTGAAATCGAAGACCCGCAATTTGCCGGCGTTCTCCGCCAAGTGATGAATCGCCGGCCAGCCTCCGGGCACGAGGTGCAGAATCGTGAACAGACCCACCAGCGTTCCACCGACGTAAATCGCGGTCTGCACCACATCCGTCCAGATCACGGCCGCCAGGCCGCCTTCGAAAGTGTAGATCAGGGTGAGTGTCGTGATGATGGCGATGGAAGCGATCTCGCCCGTTCCCAGTGCGATGGCTACCACGATGGAAACCGCGTAAACTCGCACTCCCTCAGCCGCAGCTCGCGTCACCAGAAAAAGGCCGGCAGTCAAAGAACGTAGCTTCTTGCCGAAGCGCCGTTCAATCAGTTGGTACGCGGTGTAGAGATCGCCACGAAAATAATGGGGCAGAAGGACAAGACTGATAATCACGCGCCCTACGACATAACCCATGACCACTTGCAGAAACGTGAGATCGGTATCGTAAGCCAGACCTGGAATGCCGATGATAGTGAGGGTGCTGGTTTCGGCTGCGACGATCGAGAGCGCGATCGCCCACCAGGGAATATTCCGGTCCGCCAGAAAATAGTCGCGCAGAGTGCGCTGCTTCTTGCGAAAGCGCAATCCGAACAGAGTGATCCCAGCCAGGTACAGCGCGATGATGGCGAGATCAAGCTTGTCCAGAACCATAGCTGAACCGTGTGGGGCGGGCGCCCTCGCCCGCCTGCCAGCCGGAGGCAAGCACTTCAAACCGTACGGCCGACGCTACTCCGGCGAAAGTCTGACTCGCCGGCGCATGCCACCTCAGAGTAGCGGTCTTTCGAGTTAAAGCTCCGCCGATCTGCCGCGGGGTACCTAGCTCGTCAAGTTCGCTTGCTCGCAAGATCGCGATAAATCGTGGGTACTTCGGTGTCAGGGAAGAACGGAAACTCTTATGGTAGAACTACGCTCGTGGCCATCTACCTCGGCATCGACGGCGGCGGGAGCAAGACGTCCTGCCTGATCGGCGACGAAACTTCTGTCTTGGGCGCCGGGACAGGCGCAGCCAGCAACGTGGTCCGCGTCGGCGAAGCGCAAGCGCGGGAGTCTCTGACTACCGCCATCCGCCAAGCCTGCAGGGTTGCCAATATCGAGCCCTCACAGATCGGCAGCGTTTGCGTTGGCCTCGCGGGCGCAGCCCGGCCGGAGATCAGCGAACTGGTAAGAGGCATGGTCTCGGAAGTCATTTCGGGCGAAATCAAGCCCGCAGAAATCAGGATTGTCGGGGACATGGTGATCGCTCTCGAAGCCGCCTTCGGAAGCGGACCGGGCGTGATCGTGATCGCCGGCACCGGCTCGATCGCCTACGGACGCAACGCCGAAGGCCAGACTGCGCGCGCCGGCGGTTGGGGGTTCGCCATCTCAGACGAGGGATCGGGCCACTGGATCGGACGCACCGCGGTAGCCGCCGCTTTCGGTGCATGGGACGAAAACCCTGGCCAGGACGTACCCCTGATCGAGATTCTGTTGAAGTCTTGGCACCTGGAAACGATTGAGCAATTGGTTCCGGCCGCCAACGCCACGCCGCCTCCCGATTTCGCGGCCCTTTTTCCTTCAGTGCTTTTGCTGGCGGATTCCGGCGATCGCGTTGCGCTTGTAACGCTCACTCAAGCCGGCACTCATCTCGCACATCTGGCGGGAACCCTTATCAGACGTCTATTTCCGAATTCCACAGATGTTCCGGTGGCCATGTCCGGCGGTGTTTTTGGTAATTCCGCGCTGGTGCGTCAGGTTTTTTACAATACTCTTGGTTCGGCGCATCCGAACGCCACGCTCAATCCCAACGTCGTCGATCCCGTCCGGGGGGCGCTGCAACTGGCGCGGAAGGGGACGGCGAAATAGGTTTGGGTGGAGCAGCGCTTTAGCGCTGCATTATTAGGCAGAAAAGAGCCGGCTTAAGCCGCTGAGGGGACGGACGTCGTCTTTGCCACGGAGGCCGACAGCCCTCAGGACGGTTTGCGGAACAGATGGGCCTCCGGCGCCCCTTCTTTCGCTCCTTGCGGAGCTGGGTCATTTTCGGCTTTGTACCCAGGGCTTGCGCCCTGGGCTACAGTCTGGCACCGCTTCGCGGTTAGCGAACGGCGCAATTTGTTTCTTGCTTGGAAAAATCATGTTTCTCGATGATGCCACCATCGCCCACACAGCTCCGGAAGTCTCCGCTGCTCTCCGAGAGGGTGTCCGCAGCACGTCTCATGAAGTAATGGCCGAAGCGGCATCTGACTCCGCGCTCACCGAAGACCTTGCCCTGGCTCTTTTGAAGCAGAGCGATTTGCCATCTCAGGTGCTTGATCGCCTCAGCCGAAATAGCGGCGTCATGAAGAGCCGCAAAGTGAAATTGGCGCTGGTCGAGCATTCCCGGACACCGCGACATATCTCGATCCCCATGGTGAGGCACCTTTTTACTTTCGACCTCATGCGAGTAGCGCTTACCCCCGTCGTTCCCGCCGACATCAAAATGGCGGCCGAGGAAACTCTCATCAACCGGCTGGAAAGACTCTCGCAAGGCGAACGACTCTCGCTGGCGCACCGCGCCTCGGGACGCGTTGCCGCCGTCCTTCTGCTCGATGCGGAATCGCGCGTGATCCATGCCGCGCTGGAAAATTCCCGTCTGACTGAATCGGCGGTCATCAAGGCGCTGATGCACCGCGATGCGCCCGAGGCATTGGTCAGAGCTGTCTGCCATCATTCCAAGTGGTCGCCGCGGCGGGAGATCCGTATTGCCTTGTTGCGCAACGAGAGAACCCCACTGGCTCGTGCGGTCGAGTTCGCACGTTCCCTGCCGGCTGCCCTGGTAATCGAGATTTTGCAGGGCTCGCGCTTGCCGGCGGCCACGAAATCAAGCCTGCTGAAAGATGTTCGAGAGCTCGGCCGACATCGGGGAGGGACGAGGCTCTAGTGAATTGTCGAAAACAGTGTGGAGGGCAGCTTGAGGGAACAGAGGATTTGGTTGCGGATTCTGCCATTGGCGCTGCTGCTGGTGTTGCCGAGTTGCGGCGGTACCTGGATCGATGATGATGGAAATTTCCGCCGGGTATTCGGCGTCAGCAAGCCCCAGGATGTTGACGTGCTTCACAGCTATTACTGGAAATCGCCGCACTGGACCACTGAATACAGCTACTTTATCTCGCTTAGAGCTTCACCAAAATTTGTAACCGGGCTCACGTCTGCCGAACCTATGACCTCGGTCCCGCCTGATGCAAGAGTGTTGAGTTCGTGTGGCGACAAACCACCACAGTGGTTTCTGCCCAAATCCCTGACCGACTACGAAGTATGGATTCCGAAGGCTGCTGTGGGCTATCGAGTTTTTCGTGACAAGGCTGACGGCACTCTTTTTCTATGCGACGAGCGCTTGTGATCTCACAGCGGTCGCTAAATCACTCGAGCTGGCAGACACCCTAGCGCGCAGCCTGCGCACTCGCGGCCGCCGCCGGGTCGCCCTGCCGTCCGTGCAGCAACTCCACCAGGGCCTGGTACAAACGTGTTTTCGTCGCGTGCCGCTCGCCAGCACGCGTGATGTAGCGCACGTGGACTTCGATTCCAGAGCTGGTCGGACGCAGACTGACAGACGGGGCCGCTGAAACTGGCTGCGCCCTATAGTTGCTGGCGGCACGCTGCCACTCCTGCTCGGCGGCGGTCACGTTGGCCTTGGTCTGCTCGGTGACCATTTTCTGGATGGCATCAATGACCGGGTAGGGATCCTGGCTCGCCGGCACAAGAATTTCGACTTCGTCCCACAGCCACTGCCCGGTGGTCGAGAAGTTAAAGAAGTGACCCTCAATCGCGAAACTGTTCACGAACGCGACTTTGCGGCCCGTCGGATGTCCGCTGTCCGTCCAGTTTCCGGTTTCGAGCAATACCGTGCGCAGCAGACCGATTTCGACCACCTCGCCGACGACTCCATCAATCTCCACCCAGTCGCCCACCCGCAGCCCATTGCGGCCCATCAGCAGGAACCAGCCAATAAATCCCATGATGAAGTCTTTGCACGCCACGGTGAGTCCGGCGCCGGCCAGCCCGAGAATGGTGGACAGCTGATTGGGCAGACCAAAAAGTATGAAGAGAATCAAAGCCAAGCCCAGTGCCTGCACTGCAAATCGAATCACCCCGCGCAAGGTATGCAGACGAGTGCGCTCCACCGCCAGTCCAACAAAGAAATGATCCACCAGGCGATTGGCCAGATAAACGCCGAACACCACCAGCAAAATCAGCATCGCGGACTGCAGCAGTTCGTGCTCGACCGCACGCTGGCGAACTTTGACGACATCGATCCAGCTGCTGTAGGCGGTGGCCAGATCGTCCTGATCCTGGACGCGCTTGCCGAGATCGCTCAGATCTTTCTGGTCGACCGAAATCTGGTGCAGCGAAGTGATGGCCGAGGCCGTGCTGGTGGCCGAGCTTCCGCCATTTCCCGAAGTGACTTCGACCTGGCTCTTCGCCTTCTCCGCGATCGCCTCCTTGTTGGAGACTTCCATCGCGACCTGGGACTCGAGCGCTTCGTGGCTCTGTTTGAGGGGACCGGCGGTCTGCCTGGCTTCGTCCAATGCCTGCTGCAGTTGGGTCGTTTTGCCGCGCAAGCTGCTCCACGCCGAGAGCTGGACGATGGCGGCCGACGAACCAGTTTGGGAGTTGCTGTTGGTATTGCCGGAGCCGGTCTGAGGATTGTTGGTCTCGTACTCCTTCTGGGTAGCCTCGTGACGGTTGAACTGGCGCTGAATTCGGCTGAGGCGATCCGCTCCGGAACGGATCAGATTTCCTTTTACGTCTTCCAATTCATCCTGATCGAGTTCCAGTTGTGCCTTGGTCAAGTCGATCTGCTGCTGCAGGCTGTCTCGCGTGTGATCATCTTTCGCGCCGGCGAGCTGCTTCTGCAGCAGATCGATCCTGTCCTGGTCGGCCTTGACGGCGGCGTCGGCTTGATTGGCCTGCGCGTACAGCTTTTTGCTTTCCGGCGTCGGCGCAGCCGGATGCTCGGTGGCCTGGCGCATCTCGTAACTGAAGGCGACATCTACAGTGTGGTCGGCCAGTTTGAGAGCCTGCCGCGAATATCGCTGTTCTTCCCAGTCGGAGGCGAGGGCCGCCATGGCGCGGGCAGTGTTCAGCGGTTGCTCATCGACGATCGGAGGTCGGCGCGTGCGTGAGGCGGCAGAGTTCATCTGCGTCGATTGACGAGTCAGAATCAGACCCACGGCAGCCGCCAGCACCAGGGCCAGCAGCCCCAGGGTCACGATCCATTGATGAGCTTTCATCCACATATGGCTTCGGAACCAATCGCTGCGGTGATTATACGTCTCGAATGTCCGGGTCGAGTCTAATGAGTAGTGCACCACAACGCTCCGACGCAGGAGCACTGCCGTAACCTGTCTCGCGGGCTGCGATCCCGCTACAATTCGGCGGATGGGCGAGTACCTGCAGAACGTCTTTGCCCAGTACTGGCAGGCTCAGGACTGGCGGCCCACCTCGCGTTACAGCGTCTCGGCCTGGCTGGTCTTCTATGTGGGGTTCCTGATCTACGCTTTCAGCAAGCACGGTGCTTTTCTCTTTATTGATCTGGCCAATCTGGTGGTACACGAAGGCGGGCATCTTTTATTCGGCTGGTTTGGTCCGACTCTCGGCCTCTGGGGAGGCACAATTCTGCAATGGCTGGTGCCGCTGCTTCTGGCAGCGTACTTCTTCAGTCAAAGACAAACGACGGCTTTTGCTTTCTGCTCATTCTTCTTCTTCGAAAACTGGCTCTACACCGCAACGTATATGGCCGACGCGCGCGCCATGCTCCTGCCGCTGGTCACGGCCGGTGATTCTGATTACATCGAGCATGACTGGCACACTATATTTTCCAGCCTTGGGCGTACTCCAGTACGACACCAAGATTGCCGCGGTCGTGAGCCTTCTGGGTTGGCTCGGAATGCTGGGAACGGTCTTTTGGCTGATACAGAGAAGCCTGAAGGATGTTCGTACGTGCGAAGCCTAGGTGAAACGCGATTTTTCTCACCACGAACCACGTAGGGACAGCTGCCCTCAGCTGTCCAGTCGAGCGAAGCTCGACCCGGTTTTTGCGGAAAGCGAAAATAAAGACAGCAGAGCCTTGCTCCGCCGGAGGCCGAGGGCGGCTGTCGGTGCTTGTGGTGTGGCAACCTTGACCGCCCATAACGAGGATGTTAGTTTCGGTTTCACACCGGAATGTCCAAGGGACGTCAGTCTGAATCGGGCAGGGAAGAGGCGGCGTCCAGTCGATCTTCTCCTGGTCGTGATCCAGCAGACTCCAGCCGCCGCGACTTTCTGGTCAGGTGCTGCCAGGGAGCCTCCGCGGCATTCATCCCTGCAGGTTTGCGCGGTTTGGCCTTTCCTTTCGCGTACGCTTCCGATTCGCCGAGCCTGCCCTCGTCCGGTAGCGATTTCCATCTTCATCCCCACTATCGCGCCCAGTTGCCGCCAGGAGGCCACGCTGCGCAAGACGCAGGCGGGCCTGGACGACTTCGTCACCGAGAAATATCACGATCAGATTGCTGCCATTCTGGCGGAGTGGAGTGCGGGCTTTATAGGGGTCTCCGCAGGACGTGCGCGCGGTGGAGAGAGACTCTCGCTCCGGATTTTTCGGGCGCTTCATTTCGCCCGGTTGAATCGCGGGTAGTGCGCCCTGGCCCGGCGGTCGAAATCCGTCAAAACAAATTTGCCCGCGAGCCTGCTGCTGGCGAGGGACGCCTTTCTCGCGGGAATTGCGGTCCGCGATGAATTCTTTTTCGTCGATCATCACGGCTGAATTTCAAGTGACCAGTATTGAAGCCGGATCCGTCGCTCGCTCGCGTCCACTTTTCCCAATCGGTTGCGCACTCGTGTGCGATATGAACTGGTGGGCTCGGGCAAGGATTTCTACCGCGAACAACGAGTGGGATATTGGGAACTGGAATGGGAATCCTCGGGCGCGGGCGAATTTCGTCTGCGCAGCTGGCGCCTGTCCGATGAAACTCAGAGCCGTTCTGCCAGTCCTGTCTTCGCCGATATTACGGCGCGCGGCGTTCGCCGGCAATGCATCCTACTCTTCCCAACTGCTGCGCGGGGCCGACTACTGGCGGACCGTTCTCGATGTCGCGTGCGGCATCGATATCTACGGACACAACGGGGTCTCGGTCGGCGACATCGACGACGACGGATTTGACGACCTCTACGTTTGCCAGCCCGCCGGCCTTCCCAACCGGCTTTATCGCAACCGCGGCGACGGGACGTTCGAGGACATCACGGAAGCCTCCGGCGTGGGCCTTCTGGAAAATACGGCGTGCGCGCTTTTCGCCGACTTCGACAACGACGGCCGGCAGGATCTGGTCGTGGTGCGCACCAGCGGGCCTCTTTTGTTTGTGAACCAGGGCGGCGGCAAGTTTCGCCAAAGTCCCGACGCTTTTCGGTTCGCCCGGCCTCCGCAGGGAACCTTCACGGGCGCAGCCGTGGCCGACTACGACCGCGACGGCTGGCTGGACATTTACTTCTGTCTCTATCTTTATTACCAGGGCACGGACCAGTACAAGTATCCCTCTCCTTACTACGACGCGGAAAACGGTCCGCCCAACTTCATGATGCGCAACCAACGGGACGGAACTTTCCGCGACGTCACCGCGGAGACGGGCCTCGACAAAAACAACACCCGCTACAGTTTTTGCTGCGGCTGGAGCGATTACAACCGCGACGGCTGGCCCGATCTTTATGTGGTGAACGATTTTGGCCGGAAGAATCTCTATCGCAACAACGGCGACGGGACTTTTGCCGATGTCGCACCGCAGGCGGGAGTGGAAGACGTCGGCGCGGGCATGGGCGTGTGCTGGCTCGACTATGACAATGACGGAGCTGAGGACCTCTACGTCGCCAACATGTGGACGGCTGCGGGTATGCGCATCTCAACGCAGGAGATCTTTCAGAAAAATGCACCCGAAAAAGTGCGCGCGCTCTACCGGAAACATGCCATGGGGAATTCGCTGTTTCGGGCCGCTGGCGGCAACGCTTTTCAGGACCGCGGCGCGTCTGCCGGCGTTGAGATGGGGCGCTGGGCGTGGTCAAGCGACGCCTGGGATTTTGATCATGATGGTTTTCCCGACCTTTACGTCGCCAACGGAATGGTCTCGGGACCCTCTCGCGATGACCTGAACAGCTTTTTCTGGCGGCAGGTGGTCGCGAATTCTCCGGTAGAGGCCAAATCCTCGATCGCCTACGAGCAAGGTTGGAACGCAATCAACGAACTCATCCGCTCCGATGGCACCTGGAGCGGATACGAACGGAATGTTTTCTACGCGAACAATCGGGATGGAACATTCTCCGACGTCTCAGGCGCGGTGGGCCTGGATTCTGTCGAGGATGGCAGGTCGTTCGCGCTGGCTGACTTCGATCACGACGGCCGGCTGGAAGTGTTCCTGAAAAATCGCAACGGTCCGCAGTTGCGGCTCTTGCAGAATGTGATGAAGGATCTCCCTCCGTCGATTGCCTTCCGTCTGCGCGGCAGCAAGAGTAATCGAGACGCCATCGGCGCGGTGATCACCGTGGAAACCGGGACGAGGCGGCAAACCCGCACGCTTCAGGCTGGATCGGGATTTCTTTCGCAGCACAGCAAGGAAGTTTTCTTCGGACTCGGAGAGGCCAAGGGACCGGTGCGAGCGTCGATTCGCTGGCCGAGCGGGTTGGTGCAGGAACTCCGCGACCTCCCGGTCAATCACAGAATCTGGGTTGAGGAAGGCGCCGAGCCATCGCGTGTCGAAGCGTTCAAAGCGAACCCTCAGGGGCTGAAGCCCACGTCTTCCGCGGCTCGGGGCGGCACGGCTGAAGCCGTGCCCTCCCGAAAGGCCGCGTCTGATGAATCTGGACAGTTTCCCAGCATCGTTGAAACCTGGCTGCTCGCGCCTGTCGCGGCACCTGACTTTGCTCTTCCCGACCTCAGCGGGACAGACCCGAACGCTTGCTGCATTTCAAGGCAAGCCGGTGCTGCTCAATTTCTGGGCAGCAGGGTCGTCGAACTGCCAGGAGGACTTGAAGCTTTTCAATCGGCTGTACTCGCGTTGGGCGGCGCAAGGTCTTCAGCTCCTGACGGTGAATTTGGACGATCCCGCAGATGCCGAAAAAGTGCGGGCCCTCGTGCGTGACCGCCATCTTTCATTTCCCATCCTGCTGGGTACGGACGATCTGGCCGGCATTTACAACATTCTCTATCGCTATCTTTTTGACCGGCATCGCGACCTGAGTCTTCCAACCTCATTTCTCATAAACAGCGGCGGAGAAATCGTCAAGGTCTATCAGGGCCCGGTAAATCCGGACCACGTCGAGCAAGATTTCCAGCACATTCCTGAAACAGCGGCAGCGAGGCTGGCCAAAGCACTACCGTTCCCGGGAGTGATCGACACTCTGGAATTCCAGCGCAACTATCTCAACTACGGTTCGGTCTATTTTCAGCGGGGATATCTGGAACAAGCCGAGGCGTCGTTTCAGCAGGCGTCTGCGCGACGATCCATCGAGCGCCGAGGCGCTCTACGGGCTGGGTAGTGTTTATTTGAAACAGGAGAAGACCGGCGAGGCGCGCGAAAGCTTCGAGCGCGCGACCAAGCTGCAACGCCAGCTATCCCGACACGCTGGCCAACTCGTGGAACAACCTCGGTCTTCTGGCTACGCGCGAAGGGCGTACCGCCGAAGCGATTCCGTATTTCCAGGAGGCGCTCAAACTCAATCCCGATCATTTGATCGCCCTCGAAAATCTGGGCAACGCTTATCGCCAGCAGAAAAAGTGGGACGAAGCTCGCAAAGTGCTGGAGCGGGCGGTGGCGGTCGGTCCTCAGGATCCGGAAGCCAATTACAGCCTGGGGATGGTCTTCGCGCAGCTCAACGACAATGATCGAGCCTATGAATATTTGCAGCGAGCGCTGCAGGTTTCGTCCGGGCTATCCCGAGGCGCTGAACAACCTCGGTGTGCTCTACCTGCGCACGGGACGGCGGGATGAAGCCGTGGCGAGCTTCGAAGAATGCATCCGGGTTGCGCCCGCGTTCGATCAGTCCTACATGAACCTGGCTCGGGTGTATGCCCTGGAGGGCGCGCCAGACAAGGCGAGGAGCGTGCTGCTCGATCTGCTTAAGCAGCATCCCGGAGCATGTTGCGGCGCAGCAGGCGCTCGAGCAATTGGCGCAGTAGGTGTGTCCATTTACACCGCTAAGGTTTCGGAGTGGGCGCGGTCAGCAGGTCCACGAACATTTTGTAAAACTTTTCGGTGTTCAGATCGACCTGTATCTCAACCGGCTGTACGTCGATCTTAGGTTTGTCCTTATCGTTCCAGCTGAGGATGCTGCCGTATCCTGCGCCGCGGCCCAGGTCCACATCCAGGTAACGCGTTTCTGTCTTCGTGATCAGGCTGGGATCAAGCCATGCCGCCGACGCCAGTTCGTCCCACAGATAGTTGTATTCGCCAAACAAGCGCGCGTACTTGCCGACATACTGCGCCGCCGGCGCGTTGCTGGCTTTGATCCGGTTGATCAGGTCGGCTGTCATTCTTGTTTTCACCGAGATGTCGACCGTAGTGCAGATCATTTTCTTCCACGGTGCGCGAAATACGATGTGGGCCGCTTCGGGATCAAACCAGATGTTGAATTCGCGGCGCGGAGTGTTGATGAACTCAGGATCGGTGGTCTGCGGATTCAGACTGGCGCCCATGAAGACCAGTTCTTTCGCCAACTGCGGAAATTCGGGATCGATGGAGATGGCGAGTGCCAGATTGGTCATGGGCCCGCCCGCGTAAATCGTGACCTCGTGGGGATACTTGTGGACCATGCGTATCAAAAAATGCGCCGCGTCTTCGTCAAGCGGCTTGGTCGTGGGCTTGCCTTCCGGCATGTCTCCCAACTGATCCGCCGGATGATAGAACCGGGGAGTCCAGGCGCCCAGCCAGGTGTAGTAGCCGTAACGCTGCTCCCAGAGTTCCGTTTCTTCTTTCGTGCGCACCAGCGGATACTCCGCTCCCGGCACCACCGGAATATCGGTTCGACCGATAAGTTCGAGCATGCGCAAAGTGTGCGCCACTTCGGACTTGAGCCACGCATCGCCGGTCACGACCGTGATGCCAAGAACATCGGTCTGCGGAGACTGGATCAGCAGCAGCATCGACTGCTGGTCGGTTCCGGCGGGTCCGGCGGCGTCCTGATCGATGATGATCTTGCGTTTTTCCTGTCCCCAGCACGTGAAGCATGCCATCAGTAGCGCTGCTACAACCCAGACTCGGCCCAATTTCATTATTCACCTCGGAGTATAAGAGCTCTCAAACCTGTAAAAGCTTCGGCGGCGTGTTTACGCCGACAAACGGCCAATCAGCAACTTGAAAAACCTTGCAGAATCCACGTCGACGGCCACCTTGGCGTTGGGCACCCATCGATCGCGTATTACCGGAGATGTTCGGGTGCTGGCGAGAGTTGGCGCTGATCCGCGAATTGACATGTTCATTGCCGCCTGCTTTTCCATTTCGGGCTTTCGCCGCAAGTCACCGGCGCTCGGGCTGTAGCCCAAGGTCTCTCCAGCAGTCAGTTCGCCATATGTTTCTACATCGACGTAATAATCCTTGAACGTCAGGATGGACGGGTCGAGAAATGCGGCGACCGCAAGCGAATCGTGCATATTCGGACCCACCAGGAAGCCTCGCTCGCGATTGTGGTTGATGGCATTGCGGCCAATCTTCGCCGCGGCCTGGCTGACCGGATTCTGGGCCGCTTCAAGGATGCGGATGTGCTCTTCAGTGAGCGAAGTTTTGCGAGTGGCATCCAGGCCGACCATGGTGATCGGAATGCCCGATTGAAACACAATTCGCGCCGCTTCGGGATCCACGTAAATATTGAATTCCGCCGCCGGCGTAATGTTGCCACCGGAGAGCGATCCTCCCATCACCACGATTGCTCTTACCATACCCGCAAGTTCCGGGTCGAGCCTGAGCGCGGTTCCGATGTTAGTCAGGGGACCGATCGGGATCAGGGTTACTTCGCCCGGATATTTGCGGACGATTCGGCGAATAAACTCGGCCGCAGGCTCGGCGATTGGTTTTGTCTTCGGATCGGGGAAAACAGTGCCTCCCAGCCCGTTCTCGCCATGCGCATACGTCGCCGTGACCAGGCGTCGCAGCAGAGGCGCCGTAGCGCCGGGAGCAACCGGAATGTCGGTGCGGCCCGCTATTTCCACCATGCGCAAGGCGTTGGGAAGGCCCAGTTCGAGCGGGACATTTCCGGCGACGGGGGTAATGCCTTCAATCTTCAACTCCGGCGACCGCATGGCGAGCAGCAAGGCCAGCGCATCGTCCACGCCGGGATCGGTGTCAATGATCACGCGGAAAGGTCCGCGATCGGTTCGCTGTCCTGACTGTCCCTGTTCCGCTGCTCCGGCAGCCTGGGGAGGACCACCGAAACTGGCCGTGACGCTACCCGCGGCCATAGCTGCAGCCGAGGTGGTTACAAATTGGCGCCGCGTCAAACGAAAAGGTGGCTTCGAATCCATGTTGTTGGCTCCGGTCAGTATGGCTATTGCGTCTGCCGCGTCATTAGTTAATTTGGTATCGAGATCGTAAAGCTTTGCGGTGCACATCGAACCGCACGGCTTGGAAGACCCTGCATTGTACCGCCACTCGGAGGGACTGTGCCAAGCGCTTTAATATTTGCCGCCCACTAGCGAGTATTTGCGAACCCTTGGCTGGCGTGCCGATTGCGGACGAGCATGCCCGCGACTAAAATGAACGCCTGGAACGATCAACGCATGAGTTGTTGACCTTTCCATCGTCTTCTTTCCAATATGCGTCGTCTCCATTTGACCGTAGAGCAATCTCTTGCGACGCACCTTGCGACCTGTCTTCTGGTGGCGATTGCGCTTTGCGCTCCGGGTGTGATCCATGGTCAATCTCAGGCCTCTGCCGATTCAGCTACGTTAGAAGGATCAGTGCGAGATTCGAGTGGTCATCCGGTTGCCGGCGCGGTGGTATATCTACAGGTGAAGGATGGCTTGCAGACTATTTCTGCTCACTCGGACGCAACCGGGATTTATCGCTTTTCCGGTCTGCGCGCGGGAACTTATGTTTTGCGAGTAGAAAAAACGGGGTACAGCCAGGCCGCAATCAGCGCTTGTGTGCTTGGACCGAAGGAGGCAAAGATAGTTGACTTGAGGCTTGAAGCTCCGAAAAATCCCCCGACGCAAGGCTCTCCGCCAGCGCAATCCGGCCAGGGACAACCGGAATTTTTCGATGAACCTCAATTCACCGTGGCTGGAGTCACCGACGGCACCAATCTCGGCGGGCATGGTTCGAATACGATCGTCAGAACAAAGGAATCGCTGGCGAAGGACGTCGCGACTCTGAGCGCTTCGGCCGGGAAGCCGCCAATCACCGGCCCGCCGCCCTCGGCTGGTTCTTCCAGGGGTCCGGCCCAGGAGGGTCTTGTTCTTCAAGATCTAGCCGGGCAGCATCACTTGCGGGGCGACATCGCGGAAAAATCCGGCGATTCTCTCGAAGCGGTTCGGGAATACCAGAAAGCGGCGGAACTGAATGCCAGCGAGGTTAACTTTTTCGATTGGGGCGCCGAGCTTCTGCTGCATCGCGCCGTCGAACCTGCGATCGAAGTATTCAGCAAGGGCAATCGTCTTTTCCCACACTCTGCCCGGATGCTGGTGGCGCTGGGAGTGGCCTGGTACTCGAACGGTTCCTACGATCAAGCCGCACAGCGGCTGTGCGAAGCCTCCGACCTGAATCCCGATGACCCCGAGCCCTATCTTTTTCTAGGCAAGATCCAGAGTGTCGAAACCAACCAGTCAGAATGCTCGGTCGAGAGGCTGAAGCGATTTGTGAAGTTGCAGCCTGAGAATGCGCTGGCCAACTATTATTACGGGGTCAACCTCTGGAAGCGGCGCAAGGGACCGGACGACACCGAAACCGTGGCCCAGGCGGAGTCTCATCTGACGCGCGCTGTCCAGCTCGATCCGAAGCTCGGGGTGGGGTATCTGCAGCTCGGGATTCTTTACGCGGAGCGAAAGGATTTCTCTCGCGCAATCTCCAGCTATCAAGGCTCCATCCAGGCCAGTCCTCAGCTGGAAGAGGCGCACTACCGTCTGGCACAGGCTTACAAGCGGACGGGAGAAAAAGAAAAAGCTGAAGAAGAACTTCGAGTGTACGACCGGATATCAAAAAGCAAAGACGAGGAAGTGGAGCGCGAGCGGCGAGAGAGCCGGCAGTTTGTTTACACGCTGCGGAGTCCGGGGGCGCAATCTCGTTGAAGGCTGCGCTACTTTCCTGTGGGAGCGCTCATTAAGCCAATAAACATCCGATAGAATTTTTCCTTGTCCAGATCGAACTGGATTTCAACTGGCTGCACGGCGATTTTTGGCTTGTCCTTCTCTACCCAGGTCATGGTATTGCCATAGCCTGCGCCACGGTCAAGATCAACGGACATGTATCGGGTTTCCCGCTGTGTGATCATCGAGGGATCGATCCATGCGGCTGCCGCCAGTTCGTCCCACATGTACTCGCCACCCTGGCCGGTCTGGTAGAAACGGGAGATGTAGTGTGCCAGCGGCGTCCCGCTGGCGTCGATCTGCTTGATCATCGCGGGCGTAAGGCGTGTCTTGACTGAAATGTCGGTCGGGGTGCAGATGATCTTCTTCCAGGGCGCGCGCAGTACGATCTGCGCCGCCTCGGGATCAAACCAGAAATTGAACTCGTGCCGGGGATTGCTGACGAACTCGGGGTCGTCGGTCTGGGGGGCGATGCTCCCGCCCATGAAGACCAGCTGTTGCGCCAGTTCGGCGAATTGCGGATCGATGGAGATGGCGAGCGCCAGATTGGTCATTGGGCCGCCCTCGTAAATCGTTACTTCGTGCGGGAACTGGTGCACCTTGCGAAGCAGGAAGTGAACCGCGTCCTCGTCGGCGGGCTTGGTCGTGGGCTGACCCTCGGGCAGCGGCGGAACTACAAAGGGGCCGTGCCACCACCTTTCGTCCCACGCGCCCGCGAAAGCTACCTGGCCGAAACGCTGCTCCCAGATTAGGGTTTCTTCGCGCCGCCGCACCAGCGGGAAGACCGCTCCGGGCACCACGGGAATATCCGTGCGGCCCATGATCTCGAGCAGGCGCAAGGTGTGCGCCACTTCTTCGTCGCGCCACTGGTTTCCGCTGACCACGGTGATACCGAGGACTTCAACCTGCGGCGACTGAACCAGCAGCGCGAGAGTCTGCATGTTGCTGCCGCCGGGCCCGGAGCCGTCCTGATTGATGATTACCTTGTGCCGCTGCTGGGCCCAGCCCAGGGAACTGGCCAGCAGCAGGACTGTGAGTGTCAGGTAGAACTTGCGACGCTTCGTCATTGAGCCTCTGTCAACCGTTGTTCTTATTGCCTTTTCCAATATAGGGCCGCATTCATATGGCGTTTCACTGCAAGCCGCCGGGGCTAGTGGTCAGGCGGTCGGCTTTTTCATGTTCGGCCCGGGCTTGCGCGGGATGGCTGGTTAGAGTGTAGAGTTCAGCCATGCGGCGGTGCGGCTCGGGCTCCAGGGGCCGCAGCGAGGACGCTTCTTCCAGATACCGTAACGAATCGGAGTACCGTGATGCGCTCGTACTCTCCTGGGAGAGTCCCAAGGTCAGGGCATAGAGCCAGTTTGTAGTCTCGGAATCCTGCGGATTGAGTTCGTGCGCATGATGCAGCGCCTGGTAGGCCTGAAGGTTCTCGCCCAGCTTTAACAGGACGGCTCCGTAGAGAGAGTTCAATTGAAATAAATCCGGCCAGCGCTGGAGTGAATTGGCCAGCGGGCCGCGGGCCTTGTCGAACTGGTTCAGCTGGTAATACGTCAGGGCAAGGTTGTATTGCATCTGCGGCGAATGCGGCGCTAACTCCGCCGCCCTGCGCAAGGGCTTCAACGCCGCTTCCGGATCTCCGTGTTGACCGTAAATGGTTCCCAGTTCAGTAAGTTTGTCGGCGTTGCCAGGATCATAGAGTTGTTCGCACACCGTGCGGGCTTCCTCGCGCAGACCCTGGTCGAGTTTCTGCCTGCATTCCAGCCTCACCCTGCTCTCGTCGGAATCACGCCGGCGCAATTCCTCCGACAGCGCCAAAGCCTTGGTGGCTTCCTGTTCGCGCCCCAGTTTTCGATACACCAATCCGAGTTGATAGGGAACCCGGGCATCGCGCGGAGTCAGCCGCGAAGCTTCCCCCAGCCACTTCTCGGCGGCCGGCAGATCGCCCTGCTTGAAACAGGCGTAGCCGAGAAAGTAGGCGGTGTCGGGAAAGGGAGGCTTGGCCGCCGCCAACTTCAAATTCCGCACTGCGCTGGCGTACTTGTGATCGTCCAGGTCGAGTCGTCCCAGGTAGTAGAAGACGTTGGGATGGTCCCCCACTTCGCGGCGCACGAGTTCCAGTTGACGACGGGCCTCATCGGATTGATGCAGTTCGAAAAGCGCGACTGCCAGGGGAAATCGTGCCCGCAGACTCAGCGCAGGGTCAGCCGTCAGAGCGGCCCGGAATTCTTTTACCGCCACGTCGTAGCGGTCCAGCTTCAGAGCGTCATAGCCCATGCTCAGATGCGCTTCTGGAGTGGCATTTGCAGGAAGCTCAGCCGGCGGCGTTTCCTGGGCTGCAGCGTCGATGCCTCCCAGAGAGAGTAGAACGAACGTGGCCAGCAATCGCAAGCCTGGTCGCTGGAAGGTTCGAGCACTGATGCCGTTTCGACTGAGATTCTTCACAGGAGCAGCACCATTGTATACAGAGAAACGTCGTCAGTCTTCGGTTGTCAGTCTTCGGTAGTGGGTCCGGTTGGACGAATCCTCATACACCGGAGTCCTCCTGAAGGATTTCAGTCTTGAAGGATCTAACGCGCAGCGGATCTCCTTCCTCAGGACGATTGCGGCGGTACGCGCCAGATCTTTCGCAAGGTCAGGATGACCCCGCATTGGAAAGCGAATTCAAACTGACTCATTGGCAAATCTGAGAGCAGGCTGAGGTCTGTTCCGGTCGACCCGGGTTACCTCAGCCTGCCGAAGGGGCGCGCATTTTTCGCCGGCCTTAGAACGTGATTTTCAAGGCAAATTGGGTCAACCGAGGGTTGTTGACCGTGTATGTAATCGTTCCAAGGGTACTGTTAAGCGGATTTCCGAATCCGGAAGCAAGGTCGGCATTCGGCAATCCAAACTGGGGATGGTTGAACAGATTGAAGAACTCTGCCCGGAACTCTGCTCCCGCGCGCTCGGTGACGCGGAAGTGCTTGATCAGCGAGAAATCAGTGTTCACGAAGCCTGGACCGGAAAGAGGCGTACGCGAGGCTGTTCCCAGCTCTCCGACCGGCGCCTGGGTAAAGCACGAGGTGTTAAACCATCGTTGGGTAGTCTGGTGAATCGCAGTGGGGTCGCAAAGCTGGATAGGCCGGTTATCGGTGGCGAAGTTATCTTCAAAGTTCACCCCCGATTCGTTGACGCTGTTGACGATAAAGACCGGGAACCCAGCGGTGACCTTTTCGATCACCGTGGTCTGCCAGCCGCCTAAAATGGCGTCTACTGGCCTGCTCCAATTGCCGCCAATGGCTTTGCCTTTGCCAATGGGCAGGTCGTAGATGATGCTGGCGGTGAATTGCTGGTTGAGGTTGATCTGCGAAAGACCCCAGTCGGCCCTTGCGGTGCCCGGCAGAGGCCAATAGGTCGCGCCGCTGGAGCTACCCAGTCCGTCCGGGTAACCCGAGTCGAAAGTGTGCGACCAGGTATACCCGAGCAGGGCGTAAAGACCATGTCTGGCGCTCTTGGTCTCCGCTTTAACCTGGAGAGAGTCATAGCGCGCCGAACCGGTGTCACTGATGTTGGCGACGTAGAAGATTGAGTACGGGGCAGGAAAGGCCGCGCCGCCGGTGCCGCATCCCAAAGTGTAGCCAGGGTGCGCCGGATCGCCGCATGCCGAAGGCGAGCCCACGTTCAGGTTCAAGCCGTTAACCAGGATGTGGGTGCTTTTCGAACCTGCGTAACCCATCGTAAATACCACGCTGCCGGGCAGTTGCTGTTCAATGTTGAGGTTGTACTGCTGAACAATTCCCAACTTGAAGTCAGGATTTTGCGACCACACCGTTCCGCCGAAGGTACTGACTGTCGGAGGGGTGGTGAAGATCGGAAAGCCTGCCGAGATGTTGCAGATGTTTGGCCCAGCCCCCGGTACGACGGTGGGAGCTGCGCAAAAGAAGGGACCCTGAGCGGATTCTGCAAAGAATGGAGGGTTCTCCCACAGTCCCTGGCCGCCTTGATTCCACGAAGAATCGTGGTATATGGCGTAGCCGGCGCGGAGGGCCGTATTCTGCCTTCCAAAGACTTTCCAGGCCAGACCGATGCGAGGCTCGATGGCGGTCTTGTCGAATTGGATGCCAACCCGTCCGTCCGAGTTGACCCCCGGAATCTGCTGGTTGCAATCCGGTTGGGGTGTGCAGTTACTGACAAAGAGGAAGTTGGCCTGGCGATTCTGCGCCTCTGTGATCGGCGGCACCAGGGCCCATGCGACTCCGAGATTCAACGTCAGGTTGGGGGTGACACGCCAATCATCCTGGACATAAGGCCGGAACATTTTCCAACGGCGTCCGGTAGTGGCGCCCTTGAACGTCTGATCGTGCAGCGCGAAGGTGTAAAGGCCCATGACGAGGTCCGCCATCGCGTCCCCGGACTGTCCGGTAACGCTGAAGGAACCGTCCTGGAATGCGTTGGTCATCACGTTCATCTGGTTGGCGCGGAAACCCATTCCGACGCGGACGTCGTGCTTGCCGCGAATCATGTCGAAGGAGTCGGAAATGGAGAAGACGTTGGTGCCACCCTGGAAGGGAGCGAATCCGCGATCGCCCAGACCCCAGTACCCGCCGTTCAATGAAACCGCCGACAGACCACAACTCACGCAAAATTTGCGTGATTGTGACAAGCCCGGAGGGGCTCCGGGAAAGCACTTGCTATTGATGTTCGCCCCCGGGATGCCGGGGCCGATGTCGGCCGAAGCGCAGGAACCATCGCCCTGCGACAGGATCACGTTGAAAATGCGGTTGTAGCCGGCACTGAACTGATTGATGTTGTGATCGGAGAAAATGTGGGTTTCAGAAATCGCCACATTTCGGCCGTGGTTGGAAATGTTCTGATTGCTGGCAAATGTGCTGGGTTCCGCAAATCCGTCGGAACCGCCGGGCACAAAACTGACCGCCTGATCGTAACTGAAACGGGCGAATACCGAGTCCTTGCTTGAGAAATTGTGGTCCAGGCGCGCGTCGAATTCCTTCTCGTCCAACTTCCGCACCGGAACGCTGGCAAAGTTGAAGCCGGCTGCTGCGGCGCCGGCGCCAGAAAATAAGGCGCCCGGATAGAGTTTGATCAACTCCGTGCCCACGGGATCTTTAAGCGAGTCCGGAATCACGCTGCAGGGCGTGCCTGCGGCCTGGCTGCCATCCGGACCAGTCGGCAGCGGGGTAGTGCCGTCCGCCAGACATTGGAACGGATTTCCCGAGTAAGGGTTGGTCAGTGGCGTAGTGCGAGGGACTCCGAATGCGTCGTTGTTGAAATTTCCCGCCAAATCCGCCGGTCGTGGGAACCAATCCGTTGAACGGAACTCCCTTGCGCTGATTGCGGCCCTGGTAGTCAATGAAGAAGAATGTTTTGTCTTTGCGCAGAGGCCCGCCGAACGCTCCACCATACTGATTGAGATTGAACTTCTCGCGCTCGGTGGCGAAAAAGCTGCGGGCGTCGAGCTTGGTATTGCGGAAGAATTCAAACAGGGATCCGTGGAACTGATTCGATCCCGACTTGGTGGTCACGAGGACGGTTGGACCCGAACGAGTGCCGTATTCGGCCGAGTAGTTGTAGGTCAGAACCTTGAATTCCTGGATGGCGTCAATCGAAGGCAGAATGGAGATGCCGCCGGCGGTGAGTTCGTTATTGTCATTGCCGTCGAGCAGCCAATCCGTGCTCTGGGCGCGCGATCCGCCGACCGACAACGAGTACGAGCCGCGGGCGGAAACCTCGCTACTGGGCCCGCCATTGAAGAAGCTGTTAGGGTTGGTTTCCTGGGTTACGCCCGGCGTTAGAGTAGCCAGTTGCACAAAGTCGCGGCCGTTCAGGGGGAGATCGGAGACCTGCTGGGAAGTGATGACCTGGCCCAGGGTTGGATTCGAGGTCTCAACCACTACCTCGCTCCCGCTTACTTCCACAGCCTCCGTGACGGTGCCCGGCACTAAGGTGAAATTTACCTCACGCTGTTCATTTACCTGCAGCCGAATGTCGTTTTGCTCTGCCGGTTTGAAGCCCGGCGAGGCCACTCGAATCGTGTAGTTACCCAAGGACAGCAACGGCATGACGTAATGCCCGGATTCGTCCGTTCGTGACTCGCGCGAGAGGCCTGTGTCTTGTGCCGTAGCCTTTACTTCCGCCCCGGTCACGACCGACCCGGTCTTGTCCATAACCGTCCCGGAGAAGCTTCCGTTGGCTTGGCCGTAGAGAAGCGGACAGATGGGAAATACAAGCGAGCAGAAAACTACAAGCAGTGCTTTCTTAGTGAGCATCACAATCTCCCCGTGCGGTCCCTCGTCGAGTGGCGATCGGGACGCGGTCTTGCCCCACGCAATCCATAGCTTCTGAGCTTCTGATTACGCGACGATACCCGGACACCGAGTCTACATTCAAGACTTTTCGTGTCCATTGTTCACAAACATCGCGGTTGATTTGTTGTCGTCACGGACAACGGATAAGTGAAATCGCGGACGTCGCTCCAAAATCTGGTGCGCAGAACGATACTTCCATTCGACGGCAAGTGTCAACCGCGAGACCTCGAACTGTTATTCGGCCGCACAGAAGCCGGATGTCACTTTGCGATGTTACGCCGTGAGAGCGCCTGTTCGGTGGTGATGAGAGTTGCCCCCAGTGCTTGAAGTTCCGCAACGGTCCGGTTCCCATCCTCGGAATTCAGCGTCTCGATCGCATCTCGCACCACGGAAACGCGCCGCCCGCGATCGAGCAAACCCTTGGCCGCGAAACCAACGCAGTATTCCGTGACCACGCCAAATACGACGAATTCGACATCGGGATCGAAACGCTTGACCAGTTCGTCGGCGTGAGCGCTTTCGAAGATGTCGAGCGTCTGCTTCTCCAGCAGAATCTGTTGGTAACGAGAAAGGTCGTCCGGCAGCGTAGCTGTGGGTTCGTTTGGGACTGTAACAACTCGCTCGGTCAGCGCCTCGGGAACCAGTTTGGAGCCGGGCGTACCTTTTACACAATGTGGCGGGAAGGTGGCGAACTCAGGATCATCCGCTGTGTGATAACAGCCGTGCGAGACGAGAAAGACGCGGTCCTGGCGGGCGGCGTCGGTGAGCCGGCGAATGTTGGGCAACAATTTTTCGGCGCCCGGCACATAGAGCTTTCCGCCCGGCAGCATGAAATCGGCTTGAACGTCTACTTCCCAGAAAACGAGATTGCGAGATACCATACGCGTTCCGCCTGAGCCGTCGTCGGTCTTCAGTATCTGGGCCGGACGATCAGCACAGCTTATAACATTGTTTGCGGACGACGGAACTCCGTCAAATTGTTGGAGATGACGTAATTTCACTTCGCGGGTTTCTTTGCGTCCTTTGCGGAATCCTTTGCGAACTTTGCGGTTTAAGATTTAGTTCCTTCCAGATGGCTGCAGAAATCAAAGTCTTTAACCGCAAAGTTCGCAAAGGATTCCGCAAAGGACGCAAAGACTCTGCAGTGAGGCACTACCAAAATTCTTCGCCAAGTGAGGTGTGCGCGATGGCCCACGACGAGCCAGCCAAGAAGGCTCCAGCCCGACTTCTAATCCGGAATATCGGTCTGCTGCTGAGCGGCAATCTGAAACAGCCGATTCTCGACGCCGACACCGTGCTGGCGGTTGACGGCAAGATCACCTCGGTGGGAAAGCAAAAAGATGTCGATAGTGAAGGCGCGACGCTGGTCATCGATGCCAAGGGCACAACCCTGGCCCCGGGATTGATCGACAGCCACGTGCATCCCGTGGCCGGGGACTGGACGCCGCGCCAGAACCAGATCGGTTGGATTGACAGCTACCTGCATGGCGGAGTCACGACGCATGATTTCGGCCGGTGAAGTGCACACCCCCGGCCGTCCGAAAGATGTAGTCGGGCTGAAGGCGATGGCGATCTTTGCCCAGCGGGCGTTCTCGGCATTTCGACCGGGTGGTGTGAGGATCCACGCCGGCGCCCCGGTGATCGAGCACGGGATGGTCGAGGAGGACTTCAAAGAACTGGCCGCGGCCGGCGTCACCATGCTGGGAGAGGTCGGCCTGGGAAGCGTGAAAGATGGAGCTACAGCCCGCCAGATGGTGGCCTGGGCGCGCAAGTTCGGGATTCAGAGCACCATCCACACCGGCGGACCTTCCATTCCCGGTTCCAGTCTCATTGACAAAGATATTGTGCTGGCTGCCGACGCCGACGTCATCGGTCATATCAACGGCGGCCATACCGCGCTGCCCGACGATCAGATCGTAACGCTGTGCGAGAAATCTTCACGAGCGTTGGAGGTTGTCCACAACGGAAACGAGCGCGCCGCACTGCTCACGCTGCGGACGGCAAGTGAGTTGAAGCAATTGGATCGTGTGATCGTGGGCACGGACTCGCCCGCCGGTTCGGGGGTGCAGCCGCTGGGCATTCTGCGCATGATCTCGATGCTGGCGTCGCTGGGAGAGATATCTGCCGAGATTGCATTCTGTTTTGCCACGGGCAACACGGCGAAGATCCGAAAGCTCGACTGCGGAGAGATTGCGCCGGGCCGCGACGCTACCTTTGTGATGATCGACCAGGCGCAGCACTCGGCTGGGAAGACCGTACTGGAGAGCATCCAGCGCGGCGACCTGCCGGGAATCGGGATGGTGATCGTTGACGGCGCCGTAAGCACGCAGCGCAGCCGCAACACGCCTCCGGCCACGACATCGCCAGAGATCATGCCGGGCCGGTAATTTCCAGGAGGGTCACCCCGGTGCGGTTACCTAAGTGCGCCATGTGACTCTCAGATAAATTTAATCCTGGAGGAGTCTCATACACTGGATGTAAAGGGAGGAGTGCTTGCGCGAATAAACAGTTCGAACAGCCGGTGATGTCGCTGAACGCGGGCGGCTCTGGTGCGGACTATTTGGCACTGTATTGAGTTCATGCATGCGGTCCGTCTTATCATTCGGCACGCCATTCTTTCCATCGCTTTCGTGCTGTTGTATCTCGCTCTGAATCAGCCTCCGGTCATTCTCATCTCTCAGTTGGGTTCTGTGGCGTGGTATCCGGCCACCGGCCTGGTTCTGGCCGTGCTGTTGGGTATCAGCCCCTGGTATGCGATCCTCGTCTGTCTTGCTGATGCTTTTGCGGGCGCTCTGATCTATCACCAGCCTCTTTTGTCTTTCGGCGAGACTTTCGGCTCTCTCGGTGTGGCCTCCTGTTACTGTGCGGCGGCCTATGTTCTGCGAGGCCCATTGCAAATTGATTTGGGACTGCGACGCCGTCGGGATGTCGTGCGTTATGTCTTTGTGACCATGTCCGCCGCGATGGTGGCGACGGGGATCGGCGTATCCTGCCTGGCCGCGGACAAGTCAATCGCGTGGAGCGAGTTCTGGAATGCCTCGTGGAGCTGGTTCGCCGGCGATGGAATTGGATTGCTCGGGATCGCCCCGTTTTTCCTCGTCCACGTATGTCCATGGGTCCGGAAGCAGCTCTCGCCCCAGACCGCTGGGGCCAGTGGGGACAGCGAGCGCACCCCAAACGAGGCTCACCGTTTCGATCCCGCGGCCTTAGCGGAAGGCGTGGGGCAGGCTGCCTTGATGGTGGCGACTCTGTGGGTGATGTTCGGACCACGACTGGGTCCTCGCCAACAGTTTTTCTTGAGCTTTGTCCCCATCATCTGGATTGCTATGCGGCAGGGAATTCGGCGGGTGGTCACGGGAGTGCTCGCCCTCAATTTCGGTATCGTGGTCGCCCTGCACATTTTTCCGGCGATAACGGGCGTTCCTGCCAAGATCGGCCTTCTCATGCTGGTGGTTTCCGGAGTTGGACTGATTGTTGGATCGGCCGTGAGTGAGCGGCACCGCATTGCCATTGACCTGCAGGAACAGACCGTCCATCTGAATTCGTTGATCGACAATAGTCCGTTCGGAATCGTTGTCCTGGACCAGGAAGGCTGTGTCGAGTCGACGAATGCTGCGTTCGATGGGCTGTTTCGCTTTACTCAGGGAGAGCTTACCGGCGGTGATCTCGCGCCCATATTCGTGCCCGATGAAGCCTGGAGCGGATCCACTCTCTCGATCGAGAAGGTCATTGCCGGAGAAACCTTGCGTACGACGGCCAGGCGGCGGCGCAAGGATGGACAGATCCTCGATCTGGAAGTGCATGCCGTTCCGCTGGTGGTGGCCGGCCGGGTCCATGGTTCCTACATGATCTACAAAGACATTTCGGAGCAGATCCGAGCCTCCGAGGCCGAACACAAGCATGCGGAAGTCCTGAATGAGCTGGTCGCGGAGTTGCAACTGCGAACCGAGCAGATGACTCTGTTGAGCGAAATGGGCGATCTGCTCGAGTGTTGCGGAACCACCCAGGAAGCCTGCGCGGTGGTAGCTCAGTCGGTCCAGAAACTCTTGCCGGAGGCGCTTTCCGGAACATTGTATTTGTTCAGGTCGTCGCGGAACCTGGTGGAGGCGGCCGTTCGTTGGGGCGATGACAACGTCTCCGCGCCGCTGTTCGCTCCCGAAGTCCTGCTGGGGCCTGCGCCGAGGCCAGCCGCAGTGGAGCGAACGCACCGGGAGCATCAACTGCTCGCATCTCGCCGAGGGTTCAACCAACAAATGCTTATGCGTACCCATGGTTGGACAGGGAGATACGCTGGGCATTCTGCATCTCGAGTTTGCAGCCGATGCGGAAACGCAAGTCCAGGCACGGATAGTGACAAGAACCGATCCCAGCTCCGGGAGTCTGCAGGATTCTCAACAGCGATTGGCATCCACGGTGTCGGGCCAGATCGCTCTTTCACTGGCCAGCCTGCGGCTGCGCGAGACCCTGCGCGATCAGTCCATTCGCGATCCGCTGACTGGGCTGTTCAATCGCCGTTTCATGGAGGAATCGCTGGAGCGGGAGATGCAACGTGCCATCCGCAAGAACCATCCCGTATCAGTGCTGTTCGTCGATCTCGATCACTTCAAGCGCTTCAACGATACCTTCGGCCATGACGCCGGTGATCTCGTCTTGCGATCCGTTGCAGACCTGTTTCGCAAACTCTTCCGGGTGGACGATGTGATTTGCCGATATGGAGGAGAAGAGTTCGGTATCATCCTGCCCGAATCGTCAGCCGAGAATGCCGCCATACGGGCCAACGCGCTGCGCGAAGAGACCAAGAAACTGGAAATACAGTACAAGAACCACGCTCTGGGGAGGATCACGCTGTCCATCGGTGTGGCTTGCTTTCCTGAGCATGGGCAAACGTCTGAAGAACTGCTGAAAGCGGCGGACCAGTGTCTGTATGAGTCCAAGTCGGCGGGACGGGACAAGGTAAGCGTGGCGGCTCGCCGCAGCGGCGATCGCGAGATGACGGAGCTAAGTAGCCGGCGTCCCGCCGGGTACCCCCCTTTCGTGCCGGCCGGAGGCCGACGCTATCGACCCCCCTGTCATCTTGAGCGGAGAGAAGGGACTCGCTTGCGAGTCCCTTCGCGGAGTGCGAAAGACCTTGTGTTTTGCTCGCGGCGGCAATGCAGCATGCTGACGAATCGTACGACCTCAGATTTGGTGCCGGCAAAACACAAGGTCCCTCGACTGCGCTCGGGATGACAATATGGCGCTACTTCATACCCAACGATGCTGGCGATGGTTTTCTTGTACTCGCGTGCCCTGGCCATCGCGGCCTCTTCGTTCACCGTCAGCAGTTTTCGATCGCGCATGACGACTTCGTCCGCCGATCACTACCGTTTCCACATCGCTGCCCTTAAGCGCGTAAGCAATCTGGGCGTAGATGTCGTACATGGGGACTGCGTTAGGTTTGTCCAGACTGATCACGATCAAGATCAGCTTTCTTTCCTGGCTCGAGTGATCCGATCTCCTTCTCCATGTGCAGCGCTCTGGCGCCGTCGATGGTGGCCATTTCCACCACAGCTTTCGCATTGAGAGCCAGCGGGTCCAGCTTCGTGATCTTTGCCAGTTTGGCCGCGAGATCAATTTCCTCCATCAGATCGAGATCGTTATTGCTGCCGGCCGGGCCGTCGGTGCCCAGGCCGACGGCAATTCCCGCGGCGCGCATCTCGGCGACCGGGGAAACTCCGCTGGCAATCATCATGTTGCTCGACGGGTTGTGCACGCAGCCCACCTGTTTTTGCGCCAGCGTCTTCCGGTCAGCCTCATCCACGAAGATGCAGTGCGCGGAGACGACGTCCGGGCCGAGCAGGCCGATCTTGTCCAGATATTGCACCGGCGACATTCCGTTCTGTTTCTGGCTGTCTTCCCACTCTTTTTTCATCTCGGCGGTGTGAATCAGGATGGGCGCATGATATTTCCGCGCCAGGGCGGCTGAATCCTGCAGCGTTTTCTGGGAGCAGGTGTAGATCGAATGGGGCGCCACGGCAGCGTGGATCAGCGGATCGCCCTGCCACTTTTTCAGGAATCTCTCGGTGTAGGCGAGCATTTCAGCTTCGCTCTTGTTGTCGGGCGCGGGAAAGTCAATGAAGGTTTCGCCCAACACGCCGCGCATGCCGGCGGCTTTGGTTTCTTCGGCGACGGCATCTTCGAAGTAGTACATGTCGGCGAAGGTCGTGACGCCGCCGCGAATCTGCTCCGCCGCCGCGAGCCGTGTGCCCCAGCGCACGAACTCCTCGTTCACGTTCTTCGCTTCCGCCGGGAAAATATATTTATAGAGCCAGTCATTGAGGGTTACGTCATCGTGCAAGCCGCGAAACAAGGTCATGGGGACGTGAGTGTGGCCGTTGATGAATCCGGGCAGGACCAGCTTGCCTTTGGCGTCGATCGTCCGCGAGGCGGCGTACTTGGATTCAAGCTCAGCGCGGGGTCCGACGGCGATGATCGTGTCGCCCTTTACGACAATAGCTCCGTCATCGATGATGGCGCGGGATGCGTCCATGGTGACGACGGTGCCTCCCGCCACGAGCAGATCGGCTCTTTCCTTCTGGATTTGGGACGCGAGGAGTCCGCAAAAGAGAAATAAACATGTGAAAGCAAAAATAGCAGAGCGGCGAACAATCATTGGCAACCCCGGCGGCAAATGCCGAAAGTATTGTACGCGGGACGTCATGCCGTGTTGCTGACGCGGTCGCGCAGAACTAGAATGGCTCGCAGCAATCAGGACGTGTACTGTGCTCGGGAAACAGGAGGCAACATGAGAAGAAGAACTGTTTTACTGACTCTGGCGCTGTGCCTTGTCGGAATTTCAGTGGCTGTCGCGGAAGATGCGAATATGGGTACTTGGAAACTTAACGAGGCCAAATCCACGTTCGCCGCTGGAGCCACGAAGAACTCAACGGTTGTTTACGAGGCTGCGGGTGATGACGTTAAAGTCACCGTGGATGGAACCGACAAAGACGGTAAAGCCTTGCACAGCGAGTGGACGGGCAAGTTTGACGGGAAAGATTATCCGGTGACGGGCGATTCGAACATGAACGCGAGGTCGTACAAGAGAATTGACGCCCACACGTTGAAGTTAACCGGCAGGAAGGATGGCAAAGTTATTTCCAAAGGTCGAATTTCGGTATCGGCTGACGGCAAAACCCGCACCGTCGAACTGACCGCAACCGATTCGACAGGCAAGAAGCTCAAGAGCACTGCGGTGTACGACAAGCAGTAACCCTTAAAGGACTGCGCTTCAGTTGGAGGATGGGTGTCCCACCCGTAGTGCACAAGCCATAGGCGGGATGTCCGCCTCCTCCACATCTGCTGACTAGCGCAGGCCGTCCTCGCCCTTAATCTCGGCCTTGGTCAAACCTCCGACGCGCGGTAAAGGCCGGCCGCTGTCGGTAACTGCGACTGCCACGACGATTTCATTGCCGCGCGGAGCGTCGTTGATTCGAACCTCCATGCCATCGAAGTGGCTTCGTACGAAAGCTGCATCTTTGTGGCCGAGGGGAATGTCGAGAACCACGCCCAATCCGCCCCTTTTCTTTGAAGACGGAATCAGCGCGGCGCCTTTGCCCAGGACTTTCCGCACCGGCGCGCCCAGCTTGGGATGAAGAATCGCTGCAGCGTGCTCGAGTTCGCCGTTTTCACCGACGGCGGCTGCCTTGCCATAGCTCTCGACGGTATTCGCTGGAATGCCGAGAGCCGCTACCGCGCGCAGTGTAAGCAACTCTCCGAGTTCCTCTCCAATCGCCATCAGTTCGGACAAGTCCTCCACGTATTTTCCGGCGCATGGATTATCGATGACCGCGACGGCGGCGGCGCGTCGAGTCGGGGGATTGACGACGCGTCCCATCTCGGTGCGTGTCTCCTCCACGAATGTCACAATCTTCCGGATGCTGGCTTTCATCTTCTCGGCCATCAGCGCAGCCCATCCTCTCCTTTGATCTCCGAGGCTTTGAGGCCACCTACACGGGCGTGAACTCGAGGGCCTGTGGTCATCACCAGGGCAAGCAGAATCTCGTCGGCGCGGGGAGAATCCACGAGGCCGACCTCCATGGCGTCGAAATGACTTCTCACGTAGGAAGCATTGATGTGCGTGATGGGCACGTCGAGCCTGGTCCCCGGACCGCCGACTTTTTTGGTAGAAGTCACGATGGCTTTCGCATTGCCCAGGATCTCGCGCATGGCGTAGCCTCCGGGTACGTGCCACAAGGCGCCATGCTCAAGTTCGCCGGCGGAGCCGATGATCGCTCCCTTGCCGTATCCCTCGACCAGCTTGGGATCTCCACCCAGGGCGGCGACCAGCGATTGCGCCATTTCCAGACCCAGCGGTTTGAGGTCATCCATGAACCCTGCAATCTCTTTGACGTATGCGCCTGCGAACGGATTTCGGATCACCGCCAGCGCTGCCGCACGGCGCAGTGGCGTGGCCGAGACCGGGCCGCCTTCGTGAAAGATTTCCTCGACTGCCGTGAATTTCTTGCGAACCTGCACCTCAGGCATGAACCAGACTCCTGTTTTCCGAGAGAGCGATGAACCGCGATTCTGAAGCGACTACCCGGGTGTCGCCCTGCAAATGTAGTGCTGCAGAACATATAAGCCCCTTCGCGAGAAGCGAACGCGCGACGGCAGCACCGGCGTCGAGTGCCTCTTTGATGTCAGCGGACGAGAGATTACCAACTCCCTGAGTGACAAGCCGGTCGCCAAGATCGCTATCGGGCGCCAGACTGCGGGCTGGCACGCGCACGACATTGGGATGGCCGGGTAAGTCCACCGCGTTGGCGATGATCGTCGCGGCGGCGTCAGCCATCGTCGCACGGTCAGCCAGAACAGTCACCGCGTCGGCGATGCCAAGTGAGAAACTGCGGCCGTGACAGCCGCTGGTCGCTATGCCCCGTACCGGCTGTGCTGATTCCAGCGTTGCGGTTGCGAAGAGCGATGGACAGTCGGGACGCTCTACCATGCCCACGACAAAGTGCTCTCCGGAGGCCAGGTGCAAAGCAATGTCTCCGCCATTGTTTACGTAAGCCCGCGAAAGCCTGGCTGCCGTTGTCATGACGCCTAGAATTTCCTCGGCGACTGCGCCGGCGACCGCTGCCATCGGAGTGATGAAAGTCTGCTCGCAATAGGGCACCACTGCCGCCGCCATGCGTCGTGCGATAACACCGAACGGCAGGGGACCATCTGCTCTTGCAGCCTGTCGGAGCAACGTAAGCTCGCCGCAGAGCTCATCGAGTACGAAGACGAAGCGCTGGGCCGCTCCCTGGTAGGCGTCCTTGACCTCATTCGGCTCTCCGAAGGCTTCGACGATGAGATCGATGGGGCCATCATGGAGATGCAGCCGGCGGCCATCTTCCAGCAATCGTATTTGGGCTCTGGACTTCATCGATCGGACCTCGGGTCCGGCTTTCCCGATTTCCCCTGATCGAGCGGCCACGGATTATCCGGATTAGCAGAGAGCCGGCGGCGGCCCTTTGCGTCCATGATGGAATCGAGCGAACGGACGTGATCCATGTAGCCGCCCAGTGAAGCGTAGTCCTTAATCTTTAAGGTGAACTCTATGGGCGCAACCAGCGCTGGGGTCGGCACATAGCCAAAGGCATGTTCCGGCATGCGGCTGACGTCTACCATGAACGTGATGCCGCCACCGGGCCAGACGTAAACTGGCGCGCCGCCACAGGTGACGCGGGTCAATGCATCGCGAACCGAGTGCGTGAGTCTTACGGGATTCTCCGTGACACCCGCCCGCAGCGATCCTCCAGCGCCTCCCATAAATAGGACGGTGCACAACGCGGGTTCGCAGTTTTCCTTGATGCGTGCGACGGATTCGTCCAGCACGGCTGGCAATTCTTTTTCCACCGGCCGCAGAGCTTCATCCAGTTCGAAATAAGCGTGGTGCTCGCCCGTGGTGCTGACCATGAGCAACCGGAGCTGCGGCCAGGCAAACTTCGGGTTGAAACTCTGCAGAATAGAAAGAGGATCTGAAATATTTGTGCCGCCCCATGCGGTTCCCGGCTCCGCCACTCGGAAGTAGCGGCCCGGCGTTGAGCGGTGGCCCTTCATCTTGATGCCGGTTTCGCGTACACCCAACAACTTTCCTGCCTGATGCTCGGAGAGAACGCCGGTGATGTGATCGTCGACAACTACGACCTCGTCAACCTTGCCAAACCACTGCTTGGCGAACATGCCGATGGTGGCCGATCCGCAGCCGACGCGCATGCGCTCTTCCTGCGTGCCATCAACCACCGGCGGCTTGCCGGCCTGGACCATCACCGTGGCCCCGTCGTCAATGGTAAGTTCCACCGGCTTCTGGTCGCACAGGTTCAGCAGAGTCTCGCAGGTCACCGTGCCTTCCTTGCGGCTCCCCCCCGTGAGGTGGCGGACGCCCCCGAGCGAGAGCATCTGCGAACCATACTCGCTGGTGGTGACATGTCCGACCGGCTCTCCTCGGGCGCGGACGAGATTCGTCTCCGGCCCGAGATGGCGGTCGGTGTCGATCTTCACCTTTACGCCGCAGTAGCTGAAAATTCCTTCCGTGACAACGGTAACCATGTCCACACCTTGCACGGTGGAAGAGATGATGAACGGCGCAGGCTTGTAATCGGGATACGTTGTGCCGGCGCCGATAGCCGTCACGAAATTCTCCGGGCCGGTCACGATGCTTCCATCCCATTCGCGATCGCGATCCAGGAAGGGAACCACGGAATCGCCGCGTGACACGGCGCGGTCGAGCACGACGTGAGGATCGATGCGGATGAGCTGTCCGTTGTCGTTGGCGTAGCGATCGCAGGCGCCCGTTCTACCCGGCTTTATGTAGCAGAGCACCGGGCAGGCATCGCATCGAATAGCTTCGTCTTCAAGCATGCTTTGGTTCCGTTTTTCGGGCATCCGTAGCGCCGGCGTCCCGCCGGCCCGATGGGCGGGCAGGATGCCCGCCAGACGTGTGGCCTACAAACGCGGCTCGTATGCGATCCGGCGTCGCAGGCAGGCGCCGAATGCGTACTCCAATTGCATCGTGAATTGCGTTCAGAATTGCCGGAGCGGTTGGAATCACCGCCTGTTCACCGATCCCTTTGGCGCCGTATGGGCCAATCGGCGATGGATCTTCAATGAGAATTGACTCGACAGGTGGCATGTCGCCCGCCGACGGAATCAGATAGTCGTGCAGGTTCTCGCCTTTGCCCGGAAAGAACTCTTCCATCAGCGCCATCCCTAAACCTTGAGCGGCGCCGCCTTCGATTTGTCCTTCAATCAGCGTTGGATTGATCGCTCGGCCGACGTCGTGGGCAGCGGTGATCTTCAGCACGCGCACTGTGCCCAGTTCTGTGTCCACGGCAATCTCCGCCAGGTGGGCGCCGAATCCATAGACGGCATAGGGCGTGCCCTGGCCATTTTCGTCCAGCGCGCTGGTGGGTGGATCGAACGTTGCCTCACCCGTCAGCACGTACCCATTCTTGTCCAGAGGCATTTCGCGTAAGACGAAGGTGCGCTGCTCACTATCTTCCTTAATCGCGACAGCGCCATTCGCGAACTCAATCACCGCGCATTCACACGCGTCGCCCAGGCGCAGGATGGCGCGACGCAATTCGGTGCCTGCCAGGTATGCGGCTTTGCCGGTGACAAACGTCTGGCGTGACGCAGACGTCTTGCCGCAGTCGGGCGTGATCGAGGTATCACCCGACACCAGATCGAACCGATCCATGGGAGCGCCGACTGCGTCGGCGCATATCTGGGTCACGATGGTGTTAGAGCCCTGTCCGATATCTACCGCGCCCTGGTGCAGCGCGATGCGGCCGTCGGCTTTCAATCCAACGCGAATCGTAGAAGGATTGGGGAGCGAAGTGTTGCCGCATCCGTACCACATTCCGGCAACTCCAACGCCGTGGCGGACCGGGCCGCTGGCTTTCGCGTTGAAGGACGCAGCTTCGGCGCGCGCGGCGCTCCACCGGGGCCGCAGGGCCTCAAAGCAGGCGCGGATTCCAACTCCTTCGCCGAGAACCTGGCCAGTGACCGTGGGAGTCTGGTTGTCCAACGCGTTCTTAATTCGAAACTCCAGCCGGTCAATTTCCAGCTCGTCCGCGAGATCATCGTAAAGCTGTTCCTGCGCGATCGCGGTTTGCGGCACGCCAAAGCCGCGGAAAGCCCCCGCAGGGACCAGGTGCGTGTGCACTGCGCGGGTGAGCGCGCGATAGTGAGGAACGTAGTAAGGTCCCGACGCGTGGACGGGTACGCGCGCGGCTACCGTCGGTCCCCAGGATGAGTAGGCGCCGGTGTTGAAATCAGCCGTGAAGTCCATCGCCGTCAGCTTGCCGTCGCGAGTTGCACCTACGCGCATACGGATGTGCGACGGATGGCGCTTGGTGGTCGAGACAATCGATTCCGAACGCGAATAGACCATGCGAACCGGTTGCCGCAGATGCCATGCCGCCAACGCAACGAAAGGCTGAACAGAGAGATCGAGCTTGGCGCCAAAGCCGCCACCGACGGCGGTCGGAATAATGCGCACTGCCTCAGGAGCGATCCCCAGAATCTGCGCGATATCGGCGCGATCCATGTATGGGGCCTGGGTACAAGCCTGAATCTCAATCTGGTCGTCGACCCGCCGGGCAAAGCCGGCTTCCGGTTCGATGTAGGCGTGCTCGATGAAGCCAGTCTGGTATTCGTCTTCAACTACCACGTCAGCTTCCGCCAGAGCGCTTTCTACGTCGCCGCGGACCACCCGGCCTCGGACCAGCACATTATTCTCGCGGCTTTTGTGGATGCGCACCGCATCGGGCGTAAGAGCGGCGGCAATCGTAGTCAGCGCCGGCAACTCCTCCCACAAAACCGGAAAGCTCGCGTAGTCCAGCGCTTCGATGGTCTCGGCCTCGCCAACCACCGCAGCGACAGCTTCGCCCCGAAACCGGGCTTCAGTTTCGGCAAACACGGGCTGCTCCGCGAAACGCGGAATCACGCCATATCGATTCTCTCCCGGGATGTCCTTGGCGGTCAGAACCCGGTGGATTCCTGGGTGCGCCGCAACGAAAGCGTCGAGGTCGCCAAAACTGAAGCGCGCCCGCTGGTAAGGACTGCGGATCGCGCGGACCACCAACGCTCCGGCTGGAACTTCGTCAGATCCGAAAATCTCCGAGCCATCGACCTTACTCTGACCGTCGAGACGGACGAGCCTCGAGCCCACAGCCTTGCCCGCCTGAGGCGAGGGCTCAGTCATCTTGCCAGAGCAGGCATCCTGAATCGCCGTGATGATTTTGCGATAGCCGGTGCAGCGGCAGAGCACGCCGCCGATCGCATCCATGACTTCGTTTTCGGTGGGCTCGGCGGCGCGTTCCAAGAGTGCGGTGGCCGATACCAGCATGCCTGGCGTGCATGCGCCACATTGCGCGGCCCCGTGGCGGAGGAAGGATTTCTGCAACTGATCATAAATCGGCGCGCGAGCCGCGAGCCCTTCTACCGTCGTGACGTCATGTCCCTCGATTTGACCGGCTGCGATCAGGCACGAACAGACAGGTTCGCCGTCAAGCAGGACGGTGCAGGCGCCACAGTCGCCGGCGTCACAGCCGACCTTGGTTCCGGTCAGCCCGAGGCGTTCACGAAGAACTTTGGAAAGGCGTTCCAATGGCGAGACCGCAACTTCCAAGTTCTTTCCGTTTACTGAAAATGCGATCGAAGTCTGAGAGGTGAAGGGAGGATTGATCGCAATGACCATTCAGCAGCTCCCCACGCAGGCGTCGAGAGCGCGCCGCACCAGAGTGAGCGCGGCATCGTTACGGTAGCTCGCGCTCGCGCGCACGTCATCAATCGGTGCGAGCTGTGCCAGATGTTCCGCCTGAGCAATTGCGCCCAATCCGATACGCGCCGGGACGCCGACCAAAGCGCGTTCGAGCGCCATGAGCCTGCGCGCGGCAACCGAGCACGACCCGACCGCGATGCGGGCGTCGGCGACACAGCCCGCGCTGTCCGTCCTTACGATCGCCGCCACCATGGCAATCGAAATCACGAGGTATCGCCGGGCGCCAAGTTTTAGAAAGCTGGATGCGGCTTCGTCGAGGGTGCGGGGCACAATCACGTTGGCTAGGATCTCGTCCGGACGGCGAAGCGTCTTCCGATTTCCCACGATGAAGTCTGCCAGGGGCAGTTGGCGGGCTCCAACCCCCGAGACAAGCTCTACTCTTGCATCGAGCGCCAACAACGGCGGCACACTGTCCGCGGCCGGGGAGGCGTTGCAGAGATTGCCGGCGACCGTGCCGCGATTCTGTATCTGAATCCCACCAATCTCACGGGCCGCACTCTTGAGGCCGTCAAAGCATCGGGGCAGTGAAGTCGCTATGAGCTGACTCCAGGTTGTAAGCCCGCCGATTCGGATGTGGTCTGCTTCGACTGCGATGCCTTTGATTTCGGTGAGGCCGGAGATGTCAATCACCCGGTCCGGAGCGGGTCGGTCACCCAGCGCCGGGAAGAAGTCCGTGCCGCCCGACAGAATTTGTCCCCCATCCTGGGCCAGCACATGAAGTGCTGCCTCGAGCGTCTTGGGCCTGGAATACAAGTTTTCTCCCCACCGCAATTCGCATTTCTATACGAACAGTGGGGCTTTGTACAGCGGCATGGCAGACTGTAGCGTCGGCGTCCCGCCGGTTGTCCCGAGGGCATCGTGCCCTGCGCGTGGAGGCGTGGACGTTCCCCGACAACCGCCGGGACGGGCTATGAAAACCATTGGCTATGGCAAGGGCACAAACGTCACGCACGCGGGAGAACTGACTTGAAGCACTTGCCCGGTTGGAGTAAGGCGTCCGGTCTTGTGGTTGATACGAAAAACTACCACCTTGTCCGATTCCTGAGCCCCCGCCAACAACCAGGAGCCCGTCGGATCGATGCCAAAGTTGCGCGGCGTTTTTCCATTCACCGGGACGAATTCCACGTGGTTCAGAGTTCCATCAGAGGCAATGGAAAAAACGGCGATGCTGTCAGGTCCGCGATTCGAAGCGTATAGAAACTTGCCGGAAGGGTGCAGCGCGATTTCAGCCGCGGCGCTGGGCCCCGAAAATCCGTCCGGCAGCGCAGAAATCGTACTCGATTCGCGTAACCCGCCGTTTGCCGGATCGTAAGCATAGGTCGTGACCGAAGACTGCAATTCGTTGATCACATATAGCAAAGTTCCGTGCGAATTGAATACCAGATGGCGGGGACCAGCACCGGCCTTGGCCTTAGCGATGTGAGGGTCTTGTCCCAGCGTGCCTTTGGCGGAGTCAAACGGATACGCGAATACCTGGTCGAGCCCGAGATCGGCGATCAGAGCGAAACGGTTGTCAGATGACATGGCGACGGCGTGGGCATGGGGTTGCTCTTGCCGTTCCTTGTCCACACCCGCGCCGTGGTGCTGCACAAAGGCCGAGGCCTCGCCCAGGCGGCCATCTTTCAATACCGGAAAGACCGCCACGCTGCCTCGCGTGTAGTTCGACACGATGGCGTACTTGCCGGTCCGGTCGAGCGCGATGTGGGCCGGCCCACCGTCGCGCGAGGATACCTGGTTCAATAAAGACAGCTTCCCGCTGGCCGCATCGATGGCGAATGCGCTCACCGCGCCCGTAGCTTGGCCTTCATAACTTTCAATCTCATTGACCGCATACAGAAAACGTCCACTCGCGTCAACGGTCAAGAAAGATGGTTGTGTGGATTCGGCGGCCAGTCCCAGTGGGGTTGACTTGCCGGTCTTGGCGTCAAAGCGGTAAGCATAGATGCCTTTGCTGCCGTGGTCGGTGTAGGTGCCGACATAGACGAGATACTTGCCTTTAGTTGCCCCATCGGCGGAGATTGGCCGGAGCGCCGCTAGAACAAAAGCAACCAGAAACAGTGCGCCAAGAAGAAAGGGGAGCCGTCGCAGACTCTGAGTCGTCGCCATGAAGTTCCTCGTACTGGAAGATCGCGATCAATACATGATCGTTTTGGTTAAGTGATGCGGCCACCAAGTGGTGTGATAGTGGGTCCACAGGCGCGCGTCAATCTGCGGAATGATGATCTGCTGGTCTTTGGGACGGATGTTGTTGACCTCTTCGCAGAGTAATGCAGTGGCGTAGATGCAGTGCGCCCGGATTTCAACTTCCTGCCGGCTGTCGCGCGGAATCATCTGGTAGGTATTGATGGCATGCTCGAGTTCGGTCGAATAGCTCACGATTCCCAGAAGCCGCAATGCGACGGGAACGATGTAGTCGGCGAAGGCCGTCATCTTGCCGGTATCTTCGAGAGGGAACTGGTTGTTCTTTCTTAATGCCGAGTAAGCCAGCCAGATTCCCAACTGTGGCAGCTTATAAAACTTGATGGTGGCGCCGTCGTACGGGCTGACATCGTTGAAGCGGGGAAATTCTTTCACCATGCGGTCGACGATTCCGGCTCCGTTGTCATACAGGCGAGGCGGGCACGACTTCACAAAATTGTGGAAGCGGCCGTTGTACTTTTCGGCGAGCACTGAACCCACCTGGCGCCAGACTTGCATCTTCTCGTCGAGCATAGGCATTTCGATGTTGCCGGCGAAAATGCGTTCGAGGTCGGTCCGGGTCACCTGGGCAAGATACTTGCCGTCGAGAATTGGAGTGCCAGTGTCCATGGCCCGCTTCATGCAGGCGAAAAGTGCATCGGAATCGGACCAGTGGCGTCCCGCATAGTCCACCTGAAATTTCACGTGGGTGGAAAAATCGGTAAAGGCTGTGTCCACGGAGTCAGCGGTCAGGATGAAGTCGAGGACGTCATCGGCGCTGTCCTTTTCGCTGCCGAAAGGCAGTTGATAGTCCGGCATGGCCAGCTCTTCGTATGCCATCCACTGAGCGACTTCGACAATTTTCTCGACGTGGGTGTGGACGTCGCGGGAGTGCTCAATGACCGGATGAAGGCTGTCGAGCACCGGGCTGCCCGTGAGTTTGGGCCAGCGCGCCCCGGAAGAACGGGTGGCTGCGCTGAGGCTTCCAGATAAAGTGGTCATCGCTCCGACAGTTGCAATCGCTTCAAGAAATTGACGTCGATCCGTGTGTCGCAGATCAGTGTTTCGGCGATCAGTGCTTCCCAAAGGCATCCTCATTTAACGAGTTGAGTCAGGATTGAAAACCTATCCGTTCGCATTGGCCACCAGCAGAATCGCGAGGGCATAGAAAATGAACATGAAGACCAGAAATATTTTAGCCCGGCTGCCCGAACCGTTGAACTCTTTCCAGGCCAGCACACCCCAGAGCGCCGCGACCATGGGAGCCGATTGCCCGATGGCATATGAAATCGCTACTCCGGTGAAGCTCGCGGCGACCAGATTGAAAACCATGCCCAGTCCCCAGATGAATCCGCCAAGCAGGCCGAGAATGTGTCCCGACGGTGGTCCGCTGAAGTAGCCGCTGAAGCTGACAGGCTCGCCGACCAGCGGTTTCTTCATGAAGTAAACATTCCAGATCGAGCAGGAGAGCAGCGCGCCCAGGGTGAGGAACACGGCCACGCTATAAGGACCCAGGGGATTTCCGTGAGTCATGGCGCGAGTCACGAACGGCGCCCACAGTCCCATAAGAACTCCGGAGACGATGCAGGTAACGATGCTCTTCTTCGAGACTGAACGTCCGGCGCTGGCCAGACTGCCGTAAGCCTTGCCATCGAGGATCACCGCGACTACGGCGCAAGCCACGCCCGCTGCCAGCAGTCCCAGGTTGCCTCTAGGTTGCAACGCATAGCTGGAAACGACCCCGACCACCAGAGCAATCCCGATGGAGACGGGAAAAGCCACCGCGAGCCCGGCCATGTCAATTCCCGCAACCAGGAGAAGGTTTGCCAGGTTAAAGATGGCGCCCGCGATCAACATGTAAACAATATTGGAGCTGTCCGCGGAGTGAACATTATTCAGGAAACTCGCCGGGTCGTTCGCCGACGTATTGCCCATGGTGAACGCAAGTATGAGCTGAGACCAGAAAAATTCCCAGAGCGTAGTCCCAGTAGAAGAGCTCAAACCGATAATTCTTTACGCCCTTGAAAGTGTTGGCCCAGGAGCCCCAGCAGATGGCGCTCGTGATCATCATCAACAGCGCGATTTCCAGACTGTGTGGGGTATACATGAGTTCTCCTTGGCAATGGCCCTGCTACTTGCCCTTGATCCTGGAAACAAAAAGCTGCAGAAAACGGTCAGCTTCGACGTCAACACAGACTTTTGCGTTGGGCGTGACTTTGTCCACCCCTTCGATCACGTAGTGATCGCCGTGGAGTACATTTCGCTCAACCGCGCCTCGCCGATTGGCCACCGTTTCTCCCCGGGTAAAATCGCCGCGGGTCTCGACGTCCACATGCATTTCCGGCGCTTTGATCAGCGTGGCATCAATCGCCACTCCGACCGCGAGAGGATCATACATCGGAGTTCCGTCCGACCCGAATTGCGCTGAGAGTCCGTTAAGATATTTTCCGACAGCATAGATAAAGTCATTGATCGGACCGTGGGTGTGGGCCAGTTGGTCGAGATACTTGTTGGAGAAAAGTGTCTTGTCGCCGACGTCCAATCCGACCATGGTTAAAGGCCAGCCGGCCTGGAAGACAATCTGGGCGGCTTCGGGATCGTTATAGATATTGGCTTCCGCCGAGGCATTCACATTGCCGCCGGTGATCGAGCCTCCCATAATGATTACTTCCTTGACCAGAGGAACAATGGAGGGGTCCTTCGAGATCGCCAGGGCGATGTTGGTCAGTGGCCCCACCGGAACCAGAGTGATCTCGTGAGGCGCGGCGTGCACCATCTGGATGATGAGGTCGGGACCGAAGCGCGAATCCACTTGGCACTTGCTGGGCGGCAGCTCGACATTTGCCAGACCATTCTTGCCATGCCAGAACTCAGCCGTGATGAGCTTCTGAAAGAGCGGATGCTGCGCCCCCGCCGCCACCGGAATGTCGCAACGGTTGGCCAGCGACACCATCCGCAATGCATTCTCCAGGCCCTGACTCGCAGTCACGTTCCCCGGGACTACCGTGATAGCGCGTACATCCAGCTCGGGCGAATTTAGCGCCAGCATCAGCGCCAGAGCGTCGTCAGTTCCGGGGTCTGTGTCGAAAATGATCTTTTTTGCAGCTGCCGAGGCAGGAGTTGCTCCGGCCAAGCAAATCAGGAGCAGGGCAATAAGAAAAGAGGACCGAAAAATCGAACCTTTCACACGTTTCAGGATGGGTTTCTCCGCACACGAAGCAGCGTCGTAGCCTAGCTTTCGGATAGAAATGATGTCAAGGCAAATGTAGGCGCGAGCGTCCGCGTTCGTGCTCTTTTGGGATCACCACACACCACGTGGGGACAGCCGCCCTCGGCTGTCCGGCGGAGCGAAGCTCCGCTACTCGATTGCGACAAATCTGTCGAGCTGCGCTCGACCGGACAGCCGAGGGCGGCTGTCCCCACGTGGCCGGTCAATGGCTCCCCGGCACGAGCGGGGCGCTCGCGCCTACATGGGGCAGTGCCGTACAATTGCAATCGCCAGCATGTCGGTCGAGAACAAAACACGTCACGGAGTGGCAGGCGACGTGAGCGATCGTGGGGACACCATCGCCACGCTGGCCGGGCGGCCCCTGATCTCCAACCGCGGCATCCCCCTCAATCTCGATTGGCTGCAGCAGGTTCGGGTCAACACCAGTGCAGTCGAACGCCGCGCGCAAAGCCACGTTGCTCGTCGCACGGTAAAAAAAGACTGGCAGGCGGCATGGCTACTGCGCGCCGTCTCCTGTATGGATCTCACGACCCTCTCGGGCGACGATACTGAGGAGCGGGTACGCCGCCTCTGTGCCAAAGCGCGGCAGCCGATTCAGGATGACCTGGCCAAGCGGTTGGGAATTGCGGAGTTGAATATCAAAGTTGCCGCCGTCTGTGTGTATCACACGTTTGTGGAAACGGCGGTGCGCGCCTTGAAAGGCAGCGGCGTGCGGGTGGCAGCGGTCTCCACCGGATTTCCCGCAGGCCTTTCTCCGCTGACCGAGCGCGTCGCCGAGATCCGCCGTTCGGTCGAGGCGGGAGCCAACGATATTGATGTGGTCATCACGCGCGCCCACGTCTTCGGGGGCAAGTGGCAGGCGCTCTACGACGAGATCGCGGCGTTCAAACAGGCGAGCGGTTCGGCGCACATGAAAGTGATTCTCGGCACCGGCGACCTGCTCACTCTGCGAAACGTGGCCCGTGCCAGCTTCGTCGCCATGATGGCAGGCGCAGACTTCATCAAAACTTCGACCGGAAAAGAGCCGACGAATGCGACGCTGCCGGTCGGCTTCGTGATGACGCGATGTATTCGCGAATATGCCCAGGAAACCGGAATGGCAGTTGGTTTCAAACCCGCCGGAGGAATTCGGACGGCGAAACAATCCATCGAATGGCTGGCGCTGATGAAAGAGGAACTCGGCCTGTCCTGGATGAGATCGGAATTATTCCGCTTCGGAGCCAGCGGCCTGCTGAACGACATTGAACGGCAACTGGAACACTACGCGACTGGGCGTTATTCGGCAGACTATCGCCATCCGTTAGCGTAATCCGTGTGGGACAGACACTCTTGTCCGCCGCCTTTGATTTGATCTGTGTCCGACGTAGCACACCCGTATGAGCATCGCCGAAAAGTTCGTCGCCATGGAATACGGCCCCGCACCCGAGGATCCGAAAGAGGCCTTGGCGTGGCTGGACCTTCACGGCCGCCGCTTCGGACACTTTATTGGCGGCGCCTGGCGGCAGCCGGCAGAAGGCGGATACTTCGAAACCGCCGATCCTTCGACCGGCGAAAAGCTAGCCACGGTGGCCCAGGGCTCGACAGCAGACATTGACGTTGCTGTCCGAGCCGCGAGCGCCGCTCTACCAAAATGGCAGGCGCTTACTCCGCATGCGCGAGCCCGCTATCTATACGCGCTGGCCCGGACCGTGCAGAAGCACTCCCGCCGTCTCGCCGTGCTCGAGACCATGGACAACGGCAAGCCGATTCGCGAGAGCCGCGACATTGATATTCCGCTGGTTGTCCGCCACTTCTATCACCATGCCGGATGGGCGCAGCTGCTGCATCAGGAATTTCCCGGATACACGGCGTGCGGCGTCGTTGGCCAGATCATTCCCTGGAATTTCCCGTTGCTCATGCTGGCCTGGAAGATTGCGCCCGCGCTGGCCACGGGCAACACGGTAGTACTAAAGCCGGCGGAGTTTACGCCGCTCACAGCACTGGCCTTCGCTGAAATTTGCTCGGAGATTGGACTACCGCCCGGGGTCGTCAACATCGTTACCGGCGACGGCTCGACCGGCGAAGCGCTGGTTAAGCATCCCGACGTCGCCAAGATTGCGTTCACCGGTTCGACCGAAGTGGGACGCGCCATCCGCAGCGCGACCGCGTCCAGCCACAAGCGGCTTTCGCTCGAATTGGGAGGCAAATCGCCTTTCATCATCTTCGAAGACGCCGACCTCGACAGCGCGGTCGAAGGCCTGGTCGACGGCATCTGGTTCAATCAGGGACAAGTCTGTTGCGCCGGTTCGCGCCTGCTGATGCAGGAAAGCATCGCCGAGCCGCTGATCGCGAAAGTTCGCGATCGTATGAGCACTTTGCGTGCAGGGTCTCCGCTCGACAAATCCATTGACATCGGCGCCATCGTAGCGCGAGTGCAGCTGGACCGGATCAAGCGGCTCGTGGACCAGGGAGTCGCCGAGGGCGCAACTTGCTGGCAACCGCAAATCGAGTTGCCGTCGCAGGGGTTCTACTATCCGCCGACGCTGCTCAGTAATGTGCATCCCACGTCAATCGTGGCCCAGCAGGAAATTTTCGGTCCAGTGCTGGCGACCATGACTTTCCGCACGCCGAGCGAAGCCGTCGAACTGGCGAACAACACGGTCTACGGCCTGGCGGCCTGCGTGTGGAGCGAGAGCATCAACGTCGCGCTGCACGTGGCTTCTCAACTGAAGGCCGGAGTGGTCTGGGTCAACTGCACGAATCTGTTCGATGCCTCCTGCGGATTTGGCGGCTACCGCGAGAGCGGCTACGGACGCGAAGGCGGCAGGGAAGGCCTGCTTGAGTATCTTGAGCCGGACTGGTTCAGAAATGCACCGGCGCTGCCCGCCGTGAAGCCACCGGCCGAACAAAAATCAGTGGAAGATTCCGACCCGTCAACGCCGGCAATTGACCGCACCGTAAAGCTCTACATCGGAGGCAAGCAGGCACGTCCCGACTCCGGCTACAGCATGGAAGTACGCGCCGCAGATGGCCGGCTTCTGGGTGAGGCCCCGCTGGGCAATCGTAAAGATATCCGCAACGCGGTCGAGGCGGCCCACAAAGCCTCCGGATGGGCGAAGACGACGGCGCACAACCGGGCCCAAGTCCTCTATTACATCGCAGAAAATCTCTCGCAGCGCGGCGAGGAGATTACACGTCGCCTGTCTGCCGTAGTCGGTGAGACTCAGGCCGCTGCCGAGGTAAGCCTCGGCATCGAACGCATCTTCTCTTACGCCGCGTGGGCTGACAAATTTGACGGCGCGGTGCACAATCCGCCATTCCGCAACGTCGCACTGGCCATGAATGAACCACTGGGCACAGTGGGAATCGTCTGCCCGAACCAGGCGCCGCTGCTCGGATTCCTGTCGCTGGTCATGCCGGTGCTTGCCGCCGGGAATGTGGCCGTCGTGGTTCCGTCCGAAACCTATCCTTTAATCACTGCCGACTTGTACCAGCTTTTCGACACCAGCGATCTGCCGGGCGGAGCGGTCAACATCGTCACCGGCTACACATCCCAACTGTTGAAGACCCTCGCCGAGCACGACGATGTTGACGCAATCTGGTGCTTCGCGGACGAAGCGAGCGCCGCGGCCGCCAAGACTTACTCGATTGGGAATCTGAAGCAAGTGTTTACCAACGAAGGCCGCTCTATTGATTGGTTCGATGTGAAGCAAGGCGAAGGCCGCTGGTTCCTGCAGCACGCCACACAGGTCAAGAATATTTGGGTGCCGTACGGCGAGTGAGCTCCAAAACCGACACTACTGCTCGGCGGTAGTAGAAGGGCCGCTCTTCGACTGAGCGGCAGAGGTCGTTCCACCACTTGACGGACTCCGCGTGTTGTTCGTGGTTTATCCAGATAACATTGTCCTCGGAACTTGGTTTGCCGCCGAGCACGATCGGCTGCACATACCGCTGTATTTTCCCCAGAAATCGCATCGTCAGGAACCAGGCTCGACTCAGCCGCGGGAAGAACGTACTGCGAAAGAAGCACCGAATCCATGGGAACGCTAGGCACGGTATAGACGAGACCAACGGAGTCTCTTACGATGAGATCATCCCACCCGCGAAACACAATCACCTGATAGCCAGGGATAAAACGCGAGATGGAATAACGGTCCGACGCCGACGCGACCTCTTCCTGACTGAACGATATAAGATAGTCGTCGCCGAACCAACCCTCGGTCATAGAAAGTCCAAGTCGAGCCAGTATATCGGGTGCGGAACTGGGGGTTCTCTCGCCACGCAGAGAACTGGCCATTCTTTAACCTGTTGATCGTGTTTTCGAAATCACGTTGACACGATCCGAGCCGCTAAATAGACTCGGCCTTCTTCATCTTTGGATCTTCTGACTGGCATCAAATCTATCGACAAGGTCTCCTGAATCATGGCGAAAATTCCTCGAATTGCGGTGGTGGGCAGCGCGAATATTGATCTGGTCACTTTCGCGGACCGCTTTCCCAAGCCCGGCGAAACCATCTTCGGACAGAAATTCGATCTCGGATTCGGGGGTAAGGGCGCCAATCAAGCAGCCGCGTCCCGCCTGTGCGGAGCCTCGGTCTTCATGGTAGCGCGGGTGGGCGACGACCTCTTTGGTCCGTCCACGATTGAAAATTTCAAGAAGATGGGCATTGACGCGACCCATGTGAAGCAGGTGGCGGGCGTATCCAGCGGCGTGGCGCCCATCTTCGTCGAGCCCAACGGACAAAATCGAATCCTGGTAGTGAAGGGCGCGAACGACGAATTGAAGCCGGCCGACATTGACGCCGCGGCAGACTTGCTGAAGGCAGTAGATTGCATCGTTCTCCAGTTCGAGATTCCGGTCGAGACCGTCTACCACACCATCGCGTTCGCACGAAAGAACAGTATTCGCTGCATTCTCAATCCTGCGCCCGCTCAGCCAATTGATTTCAAATTCGTGGAAGGCCTGGACTACTTCGTTCCTAACGAGAGCGAGGCCGAGACCATCGCCGGGATGCCGGTAAAAGATCTCGACGACGCGAAAAAATGTGCCGAGAAACTGGTGGGCTACGGCATCAAGCGGGTCATCATTACGCTCGGGGCCAACGGCTCGCTGCTGGCAGGAAAAGAAGGTGTGGAGCATGTGCCGGCCTTCTCGGTGAAGAGTGTTGACAGCACGGGTGCCGGCGACGCCTTTATCGGCAGCTTCGCTGTATTCCTCGGAGAAGGGCTTCCCGAGCGAGACGCTGTAAAACGTGCCAACCTCTACGCCGGACTCTCAACCACGGGCATCGGGACACAGAAATCTTTCTATGATCGCGCCCGTTTCGATACAGAATGGGCAGCACGCAGCAAGTCATAGCACCACTCGCGAGCCAGAGGCTTTCTCTGTTTCTGCAACGATATGAAAACCAGAACTAGCCCGATCATCATTATTGTTCTCTGCCTTTTCGCCGCTAACCTCGCGCTTGCCCAGGCGCACTACGATCCCACGGCTGAGACGCAAACCATTCTGTTGTGGGAGAACGGCGCTCCTGGAGCGTTAGGGCAAGGCGGCGACGACAAGCCTACCCTCACGGTGTATCGGCCCTGGCGTGTCAACGTCTCGGGTACGGCGGTCATCGTTGCTCCAGGCGGCGGATATGGAGGTCTCGCCGCCAACCACGAAGGCCGCCAAGTGGCGAACTGGTTCAACGCCATGGGGGTGACTGCCTTCGTGCTCAAGTACCGCTTGGGACCGCGGTATCATCACCCCATCGAGTTGGGAGACGCGCAACGGGCAATCCGTTTGGTGCGGAGCCGGGCGAAAGAATTCGATGTCTCGGCGGATCGGATCGGAATGATGGGTTTCTCGGCAGGCGGTCATCTCGCTTCGACCGCCGCCACCCACTTCGACAGCGGGAACTCCGCGGCCGCAGACCCGATTGACCGCGCCGGCAGCCGTCCCGATTTTGTGATCCTGGGATACCCGGTCATAACGTTCGACCCGACTTATGCCCATGGAGGCTCGCTCAAGAACCTGCTCGGCGACAATCCGGACCCGAAGCTGGTTCAGGAACTCTCGAACGAACTTCACGTCACTCCCCAGACCCCGCCCACATTCTTGTTCACCACCAGCGAAGACACCGTAGTGCCCCCGGAAAACAGCGTGATTTTTTACCTGGCGCTGCACAAAGCCGGGGTCGCGGCGGAAATGCATGTGTTCGAAAAAGGTCCACATGGAGTTGGTCTTGCCCTGGGCGACCCGACCTTGGCGGAGTGGCCGGTGTTGCTGGCGAACTGGCTGCGCCAGAGAGGGCTATTAACTAAGCCGAACGACGGGATGGCAAAGTAGCCAGCGTTCAGCATCCCGGTCTCGGGTCTTCGGTTACACGTTGTGCGCCTGCTGACACAGGTTCGATCATTCCCTGTCTGCGTAAGTCCTAGTTTCATCAATCAAAATGAGTTTGGCCGCTTCGCTGCTATGGGATTACGCTGTTGGCCCTCGGGTTTATAGTTCATCTTCCTTGTGGTTTGGGATCTTATGGCTTGGAGCGCTAGAAAGTCGTTGCCAGCCGTTTCGGCGGCCGTATTGTGCCTGGTGATTCTGCTCGCCGGAGTTGTTGGATGGCGAGTCTCCCGCGCGTTGCGCACAGCCACGCAGGAAGTTCACTCGGAGGGTGAGATACGGTTTACCTCAAGGCCACTTCCTGAGTCGCAGGAACAAGATTTCGAATCAATCAGCACTCCGGCGGTATTCTTCCAGGCCGCACGCTTCCTCGGTGACCTCTACATCGCTGGGCCGGCCGGGCTCTCGCAATACGACGCCAGCGGAACACTGCTCAGACACTACGCGGTCGGACGAGAGTTGCCTTCGTCTCCGCTGGTGGCGATGGCTCCGGCGCTGTTGGCGGACTCGCGAGAGCCGGAACTTCTCATCGCCACTGCGCACGATGGCTTAATTGCTTTCAACGGCCGCGGCTTCCGGCAAATTTTGCCCCAGGATGCAAGTGCGCGCACCGTAACCTCGGTCCTGCCCGCTGCTTCCGGACATCTGTTGATTGGAACCCGGAAGCGGGGCGTGCTCCTCTATGACGGAAAGAAAATCACAGTCCTCCACCCGACACTGAGCAATCTCTATGTCACAACTCTGGCGGGCACAGAATCGGATCTCTGGGTTGGAACCCTCAACCAGGGCGTACTCCACTGGCACGCCGGCGCGGCCGATTCATTCGGAGAAGAGCAGGGACTGCCTGACCGCCAGGTGCAGTCCATCGCAGTCTCGGGAGACACCACATTCGTCGGCACCGTGCTCGGCGTCGCTGTGTTCGAGGGTGGACGTTTTTCCCGGACTCTGGCAGACGGGATTCTTGCCACTGCGCTGCTGTCCAATGCCGGACAACTGTTTGTGGGCTCCGAGGATCAGGGTGTGATCGCCATCCCGCTCGCGGGAAAACATCGTCCCGGCACGCCACAGTCGGACGCCGCGGAATTGACCGAAGTCCGCCAGTTATTGGCCATGGATGATGCGGTATTTGCCCTGACCCGCAGCGCTCTCTATCGCATGGGAGCTCATGGATTCGGCTGGCAGGCAGTCTTGCGGCCCGGCGCGGCGGTGTTGAGCGACCGCAATGTGTCCGCGCTGGCCGCGGACAGCAAGGGCCGGCTCTGGGTTGGGTATTTCGACCGCGGCCTCGACCGTTTGGAGTCCGATCACGGGCCCACGACGCATATCGAAAACGAGCACGTATTCTGCGTGAATCGAATTCTAGCCGGCTCTAAAGATGGAAATGTCGACGTCGCCACCGCCAACGGACTGGTTCGCTTCGACTCTGCCGGCAGCCAGCAACAGGTTCTCACTCGCGCCGACGGCCTCATCGCCGACCACGTCACCGACGTCGCTTTCTATCAGGACGGTCTCGCCCTGGCGACGCCGGCAGGTCTGACGTTTCTCGACGCTACCGGAGCGCGCAGCATGTACGCGTTCCAGGGATTGGTCAACAACCACGTCTACGCCCTCGGGGTATCGGGCGATGAATTGATGGCGGGAACGCTGGGCGGCCTTTCGCAGCTCGAGAAAGGCAACGTCCAAATCAATTACACGACAGCGACGCCCGGACTCAAACACAACTGGATCACGGCAGTCGTTCCGGTTGGCGGCGAATGGATGGTTGGAACCTACGGCGCGGGCGTGCTCGGACTCGACCGCTCCGCCCACTTCCACTCCTTCGAAACTGCCACCGGACCATTCGAGATCAATCCCAATGCAATGCTGGTCACGCCCAGTCATGTGTTTGCGGGCACCCTGGGTAACGGCTTGTACGTGTATGACCGCAAATCCGACCGCTGGTTCGCGGTCGAACGGGGATTGCCGTCCACTAATGTGACCGCGCTCGCTCTCGCCAATGGATATCTCTATGTCGGCACAGACAATGGTCTGGTTCGAGTGCAGGAACAGAAGCTGCATCCATGAAGAAAACGATGCTCATGCTTTTGGCGTTGCTGTTCGCGCCGGCTCTGTTGGTCGCCGATGCGGGCATCCTGATTCCACGCGACAAAGCGCAGCCTGATCCGGCGATTCTCTCTCTCGAAGAGATGGAGATCACCGTCCGCATCGACAACGGAGACGCGCGCGTGTTTGTACGACAGATTTTTGCCAACCATTCTGGCAAGATCGAAGAAGGAAACTACATCTTCGCGCTGCCCAGCCAGGCTACGGTCTCGGATTTTGCAGTATGGGATGGGCCCACGCGCATTCCCGCAGTGGTGCTCGAACGCAAGCGCGCCGAGGACATTTACACTCAGCTCAAGCAGCAGGCGATTGATCCCGGATTGCTGCAGATGGGAGAACGCGGCTCGGAAGAAGCCAAACGCAGCTCGGTATTCAGCGCGCGAATTGTCCCCATTCAACCGCATGGAACCAAGCGGCTGGAGATCGAGTATCACCAATCCATTCCGGTCGAGAACCTGAAATCGTATTTCGCGATTTCTCTTCGCCCGGACGCATACTCTTCGCAGGTCGCGCGGCATCTTCGCATCAACTTCGAACTGCACTCGGAGCACGCAATCGCAAACTTTCAGGCCAGCGCGAAGGCGTTCCCTCTAAAACTCGACGAAAATACGCCGCACCTGGCAAAGGGAAGCTTCCAGGGCGACAACGTAGCTCTTTCCGAGGACTTTGTCGCGACCTATGACCTCGACGCTGCCGCGGCGGACACTCTGAACGTTCTGACTTACAGAAATCCGGTAAGCGCGCAGCCGGCGCCGACGGAGACTGCGCCAATCCGCAGCCCGAACGAGCCCGGGTTCTTCGAGGCGGAAGCGTTGCTTGGCTATGGCAAGAGTCCAACCCGGAGTGCAAGTGGAACGGCGTCCGGCGCGCCGAAAACCCTGGTGATCCTCTTCGACACGTCACTTTCGATGCAGTGGGAAAAGCTCGAGCGCACCTATCAGGCTTTGGAGAGCCTGCTGCGCACGCTGCGGCCCTCCGACCGGTTCAATCTGCTGTTGTTCAATAACCAGGTCGAGACCTTTCAGCCTGCTCCTGTAGCGGCGGAACCCGCCACGGTGCAGCGGGCCCTGGATTTCGTTCGCTCGAGCAAGCTGCGCGGTGGCACCGATTTGCAAAAAGCGCTTCAGGCCGGAATGCAGCAGGGCTCGGAGTCCGGAGCCAGAAGTCCTTATCTGATATTGCTGAGCGACGGTGGCGCCACCCGAGGCCCCATCCAGAATGGCAAGCTCGCCAGCTGGTATGCAGAGAGTTGGAAACATATTGCGGAGAGCCAGCGTCCGCGCACCTACATTTTCGGCGTCGGTGACGATGCCAACCTGCCGCTGCTGAGCGTGCTGGCTCGACAGGATGGATTGCTGGAACACGTGCTCTCGACCGAGCCGGCCGAGTTTAAACTCAATTCTTTCCTCTCGAAAATCGGGCGCACCCCTATCGGAGAATTGAATTTGTCCATAGCCCCGGAATCGGCAGTGGACACGGTTTACCCGCTGCAGGATTCCATCTTCGCGGGGTCGCTCGCTTCCTGGGTAGGACGCTATCAGTCGGCGAAAGAGAACGTAGCGTTCACGGTTGATGGCATGCGCGACGGCGCGTCACTTCAGCTATCAGCGAAGGCCACCTTGCCGCGCGAAGCTCTCGACCATGCGCAGCTTCCTCGCCTCTGGGCCAGGGCCCGCGTTGACGCTCTACTGGAAAAGATCCAACGCGACGGCGAAGACCAGGCCACCATAGATGAAATCATCCGTCTGGCCCGGCAGTACAAGTTTGTGACCCCTTACACATCTTTCCTTGCCGTGCCCCGCGCGCTGTTGCGGCCTCGTGTCATTCGTCCCGGAGATCCCGTGCTGCGGGTCAAGACGGACGAATCCATTTCGTCGGTCATCGCGCTGTTTCCTTTTGGCTTGGTGCAGAAGCTGCGCTACCTCTCCGGGGAAGACGTCTGGCAGACAAGATTTCTCGCACCCGACGATATGCAGGATGGCACCTACACCATCCGCCTGGTCTTACGCGATCGCCAAGGCCACTCCTATCGTGAATTCAAAACCTTTGTCATCGCCAGCAAGCCGCCGGTGGTTCAGATCAAGCTTGACACCAAACGCTATCACCGCGGCCAGACGATGAATCTGAGAGCGAGTGCTTCACAGAGCACACGGACTCTGGTCGCCAGACTCGAAGGCGCGGCGCCAGTGGCGCTGAATTGGGATGCCCGCGCAGGCATCAATGCGGGGCAGTTGATTATCCCCGAGCAGACCGTGCCCGGGACATACAAGCTGACCGTAACCGCCGAAGATATCGCCCACAACATCGGGAACCAGGAGGTGCAGATTGAAGTGCTTCCGTAATCCGCCCCGATCCCATTTCCTGCGCACCTGCCTGGTCGCGGCGTTCGTTACTCTGGCGGGATGGCTGGTCGCCGCGCGCGGTGAATTGCCGGTGTGGATGAGAAACGTCGAAGCTGGGACGGCAATCGAAGCGGCGCTCTTTCGAGCGATGCCTCTGCCTGGCGGCGCGGTGCTTTTTCGCCGGCCACCCGCCGAGACACGCCCTGCGCTGGGCGAGTTGATCAAGGCCCAACCCACGAACGCCGACCTTTATTCTCTGCGTGCTCTTGAGGATGAGCAGCAACTCGACTTCAACGCCGCGGAGTCAGACTGGAAGAAGTATCTGGAGAATGCCTCCGGCAAAATCGACGCCCGGATTGCCCTGGCTGATTTCTATCATCGCCGGGTTCGGCCGATGGATGAGATCAAGGCGCTGTCCGTCGTGGCCAACACCCCATCCGATTCTTCGGACGCCCTGATTTCGCCGGCCGACCAGCGCTCGTGGCAGGCCTTTGAGCGCATCTTCACTGTTATTCACGATCAAGCCTTGCCCGCGGATTTCTCGGTGGCACAGTATCGCGCCTGGCTGGCGCGCTATCCGCAAGAGCAATCGCTCTATGCCCGTTTGTTGGATTTTCTGATATCGCAAAAAGAGTACGCCGCCGCGCAGCAATTGATCGCGGAGTATCACCAGCAGTTTCCGACGGACGAGATCTTTCCCGTGAAAGCCAACGCAATGGTCGAGTACCGTCGAGATTCGGTCCAGCAGGGTTTAGCCGTTTACGAAAAGACCTTCCAACCGTTGTGGGCGCCGGAACTGGTCAAGAGCTATTTCGATCTGCTTACGCAGACCCAAAACCTGCGCAGATTTCTGGATCAGGCGCGCGCGTCTCTGAATGCCAATCCTGAAGACCTGAACGCTATGGCGCGAGTCTTCTATTACTACCAGCAGCAGGGCAAGCTCGACGCCGCGCAGCAAACCATCACGGCGTTTCGATTGCATAAGGAAACCGGCAACTCAGAGTGGACGGGGCAGGAACTCTACGTCTGCGCCCGCCTGCTGGAAGACATTCACGCCTATCCAGAGTCGGCCCGCTACTATTTTGCCTTGTACAGCAGCAGGGGGATGAATGATTCCCAGGAGCGGTCACTGGCTGCGCTCACCAACCTGTTGCTCACGGCCCCCGAAACTTCAATCCGGTTGGGCACCGGCGAACTTTCCATCTATCGCGACATCGCGACCATGGACCAGGGTCCTGGTTACCTGAACGGCATTCTTTCCCTGATTCTGAACACCACTGTTCCAGCTGCAAAGTTCTCGGAAGAAGAACAGCGTGCCATGCCATATTTCCACCGCTCGCGCGCGGCGGAATTGTTGGCTCTGCTCGACGCGAAATTCCCCAACTCAGCAGATCGCCCGGAATTGCACTCCAAGCTTCTGGAGTTTTATGCCAGCTCCGGCGAAAGCGAGGCTGTGATTCGTGCCGGAAGCAATTTCCTGGCGACTTTCCCCCACGCTCCGCAACGCACATCTGTGGCTTTGCTGATGGCAGACGCCTATGCGCGCACCGGCAAGACACAGGAGGAATTCAGCATCTACGATTCCGTCCTGCAGGAACTCGCGCTCAAGGCGGAGAGGATACCGTTAGGCAAGAGTGGAGACAGCCCGAACTACTCGCGGTCCGCCGATCCGAAAGCGTCGTATCAAGAATCCGAGAACGCGCCCACAGACGCCAGCGGTAACTTTTCACCGCGACCAGGAAACCAGGCATTTCAAGTGCACACGGCTGCAGCTGCCAATCCGCTGGGAGCACGCTCGCCGGAATACTCGCGAGTGCTGGAACGCTATCTGGCTCGCTTGGTGCAGTCGGGACAGATTCCTGAAGCACTGGCTGTGCTGCGGCGCGAAATTGATCGCAACCCTGGCGATCCCGGCCTCTACGAGCGCCTGGCCGTATTTTTGGACCAGAACAGGCTGGGCATCGAGCAGGAGGAGATCTATCGGCGAGCGCTGGCGCGATTTGCCGATCCCTCGTGGTACGACAAGTTGGCACGCTTCTACTTGCGTTACAAGAGAGACGCCGATTTTGAAAAGCTGACGCAGGAAGCGGTCAAGACGTTCAGCGGCACCGACCTTGAACGATATTTCGGGAACATAGGCTACGGTGGAACGCCGACGCTCTACCTGCGACTGAATCAATACGCGAACCAGCGCTTCCCGCACAACCCAGTTTTCGTGCGCAATCTGCTGAGCGCGTATCACGACTCCCACACCTATGACGACGCTGCCTGGCAATCGCTCTTGCGGCAGCACTGGTTCGAAGAGCCCGACCTCCGCAACGAGTTCTTCGAATATCTGTCGGCAAAAGGAGAGTTGGAGTCCGAATTGAACTCCTTGCGGCCTGTCCTAAGCCAAAGCTCGGGCCCGAGTTCCTGGGATGGAATTGTCCGCAGCAGTCCCGCGGCAGGAGAATTCGTGGCTCAGGCCGAGCTGTGGCGATCGCATTTCGAAGACAGCGCGCCCGTCCTCCGAGCATTGGCCGTGCAATATCCGGCCGATGCCGAGACCACTCAGACGGCCTCCGCCGTGTATCGCTCACTGGCTTATTTCGAAGCTGCCGACACAGAAATTGCGGCAAAGATCGAAGACAATCTCCTGCAGGCGAATCCAGGCAGCAGCGAAATCATGTCGCGTATCGGTGACATCTACGCCGACCGTGATCGCTTCACCAAAGCCGCGCCCTATTGGGATCGAATTCCCAGCATCGCTCCGGGACAGTCCGCCGGCTATCTGGAGGCGGCCAGCATCTACTGGGATTATTTCGACTTCGATAACGCCCTCCGCTTACTGGAGGAAGGCAGGAAGAAGCTCGGCGACGACAATCTTTACAGCTATGAAGCTGGAGCAATCTACGAAAATCAGCGAGACTATGCCCGCGCCATCAGTGAATACGTAAAGGGCGCTCTGGCCGCAGGAGCGAATTCTCCGGCAGAGTTGAGATTGTTGCAGTTGGCTCGCCGGCCGAAACTGCGCGACCAGGTAGACCAGCAAACTGCAAAGCTGATCACGTTGTCCACTCCAGCGATGACATCGGTTTATCTGCGCGTCCAAGTGCTGGAGGCGCAGAGCCGCAAGCCCGAGATGGAGGCCTTTCTCGACTCGATCGCCAACAGCACTACATCGATCGAACAAGCTGAAGAGGTTGAAGGTCTGGCCGAGCAGAAATCGCTGGAGACGGTTCGCCAGCACGCACTCGAAAAACAGGTGGCACTGACAACCGATCCAGTCAACCGGTTGCAATTGCGCTACCGGTTGGTCCAGCTGTACGAGAACCGAAATGACCTCGCATCGGCGCAACGCGTGGTTGAGGTTCTGTATCGCGAGAATCCCAAAGTCCTGGGAGTGGTGCGCTCGACCGTGGATTTCTACTGGCGCATCAAGAGTTACCCGCTAGCCATCGCGGTCCTGTTACAGGCTTCGAAGGACGCATATCCAGAACTAAGCAAGCAGTTCACTTTTGAAGCGGCGCGCAAGTCAACCGAGGCGGGCCAGTACGTGGAGTCGCGTGACCTGTTGGCCAAACTGCTTACTGCCTCTCCTTACAACGGCGAGTACCTGGCGGCGATGGCCGATGCCTACGCGCAGGCCGGCGATGATCGAGGCTTACGTCAATTCTATCTGGACAAAATCGCGCTCTTCCACGCTGCGCCGCTCTCGGATGATGAACGCAAGAACAGAATTGCCACGCTGCGCCGTGGCTTGATTCCCGCGCTGACGCGCATGAAGGACTATTCCGGCGCGGTTGATCAGTACATCGAGATCATCAACAATTTTCCCGAAGATGCGGGCCTGGTGACCGAGGCCGCCCTTTATGCTCAGCGTTACCGGCGCCAGCAGCAACTCCTGGATTTCTACAGCAAGACGGTTACACAGTCGCCGCGTGATTATCGTTGGCCGATGGTGTTGGCCCAGATCCAAACCAGCCTCGAACAGTATCCGGCAGCAATCGAGAGCTACGGCAAGGCGGTTACGGTCCGTCCCGACCGCACTGATTTGCGGGTGGCGCGCGCCGGCCTCGAAGAACGCCTCATGCGCCTTGACGACGCTGCCGCCGACTACGAGCGCATCTATCAACTGGCCTTCAAAGATCCGAAGTGGATGGAGAAAGTCGCGGAGGTCCGAGCCCGCCAGGAACGCGCCGAGGACGTCGTCGCGGCTCTGAAGATCGCGTTCATCGATGCAGGCCCGGACAATGCCGGAAAGTATTTCGAAGTCGCCCGTCGTCTGGAGGCCTGGGGCATGCTGACCCAGGCGCGCAGCTTTGCTGAACAGGGAGTCAGCACCGCCGGAACTGATTTGCTGATTACGCCCGAGCAGCAGTCGGGGGCCAGACTTTATGCGCGCATCATGACACGCCTTCGCCAGCAGGAAAAAGCGTATGCCAGGTTGCAAAGCGCTATGGCTGACGCATCGGCGCTATTGCCCATCCTTAAGGAACAGGTGGCCCGGCAAGGCATCGCCGCAATCACCGATAGGGAATGGCGCGATCGCACTCAGGAAAACCGCGTCCGGAGTGCCCGAGAGAACATGCGCTCTGCTCTGAGCGAAATGGGAGCAGTGGTCTCTAACTACTTCACGCCGGAAGAAAAAGTCGCTTTCGTGAAGTTTGCCGAGACCCGGCGAGCCGGCATGAGCCCGGCGGACGTGGACGCTTTTGCAGTCCCGCTGGCGCAGAGCGCGGGACTGGCGGAGCTTGAGGCTCGCTGGCGTTACGAATTGATGATGGACAAGAGCAAGGGGGCGAATTCTTCGCTTCTGCTCTCGCGCATGCAGCCCTTGGTCGAATTGCAGCGGCGGCGTTTGAGATTCGCGGAGTTGGGCGGGCAGCTGGAACAATTCGCGCCCCGGACTTGAGCCGCAGCAGCGCTACGCAGTCTGGGCCGCGGCCCAACAAGCTTACCAGTCGGCCGGCGATCCCGAGGGTGAGCTTCGCGCTTTCTCAGGAATGCCGTTTGGCACTGGCGGGCGTGAGCAGCAGACTCGTCTATTCCAGTTGCTGTTGACTCGCAAGCCGGGCGAGTTGGTGCAGCGGGCTTCGAACTGGACTTCTCCAGGACAAGACGCCGCCGACTATCTTGTGGCCAACGGGGATGCGGCGCAGGCGCATGCACTAGTTTCGTCGCGTGGCCGAACGCGGACACCGGTCTGGGCGAAATCTTACAACGCCCTCGTCGGACTCTATTTTGCGGAAAAAACATCTGAAGTGAACGCGGCGTTCGTCTCCGCCTTGGGAGATGACACCATCGCTGAGCGGTTAGCCAAGCCGGTTGATCGAGCGCAGCAGCTTGCGGGCAACGTCTGGTTCTACTATGGCTCGCGTTACGGCGAATACGCCGGCATAAGCAGGCAAGGCGCCCCTGAGGACTTTCTTCCCGCAACGCTGGAACAAAGTCCTGCAAGCGCGTCCGCATACCTGACTGTGGCGGACTACTACTTCGACAGGGGCGACACTGCCCGTGCCATAGCCGACTACGAGCACACGCTGGAGTTGGCTCCAGGGAGAGCCGATGTGCACGATAGTCTGGCTGCCGCCTATTACAAGCAGGGCGCCCGCGCGGAGGCTATCGCTGAGTGGAAGCAGGTTTTCTCCACGCTCGGCCAACAGGTGAACAGTGGCCGCGTGCCGGAAACTTTCTGGACGGATTTCTCTCGGACCTGCGAGCATCTGCACAGCAGAAACCTGTTCAACGATCTGAAATCCGATGTGGATGCGCTTCTGCGGGTGTACCTCCGCCGCAACGGCAACTATCGTTCTAACGCGCTGCTGCATAGCGCATATGCCGCGATGGCGGACCCGGCGGCAGCCACCAACTGGCTGCTTGATGTGACATCGGTCGCGGACGATCCCGCCACGGTAGTGGCCGATGTCGTCGAGGCTTCGTGGATCCCGCTGCCGCAACGCGAGCCCATTTATCAACGTATCCTGCAAGCGAAACAAGATGCCGTTTCGAAGGCGGAGGGGTTGCAGAAAGAGGGTGCACAACAGGCCCTGCGCTCGTGGCAGGTGAGATGGATAAAGTACCTGGTCGCGACGAAGCAGTTCGCGAAGGCCGGCGATGCGATCGCCGCGCTCTCGGCAGAAGCCCGCACAGCCGAAGCGGCGGCTGTTGTCCCGTTGGAACTGCAGGTTGCGGCCCAGTTGGGGAAGTTGGATTCCAAGATAGAAAGCTATCGTGCTGATCCGCAGAACACGCCCAGGCTCGGAAATCTTGCGCGCAGCGGCGCGGCAGCTGTCTGACTCCGGAGATAAGCAGTCAGCCCGCAAAGTGCTGGAATTTGTTTTCGCGCGTGAAATCGAAGAACACAAGCTCAACGCCGCGAATTTCCTTGGTCTGGCCGAAATTAGAATCGCTGCGGGTGATACGCCCGGTGCAGTCGAGTTGCTGCGACGGCTGGTGGTGGTTGTGGGCAATCCTTTCGAGAACCTTGATCCCGCGGCCGCTCTGCTGGAAAAGACAGGACACAACGCCGAGGCAATCGAATTTCTCGAGCAACTGGTAAAAGCATCGCCCTGGGAACCGGGGTATCGGCTGCGGCTGGCGAGAGCAAGAATCGCAGCGGGCCAGGATCTAAGTTCGGCACAAAGCGCTCTTACGGCGATTGCATCGGGGCCGGACGTTTCCTACAGCGTCCGAACCCAGGCAGCCCTCGCCGTGGCAGGCATGGGCGGCCTCGTCGAACTCGGAAGCGCGGAATTGAATCTTCTGGCAGGTGGCGCCAGTCCGATTAGCTGCTTCCGCGGCAGACCAGTCGTTCTTCTACGATGCACGGTTGATAGCCGCCCAGAAATCCGCCGACGCGCAAGTAAAACTCCAATTGCTGGGGAACGCGCTGGCAGATACTCCCGCCCGTGACGACGCCCGCATCCCATTGTTCCTGGCAGCGGCTGGCTTGCACTCCGATGAATTCGCCCGCGGCGTGATCGAGCCGCTGCTTAGCCAACAGTTCTTCAGATCGGTTTCGCCGATGGTCTAGCTCGTGAAGGCGAAATCATTCGTGAAACTGATAACGATGATGAGGGAACGTGCCCGGACAGATGGACAGTCCCTTCAAGCTGCCAGTCGCACAGCAGGCGCAGGTAGCGAGGACTCTAGGTGATCTGATGATCAGACTCAATCGGCTGGACGACGCTCTGCGCTACCTGCGGGTCGCACAAAGACTCGAAACTACGCCTGCCATCCGCAAACAAATCAGCGGGGCGATCACGGAGGTGAACGCCCGGCTCCGGCGCCAGCAGGTTGAACGCGGCACGACAGCCAATCCTGCACGAAGCGCTGGAGCAGGACCGTCTGGTTCGTCCGCGATTGCTGGCTCGCTCCGCGCCACCGGCGAAAGCCTCGACGGAGGGAGGAACGAGACAATGAGAAAAATAATCGCAGCGGTTGTCCTCCTGATCGGCGTGGTCAGCATGGGTCTGGGGTGGGCTGCGTTTCAGGCGGCCGCAACGCCCGCGGCGCCTCTGTCCGGGTATGTCCCGTCCGGAGCGCTGCTTTACCTGCAAGCGAAAGATTTCTCCGTCCTGCTTGCAGACTGGAACGGATCGCCACAGAAGCAGGCCTGGCTGGGCAGCAGCAACTACGAGATATTTTCCCGGTCCCGGCTGCTCCTGCGCTTGAACGATGCCGGAAAACAATTCGCTGCGGCGGCCGGTCTTCCCCCTGATATGAATTTCATGTCGCAGGTGGCGGGGAGCGAGAGTGCGCTGGCGCTCTACGACATTGGAAAATTGCAGTTCATTTACGTCACTCGCTTGCCCTCGGCGAATGCGATGCAGAACCAGCTGTGGCAGACGCGTGCGAAGTTCGAAACCCGCAGCGCGGGCGGCCTGACGTTCTATCTGCGACGCGATCCCGAATCGCAGCGGGAAGTGGAGTTCGCCGTCCACGAGAATTATCTGCTGCTTGCAACCCGGGAAGATTTAATGGCCAGCGCATTGCAGTTAATGGCGGGAGGCAAAGACCGCACGATCGACGCCGAGCCCTGGTTTGCCCAGTCCGTGGCCGCCGCCGGGCCGGTCGGGGACCTGCGCATGATCCTTAACCTGGAAAAGATCGTGCCCAGCCCTTATTTCCGTTCGTATTGGGTGCAACAGAATATTTCCGAGATGAAATCGTACTCGGCAGCGGTTTCCGATCTGTTTCGCTCCGGAAAGAATACCGCGAAGAGCGCGTCCTGCTGAAGAAGACGGGCGATGCCGTCGCAACCAACGATCAGGGCGAAGAAGTGTCAGATCTGGTCCGCCTGGTGCCAGCCGAAGTAGGCATCTACGAAGCTCAGCCCTGCCCATCGATCGACCCGTGTCTCGATATTCTTAAAACCAAGATCCTGGCCCCGCACTCGGGACCAGTTCCTCCCGCGCAGCTCGCGCCGGAGGCGCAACTGACATCAGGCGAAACGGGCTCGAGTTCTGACTGGAAACGCGAATTGACCAGGCTCCGGTATCCAATAAGTCTAATGATGACGGGACAGTCGCGCTGAAGGATGTGTTGCACAAGAGCCAGGTCAGTGCAGTGCTTCACATGCAGTCTACCGAGCGCGACCCGGCGGGCGTATTCGTGAAGATTCACTCTGCGGTTGCGCTTTCCGGAAGCTCAGATTGGGATGAGACCGCCGCCCGCAACGCCCTGACCACTTTCATTCGGCCGAGTCTGACTGCCAGCCAGTTGGGCATGGGCTGGAAACAGTCCAGCGGCTACTACGAACTCGACGGCCTGCACCCGCTCCTGGCTGCGGTGCGAGGTAAATATCTGATCGTTTCCGACGATCCCGCACTGATGAGCGGCGTTCTGGCGAACGTGAATCGGAAATCCGATTTGAAACCCGCGGTGTTTGTGGCGGAGTTCGACCACAAGCTTGAGCGAGACAATTTTGTTCGCCTGGTGGCGGTGGTCGATCGCCCGGATCTGATTCCGCAAGGTGTTCCGGATAGAGGGCGCCAGCCGCAATTCTTCTCGGAAAACATCGCCAGCCTCAGCAGCACCCTGGCGGCCGTTTCGTCGGAGAAAATCGTGGTTCGCGATGCTGGCGATAAATTGCTGCAAACGGTCACTTACCAATGGTCGCAGTGAAGAAAATCGAGCTATTGCTGCTGATCGGAGTCTTTGCTGCTGCTCGCGCGGCCGCTCCGTCCGCCATGGCGGCGTTCGCGGAAAACCCAGCCACCCGTAATTCGCTCTTCACACAATCCGCTGCCCAAATTCTGCAGCGAGAATTTACTGGCAGGGGAGTCTCTTTTCTTCTTGTGGATGTTCAAACCGGCGCATTGCTCGCTTCTCGTTGGGAAAATCCCGACGCGCCGATTCCATTGGGTTCGCTGGTAAAACCCTTTATCGCTTTGGCCTACGGTGAAGAGCATCAGTTTCAATATCCGATTCATGTGTGTCGCGGAGACGCAGGCGGCTGCTGGCTACCCCACGGGCACGGAGAGCTCGGCATCAGCGCAGCCATTGCGGACTCCTGCAATTCGTATTTTCGAATGCTCACCACCGGCATGACCAGCGCCGATGTCATCCCTTCGGCAACAAGACTCGGGCTGGACCTGCCCGCTCCCGAGTTGTCTGGCCCGGATCTGATCGGCGTAGGAAATCGTTGGCTGATTTCGCCTTTGCACATGGCGCATGCTTACCTGGAACTCAATCGGCGCCGCGATCAGTCTGGAGCGCGCCAAGTGATCGCCGGAATGGCGCAGTCGGCCCGGCAGGGAACGGGGGCGGAAGTTGATCGCGCACTGAAGCACTCCCGCGCGCTGGTGAAAACCGGCACCGCCGCCTGCACCCATCAAGATCACGCACCGGGCGACGGCTTTGTGGTCGCATTGTTCCCGGCCGAACAACCGGAGCTGTTGCTGATGGTCCGCGTGCACGGCGTTCCAGGCGCCAAAGCGGCGCTGACCGCGGGTCGCATGTTGAGCCGGATCGAGGAGTAAGCCGAGTGCCGCTAAGAATAAAGTTGCTCGCGTCGGTACTGCTTGCAGCTCACGCAGCCTGCGCCCAGGATGTCCGCATCGGAGTCCTCGGACTCTTCCGACCTAACGAGCTCACGCTGAGGGCCGCACCCGGCCAAGCTTTGATGGTACACACGCAGACCGTCCAGCGAGCAGAGAAGACCTTCGCGCTGGAGCGCAGTTCGGGAAGGGACTCTGTAGAAATAATCGTCTCCGGCGACGATCTCATACTACAGAATGGCAACCAGTCGCTCCGGATCTCCGAACTCCACGCGTCCAGTCGCAGTAACGGTGCGGCCAATTTCGTACTCGCGATCCCGGGAAAAATCAGCCGCCGGTATGGTGGTGTTCTTGAGCTCAAAGCCGTTGCCGGCGTTCTGGTACCGGTTGTTCGAATGGACCTGGAGACGGCGGTGGCATCGGTAGTGCAAGCCGAGAGTGCGCCGGATACGCCCCTCGAAGCATTGCAGGCGCAGGCCGTGGCAACGCGTTCATACTTCGTCGCGGCTCGGGGACGTCATCGCGACTTTGACTTCTGCGACACCACACATTGTCAGTTTCTCCGCGAGCCGCCGCCTATCGAGAGCAACTCGTCCCGCGCCACCGTTACCACTCGTGGCCTGGTGCTGGCCTATCGGGACCATACCGTGGCAGCAATGTTCACGCGTAGCTGCGGCGGGCGCACTCGCACTCCGCAGGAGGTGGGGTTGTCGAGTCACGGGTACCCGTATTTTTCCGCAGTCTGCGAGTACTGCGTTCGCCATCCGTTACGCTGGGTCCGCCGCTTGTCGCAGACCGACGCCACTCCTGTCGCTCTGCGCGAGCACGGAGAGAATGTCCGGCTCGACATCGATCGCCGTCTCGGCTGGGACGCGGTGCCCAGCAACAACTTCATCGCCTACAGGGATGCGAAGGGTTTCGTTCTTGAAGGAAGCGGCGAGGGACACGGCATTGGACTCTGCCAGGCCGGAGCGAAAGCCATGGCGCAGTCTGGCGCCACGTTCCGCGAGATTCTCGACCACTACTATCCGAACACCACGCTGGTGAATCTATCGACAAAGTGAGATTCCTAGGCGCGAGCAAAATCGATATACCCATGCTGCACATCGGTTCGTATGAGCTTTACACGCAACCTGTCCCCAACGTCCACCCCTTGTGATTGTGTCAGCAATCCTTCGATGTGCGGCTGCAACACGCGAACGAAGGTTCCACGCGGCGTAACGCCGGTAACAATGGCATCAAACGTTGCTCCAATTCTGTTACTCATCGCGACGGCGGCAATCCGTTTCGACATCTCCCGCTCCACCTTGCGCGCGGCATCTTCTTTCAGGGTGCAGTTGCTGGCGATGGCCGCCAGTTCGTCATCGGAATAGGGAGCCGACTGGCCCGACAGTACGGCCTTGATCAACCGCTGCGTGACGATGTCGGCAAAGCGCCGGTTGGGGGCGGTCGAGTGGGTGTAGTCCTGGACTGCCAGGCCAAAGTGTCCCTCCTCCGGATCCCCCGGACGTTCCAGCACATATTCGCCGGGTCCAATGAGTTTGATGACGCTCAGCGACAGATCTGCGAAGTGATCGGGATCGGCGGCTTTGCGCCTGAGCAGAAAATCATTGAGCGCTTTGGAATCGGGCTGCGCCGGGAGTTTTTCGTTGTGCATAGCCGCAAGTTGCACGATCCGGTCCCAGCGCTTCGGCGTCTTTACGATGCGGCGCAGGGATGAAACTTTTTCGAGCATGCGCGCCACCACTCCGTTGGCCGCGATCATGAAGTCCTCAATCAGTTCGGTGGCGTGGTTCCTCTGCTGGTTCACAACGTCCACAACTTGTTGGTTGAGAACCACGGGACGCACCTCGGCGGTGTCTATGTTCAGGGCCCCGTTCTGGTAGCGTTGCTTCCTCAGGATTTGCGCAGCCTCGCTCTGCAATTTGAGTTGTGTCTGCAGCGGGTTGGAAGCCGCAACTTTCGCAGGAGCGGGGCCTGTGCCCTCGAGCCATGCGCCCACGGAGTCGTAGGCCAGCTGTGCCTGATTGCGCACAATGGCGCGATAAACGTCGCTGGAGCTCACGCTGCCGTCCGCTGCAACTACAAACTCGATGACTACGCTGAGCTTGTCGCCGTTTTCCAGCAGGGAAGAGGCGCCGGTGCTGAGGTCTTCTGGCAGCATGGGAAAATTCCGGATGCCGGTGTAGACCGTGGTTGTTTCTTTTGCCGCGTGTCCATCGATGGGCGACTGCCGGAGGACAAAGGCGTCCACGTCCGCGATTCCCACCAGCACTTTGATCTCTCCGGAGGACAAACGTTCCGCGACTTCGATCTGGTCGAGGTCGCGAGAGGTGTCGTTGTCGATGGATGACCACAGCAGCTGCCGCAGGTCCCGAATGTCCCCGTCCGGCGCGGCTTGTGGTGGATGCGCCTTCAGCTCCGCAAGCTGCTGGGGAACTCCGGGAGGAAAGTCAGGGTCGAATCCGTGCTCCAGCATGATTTGTTTGGCGATGGCCTGCAGGTCGAAATGCGCTGGACGACTGTCGTTCAATGGGCCTCCACGGTACGGTGAAACCAGCTCCAGAAGCCTACCATGCGTGGATGTTTTCGTTTGCTCTCGACTTCGGTCATGAATGATTCAAACGTTATGGTAAGGTGATCGAGGTCAGGTCCGTGGACCGATCCGGCCTTGAACTGCACGACGACTTTCTTAGGCTGATTCTTGGACCCAGTCAAACCTCGGCAACTGCTCGGAGTATTCGACGCCACCATGATCGTCATGGGCGGCATTGTCGGCTCCGGTATTTTCATCAATCCCTACGTGGTTGCGCTGCGCGTGCACACTCCATTCCTGATCCTGGGAGTCTGGGTTCTCGGCGGAGGCCTTGCCCTGCTCGGCGCGTTCATCTGGGCCGAACTGGCATCACGTTTGCCGGGCGCGGGCGGGCAATACCTCTACCTGCGCGAGGCCTACCATCCTTCGGTCGCTTTCATTTACGGATGGGTGCTTCTTCTGGTGACGCAGACCGGCGGGATGGCAGCGGTCGCGGTCACCTTCAGCCACTACTATCGAGAAATTACCGGTCTCTCCGCCAGCGACGGGCTGATCGCGGCCGTGACGCTGCTGGGTTTGACGGCGATCAATTGCTTCGGCGTGCGTGCCGGCAGCAATGTGCAGAGCGCTCTCATGCTGCTCAAGGCCGCGGCCATCGCTGCCATGGTCGTGGCCGGAATTCTCTGGGGCGGCGGTACGGTGCGAGTCTTGCCGTTACTCGATCGACCGGTTTCCCTGGGACTCGGAAGCGCGATCGGCGCCGCCATGATTCCGGTGGCCTTCGCCTATGGTGGATGGCAGACCGCAAGTTTCGTGGCCGGCGAAATGCGCGATCCCCGGCGCGATCTCTCGCGCGGACTGGTGATCGGCGTGATCGGTGTAGTGGCGCTCTATCTAGCGGTCAATTTTGTTTGCCTGCGAGTGCTCGGTCCCGACGGACTGGCCGCCACCCGCATTCCCGCGTCGTCGGTGATGCGCGCCGCCCTCGGCGAGCGAGGCGCGCAATGGATTGCGTTCGGCATCGCTATTTCCACGCTGGGTTTTCTCAGCCAGGGGATTCTGACCGCGCCACGGGTTTACTACGCCATGGCGCGGGACGGACTCTTCTTCAAGAGTGTGGGCTGGCTTTCTCCCCGCACCGGGGTTCCGGTCGTGGCCATCGTGCTGCAAGGCGTGACTGCGACGGTCATTGCCCTCTCTGGACGCTACGAGCAAATATTGAACTACGTGATCTCTGTGGACTTCATTTCCTTCGGCTTGACCGCGGCATCCCTGTTTGTGTTCCGGCGAAGAAAAATGGATGCACCTCATTCGCTGTATCTCACGCCGGGTCATCCCTACACCACCGCTCTCTTTGTGTTGGCCTGCGCCGCGATCGTGATCACCACCACCGCGACCTTCCCCTCGAACTCCGCCATCGGACTGATTATTCTGCTGGCGGGCATCCCGGTATATTTGTATTGGAGCCGCGCCAAGCGGAGAAACGCGCTGCCGCCGACCACCGAATCTATGAGACATCGCCATTCCGATTACATGCTGTGGGCGAAGACCCAGGGCCGAGCGCGATTCAATCTCGCGACCAGCGGCGTTGGATCATTCCCACTGCATGAACTTCCAGTCACCATCGATCAGTTGGAGATCAATGGCGACAGCACCTACGGCTACGCTCCCCTGCAGCACGCCATCGCGAAGAAATGCGGAGTCGATCCCGATTGCGTGGTCGCAGCCGCCGGAACCTCAATGGCCAACCATCTGGCGATGGCAACGCTGCATCGATCCAGGCGACGAAGTTCTCATCGAACAACCAACCTATGAGTTGCTCACTTCGACGCTTCTGTACCTGGGCGCTGCGGTAAAGCATTTTGCCCGCACTGAGGAAAGCGGGTACGCGCTCGATCCCGCCCAGGTTCGGCGCGTCATCACGCGCAAGACGAAACTCATCGTTCTCACCAACCTTCACAATCCGAGCAGCGTCCTGGCTTCTGAAACGGCGTTGCGCGAAATCGGAGGCCTGGCGCGCAGCGTGGGCGCGCGCGTACTGGTTGACGAAGTCTACCTCGACGCCGTTTACACCAATACTCCCAAGCCCGTCCTATCATCTGGGCCCGGAGTTCGTCGTCACCAGCAGTTTGACCAAGGTCTACGGTCTGAGCGGCCTGCGTTGTGGATGGATTTTGGCCGAGCCCGCTTTGGCGCGCGCCATGTGGCGTCTGAACGACTTGTTTGCGTCCATCCCGGCACACCCCGCGGAACTGCTAAGCGTTGTGGCCCTGGAAAACCTTGACATGATCCGGGATCGCTCAAGAAAAATCGTTGAAGCGGATCGCGCGCTGCTGCAGGAGTTTCTGGACAGTCAGGACGCGGTCTCCGCTCCCCGCACCGAATTTGGTACGACCGCCATCATCTGCGTCTGGAGGATGGGAACATCGACAATTTCCTGACCCGGCTGCGCACCGACTACGAAACCTCAGTCGTCCCCGGACAGCTTTTTCGGTCTGCCCAACCACTTCCGCATCGGCATGGGAGTAGACCACGAAATGTTCCGCGAAGGTCTGCAGAGAATCGCCCAGGCGCTGAAGGCTTAATGTGGGCGCGAGCGCCCCGCTCGTGCCGCAACGCCACGAACGCCGTCGCACGAGCGGGATGCTCGCGCCCACATTCGAAGCAATCTTCACTGGTTTGTGATGAATGGCCCATCTGGTGTCCGGGGACGGCTGGCACTGGACGATGCGAAACCAATCGTCTATATAGCCTTTGATCACATTGGCCCGCGTCTACCGGTGGAAGATAACGAACCTGCGCAAGGCATCTGGCTCCGTCTGGTGAATAACTCTGTCGTTCCAATCGAAGTGGAGGTGTTGGATACCGCCACGACATCAGCGTTGAAACTCCTTCCAGACGACATAATTCCTTGGATGACGCACATTCGCAATCTGGCCCTACCCACGACAAGGCACCTGTTGGCTACGCATCCGGCTTGGGCAGCCCTAAGATTCTAGACCCAGGGAAGAGTTTCCTGCTCAGCGTTCCGGTGAATCATGTGGGGCGAAGTTGGTAAATGGAGATTCCGTTTCGATTTCACTTGCCTCCCGTAAAACAGGGGGTTCAGCCTTTGTGTCATGCACAATTCACTCTAGAAGACATCCCATAAAATCTACGGCACAATTGATGTACGGCGATAGTTGTCGAAATCAGGCGATTACACTCACCAGCCCCCGATGGGTCAATGAGTGTAATGATTCCATAACAATGTCGGCTCCCAGGCCCGAGTAGACTTTGGAGGCGCAAACCAACCAAAGGGCTCGGAGGAAAGGAGCCGAACATGCTGATTATAGGTTGTGACTATCATCCGGGCTTTCAGCAAATTGCATTTGTGGACACAGACACCGGCGAGGCCGCCGAACGGCGACTGACTCACCGCGAGGAAGCCGAGCAGTTTTACAGGACGCTGCAGTTGCGACGGGTGCGTATAGGGATGGAAGCCAGCGGACACGGCCGCTGGTTTGAGCGTCTGCTGAACGAGTTGCGGTTCGAGTTGTGGATCGGGGATGCAGCGGAGATTCGCACGAAGCGAGTGCGAAAGCAGAAAACCGATCGCCAGGATGCGCAGTTGTTGTTGAAGCTTCTGATGGAAGATCGTTTTCCAAGGATATGGGTCCCGGATGCAGAGAATCGGGACCTGCGGCAACTGCTGTGGCATCGGCATCGGCTGGTGCAGATGCGCACGCGCCTCATGAATCAGTTGCATGTGGTGGCTCTGAACGAGGGAGTGCGGCGCAAGAAAGCGCTGTGGCGGCCGGCTGGTCGCAGTGAGCTGGAATCGTTAGTGCTCGCTCCATGGGCACTCCGACGTCGCCGAGACCTGCTTGACTTGTTCGACCAACTGACTCCGAAGATCCACGACTTGACGCGAGCGCTCGAGGAGGAAGTTGGGAAGCGGCCAATCGCACGGCGACTGATGACTCATCCCGGAGTCGGGGTACTGACGGCATTGGCCTTCGAGTTGGTGATTGGAACTCCAGAACGCTTTCACTGCGGCAAGCAAATCGCCGGCTATGTGGGTCTGGTTCCTTCGGAAGAGTCCAGTGGCGATCGACGACGGCTGGGACACATCAGCAAGCAAGGCAACGCTCTGCTGCGGTTTCTCCTGGTGGAAGCGGCCCAGGTCACGGTGCGCAGTCAACCGCAGTGGCGCAGTAAGTTCTTCCACCTGGCCATGCGCCGAGGACGGAAGATCGCGAAGGTCGCGATGGCCCGAAAGCTGGCGGTTCATCTGTACTGGATGTGGCGTCAGGGTCTGGACTACGGTCAGTTTGAAAAGCTCGGTTCGCACGCGGGAGAGCCCGGAAATCGCCATGGTGTGCAGTAAATCACCGGCGTAATGATTGGGCATCCCGCTCCCCTTCGCAGGGGAGTTCGAAGTAGTAATCATGATCGCAGTTGGGATCGAAGAGATGGATGGGTCGGACTGAGTTCCTGACCCCAACGATTAGAAGCGAGCCCAGGTTGGAAAGCGCAAACCACCCACGAGAGCGAAATGGCGCTCTTCTTCGAGTGCGTGCTGTAGTGTGCTCAAAAAGTGCTTGACGCCGCCGACATTGTTAGAGATGGCGATTTATCGCCAACTACGAATCTCGTGCCCAGTTTCCGAGTTGCCGACAATACTCGGGGCGGGGGTGCCGACGAACTCCAGCTGATATTTGAGCGGAATAGCTTTTAATAGGGGAAAAATTCTTCTAATAGAACTCTCTTTTGCGGTGCCATCAGACCTAACGCCATGGCTTGAGATTTGGCCACAGCGACTGCAGGTCTGGAGTCAGTCCGACGCAATGATAAATTGGACGGTTTTCATCAGGCCGGGCATACGGATCGTTGGGACTAGCAACCGTGCGGAAGGACCTGCAATGCTCGGCATACTTCTCCGGGGAATCTTCGTCCATAAGGATCAGGCTCGCGCCGGTATACCCGCGAGGCCCCCATATCCAATAGTTAGCGGCCGTACTGATCGACTTGGGCAACCCGTACTTGGGTCCAAACAGATCAACCGCCCCGGCATCGCCGTAATTGGAAGCTCCAATCGCCGTCACTTTCTGTTCGTCTGGAGGCAGAGAGTGAACGTAGTCGGCGACGATTCTCACCCGGTCTTCCCACGCCATCATGTCGGCAAAAATCTGAGGAAGCTGGCTCTCCGGCTGGTTTTCGAACCTCTGCTGCTGAATTCCCAGCCTTTTCGTGTACGCGATGTACCCCCCAACCGGCAACAGAGGAATCGCGGTGGGCGCAATCAGCGCCCCAACCAGGAACATCGTCAAGGCATAAACAGGCCGGAGCCACCGAGCCATGGGGCGATCGGTCAAGCGTTCAAAAAGCACTGCGCCTGGAGCAAACACGATGGGATAGACCGGTGCGACATAGTAGAACTTACCCTTGAGCAGAAGCATGCAACCCAACACGCTCAGGAAGCCCCAGAAAAGAACTCCATAGCGTCTGCCCTGAGGAGAAATCAGAAACCACAACGCCAACAGCACCAGAAGCGACGAGACAAACCCCAACATCTGAGATTGCTGCGCCAGAAACGGCAGAGGCGGCAGCATTACATCGCGCCCATTTTTCCTCACGCTCCTTACCAATTGCACAAAAGGGAAATTCCAATGCATCTGCCAAAGGAAATTCGGCAGCGCGATCAGCGTTGCAACTGCAACGCCTGCCCAGAACCAGGGCCGAACAAGGCTCCGTCGTAGCGGTGAAAAGACAACTCCAGCAAGAAGCCCAACGAGCAAGAACAGCACGCCGTACTTGTTGAGCAGCGTAACGCCTGTCAAAACTCCGATCCATATCCAATTCTTTTCTTTGCCGGTTTGGACGAGATGGACAAGAAACCAGGCAATCAACATCCACAAAAGCGGATCGAAAGCATTCATTGTGAACAAATGCGACAACGTCAGATAGATCGGCGCGACCAGCACAGCAAGAGAAGCCAGAAACATCGCCCAGCGGCCACCGCCTAGCTTGCGGGCCAACAGCCCGGTCATCACGATGCAGCCCACATCGGCCAGCATCGGCAGAAGCCGGAGCGCATACAGCGACGAACCGATCGTATGCTCGAGTAGCCACGCCATCCACGCGATCAACGGAGGCTGGTCCATGTACCCCCACGCCGGATGCTGTCCACACGCCAGGTAATACATTTCGTCGCGGAAATACCCGTAGTTTGGGGCTGCCACGAGATAGAGCACCAAGCGAACCAGTGCAACGCAGTAGACAAGTCCCACACCGGGCGACATTCGACTTAAGAGCGAAATGGGCTGAGAGAGCGCCGTATCTTTGATCGCCGACCTCCTGGTTTCAAATTCAAAGGGTCTGAGTTTTCTGACCATTTCTACTGGGGTCTGGACGGCTCCTGGGCTCGGAACTCAAAAGAAGCACCGGTGTACCGTTGATCTGAATACGCACTTCGACTGTGCCCGGTTCAACCGAATAAAGAAATATCAGATCGCCCGGCATGGCGGCTCCGACATATCAGCTGTTTGGGCAAAGACGTGCTCGTTGTTCCCGGGGTACGTGGGGATCGTGATGCTTGACTAGCGGTTGACCGGCAAACCGGAGGTCAATTTCTGAAATCAGGCGATTACACTCATTGACCCTGCTCGCCACTGGCAATGGTGCGAATCGGGACTTGCGGAACAAAATTCCCCTGTCTTCCTCTATTTCGGGTCATCGTTTGAGTTTTTCTCTTTACCGAACAGGGTTTGAAATCTCTGTTTGCTAAGAAAAACGGCACTGCCTCCACGATCTTGCCAGAACTTCGCCCGCATGGCTCCGTAGAAGATAATCACCGCAATGACTCCGATCATCTGAAGGAAGGTCGTGAGTTGGTCACCCGGAAACAGTCCCCAGAGAATTTGCTTGATCGATGTCATCGTGCGTGCCAGTCGCTGATCTTGCCTCAACTGTTGTTACCAGGCGATTACACTCATTGACCACCCAGTGCGATTTAGCAAGCTGGTCCGGGGTCTCGGCGGAGAAATAGCTCCCGTTCAGCCCCCCTTTTCAGAGAAAACAGCCGAACCTCGGCAAATGAAGCGCGCAGCAGTGTACCGTGAACTAGTTGGGACGGCTAGAGTTGTGTGGTGCCCGGGATCGGAATCGAACCGATACGACTCTTTCGAGTCTCGGGATTTTAAGTCCCGTGCGTCTGCCAGTTTCGCCACCCGGGCGGGAAGGAAGTGATTGAAAATACTATATCAGTTGACTGTTGCAGCCTCCGAGTAGCGCCGCGTTGCGAGCGAGTCGGGTACAATTTCCGGCCATGCGAAAGCCATATACTTTGCTGTTGCTGTTTGGAATCGCGCTGCTCTCTGCGAATGCAGCTTCGAGGCCTGATCAATTCACGCCGTTAGTGGTCTCTACGCTCACAACGAATGCCCGGCCATTCCAGGGTACGGATGGGCGCGTGCACGTGGTCTACGAATTGGTCCTGACCAATACGAGTCCGACCCCGGCCACGCTGAAAAAGATTGAAGTGCTCGCCGGATCGGGCGCGTCGAAAGATCTTGCTAGTTACGACGGCCCGGGATTGCTGTCCTGCCTGCGGACGACCGGTCGGCTGCCGGTGGACAATCCTACGATCGAGTTCAACAGCACGCGCATCTTTCTGATTGATCTCCAGTTGGACCCGGCGATCACGCTCCCCGAACATATGATGCACCACATCGAAGTGCTTGGCGCTTCCTCGACCGGCGCCCAAGCCGATGACCCCAGTTCTGCTCAGCTATACCGTGGCGCCTTTGGATATTTCACGTAAATTACCTATCATCAGCGCGCCGCTCCCGGGCAAGGGCTGGGTAGCCGTCAACGGATGTTGCGGAGCCGATTCGATCCACCGCTCGAGCAATCTTTCCGTTAACGGCGGAATCTATTTTGCACAGCGCTTCGCGATTGACTGGATGCGTCTCGATCAGGCAGGACAGTTCGTCCACGGTGATGCTTCAGACGTGCACAATTACGACAGCTATGGCGCTGACGTTTTGGCGGTCGCCGACGGCACCGTCGTTGAAACCCTGAATGATCTCGATGATCAGAAGCCCGGAACTTTGCCCGATCCGAAAACCATAACGTTGCAAAACGTTGACGGCAATCACGTCGTGCTGGATTTGGGCGACGGCGTCTTCGCGTTTTATGCGCATCTGCAAAAAGGGTCAGTCCGCGTGACGTCGGGCGATCGGGTGAAGCGCGGTCAGGTTCTGGGCAAGCTGGGAAACACGGGCAATACGTCGGCTCCGCACCTGCACTTTCACTTGATGGAAAGCCCCTCCGTTCTCGGCTCCAACGGAATGCCTTACCTTCTAGATTCCTTCACCATCTCGGGGCAAGTCTCCGCCGCCGACTTCGCAGCGGCAACCGGTGTGGCGGGAAATTGGAGCAAGGGCCTTCTGCGCAACCCAAATCCGCGTCACAATCAGTTCCCCCTGGACTTGGACATCGTGGATTTCTCGCCGCTCAAGTAAAATGCACGGCAAGATTTGTTGGATATAGTGCCGCACGACTTCGCCGGAGACTTATGCTAATAGTCTGGAAATTAAACACCCTGTTACTCGCCTTCTGCGTAGTCATAGCAGCGATGCCAACCACGGGCGCAGCACGTCCATTCGCGGTTAACGCGACCGCCCCCGAGCCATTCTCGGACGATCAGAATCAGAAAACAGCAAAGGATGATTCGAAGGCCGATTCCGAGGAGGAAGCGGAAGACGAATCCGCACCCGCCGCGCTGGAGATTGATGTTTCCAAATCTTCACCCCTGATTCGGGAGCTTTATCAGGCGACGCGTGAGACCAAGGAAAAAGTGATTCTTGAACACCTGGCAAACGCGAAGAAACTTTTGGATGACGGTGCTGACGTAAAGGCGACCGACGCCGAAGGGCGGACGGCCCTGCACTGGACCATCTTCGGCTCAAGCTACAACGTGAAACCAAGCATCCTGGTGGCGTACGAACAGATTGCAGATGCGTTGATCGCCCATGGAGTTGAAATCAATCGAGAGGACATCTATCAGGACACCGCCCTCGACTACCTGCTGTACTCTCCCAGTTTTGAAATACAAACGCTGCTGATCGAGAACGGCGCCACCAGCGGATTTCTGGCCGCCTCGTTCCACTTTTTTATAGAACAGTCACAGGCTCCGCCCAAGACTATTGCGGCCGCAGTCTCGCAGTCGCGCAAAGCTGACCTGGCTCCGGGACAAACCTTGAGCGTGCGTCTCAACACGGCCGTCTACAGCGACCGCTCCCGCACCGGCGATCCGATATCCGCAACCGTGACCTACCCGCTCTGCAAAAACGGGGAGCAAATGTCATGCAATTCCGGAGAGCTGTTGATTCCGCCGGGAACCGCGATCAACGGCACCATACTGTTTGCCCAAAAGGCGCCGGACAAGTACTCCCGGCCGCGTCTCGTTCTCGACTTCTCAAACGTTCTCCACAAGGCCGGCGGGAAGTCTCCTCTCTATGCCCATGTGCTTAATGTGGACAACGCGCGCGAGACGGTCCGCAACAACGAGATTCTTGGGATCATCCAGCCTCACGCCTCCAGCAAACTAAGTATCGCCATGGCGGCGATAGGTGCGACCAATCCGATTGCAGGCTATACCCTCAAAAGCGTGCAGACGGTTTATGGCCTGTCGATACGCCGCGAGATTCAGTTCCCGGCAGGAACCGACATACAGATTCAGATTGTGCGGCCATCAATGTTGAAACAGAAAGAAGAATGGACCGGATGGCCGCCCCTGCCAGTGGATGCGCGCCTGCAGCAACTGGTCGCGGCGGCGCCGCTGCGCACCCAAACACCAAATAAGACGCCTTCGGACCCCACGAATCTGATGTTCCTGGGCGCGCGCGAGCAGTTGATGACTGCGTTTGGCGAAGCAGGATGGTTTGCCCCAGACGATCTCGGCGTAAAGTCTGCGCTGAAAACCGCGCAGGCGACCTTGCGGCAAACCGGGTACAGCACCGGCCCGGTCTCATCCCTCATGGTGGCGGGCCGGCAGCCGGACCTGGTTTTCCAGAAGTCCCTCGACACTTTCGCCATGCGCCATCACCTGCGCATCTGGAAGTTGAACCAAACCTACAAAGGGCAGGACGTGTGGGTGGCAGCGGCGACGCACGACATTGACACTACGAACAGCCGGGCCGGTTCAAAATGGTCGCATCGCATCGATCCGCACATCGATCGCGAACGCGATTGGGTTGAAACCGATTTGCTCTTCGTTGGAACCGCCGTAGCTTATGCCGAGGTCGACCGTCCGAACGCTCTGCGCACATTATCGAATGCTACCGGCGACCAGATCGTGACTGACGGAAAGATTTCGGTCGTACAGTTGGCGACTTCAAAAAGGCCGGTGGATGCTCCGATCGTTCTGAAGCCGCGATGAGCAAAGTTGTCACTCGTTGCGATATCAGGCGCCGCATCAGTCTAGGGAGCAGCGGTGTAGGAAAATGACGAAACGTATAGGTAGCTGGTGGCCCCGTGAGTCGCCGGGCCGCCGAACGAAGCGGCATTGGTTCCCCAAAGATTGATCAGGACCGCGGCGGGTGCGGAAGGAATATGTTCCGTGTGCGTCGACACCAGCGTCCCATCAACATAGAACTCGATCCTTGCAGCGCTCCAGACAAACTTGTACTCGTGAAAGCTGCCATCCGCACCGGGGACGGGAGTCGACGTGCTCTGGCTGTGCGACACCGTCGAATAGTTGGTCATCTCGAGCGTCGCAGGAGATTGTCCCTGATACTCGAAATCAATTTCCGTCTCGCTGTCATTGATGAAGTTAAATACATCGAAGACGGTGCCGGAAACCGCGGAACCGGCGCCGCGAGGCGTGGCAGAGGTTGAAGCTGCCCGCGCCACCCACACGTAAGTTCCGTACCCGAACAACTCTTTCGAGCGGATCTCAGCTCCCGTCGAAGTGGCCAGCCCGTCAGCAACGTTCTGAGTCAACTTGAGCCGCAGCATGCCGGTAGAGAGGTCGACGTGTTCCGCGCTAAGCGTGCCGTGGTTCACCCCGGCAATATTTCCTGGAGCCTGACCGGTGTCGATGAACCACTTGGTTTGATCCAGAGTTCCGCCGGAGAAAGTGTCCCGGAATGTAGGTACCGCGGGTTCTGCGGGTTCTGCATGATCGGCTGGAGCGCTCTGGGCCAATGCGGCAGCCCCGACAAACAACGCAACCGCGAGTACACGTCGCAATTTGTTCATGATATGGATCGTCTACTTGAGGCGAAAACACGGCTTTCGGTGGCCATAAAACAAAGCGTCCCAGACTCGTTTGAGTCGTGGGACGCTCGTCGAACAAGCCCTCCCCCGAAAGATTGTTCAACAACAGCCTACGTGCAGGGGAGATCCGCGGGAATGGCCCGAACGGGCTATTCGCCGCCCGTCGGTAACCTCAGAGGTGGTTACTTGAGCGAAATCACTTTCTTTCCAACGTTATAGCCCTCCACTCGCACCGCCGGAGAAAGGCCGCCGGGCGCGGGTTTGCCCGGTCCGGTGCCAAATTTCGCAACGATCGTCCTTATTTCATGTGGAAATACCGTGATGTAATTGTCGTCGTAGGGGATCGGCAGAATCTCATTGCCGTCGGCTCCACGGGTGACTTCGGCGCGGACAAAAAATGCTACACGGTCGGCCGGATTCCTAATCGTGATGATCGCCTGTTTGTCCCCGTTCGAGTCGGAGACTTGAGCCGACACATCCAGGTCGCTCCGCGGCATAGTATTCAAGGCTGACATGTCGGCCCACTTGACCAGATCGGTCTTGAATTGTTCGTCGTTCTTGGCGCTGCCCACATCGTCGTCCGTAGTGGACTCCCAATACACATTCTCTGCCAGCACCTCGCGCGTCCCAGTCGTCAACGCGGCGCGCACCAGATAGGTAGGGGAAAGCTTCGGAACCCGAAGCACGGTCATGGCTTCGCGAGAGGAGTTAGCCGCGATGCTGAAGCCGCCGACTTCCGAAAAGTACTGCCGGGTTCCGTCCAGGTTGAAGAACTCCACCGCCACTCTCAGATTGTTGCGGGCCTCGGAAGTCTGGTTGACGACGTACAGTTTGGCTTGGCTCCGGTCTCCGGTCGCGTAGTAATCCCAAACCACGTTGAGCGGGCGCAGACCTTTCTTGGCGCCGAAATATCCTCCGCCTTGTTTGCGGTAAACCGCCGTTGCCGTTCGCCGGCGGGAGAAATCGGCCGCCGGATTATCGCAATTGACTCGTACTGAAGTGTTACGAACGCTTACTGTTACTTTCGTTATGATCCGATTGTCAAGACAAAAGTCGGGTTTCCGTCCCCGCAAAACGCGAATGCGGCCAATTCAAAGCATTGCTGCAACTCGCTAGTAATCGAGTTAAGCCAGCAAGAGAAAACCAGGGCTCGGGCCGCGGCGGAACACTGGCGCGCAGGATGCGCCCACTCTAATTGGGAGAAAAGGGAAAGCAATCGAAAGCCTGGAAAATGGAAGCACTCCGTCAGATCACGGTCTGTCGGGTCCGGTCTTCTCAGGGGCCGCTCCGTCGAGCATCACCACTCGGCTCAAATGCCGCGGATTGTCGGGGTCGAGGCCTTTTCTCAGTCCGGTGTAAAGGCCGGTCAGCTGGCCGGCAAACACGTACGGTGCCAGGCGTACGAGTTCTGGGAGCTCGAAATCAAACTCAATCAGAAGATCCGACGCCCCTCGCGCCTTCTTGTCTGCCCGATTGGCAATCGCCAGCGTCGTTCCCCCCAGCCGCTTGATCTCCTGCAGCACATCGCACTCCTCGTCGTAACCCTGCTCGGACAGAAGGAATATGACGAGCGCCTCAGGTCCAACAATCGATTTGGGTCCATGGCGGAATTCCAGCGTGTGAAAGTTCTGCGCGTAGGACACCGACATCTCGTTGACTTTGAGGGCGGTCTCGCAAGCCAGGCCATAGAGCGGACCCTGCCCCAGACACACATAGTCGGCAAACTGCCGTGAGCCAGCAAAATCGCGAATTCGAGGGTGCAAGCTATCCATGGCCTTCTGGGCTAAACCGGGCAACTTGCTTAACCAGTTCAAGAACGTCAAGTTGTTGGCCTCGCATGCTGCCAGATATTGCAACCCGATGAGCATGGAAGTAAATGAACGTGTCATCACCGTACTTTCCTCGTCGCAGGGCAGAAGCGGCAGGGTGGCAGAAGCGATCTGTTCCAGTGGCTGATCGGGTGTTCCAGTGACGGCCAGAACGCGAATGTTATGTTCGCGTTCCAGCACCTGCGCCGCTTGCACTGCTTCAGACGTGCGGCCGGAGCGCGAGATGACTACTGCGGCAAGATTTTCCGAGCCAGTCAGCACAATTTCAGGAAAGAGCAACAACTCGGAAGCTGGAATGGCACGCGCGCGCATGCCCGTAATGCTGCTCCATGCCGCCGCCGCTGCAAGTGCGATGTAGTAGCTGGAGCCGCACCCGACAAACAACCATTCCCTGGCGGAGCGAAAAGGCTGCCGGGTTTCTGCCAACGATCCTTTGCGCTGCAACAATTCCAGACAGCGGCTCCAGAACTGGGGCTGGGACAGGATTTCAGCGAGAGAATAGGAGCCTGGACTTGTTTTTGTGGACGGCTCAACCGTCCGCGTGTCAGACAAGCGTCACCTCAACTCCGATTTTCTTCAGCGCCCGCAGGTCGGACTTGGGAATACCGTGGTCCGTAATAACTTCCTGCAAAGCCGAAGGCGGAACGATCATGGACAAGCTCCTTCGTCCAAACTTGCTGGAATCGCACACTGCCACCGTGCGCTTCGCAACCTCCACCATGACTCGATTCACTTTGGCCTCCAGAAGATTGGGAGTGCTCAGGCCGTAGTGGACATCAAAACCGTCCACGCCGAGAAAAAGGATGTCGGCATTCAACCGGCGCAGCGTTTCCTCCGCAATCGGGCCGACCAGTGAAAACGAGTTCTTGCGCAGCGTGCCCCCGGTCAGGATTACTTCCACCGGAGCTCCGGTAAGCTCGGCCGCGATGTTCAGAGCGTTGGTGATAATCGTAATGTTATGAAAGTTGCGCAACTCCCGCGCGATGGCAGTGGTGGTGGTGCCGGAATCGAGAATTACCACCTGGCCTTCTTTCACCTGGGCCGCCGCGGAGGCCGCAATTCTGAGCTTCTCTTTGCGATGTAGTTTCTCTTTTTCCCGAAGAGTAGGGTCCTCAAGGGCGCCCTCGCGGGCCGGCAATGCCCCGCCATGGGTGCGGTGCACCAACCCATGAGCGTGCAGGATCTCGAGATCTTTGCGGATCGTGACCTGGGAAGTGTCGAACTTCCGCGCCATGTCCGCGACCAGCACACGGCCGTCCCGTTCCAGAATCTCGATGATGGCCCGCCGGCGTTCTTCGTTGAGCACGTTTTCCCCGAAACCCGAACTTATGATTGCGCTTTCTTTTTATATCGTTTGCTTTCGGTTGTCCAGTCGAAAAGGAAAAGGGGCGGGCGGGAACTAGCGAAATACGTAACCGCAGCACGTCGAACCGATTCCGCGAACGCTAGAATTCGATTCCCAGGCGAAGGCTGTAACTGCGGGGAGGCGCAATGCCTGTGCCCGAGAATAGGCCGGCAAAATTGATGACGTTCAGGCGGTTATTGAAGTTTTGCACATCGGCTTGCAGACGCATGAGGAGATGTTCTTTCCGCACCAACTCCGTACCTACCGAAGCCCCCAGAGAAAGCGAAGGTTTCACCCGGCCTCGCTCAAAGTTCACGCGATCGACGATCTGCTGCCCGAATTGCTGCACTGCATCCTGTGTAGTGCCATCGAACTCGGTAGGCAGGCCGCTGCCATAAGATCCCCCGAGAGCTACCCAGGCGCGCGGCACAACCTGATAGCGAAATCGGGTGCTGACTGTGTTTCGCTGATCCTGCGAGACGGGAAAGCGACCGGTATTTGCCAGCGCGTCGGACGCGTCATCCCCAAGAAAGAGACCGCCGGTCACCGGTGTGTAGCCGAAGCCCACCATGTTGGAGTAGCTGACCTGGCCAGAGAGGTGTCCCCAGTTCGGCAGGTCCAGCTTGGCCTCGGTGCCGTAAATGGTTCCGCGGCGGAAAGCGATGGGAAAACTTACCCCAGTATCGAACAGGACGTCATCATCGGCGTAGTTGTCAAAGGTGCGGTCGTAATAATTTACGTCCAACTTCATCTTTCCAAAGAAGCCTTTGGTGAATCCCGCCTCATAAAAATTCCCGTGCGAAGGTTCCACCGGAAGGCGCAACACCTCCGGGTCGAGCGCAACCACGGCCGGAGAGCTGGCCAGCAGAATGTTCTCCGCCGCCGGTGTCTGGAAAACTCGGTCGTAAGAAGCGTGGAACACCAAATCAGCCCGGGGCCAATACCAGGCAATTCCAAGCCGTGGACTCAGAGCGTTGCGATCGACCACCAGTTGGTAGTGGTCCCACCGCAAGCCTACGCTCAGCGTCAAACGGCCTAGGCGAATCAGGTCCTGGACATATAGAGCCTGTTCGCGATCCAGCCCGTGCCCGGTGAAATTAAATGTCGGCTGCGTGTCCGGGTCGAACTGGCTGAAATCAGTAATGGCGTAGTTGAACTGCTCATGGATCGAACCGTAATCCATGTCGGCGCCGGCTTTAATTTCGTGAATGCCATGGTGAATCGAGATATTTCCCTTGGCATAAACCTCGCGAAAACTGCGCTGCTGCCCGGCGATGATGGGAGTGGATTGAAAGTTCGACGCTAAGCCGGAGGAATCGTCCCTCGACATCAGCCTAAAATCGCCCAGCACATTGGACGAAAAAACATGCTGGTAGGAGAGAATGCCGATAGTCTCGTCGCTGCTGCGATCCTGCCGTTGTCCGGCGGCTTGCTGTAAAAATTCGTTGGGGACCTGAAATACCGTCTGCTCATGGCGAACAATAAAACCGAGACGATCACGCTCCGTTAGGTCGCGTTCGTAATGCGCTGCAAAGCTGCCGGTAGTGGCGCGGTTGGTAAAGTTGTCGAGTACGGGCGGGTCGAGGTAGCGGTCGGTGAGGGCGCCTTCCGCACTGACTCCGAGAGTGTTCTTACCCCAGCCCTGCTGCACCATCAGATAGCCGTCTGCGGTGTCAAAGCTGCCGCCTGAGGCAGCGAACTTGCCGTGCAGGCCCTGCCGTGAATCACGGAGCGTCGAGATCTCAACCACGCCGCCAAGCTTTCTCCCGTACTCGGCGGGAAAATTCGCGGTGAGTATGGTCACCGACTCCGCGTCGTCGGCCTCGATCTCGGGCGCGAACGAGGGCGAACGATTGTCGGTCAGGGGGATCCCATCCACGATGTATTGCGTCTGGTACTCCGAGCCTCGCGGATGCAAAACGCCATTTGATTCCAGCAACCAGCCCGGCTGCGAGTTCACCAGATCAATGAGGGACCGACCGGGCAGCGCGGTGCTGCGATGTTCGAGCGTGTCACTTCCTACGCGATTGACTGTGCCCGTACGGTGAGGATCAACCAGGGTGTCGGAATCCCTGACTTCAACCGCGGTCTGGGTGGGCGCGACCGACAACTGAATTCGCAATTCGACTGAAATCGCAGACCGAATTTCCACGACGCTTGAGTAAGGAGCAAAACCGGGGCGTTTCACCTCAACCCGATACAAGCCGAATGGCAGATTTCTGGCTACGAGAGTGCCCGCTTGATCGGTGACATAGCTTTGGCGGAACTGATTTGCTTCCGAGACCACCTCGACCGAGCCTTGCAGACCCAGCCCAGCGGGGTCCACAACCTTGAGCCGTACCACTCCCGAGTTACTCTGTCCGAAAAGCTGCCCCACGAACAGAAAAAAAAGCAGGCACTTTCTCATCATTTTCGGTTCTACAGAATGATTCTACCCTGAGTTGCACTGCTTCTAGTGCGCAGAAGTAACCGGCGCAATGAGGCGATTTCACCGCTCATCTTGGATGGTACAAGTCGCGAGGATGATGGTATCGGGTGTGCTATTCCAGTTGCTTCCCCTTGGTCTCTGGCAACTGCGTGGCCACCAGACATGCCAGCAAGAACGACGCGCCGCATAGATAGAACGCCCAACTCAAACCCTTTGCCTGTCCCACGCGTCCAATGACAAAAGGTGCGATCGAACTCATAGTGCGCGCGCCGTTATAGGTCAACCCAAGAGCCCGCGCCCGGACCTCTGTCGGAAAAATTTCGCTTCCGATAATCCCCGAGCCCGAAAAGAACCCGGTGCCGAAAAACGCCAACACGGTGCCCAGCACCATCACCGCCCAGGGTGCCCGAGCCAAGGCATAGATTGGCACAATCAGTGCCGCCATGAATGTATACAGAAGAAAGGACTTGCGGCGGCCCAACCAGTCCGCGACCCAGCCGAAGCTGGCGTATCCGGGAAACATTCCGACCAGGTTCAACACCACCAGTAAAGTGGTGGTTCCCATGATTCCGAATCCGCGTCCGCCTTGCTCGACCGGCAACGACAGATAGGGTGGAATCCAGGTGAACAGTCCCCACCAGGCGAACATCCCGAAGAAATTCATGAACAGCAGCGCCAGAGTAGGTTTCGCATACGGAGGTCTGAAGAGTCCGGCGAATCCGGTTTGTAATCCGGTCGCGGCTGAGTTGCGGACTGGTGTGTCGCGGCGTCTGTTGTTGCGTTCCTGCCACATCTCCGACTCGGGCACACCGCGGCGAATCCACAAAACAACCAGGGCGGGAAGGATGCCGACGAAGAATGCCATTCGCCAATCGGCGTAGTGCAGCACGATTCCGACCGCCAGAGCGGCCAGCGCGTAACCAATCGCCCACGAACTCTGAACAATCGAGATGGCTTTGGCCCGCAACTCAGTAGGCCAGGTTTCAGCCACCAGGGTGGCGCCGGTGTTCCACTCTCCTCCCATCCCCAACCCGAGGATGAAACGGAAAACAGCCAGCATGAGCACCGAGGTCGCCAGTCCGGACGCAAAAGAACAAACTGAATAGGTAAGGATGCTGAGCATCAGGGCGCGTTTGCGGCCCAGGCGATCGGCAATGAATCCGAAGGCAACGCCGCCGATCCCGGACGCGAGCAGGGTCAGGCTGTTCAGCAATCCCGCGGTGCCCTTCGTCATACCCAGATCGCGCATGACGTGTGCCAGCACCAGGGCGTAGAGCATGGCGTCGAACGCGTCGAGCATCCATCCCAGGGCGGCGGCCAACAGCGTACGGCGTTGTGCGGAAGTGGCCTGTGCGAAGGGGAAGCCGAGGCTTGTGGGCATTGAACGGATTGTTAATGGTTAGGGCAAGATTGGCAAATCGAAAACCTCCGTGTCCTCAGTCCTCTGTGGTTTCCTGATTTCCAACCACACAGGACACTGAGGACACAGCGGTTTCTACGCGGCTTTCAATAGATGGAAGTATCGGTGCGCCTTGCGCACATCGTGAGCTATCTGTTCGCGCAGCGCATCCACCGAAGGAAACTTGATCTCGTCGCGCACGCGCTGCAGAAAGTAAATCTCTACTTCCGTGTCGGGCGCTAGTTCGATGGGATGAAAGTTCAACAGGTGGCTTTCGACTGCAAATGATTCCGGGCCAAACGTGGGACGGCCGCCGACGTTGGTGACCGAGTCGAAGCACTCGTCGCCCACGCGCGTGTGCGTGATGTAAACGCCGTCCCGCGGCACAAATTCTTCATAACGGCTCAGGTTGATGGTGGGAACCGTGTATTTCGAACCGTATCCTCGTCCCCGGCCGGGAGTAGAAAGCATGCTGAACGGATGCCCCAGCAAATGCCGCGCACGGCTGACCCGTCCCTCGCTGAGAAGTTTGCGCACGTGGCTGCTGGAGACGGGTTCGCCACGCAATTTCATCTCGGGATAGACTTTGACCTCGAAGCCCATCTCGCGCCCGAACTCGGCGAGCATCTCCACATTGCCCTCGGCCTTGTGGCCAAAACGAAAGTTGTAACCTTCGTGCACTTCGCGAGCGTGCAACTGCTTTTTAAGGATCTCTTCGGCAAACTGCCGCGGTGTCATCAGCGAAAGGTCTCTCCCGAAGGGCAGGAGCAGCACGGCATCCAGGCCGGCGGCCTCGAGCAGGCGTAGTTTTTCCGAAGTGGGTGTGATCAACTTCAGCCCCGAGTCCGGCCTCAGGATGCGCACCGGATGTGGTTCGAAGGTCACCGCCATCGCCTTAGCGCCCTGCTGCCGTGCCCGCTCGACGATCTCCTTGAGCACGCAGCTATGAGCGCGATGGACTCCGTCAAAGTTACCGATGCTCACCAGCGTCGGACCGAAGGCGGAGGGGACTTCCTCGAGTTTGCGGAAGACATGCATGAAGTGCAGCTTCTAGCTCCTGGCTTCTAGCTAATCCAAACTTTCCCAGGGCGCAGGACGCAAAAACATCTCTGACCCCTTGGCGAACTTTGCGGAGTCTCTTTGCGCCCTTTGCGGTTAAAAGATGTTCCCTAAATCTCAAACTCCAGTTTCATTCCATCGTACGAGAGCCGCACATTTGCCGGTAGCGTTGCATTGGTCTCGTCGTGCGGCAGATCGTGGCATATGTGAGTAAAAAACGCGCGCCGGGGCTTGACGCGCTCCACGATGCGCAGCGAATTCTCCACGGTCGAATGCGTGGGATGTGGCTTGTGCCGCAATGCGTCGAGAAACAGAACGTCGAGGTCTTGCAGCTGATCAAAAGAAGCTTCAGGTACCACGCTATGATCAGTCAGATATGCAGCGGATCCGAAGCGATAGCCGTAGATCTCGGTTTCGCCGTGGATCACGGTTACAGGGTCGAAGCGCGCACCGAACAGTGTCAAGGGTCCATCCAGCGGCTTGAGTTCCACCTGGGGTAATCCGCCGAATTTGTACTCCGCGTCGAAGATGTAGCGGAACATATTGCGTATGAACTCGGCCACGTCAGGGCGAGCATAAAGCGGCAACTTGCCCGGCCGGTGACGAAAACTCAACGGCCGCAGATCATCAATGCCAAGAATATGGTCGGCGTGGGCGTGGGTGTAGAGCACGGCGTCCAGGCTGCTTATGTTTTCGCGGATCGCCTGCTGCCGGAAATCTGGCGTGGTATCGATGAGCACATTCTTACCGCCATACTGAATCAGCACCGAAGGCCGGGTGCGCCGGTCGCGCGGGTCGGAAGAGCGGCAGACGGCGCAATCACAGCCAATGGTGGGCACGCCCATCGACGTACCGCTGCCCAACACCGTCAGCGTGGCTTTCATCGTTTCGCAGGATTCGTGCCCGTCGCCTGCGGCGGCCGGGCCAGCGCGTTGGTTACTTCCACGTAGGCCATGCGCAGCTCGTAGAGACAATTCTGTAAAAAGTTTTCTTCCACGGGTGTGAGGTTGCCCTTGGTTTTTTCCGCGAGCAGGCCGAGCGTGTCGACGGTCTGGCGCGCCCCCAGCAGATCAATCCGTGGTTGACCTCTTTCTTCTTGCATCAATCCGAGCTGCAGCATGGCGGTCATGTAGAGCGAAGCCATGAAGCGCTCGAAGGTCATTGCCATTTCTTTGGCGGAGTGGCCGCTCAGTTCGACGCGGGCATCGAGTTCTTTCGCCGACTTGTGATAGGCATCAGCCTGTTCCTTTTGCTCAGCCGCGGTGGGAGGTGGCGGAGCGGTCGGATCGAGTTCAGCCGGACCCGGCGCCGACGGATCGAGTGCGGAAGGCTCACCTGCAATCGAGGTAACCTTCGCCTCGGTTGCTGCCGGGGGAGCCGGTCTCGTGGTTGACACTTCCTCTTCGCTGACTTCGCGGCGCAGTTCACCTTCGGATGTAAACAGCCGCCGGTCGGTTACGGTAAAGCTTTCCTGCTTTTTCTCAGACATAATTCTCTTCCTTCGACTAACTGAACATTCCCGCAAACGGCAGGTTCGCCACCGTGGCGGCGCTGCCGCCGGCTTCAACTTGTTTGCCCGGTGTGGCGGATTCGCGGCGGATATAACCCAGCGCCACGCGGCGTTCGCCTGTGGCAACCGGCAGGGAAGCGGCGCTGGTGATTTCCCCGACGTCCTTGCCATCTACCTGAATTTTGCTGCCGGCCGCGGGCAGCGCGCCCTCGATCTCAAAGCCGGTAAATTTGCGGCGAACCTGTCCGCGTGATCGAATGCGTTCCACAATCTCCTGGCCCACGTAACAGCCCTTGGAGAAATTCAAAGCTCGTTCCTGCTCGGTCTCCTGGGGCAAGTCGCGTTCGCGGATGTCGACGCCGTAGCGGGGAATTCCGGCCGCAATGCGCAACAGGTCGAGAGCTGCGGTTCCGACCGGCTTCGCTCCCGCTTTCTGTAGCGCCTCGGAAACTCTCTCGGTGTCGCCGGGCGGCAGCAATAATTCGAAAGATTCCACCTGCGGGTAATCTCCGCGAACCACAGTCACGCTGGTTTGCTGCCATGTGATCTCGACAAATTGCAGCGCCTCAAGCTCAGGTACATCAAATCCGGCTGCCCGCAGCGTTTCTCGAGACTTCGGTCCCGCGATTCCGACGGCGCCGATACGGTCGGTGATGTTCGCAACCTCGACATCGTCCATGATGATGTACTTGTCGAAGACGGCGAGGATTTTCTCCACCTGCGACTGGTCGGTATCAACCAGCAACGACTCTCCCCGATTGTAGGCGTATAAATCACCCAGAATATGTCCCTGCGGGTTGAGCAGAAAAGCGTATACGCCTCGCCCAGGCCCGAGGTCCCGGATATTGTTGGTAACCATACCGTTCAGCCAGCGCGTCCGATCTCCGCCGGTCAGCGAAATCTTGGCTCGCGAACTCAGATCGTGGACCCCGCATCCGGAAACGACGGCACGGAATTCGGCGCATACCTCTCCATCGTCGGTCTTCGCTCCGCCAACGGTGGGCTGTGCCACTGGTGTATCCAGGCTATTGTTCTCTGCTATCACGCTCATTTTCTCTTGCTTTGATTATAGCGGAGTGATGGAGGACAGGCGTCCCGCCCGTCCTCGGGAATGACAAGCGCCGATCGAGTTGATAACCTTCCAACCCGTGAGCCAAAAGAAGCGAATCGCCATCATTCCCGGGGACGGAATCGGCCCCGAGGTCATCACGCAGGCCGTGAACGTCATCCAGGCTTCAGGCGCCGACGTCGAGTTGACCCATTTCGACTGGAGCGCCAATCGTTACCTGGCTGACGGCGTCACCGTCCCGCCCGATGGGTTCGCCATGCTCGAGCGAGATTTTGACGCCATCCTGCTGGGCGCATTCGGCGACCCTCGCGTGGCCTCGAATATCCATGCCAGGGAAATCCTGCTGGGCATGCGCTTCAAGATGGACTTGTACGCCAACGTGCGCCCGGTGCGCCTGCTGGACGCGTCGCTATGCCCGCTGAAGGGAGTCGAGCCCAAAGACGTTGACTTTGTCGTGGTGCGCGAGAACACGGAAGGCGTTTACGTCGATGCCGGCGGCGTGTTTAAGCAGGGCACGCCGGACGAGGTCGCCGTGCAGGAAGACATCAACACTCGCAAAGGCGTGGAGCGAGTGATCCGCTACGCTTTCGATTATTGCGAGCGTCACCAGAAGGAAGGCGGCACTGCACGCAAGAGCGTCCTCATGTGCGACAAGTCGAATGCCATGACCTACGCCGGAGGATTGTGGCAACGAGTGTTCAAGGAAGTAAGCCGCGAATATCCACAGATCACACCCCAGCATATGTACGTGGACGCCCTCTGCACCCAGATGGTCCGGGATCCGCGCCAGTTCGACGTAATCGTAACCAACAACATGTTTGGCGACATCATCACCGACCTGGCCGCCGGCCTGCAGGGCGGCCTCGGCATGGCCGCCAGCGGGAATATTAATCCGGGGAGAACGTCAATGTTTGAACCAGTACACGGTTCCGCGCCCCCGCTTGCGGGAAAGAACATAGCCAATCCACTGGGGGCGATCCTGACCGCGGCCATGATGCTGGCGCATTTGGGGATGACGCCGGAGTCCGAAAAGATCGAAGCCGTTGTGCTCGAAGCGGTGAGGCAAAAGAAGACCACGAAGGACATCGGCGGGAGCCTGGGGACTCGGGAAGCGGGCGAGTGGGTAGTGGGAAACCTGGCACGCTGACGGCGTGTCAGAGCAGCCTAACTCCGGCGGCCGGTCAGCAGGGCCAGTTCACGCCATTTCCAGTGGCAATCCACATCGCGGAAGCCAATCTCTCTCAACCATCCCAGCTGGACTTCGAGATCCAGTAGTTTGTTCGAAGGGTCTTCGGTCTCCAATGTGCAACCGATGCGGCTCAAGAATTCTTCGTGAAGCTCGGGCGTAGGAGACGCCACATGTTCGAGATTGCAAAAAACTCCGCCAGGATTCAGCCTGGCATAAATTTCGGCGTAAAGAGCGCGCTTCCGCTCGTGAATGAGATGATGAATAGCGAAACTGGAAACCACGGCATCGAAGCTGCCCAACTCGGGAAGAGGGTCTTCAAGATTGTGCGCCAAAACCGTGACCGAGCGATCATCGGCAAAACGGCGACAGGCCGCCTCCAGCATGGCGGGTGAAAAATCGATGGCGATGGAAATGACTTCCAATCGGTCCACTTTGACCAGGGCGAGAAGCCGCCCGTCTCCGGTGCCGAGATCAAGAATGCGCTTGACTGTCGGCGGAATCAATTCGAGCAGCGTCGACTCGCCTTCGACCCGGTGCGGAATCGAGTCGGCGCGGCCCAGGTAGTCGAGGGCATGTTCAGTTGAGGTCCAGAGATTCACGCTCATGGGGAAAGTATAAACTCATCTCAATGGCTAATTTGAAAACTGGTGGTGCGCGATCGAAGGCCGCGATTCTTCGGCTGCTCCTGATATTTCTGCTCCTCTCTGTTTTCGGGCGGGCACAGGCGGGCCAGTCGGAGGAGAAGCAAAAGGCCGCAGGCGAGTCGCCCGCGACCACACAGGACACCGCCCAAGAACAGAAGATTTCGCCGCAGGAGGCGGAGAAACTCTTCCGCTCGGTCGACGAGATTCTGCGCTTTGCCAGCGAAGACACGCTGTATCCCATCAAGCGTGAAGTCAAGCGCCAACTGGTCAGCCGAGACCAGGTGGAATCCTATGTCAGCAAGCACACAAGCGAAGACGAAGACGCCAAGCGCCTGCGCCGCTCCGAATTGGTGCTCAAAAAATTTGGATTGCTGCCGCGAGATTTCGACCTGGGAAAGTTTCTGGTGGTGCTGCTGAAAGAGCAGGTGGCGGGATACTACGATCCCAAAACGAGGACTGTAAATCTTCTCGACTGGCTGGGCGCAGACCAGCAAAAGCCGGTCCTGGCGCACGAATTGACCCATGCGTTACAGGACCAGTCTTTCAACCTCGAAAAATATATGAAGCCGGTTGACGCGGACCTGGCCAAGAAGAAGGAAATAACTGCGCAGGACATCGAGAACGACGAGGTCAGCACCACCCGGCAAGCCGTGGTCGAAGGCCAGGCCATGGTCGTACTCGTGGATTACATGCTGGAACCGATGGGTCTGTCGCTGAAGGATTCGCCACAAGTGGTCCAGTCCTTGAAGGACGGAATGCTGGTCGGCACCGCCGACGCCGTGCAGTTCCAAAACGCGCCCATCTACATGAAGGAAGCGCTGACCTTCCCTTATCGCTACGGCATCGATTTCATCGCCGACTTGCTGATCAAGGGCGGAAAGGACAAGGCCTTCGCGGAGCTTTTCCGCAATCCTCCACGAACCACGCGCCAGATCATGGAACCGCAGACTTACCTCTCGGGGGAACGCCTGGAGCCGATGAATCTCCCCGACTTCCGGCAGATTTTCAAGAACTATGAGCGTTTCGATGTCGGCGCTGTCGGAGAGTTCGACGTGGCCGTGCTGGTGGATCAATATGCCGGCGCGCAGACTTCGAACAAGTTGTATCCCCATTGGCGAGGCGGCTACTACTATGCGGTGCGTTCCAAGGGCGATCCGTCGGCGCCGCTGGGCCTGCTCTACGCTTCGCGCTGGTCGAGTCCGGAGAAGGCGTCTAATTTTGCCGCGATCTATGCCTCTGCACTGAACAAACGATATCTGCATGTTCACGACGTCGTGGAAGCCGGCAAAGACCCGGGGGTTCAAACCGAAGTTTTAAATCATCTGACCGGCAAGCGGACGTGGCTGACGGAGGACGGCCCCGTCGTCATCGACGTGCAGGGCGACACCGTAGTGGTCACAGAGAGCCTGGACCAGGCGACGACAGAAAATCTGGAACAGGAAGTGTTCGGAGCAGTTGCCGCCAGATAGCCTTTGACTGTGTGGGACCGGCTCGGAGCCTGCCCTGAGCGAAGTCGAATGGGACCCGCTCAGGCGGTGCGGAGCACCCGCTTGCAGTTTTGCATCGACATCGCCACGACACTTATCGACCGGATGGTGAGCGTAAAGGAAAGGCTATGAGACTCAGCCCCGTACTATTTATGGAGAAAACTGCTCTTGCGTTCCTGATTCTCCTACGCTAAATTACGTCTTCTGCTTGATTTTCCAGGCTCAGGAGACTTACCTGCCTCGCGCAACCGCAACAAGATTTGCCCTCGTTATTGCCGTAGCGTCATTCTTGGCGTTCTTCGGATGCGCCCATGATGAGCACCTAGACTCAATAACCATCGAACCTAACAATACGACGATCACCGGTGCGGGTCTGGACATTCATTACACTGCTTTAGGGCACTACTCGCATCCCCCCAACACCAAGAACATTACCGATCAACTCACATGGGCGTCTAGTGCGCCGCAGATTATCACCGTGGACCAGCAGGGGGTGGCCACCTCGGGGCTGGGCTGTGGCACCAACCTGGAAATCACTGCTACTAGTAACACGAATACTCCTAAGTCAGATTCTGTTATCGTCGGGCGGGTGACAGTCAACGTGACCCAACCCTCCGGCACCAATCCGAATTGCCCGTAGGATGTTGCTACTTAGACGGCAACCCGATTCAGATCATATTCTCCCCGCTATGCCGACAATCTTTCCACGGATTAGCTGGCGAAATTGGAAGGACTGCGGCCCTTCGGGGCGCCCCAACGGGTCCCTTTGATTTCGTTCAGGGCCGGCTCCGACCTGTTCCCACACACTCAAGTTTTGGGCATCCTTCTGTATAATCACCCCTTTGTCAGTCGACATCAGAACCTCTGAGGAGATTCTTGCCACAAGCGGAAATTGGAATCATTGGTGGCAGCGGGCTGTACTCGATGCCCGGCCTCACCAGAGTCAAAGAGGTGCGCCTAAAGACGCCGTTCGGCCAGCCTTCGGACGCCTACGTCTTGGGCACGCTGGAGGGCCGCAAGGTTGCATTCCTGGCTCGCCACGGACGGGGACACCGTATTCTCCCCACCGAACTGAATTTCCGCGCCAATATATACGGCTTCAAGCAGTTGGGTGTCGAGCGCATCGTCTCGATCTCCGCCGTCGGGTCGCTGAAGGAAGAACATAAGCCGCTGGAGTTCGTAATCCCGGACCAGTTTTTCGACCGCACCCGCCACCGCATAGATACATTTTTCGGAAACGGCATCGTGGCCCATATCGCTTTCGCAGATCCGATCTGTGGTCAACTCGCTCGAACCGTGGAAGGCGCGTGCAAAAAAGCTGGAGTGACCGGCAAGCACGGCGGAACTTATATCTGCATGGAAGGTCCGCAGTTTTCAACCAAGGCCGAATCCAACGTCTATCGCACTTGGGGCATGGACGTCATCGGCATGACCAACTTGCAGGAAGCCAAGCTGGCCCGGGAGGCGGAGATCTGCTACGTGACAGTTGCCATGGTCACCGACTACGACTGCTGGCATCCTCATCATGACTCGGTGACGGTGGACCAGATCGTGGCAGTGCTTCTGAAAAATGCGGAGAACGCCACCCGGGTCGTGCGCGAGACGGTTTCTTCCATGCCGAAAGACCGTGCCTGCAAGTGCGGGTCATCTCTGGCACACGCCATCCTTACCGACCGCAGCAAGATTCCCGCGGCGACGCGTCGAAAGCTGAAACTCATTCTGGATAAATATCTGAAGGCCAAAAAGGCATGAGCATCGTCGCAGTGGGTTCCGTGGCGTTCGATACCATTGCCAGCCCTTCCGGGAAAGTGGAAGGCGTCCTGGGCGGCGCGGCCACGTATTTCGCTTTGGCCGCCAGCTATTTCACCGATGTCCGCGTGGTCGCGATCGTGGGCGAGGATTTTACCGCCGAACATGAAAATGTTCTGAAGAAACGCGGTGTGGACACGCGCGGCATCGAACACGCCAAGGGGAAAACCTTTCGCTGGGGCGGACAGTATCTCGACAATCTGAATGAGGCCAAGACCGATTTCACCGACCTCAATGTTTTCCAGAACTTTCAGCCGCACATCCCGCCGCATTACCAGGACTCGGAATTTTTGTTTCTGGCCAATATCCAGCCTGAGTTGCAGGCAGCAGTTCGTCGAGAGATGAAGACGGTGCGCCTGACCGGCGGCGACACCATGAACTACTGGATCAATACCGCCCGCAAGCAGTTGACCGAGACCCTGAAGCTGGTGGACGTGCTGTTGATCAACGATACCGAGGCCAAAAGCCTGGCGGGAGAAACGAACCTGCCGCGGGCCGCGCTGAAAGTGTTGGCCATGGGGCCGCAAGCGCTGGTCATCAAGCACGGCGAGTACGGCGCGACCATCTTTTTCCGCGAATCTGCATTCGGCATCGGCCGCCATCCCTTTCGTGCGCCGGCGCTGCCCATCGAAGAGGTCAAAGATCCCACTGGAGCCGGCGATTCTTTTGCCGGCGGCTTCATGGGGTACATCGCTTCGCAGGGAGAACTGAGCCGCGAAGTTCTGAAGCGAGCACTCTTTTATGGCGGCGTGATGGGATCGTTTGCGGTCGAGCGTTTTGGCACCGAGCGTCTGCAGTCGCTCACCCGCGAAGAAATTGATGCCCGCTTTCAAATCTTCCGCGAGCTGACGCACCTGGAATGAGCGCTCAGCCGATCCGGCGATGGGATCGCGAGATTGCCCTGCTGGCATGGCTTACCACGTGCGTTTCAATTCTTGCCTTCCTGTTTTATTTCCGGCGGGGCGAAATACTGCTCTATGGCGACGCGGTCGCGCACATCAACATCGCGCGCCGCGTTTTCGATTCCCGCACCCCGGGCCTGCTGCAACTAGGTACGGTATGGCTGCCCCTGCCGCACCTGCTGATGATTCCGTTTCTGCTTTCAAACTGGATGTGGAAGACCGGAGTCGGCGGCTCGATTCCGTCCATGGCCGCTTACGTGTTAGGGACGATTGGGATTTTTCGTCTGGTTCGGGACGGGCTCGGCCCAGATGCGCAATCTAGCTTCATAGTCAAAGCCGCTGCCTGGCTGGCGGCGATCATCTACGCCGCCAATCCGAACCTGATCTATCTGCAAGCGACGGCCATGACGGAAGCGCTCTACCTGGCGCTGTTCATCTGGGCGATGGTTTACTTCAACGAATTTGTGCGGGAGTCTGCGAAGCTCCGAAGAAAAAGCCCGCCAGTCCGCTTCTTCATCTGCACTGGTCAAATGCGGTCTCTGTCTTGCAGGTGCGTGCTTGACGCGCTACGACGCGTGGTTTCTGGCGGTTGCGATGTGTGTTATTGCGCTCGCGGTTGCGCTACGCACGAAAAAGCGAGGCACTCCGTAGCGGACTGGCAAAATTTATTCTGATAGCCGCGGTCGCTCCCTCGCTCTGGCTGGCTTACAACGCGATCGTCTATCGCAATCCGCTGGAATTTGCCAACGGCCCATACTCGGCCAAGGCCATCGAGCAGAGAAGCCCGGCTGCATCTCATCCCGGCACCCATGATCTTCAGACTGCTTTCAGCTACTTCCTGAAGTCGGCGGAGTTGAACCTGGCGGCGGCTAATTGGCAGAAACTCTGGCTCCTTCTTGCTCTGGCAGGGGTGATCGCGGGCCTCACCTGGAAGCAGACTCGAGGCAAGCTGTGGCCGCTGTTCCTGCTTTGGATTCCTCTGCCGTTCTACACCCTTTCCGTCGCCTACAGCGGTGTGCCGATCTTCATGCCAGTGTGGTGGCCGTTTTCCTACTACAACGTGCGTTACGGATTGGAACTGCTTCCGGCGTTCGCGGTATTTGTGCCTCTGGCTTTCTACTTCGCTGCGCAGGCGGTGCAACATCGCGCTTTCAAGTTTGGTGCAGCGGCTGCGGCCCTGATCTTCGTCGCAATCAGCTACGCCTCGATCTGGTCGGCCCCGGTCTGCTTTACCGAAGCCGTGATCAACTCCCGGGACCGCATCTCTTTAGAGCGTGAACTTGCTGACTTTGTGAAGGCTGTTGCCGCCTGACTCCACTCTCCTCATGTATCTGGGCAACCATGTCGGAGCGCTGCAGCAGGCCGGCATTCCGCTGCGCCGCGTCATCAATGAAGGCAACCATCGGACGTGGAAGCAGCCCGTCGACCTCGACGGACTCTGGGAACGGGCGCTGGCCAATCCGGCGAAGTACGCGGACTTTGTCATCGCCTTCGAAGGCGACGCGGTTTCCGCCGCTGTGGTGAAAGATGTGGAGAGACAGGACCTCATTCCGCTCGCCGTGATTCACACTTCCGGTCAGCCCAAGGCGACGATCTACCGCACTCATGCCCCGGTCACGGTAATCATCTGCGTTAACTTGCGCCGCCGGAAGCCGAGCAAGAGCGAAGTTTTCCGGTGATAAAATCCAGCCACCGAAGCTCCCATGCCAGTCATGCAACATATGTACGACGTCCTGCAGAGCGAGATGTCCTCGGCGGGAATATTTCTGTTGCGGCTGATGCTGGCGGCGCTGCTGGGAGGCGCGATCGGACTGGAGCGGGAATTCAAGCATCGCCCCGCCGGCCTGCGCACGAATCTCTTTATCTGCGTCGGCGCCGCGATGTATACGCTGCTCTCGGATGCGCTGGCGGTCAAGTTCCTGGGTGACCACACCCGCATCGCGGCGCAGATCATTCCCGGCATCGGTTTCATCGGAGCCGGCTCCATCCTGCACAATCGGAACAATCTGGTCACTGGCATCACCTCGGCCGCCACTCTGTTCGTAGTGGCCTCGGTCGGCATGGCTGTAGGCGGCGGACTCTATGTCACAGCCGTTTTTGGCACCGTCCTTATTTTGGTTTGCCTGTTCCTGCTGGGAAACGCCGAGCAGAAACTCAATCTCAAGCTGGCCGTGCACAGCTACGAGGTCACGGGCAAGTCAGTGGACGATATCAAGGCGGAAGTGAATCGTGCTTTGGAGTGCATCCACGCCATGATGGACAACGTTCTCGTTGCCGAAACCCGGCAGCATGTTCGCCTTCAGTTCGATCTGGAAGGAACCAACAAGGAGCAGAAACAAGTGCTGCAGGCTTTGAAGCAATCCTCCTTGCTCGAGAGCGTTACCCCGCTGGGCCCGGTGCAGCCGGAATGACGTCGTCCGATCGAGTCATTCCTTTCGTAAAGGCAAATGCCTGCGGCAATGACTTCCTGATTATTGATGGCTGGGACGTTGCCTGACGACATCGCGGATTTCAGCCGGCGCATCTGCGATCGCCATTCCGGTGTGGGAGCTGACGGCGTCGAGTGGCTGTATCCCGCGCCGGATGCGGATGTGCAGGCGCGGCTCTTCAATGCCGACGGATCGGAAGCGGAAATTTCCGGAAACGGCACCCGCTGTGTGGCTGCGTATCTCTGCTCGATGCAGGCCAAGGAAAGATTTGCCATCCGCACTGGCGCCGGGATCAAGACTTGCATGCTTACCAGTCGCAGCGAATCCAGCTACGAGTTCGAAACCGCCATGGGCGAGCCGCAGATAGGAGATGAATTTCCACTTCGAGTTGTCATTCGCGGAAGTGCGCGGCATCCCGGTCTCTATGGGGAACCCGCACTACGTCATCTTCGTGAAGGAATTCAATCCAAGCTGGCAGGCCGAAGCGGCGGAAATCGGGCGTCAACCTCAGTTCAAGCAGGGAACTAATGTTGAACTGGTAATCGTTAAAGATAAGAGTAATGTCGAAGTCAGATTTTTCGAGCGCGGAGTCGGCGAGACCCAGTCTTCCGGAACCGGTTCCTGCGCTTCGGCAGTTGCTGCCATTGCGGCCAAGCGCGCCGTGTCGCCGGTTCGGGTGCACGCGCCCGGCGGAGTTCAGACGGTTCGCTGGGAGGATGGCCATGTCTTCCTCCGAGGGCCGGCGCAACTCGTCTGTCGCGGGGACTTTTTCATTTAATCTGTAATTAAGGTACTAGTTTAGGGATTAGCATTCAGATGGCCTCGACTCCTAAAGTTGCGCGCATCAAACCGCCGGTGCTTCAAGCCGGCGACACCGTGGGCATCGTGGCCCCGGCCAGCAACGTCAAAGCTGACGACCTGGAAGCCGGCTGCGCGGCGTTGCGCGATCTGGGATACAAGCCCTTCTACTTCGATTCAATTCTGGAGCGCGATCTCTATCTTCGCCGGTTCGGCCGAGCGGCGTGCCCGCGAACTGGAGGAGATGTTCGTCCGCGACGAGGTGCGGGCGATCATCTGCGCCCGGGGTGGATACGGCTCGAACTATCTTCTGGATATTCTGGATCTGAACAAAGATCAAGGCGCACCCCAAGATTTTTGTCGGCTATAGCGATCTGACCTCTCTACTGACTTACTTCACGGACTCGGCTGGACTGATTACTTTTCACGGTCCCATGGTGGCCAAGGATTTCGCGCACGCGGACGGGGTCGATCCGGGCTCCTGGGAGCGAGCGCTGAATGGATCGTCGGAGTGGGCTTTGGAACTGGATTCGGACGTAAAATCGCTGGTCGAGGGGTCCGCAGAAGGAATTCTCTACGGTGGATGCCTCTCCATTCTGGTGGCATCTTTGGGAACGCCCTACGAAATTCGTACTGCGGGCACAATCTTATTTCTCGAGGATGTCGCGGCCAAGCCCTTCCAGATTGACCGCATGCTCATGCAGCTAAAGCTGGCAGGGAAATTGGTCGATGTGCAGGGCATCATCTTCGGTGAGATGCTAGATTGCAGACAGAACACCAATACCAACAAAGACCAAGGCTATACGCTGGAGGAAGTCGTGATGCGCGTGGTGGGCGACCTCGGTGTGCCGGTCGCTTTCGGGCTGCGTTCCGGGCATGTTTCGCGCCGTAACATCACATTGCCTTTCGGCGTTCGCGCGGCGCTGAGTGTCGCAAGCAGCGGAGTGAGCTTGAGAATATTGGAAGCAGCCACGACGGCGGCCGTTTCCTCACGGTCTGCAGGATGAGAGGAATTCCTCTGTGTCCTCCGTGTCCTCTGTGGTTATCAGTCTTGAATTCAACGGATACTGAACTATGAACGATAAGCGACACATTCACCTGATCGGTATCTGCGGCACAGCCATGGCATCGCTGGCCGGCATGCTCAAGCAGCGCGGTTTTCGCGTGACCGGCTCCGATGCCGCGGCCTATCCGCCCATGTCGGATTTCCTGGCATCGCTCGAAATTCCGCTTGCCCAGCCCTTTGCCGCCGCCAACCTGGAGCCGCGGCCAGATATGGTCGTGGTGGGGAACGCCATCTCGCGGGGCAACGTCGAACTGGAATACATTCTCGACCAGCGCATCCCGTTCTGCTCGCTGCCGCAAATCCTGCATGAAGAATTCCTGCGTGGCAAAGAAGTGCTGGTAGTGGCCGGAACCCACGGCAAGACTACGACCACCTCGATGCTGGCCTGGATCTTCCACAGCGCCGGGGTTCAGCCGTCCTTCCTGATTGGCGGCATCGCGGAAAACTTCGGCAGCAGCTTCCAGCTAGGGCAGGGAAAGCATTTCATCCTGGAAGGGGATGAATACGACACCGCATTCTTCGACAAGGGCCCGAAATTCCTGCACTACTTTCCCGATGCCATCATCCTCACGTCGGTAGAGTTCGATCACGCCGACATTTACAAAGACCTGGACGCCGTCGAAACCGCTTTCAAGCGCCTGGTCAACCTCGTGCCGGGCCGCGGGCGGATCGTCGCCCTCGACACGGGGGAGAGCATTGAAAAATGCCTGGCCAAGGCGTTCTGCCCGGTCGAACGCTACGGGAGCGGCCAGTCCGCTACCTGGCGAATTACCAATTTAAAGCTCGATCCGGCGCGCACTTCATGGACTGTGTTGCGCAATGGTGAACCGTGGTCCGATTTTGAGTTCGCACTCGCCGGCGAATACAACGTTCTGAACGCTACCGCCGCCGCCGCGCTGGCGTCGGGATGCGGGATTCCGAAAGAACAAATCGCCGCCGCATTAAAGACTTTCAAAAGCGTAAAGCGCCGTCTCGAAGTTCGGGCGCAGGTGAACGGGATCACTATCATTGATGACTTCGCGCACCATCCCACTGCGATTGCGGGCACCCTCAAGGCGCTGCGTGCGCGGTATCCCGGAGCAAGGCTGTGGGCCATTCTGGAGCCGCGGTCCAACACGCTCCGCCGCAACGTTTTTCAGAGTGAGCTGGCGCGGAGCCTGGCGGTGGCCGATGAGATCGTGGTGGCGAACGTATTCAGATCCGAGTCGATCCCCGAGCGCGAGCGCATGGACGTGGCAGCCCTCGTGGCCGACGTGCAGAAACAAGGACGGCGCGCGCGCCTCGCCGCTGATGCCGAGGCGATCGTGCAGACGGCAGCTCCCGAAATGCGTCCGGGGGACGTCGTGGCAATACTCTCCAATGGGGGCTTCGGCGGAATTTACGAAAAGCTGCCGCAACGCCTGAAGTCGCTGGCTGGAGGAGCATCGGGCGACCATCCGCTAAAGGCGTCCGCCAAAGCGTGAAGCCTTCGCCCAGAGCGGGACTTTCAGCCTGCATATGCTTCGCTGTGCTGTTGGCGATGCCGGCGGCAGCAGAGAATTCTCCATCCAGCTCGCCGGCCGGGCCCGTTCGATACATTGTTTCTCTAGCTAACCGGCCGGAACATCTGGTCAGAGTAAAAATTCTTCTAAGCCCCGGCGCATCCGAACGCGACGTGCAACTGCCGGTTTGGAATGCGTTGTACCAGGTGAGGGATTTTTCCCAGTACGTGAACTGGGTCAAAGCCAAAACCGGTGCTGGACAGCCCATCGCTGTCCGGAAATCGGATAAGACAACCTGGCACCTGAGCGGCATCGCATCCGGTGCGGAGATTGAATATGAAATCTTCGCCGACCAGTCGGGACCCTTTGGCGCGCAGCTCAACTCGCAACACGCGTTTCTTAATCTGGCGGAGATTCTGATGTATCCGGTGGACGGCCGTACCTCGCCCGCCGAAATCTCTTTCACCGATCTGCCGGCAGGTTGGCGGATCGCGACTGCCATCCCGCCGTCGGGCGAGGGCTTTTCGGCACACGACTATGACCGCCTGGTTGATTCTCCAGTCGAACTCGGCGCGTTTCAGGAATCCGATTTCGACCAGGGCAGCGGTCACTACCGTGTGGTCGTGGACGCAGATCCCAGCGACTACGACATACAAAGAATCGTCGCGACTCTCCGCAGCCTGGTTTCAGCAGCCACGGTATGGATGGACGATCAACCGTTTCAAACTTATTTGTTCATCTATCATTTTCCGCGTGGACCCGCAGGTGGCGGCATGGAGCACGCCTACTCGACGGCGATCGACATCAGCGCCAACCGGCTGGCGGAAAATCCGCTATCGCTGGGGGACGTGACGGCTCACGAATTCTTTCATCTGTGGAACGTGAAGCGCATCCGGCCGCAGGCGCTTGAGCCGGTTGACTACACGAAAGAGAACTACACCCGCGCTCTGTGGTTCAGTGAAGGTGTGACCACCACGGCGGGAAATATCATCCGGGTGCGGGCTGGCCTCCTGGATGAGGCCCGCTATCTGAAGGGTTTGGCCGACGAAATCGCCGAACTGCAGCGCCGGCCCGCTCACCTTACGCAATCGGCGGAAGAGTCCAGTCTCGATGCGTGGCTCGAGAAGTACGACTACTACCGGCTGCCCACCCGCAGCATCTCGTACTACAACAAGGGATACCTGCTTGGCGTTCTGCTCGACCTGCAAATCCGCGAGTCCTCTCATGGCGCCGCTTCGATTCGCGATGTCTTCCATTGGATGAATGAAAACTACGCGCGCAAGGGGCTGTTCTTTCCCGACAGCGAGGGGGTGCGCCGCGCCGCCGAGGCGGTCAGCCACTCCGATCTGGGATGGTTTTTTCAAAAGTATGTTGCCGGCACCGCTGAAATTCCTTGGGACGATTTCTTCCGCAGTGTGGGACTACATTTGGTGCAGCGGGTGATCTCGATTGCCGATCCGGGTTTCGATGCTACCCAGAATTTCGATGCTGCACCGCTGGTGTCTGCTGTTTCAGCTGGAAGCGCGGCAGAACGTGCCGGTCTGTCCGTGGGAGATACAATTCTCGAGATCAACGGCCAGAAAGTGAACGACAGCGTCGGCCGGCATCTCGCGGCGTTGTTTCCGGCCGAGACGATCCACTTGCGCGTCCGCAACTCTGCCGGCGAGCGCGAACTGCAGTGGAGGCTGGACACTCGACAGGAAGTTGAGTTGCAGCTGACCGATCTGGACAGAGTCACGTCCGCGCAGAAGGGCCGCCGCGCGGCGTGGCTAAAGGGCGAAGCCCAACCCGTGGGAGAAACTCGGCCATGATTCGCACCGTCGTGATGCTCGCCTTCTGGAGCCTTGCTCTTCCGCTGGCCGCGGTGTTGTGCTTTCCCTGGACTTTCCTGACCGGCGACATTCGCTTCCTTTACCGCGTCGCCATGGGGGCGGCCTGGACCGGGGCACGCCTCGCCGGCATACGGGTCGAAACCATCGGACTCGACCAGCTTGATCCCAAGCGCACCTATGTTTTCATGTCGAACCATGTTTCGAACATTGATCCGCCAGTCATGCTGCCTCTGATTCCTCGCCGCACCTCAGTGATGGCGAAGAAGGAGCTGTTTGACTATCCGCTATTGGGCAAAACCATGAGAATAGGTTCGCTGGTTCCGGTAGACCGCGGAAATCGGGACGCAGGTATCTCGGCGGTGCGTGCCGCCGCCGCGGTTCTGCGGCAGGGCATCAACATGACCATCTACGTCGAAGGCCATCGTTCTTATGACGGCAAATTGCTGCCCTTCAAGAAAGGACCATTCTATTTAGCCATGGAATGCGGTGTGCCGGTCGTGCCCGTGACAATTTCAGGTTCGCATTACGTCATGCCGAAAGGCAGATTCGCCATCAAGCCGGGGATCGTCACCCTGAATTTCCATCCTCCGATCGAACCCGAAGACTTTGGCAGCCGCGAAGAACTGATGGAAAAAGTGAGGCGAGCCATCGATAGCGGTCTGCCGGAAGAGTTGCAGGAAGGACGAATTTCCTCCGTGGCCTCTGTGTCCTCCGTGGTTAATCCTTCGACGACCTAGCCCGCACCGCCCGCGCGATTTCCGGAAGCTTGCTCAGCAGGGCCGAATACTTCAGCCACAACTTGTGATCCACCGCCGGCGCCCCGCTGACAATCGCCCCGGCTTCTATGTCCCCGGCAACACCGCTTTGTGGGGTCACGATGGCTCCATCGCCGATTTTGCAATGCCCGACCACGCCCACCTGCCCGGTCAGAATCACATTGTTGCCGACGTCGGTTGAGCCGGCGAGCCCTACCTGCGAGGCCAGCAGCGAGTGTTCCCCAATGCGGGAGCCATGACCGACCTGCACCAGATTGTCGATTTTGGTGCCGCGACCGATCCGGGTTTTCTCCACGCTGGCCCGGTCGATGCAGGAGTTGGCCTGGACTTCGACGTCGTCTTCAATGATCACCGGCTCGGGCTGCATGATCTTGTACCAGTGCCCTGAGTCATCTTTGGCGAAGCCGAAGCCATCGGCTCCGATGACCGCGCCATTCTGCAGCAGCACACGGTTGCCCACGCGGCAGCCTTCGCGCACCACAGCATGCGAGTGGGCAAAGAAATTGTCGCCGATCTTGACGTCGCGATAGATCACCACGTGCGCCAGCAACACAGCGTCGCGACCAATTTCGACGTTCTGATCGACGACGACATACGGGCCGACGTGTGCGCCCGCACCGATCCTGGACGAAGGATGTACCACCGCCGTCGGATGCACGCCCGGCTCATAGCGCGGCGCTTTGTAGAAGAGTTCCAATGCGTGCGCAAAGGCGAGATACGGATTTTTGCTCCGCAACAGGGCGGTCGCAATGGCAGGGAACTCCTCGGTCACGATGATGGCCGAAGCTTTGGTGGTCCGCGCCGCGCCGGCGTACTTGGGATTGGCCACGAAGGTAAGCTGTCCCGGGCTAGCGTCCTTGATGCCGGCAACCCCGGTGATTTCGATGTCGGGCGAACCATTTTCCAGGCGAGCGTTGAGCGCAGCAGCAATCTGACTGAGTTTCATAAGCATTTGACTTTGCGTCCTTTGCGGTCCCCTTTGCGTCCTTTGCGGTTAAAGGTTTTAGCTGATTTGCGGCGAGATCAACTTAACCGCAAAGGACGCAAAGGGGACCGCAAAGAACGCAAAGAAAATCAGACCAGCCCGAGAAGCGAACCTACCAGGTAGATCGCTTCCAGAACGGCAAGGGAAATGAGCAGGGCCTCCCGCAGCTTCGAACGTGAGAGAGCGGTCTTCAATTTACCGGGATTCGTATGTGCCGGTGCGCCCTCAAAGAGTCCTGCCGGCATTCCCGCAAACCCGGTGAATGGCGCCACCGGTCCGATGCGAGGTGTACTCGGTCTGGCCGGCGTGGCGGTAAAGTACTTCCGCTCCGCCAGCGGGACCTTGGGCAGCGTGATCAGCGAAGACCAGCGCGCTAACTGCATGGATCCGGATTTCAAGTCGGCATCGACCGGCGCAGACGTCAGCTGCAGCGGGGGCAGGCGTTCCGGCGCGACGCGATCGGCCAGGTTGCGCAGCAGGGAGGTCCACCACATGTGTCCCATTTGATCGCTGACCAGCTCGCCGACTTCCATCGGCCGTGACTCCAGTTCGAGCGGCGGCAGGACTTCGGGATTGATCACGTTGCCCAGGTTGGTAAACACAGTGCGGTACCACGGCAAGCTGACAGCGTCGCCGATCAGCATGCCGGTGTTCACCGGGCGGGACGTGAGCTGCAACGGCGGGAGCTTTTCAGGAAAGAAGCGGTCGCGAAGATTGCGCAGCAGGGACTTCCAAAGCGGACCGGTGACGCTCGACGGCAGCAGAAGATCCAGTTCCTGATTGTCTTCGGGAGGGTTCATAGATCCTTCCCTATGTTACACCGACTGAGGACCGCGAAGAACAGTGCGGGCCTAACTCCGCAGATGCGTCATTCAAAGTGTCCGCGATCGTACCTTGAACTTTATGGGACAACCCGTCAGGTCATTTGCTACTATGTGCAGCCGGGAAACGTAGCTGTCTTTTCTTCCGACATCGATTCAACAAGGAGAAAGTGAAATGAAACAACGACCTTTGCTTGTCACCTGCGTGGTGCTGGCCCTGGCATCGGCCGCGTTAGGCCATCAGGCAGCCGCCGCACCCTCCGCCGCTGCCACCGCACGAATCACGAAAGAAGTCAGACATGAGTTGCTGATGTTGCCTTACTTCACCGTGTTCGACAATCTGGCTTACAAAGTGGACGGATACAACGTCACCCTGATGGGACAGGTCACCAAGCCGACCTTGAAGTCCGACGCCGAGAACGTGGTGAAGAGAATTGAAGGCGTGGAACACGTCGACAACCAGATCGAAGTTCTGCCCCTCTCGCCGAATGACGACCGTATTCGCCGCGCCGTCTATCGCGCGATCTATGGCTACCCGGCGTTGCAGAAATACGCGCTGGGAGTTCAACAACCGATCCGAATCATTGTGAAGAACGGAAACGTGACCCTCGAAGGCGTCGTGGACAATGAGGCCGACAAGAACATCGCCAACATTCGGGCCAACGGCGTGTCGGGAGTGTTCTCTGTAAACAACAATCTGCAGGTCGTTAAGCCCTGATCTCGTGGTCTCGGGCGTCAGACCTCGGCGGGATATCTTAGGTCCGAGGTCTGAAGTCCGACGCCTGCCTTTTCACTCTCCGAACATCGGCACCTGCCGGGTGTCCGTCGGGGCACCCTTGCGACGGCGATGGGTTGCGCCGATCACGGCCAGCACGGTCAGCGATTCGAGGGCACTGCGCGGCACGAAAATCCGCTGTATGTTCGAGCGCAGGTCGGGGGGATTGATCAGGAAGCCCTCGGCCGTGGTCAGGCTGAGGTCATTCGGCATCATGCCTTCCAGCACTTCGTTGTCTTTGAACTTGAGCCGGATCCAGAGCCCTTCGGTACGCGGCCGGCTGGTGAAGGTCTTGCGGCTCAGGGCTTCGGTATCGCCGAATTCGCGGACAAAGTAGACCGCCTTGATGTCCTTAAGGTCGATGGCCACCACGTTGCCTGAGGTGTTGAGCAGTTCAAGTTTGCCTTCACGGACGAAATTCGACGGGGCAACGTGTCCGTTGATCGAATCCCGGTCCATTTTCCGGACCACGACTTTTTTGTGGGTTGAGGGCATTTCGGTAGTCAATCTTCAGTCGTCGGTCGTCAGCGAGGCCCCTGAATACTGTCGAGGCACGACTGACAGCTGTTTTCAGGGCTTTCGACCGCCAAGCTCAGCCGATTCTCGCACTTTTCCGGCAAAAAACGGATTCCTTGTACGTTCCTTGTAGCCAAACCGTTAACCTTGTGTTATTTTCTGTAGCTTGCGGCGTCCCATCTCGTATACTCTAAGCCTATTGGATAGAGTGACTTACGTAAAAGCGACCGGAGCAGTCTGTTTTCTCGGGGCAAGGCCTGTGGAAAACTCACGCTGTGCTGTCACGAACCGGGTCGCGGACCCGCGTCCGTAAGTAAGCAAGCATGGCCGATTACATATACACCATGGAAATCCGGCTGACGCCGGACCAGCAGCGCGGCGTCACCTTGGTACAAGACATCGCGCGCGCCGCCGGTATGAATATTTACCTGACCGGAGGGGCAGTCCGCGACATTATCAGCGGGTTTCCCATCCGCGACCTGGACTTCTCGGTCCAGGGCAATCCTCTCAAACTGCAAAAAGACCTGGAGAAGGCTGGCGTCCGAATCGCCGGCGTCGACGACGACTTCAAGACGCTGTATCTCGGCCTGCCGGGCAACGTTCGCGCCGAAATCAGCATGGCGCGCATCGAGCACTACGAAAAAGCCGGCAAGCCGCCGGTCATTTCGCCCGCCACCCTCATCGAAGATCTGCGCCGCCGGGATTTCACCGTCAATGCCATGGCGCTGTCGCTGAATCCGGGCTCGCGCGGGCTGCTGATGGATCCGTTCAACGGCGCGGCCGATATCGAAGCCAAGGTTCTTCGCGTCCTGCATAACTACGCCTTTGTCGAGGATCCTTCCCGGCTGATCCGGGCCACCCGCTTTGCCGCGCGCTTTCACTGGCCGCTCGAAGAGCGCACCCAGGCGCGCTTCGAGTCCGCCAAGGAAAATAATTACATCGAGTACATCACCAACAAGGCGGTCGGTTACGAAATTGAGCAGTTGGCCTACGAAGAAGACCCGCTGCACATCGTGCGCGTACTGGAAAAGGAAGGCTGGCTCAAGGTACTGAATCCGCACTGGACCAGCGCCAAGGTGGATACGGCGCAGCTCGGCCAACTTCTGAAGACACGTCAGCAGATGAATGAGCTGGGATACGCTCCCGACCCCGCGCCAGCGGTCATGTACTTCCTGACCGCCCGGCTGGCTGACAAAGACATTGCCGACATGCGCAAACAGATTCCGCGCAAGGACCTGGTCGAGGCCTGGCGGGATCTGGAAGACCATGCCAAGGAGCTGGCGAAGCGGCTGGTCGGCAAGGAAGCGGCCACGCCCTCGCGCGCCTGGAAACTGCTTTCCGAGGCGCGTCCGGAGATGATCCTGTTCCTGTCGCTCACCGCGCGCCAGCAGGCGGTGACGCAGAAGATCAAGAATTTCTTCACCAAGTGGCGGCAGGTGCAGCAGAAGGTTCCGTTGCTGGAGATGACCGAGCTGCATATCACTCCGCAGCTGCCCGAGTATCCCAAAATTGCGCATGACGTGTTCATGCTGTTGCTCGACGGCAAACTGCGTTCGCGGACCGAGACCTTGAAGTTCCTGAAGCCGCTGGCGCCGCCGCCGCCGCCGCCGCCGCCACCACCACCGCCCAAGCGCGGAAGGGCCGCCAAGGCCGCCGCCGCTGAAGCGGCCGCTGCTGCAGCTGCGGCCGCTGCGGTTGCTGCCGCGTCGGTCGCCGGCAAGAAAAAGGGAAAAGGCCAAGCTGCCGTTCCCCCAGTTGCAGCCAAGACCAAAGCCGAAGGGTCCAAAGTCAACGCTGCGCCCAAGCCGGAGAAGGCCAAGACCGCGAAGACAGCGTCAGTCGCGATGAGTAAACCGGTCGTGACGGGTAAGAAAGATAAAAGCAAGAAGAAGCACTAGGAACGGTTGGTTCCCAGGCATTCTGGCAAGGTGACACCCCAAACCCCGATCCTCTTCGGGGTCGCTTGAGGTATGCAATTTCACCAGCTTCGAGGTTGTAAGCTGCCCGTGTGAAATCTCCAGGAGGAGTGATGAAAAAGCTCGGAAAGATCCTGCTTTGGACCCTGATCACTCTGGTTGTCCTCTTTGTGATCGGAGTAAGTCTCACGATCGGCTGGCGGCCGTTCATCGGCCCCAGGGCGCGGCCTCTCACTGCGCGCCAGTTCGAGCGCACCCCTCAACGGCTGGAGCGAGGCCGGTATCTCTTCACTTCATCCACCGGATGCACCGGATGCCATTCGGTGCACGACTGGAATACGCATGGCGGCCCGGTAGTGGCTGGCGCCGAAGGCGTCGGTCAGGTGATGTGGTTTAACAATCTTCCGGGTCGCATCGTGGCCTCGAATATCACTTCCGATCCGGAAACCGGCGCCGGCAACTGGACCGACGACCAATTGGCTCGTGCTATCCGGGAAGGCATCGGCCACGACGGGCGGGCGTTGTTCCCGATGATGCCCTACGAGAGTCTGAGGCATATGTCAGATGAGGATCTCGCTTCACTTGTCGTGTACATGCGATCGCTGCCGCCAGTGCGAAACCGTGTTGCCGAAGACCGAAATTATTTTTCCGGTGAAGTATCTGATTCGCAATGTGCCACAACCCATTACCGAGCCGGTCAGCAGCCCGGATCGCAATGATCGCCTGAAGTGGGGCGAATATCTCATCACCATCGCAAGTTGCAACGAGTGTCATACCCCTCAGGATCGCGGAGCGCCAAAACCGGGACTTGAATACAGCGGAGGCTTCACCTTGGACGGCCCCTGGGGCTCGGTCGCCAGCGCGAATATCACGCCCGATGCCACCGGAATCAGTTACTACGACGAGGCGCTGTTTATCCAGGCCATGCGCACCGGATACGTGAAGGCGCGAAAGCTGAACTCTATTATGCCCTTCGGAGAATTCGGTGGACTCACCGACGACGATCTGAAGGCGATGTTTGCCTATGTGCGCACCCTGAAGCCGGTAAAGCATCGCGTGGACAACAGCCTGCCGCCAACCTATTGCAAACTCTGCCGACTCAAGCACGGCGCCGGAGACCAGAACTAATACCTACGAGTGTCATCCTGAGCGGAGTGGCTGCTTTGCGAAGCGAAGCAGCCGCGCAGTCGAAGGACTCCTACCTTGCAACCGACTGATCGGCTTATAGGGGTCCTTCGACTCCGCCACGACCTCGCAAGGCGAAGTCGCGACTCCGCTCAGGATGACAAGCCAGAACGGCTGCAAAGATTTGACAAACCCGCACCCCGGCGGCGCTATAATCCGCTGTATGCGGCACCAGTGGGCCATTGCGGCGGTATGCGCGGCAGCGCTGGTGGTGCCTTCCTCAGCCCAGATGCATGGCGGCGGCTCCCCGGTGGCGGATCCATGGGACGCGGCGGATTTTCCTCATCCGGCTCGCGCGGCGGATTCTCTTCTTCTGGTTCCGGTTTCCACGGTGGAGGGAGCATGAGTGTTGGGCCGCGCTCCGGCGCAAGTTTCAATACCGGCACACGCCAAGGGGTCTTTCCACTCCGGCTCATCATTCGGAGGCTTTCGCCGGCCCGGTTTCGGTCCTCGACGTTTCGGTAATCGCGTTTTCTTTTCGACCTTCTCGCCGGGCTTCTTTGGATACTACGGATACCCGGGCTACTACGGCGGCGACTTCTACTCCTCAGCGGATTACTATCCGTCGTACGACTACTACGGTTCCTCGTATTACTCCGCGCAAAATGACATCGCGCGGCAGCAACAGGACATGCAGCAGCAGGACATGCAGCACAGACAGCAGCACAGGATATCGATCGCCTGGAAGATGAAGTCGCACGTTTGCGGGAGCAGCGGGAATCGCAGGAGCAAGAATCGCGCGACGCCCCGATGCCAGAGCGGAGAGCAAGTCCGTGATTTCCACTCCCACCCTGCTGGTCTTCCGCGACAAGCACACTCAGGAAGTGCAGAACTACGCCATCGTCGGCGGCACGCTCTGGATTTTCAGCGAGCAGCGAGCAACCAAGCTTCCGCTGTCCTGGCTGGACATCGAAGCCACCACCAAGGCCAACGACGATCGCGGCGTAGATTTCCAGATTCCCAAATAGTGCAAGGCTTGAGTGTGGCGCGGGCGCCCTCGCCCGCGTGCCTGCGCTGTGGATAAACTCCCCGTTCCGCTCCCGCAATTTCCCGTTAGAATAAGAGCAAGCAGTCACCACCACCCATGTCCCAATTCGTCCACCTGCACCTCCATACCGACTATTCCATGCTCGACGGCGCCTGCGACGTGGAAAAGCTTGTCCAGCGGGTGAAAGAGCTGGGTATGCCGGCGGTCGCCATGACCGATCACGGCAACATCTTTGGCGCGGTCCATTTCGTGAATGCGGCCCACAAGGCCGGAGTGAAGCCGATCGTCGGCTGCGAGCTTTACGTCTGCAAGAAAGACGACCACAACATCGAGCGCACGCCTCCCGACGGCGACACCTACAACCATCTTCTGGTGCTGGCGGAAAACGAGGAAGGCTACCGCAACCTGGCCAAGATTACGTCGGAAGCCTCGTTGCGCGGTTTCTACTACAAGCCGCGGGTCAGCAAGAAATTTCTGGCCGAACACTCCAAGGGGCTGATCGGACTCTCGGGCTGCCTGAAGGGCGAAGTCGCCGAACGCCTGATGGAAGATAACTACGACGCGGCCCGCAACGCGGCCGCGACCTACAGCGACATTTTCGGCCAGAACAATTTCTTTCTCGAGATTCAGGACCAGGGTCTGGAGCAGGAGCATCGCATCCATTCCAATCTGTTCCGGCTGGAAAAAGATCTCGGCCTTCCGCTGGTCGCGACCAACGACAGCCACTATCTCTGCGAGGACGACGCCCACGCCCAGGACGTGATGCTGTGCATCCAGACCGGCAAGTCCATTCAAGACACCAATCGCATGAAGTTCCAGGGCACGGACTTTTTCGTCAAGAGCCATGACGAAATGCATCGCGTCTTCAAAGACGCGCCCGACGTGCTCTCCCGCACGCTGGGGATCGCGGAACGCTGCAACATGCGGCTGGAGAAAATCAGCAATCCGTTCCCGCACTTCGACGTGCCCGACGGCTTCACGCTGGACAGCTACTTCGAGCACGTCACCCGCGAAGGATTCGCCCGCCGCCTGGAAACGCTGCGCCCTCTCGATGCCCAGGGACGCCTGAAACACAATCTCGCGGAATACGAACAGCGTCTGGCCCGGGAACTGGCCATCATTCAGCAGATGAAGTTTTCCGGATACTTTCTCATCGTCTGGGATTTCATTCGCTACGCCCGCGAGCGCGACATTCCGGTGGGACCGGGGCGCGGTTCGGCGGCGGGTTCGCTGGTGTCGTACGCGCTGGGCATTACCGATCTCGATCCGCTGCAGCACGAGCTGATCTTCGAGCGCTTCCTGAATCCCGAGCGCATTTCCTTGCCCGATATCGATATCGATTTCTGCATGAACCGCCGCGGCGAGGTCATCAATTACGTGACCAACAAGTACGGCCGCGAAAACGTCGCCCAGATCATCACCTTCGGCACCATGGCGGCCAAGGCGGCGATCAAAGACGTCGGCCGCGCCATGGACGTGCCTTACGCCGACGTGGACCGCATCGCCAAGATGGTCCCGACCACGCTGAACATCAAGCTGGAGGATGCGATCCGGGAATCGCCGGCGCTGCAGCAGGCCTACGACAGCGATCCGCAGATCCGCGAACTGCTGAACACCGCCAAAAAGCTTGAAGGCATGGTGCGCAATGCGGGAGTGCACGCCGCCGGCGTGGTGATCTCGCCGCGGCCGCTGAACGAACTGGTGCCGCTGTACAAGACCAAGAACGACGAAATCGTCACCGCCTTCGACATGGTGGCCATCGAAAAGCTCGGCCTGCTGAAGATGGACTTCCTCGGCCTGACCACGCTCACCATTCTCGATGATGCGGTGAAGCTGATCGCGCAGACCCGGGGCGAGCGCATCGCTCTCGAAGGCTTGCAGCTCGACGATCAGGAGACCTATCAGAAGGTATTTCACAAAGGGCTCACCTCCGGCGTGTTCCAGTTTGAATCGCGCGGCATGCGCGACGTGCTGCGCCGCTACCAGCCCAATTCCATCGAAGATCTCACCGCCCTGAACGCGCTCTACCGTCCCGGACCCATCCAGGGCGGCATGATTGACGACTTCATCGATCGCAAACACGGCCGCAAGAAGATCGAATACGAACTGCCCGAACTGCAGGAGATCCTGCAGGAGACGCTGGGCGTCATCGTCTACCAGGAACAGGTGATGCAGATCGCCAACCGCCTGGCCGGCTACTCCCTCGGCGAAGCCGATCTGCTGCGCCGCGCCATGGGCAAGAAGAATCATGAGGAGATGGCGCAGCAGCGTGAGCGTTTCGTCCAGGGCGCGACGCAGCGCGGATATCCGCGCGAAGAAGATTGAAAAGATTTTTGATCTGATGGCGCAGTTCGCCGGCTACGGTTTCAACAAGTCGCACTCGGCCGCCTACGCCCTGCTGGCCTACCAGACGGCATACCTGAAGACCCGCTACCCGGTCGAGTTCATGGCTGCGTTGCTGACTTCAGTGACCGGCAGCACGGATGACGTGGTCAAGTACATCAACGAGTGCCGCGAGATGGGCATTGCCGTCGAAGCTCCGGACATCAACGTGAGCGATGCCAACTTCACGCCGCATGGCAGCGCGATTCGTTTCGGCCTGGCAGCGGTCAAGAATGTCGGCCACAACGCCATTGAGTCGATCGTCGCCGGACGCAAAGAGCTTGGCCGCTACAGCTCCATCTACGAATTCTGCGAGAAGGTCGACCTGCGCCTGCTGAACAAGCGCGTTCTGGAATCGCTGATCAAGAGCGGCGCCATGGACGGACTGGGCCGCCGCGCCCAGTTGATGGCGGTTCTCGACCGCGCCATCGAAGGCGCGCAGAAAACCCAGCGCGACGCCGAAAGCGGCCAGCACGGCCTGTTCGGCGTCTTCCAGCAGGAGGAAGTTTCGCCGTCGCACAACAAGCTGCCCGACACGCCCGACTGGGACGAACATACCCGGCTGGCCAACGAGAAAGAAATTCTCGGCTTCTTCATCAGCGGACATCCGCTGGAAAAATATCGCGACAAGCTGGAAGACCTGCGCGCTCTGAGCACGGAAGAAATCAGCGCGCTTGACCAAATCCACCGGCAAGGACGAGAACATCACCACCGCCGGCATCATCACCAATCTTCGCGTGCTCAAATCCAAGCGCGGCGATTTCTACGCGCAGGGCGCGCTCGAAGACATGGCGGGCTCGGTCGAGATGCTGGTGTTCCCCGAGGCCTACCGCAAGCTGCAGGAGAAGGTGAAGCTGGAAGTGCCGGTGCTGATCCGCGGTGGCGTGCGCATCGAAGAAGGCGCGAATCCGAAGTTGACGGTGAACGACATCAGTCCACTGGAAGACGCCAAAGTGCCGCTGCCCAATTCGCTGCGCATTCGCGTCCCGCTCGAGACCGCGAATGAGTCCACGGTGGATGCATTGCACACGCTTTGCGCCCAGCAAAAGGGGGCGGCCAAGGTGTTGTTTGACGTGGAACGCCAGGGCGATTTCATGGTCGTGATGGAGGCGGAAGGCTATAATGTGATGCCAGACCGCAACTTCATCGCCCGGGTCGAAGAGCTGTGCGGCCGGGGCGCCGTACGCGTGATTGACTGAGACGATACAACGATACCACCGTGAGTGAGGCCGCGTTAGTGGCGCTCTCACTCCTGGATCTGGTGAAGCACTCTTTCAGGCTTCATCAGGCCCAAGACGAGCCGTACTGAAATCTGCGGCAGATAAGAGTTTCCATTCAAAAGAATCCCAAGCTGGGAGCGAAGATTGCACCATCGGTGCCCAATGAAGCGCTGGTGATGGCAGGAACCGAGCTTCTCCTGTCCATGGTGGAAGCCCGCCTGGCGCGCAACGGCAATGGCAACGGCAACGGCAGCAACATGGAGTCGGGAGAAAAGACGCACCAGGAGCTGGAAAAAATCGAGCAGCAGATTGCCCGCTTGCAGGTGGCCGCCGGACCCGACGAGAATACGCAGCGCGAAATCCAGCTATTGAACGACCGCATTCAGGCGTTACGCAAAGACATGGAATCTTCGCACTCCAAGGCCTGGGAAAAAACCGAACTGGCACGGCATCCCCAGCGCCCCTATCTGCTCGACTACATCGAGCGCATCTTTACCGACTGGAGCGAGATCCACGGCGATCGCGGCTACGCGGACGATCCCGCCATCATCGGCGGCATGGCCCGCTTCCACGGCGAAGAGGTGATGATCGTCGGACATCAGAAGGCGCGTGACACCAAGCAGAAGGTCTATCGCAACTTCGGCATGCCCAACCCGGAGGGCTACCGCAAGGCCATGCGGGTGATGAAGATTGCGGAAAAATTTGGCCGTCCGTTATTTACGTTCGTGGACACGCCGGGCGCATATCCCGGCCTGGGAGCGGAAGAGCGCGGCCAGGCGGAAGCCATCGCTCACAATCTGCGCGAGATGGCGCGCCTGCAGATTCCCATCATCACCACGATCACGGGCGAAGGCGGAAGCGGCGGAGCGCTCGCCATCGCCATCGCCGACCGCGTCCTGATGATGGAGAACTCGATTTATTCCGTGATCTCCCCGGAAGGTTGCGCCTCCATCATGTGGCGCGATCCCACCAAAAAGGCGCTCGCTGCCGAGGCCATGCGCATCACCCCCGAAGACTTGAAAGAACTGGGCTGCATCGACGGCATCGTCCCCGAACCCGAGGGCGGCGCCCATGTCGACCACGAAGCCGCCGCGGCGTTGCTCGATGCCGCTTTGCAAAAACATCTCTCCGAGTTGAAGAGGAGTCCAGTCAAGGAACTGGTCGATTCCCGCTACACAAAATTCCGCAAGATGGCGCAATTCTTCACCGGCGACGAGTAGAGACCTGTCCTGGCTTCATCCCCCGGTTCGAACAGACTCTAGACGTCCTCAAGTGCATGAAACGCGTACCTTCGTGCCTGAATTCAACGCTTCCAGGCTGTTAGCCTCGGGCCTTACGTTGAGGGAAGTCTATGCTCCGTTTCTTTCGAAACCACACGAGAATCCCGGGCTTCGTGGTTGTTTGCCTGGTGCTGGTGTGGCTCGCGGCCTGTGGCGTTGGATCTTCCCAGCCTTCCGCGCACGTTTGTGACCCAGGCACAGCGCCGGAAGTATTGTCTCTGATCGTCCAGAATCTTCAGCAGGAGCGCCTGCAGAATTATCCGGTAGAAGTTTACCTAGACAAAACGGATTTCGATTTTACCGTCCCATCCGACGATGGATCTGACTTGCAGGTATGGGACGCTACAACCCGCCAGCCAGTGTCGGCTTGGCTTGAGTCCTACGATTCGTCTGTGGGGAAGGCGTTGCTTTGGGTGAAGTCGCCCACCTTGGACCCACAAGCATCCCGGAAACTGCTGTTGACAGCAGGTCGCATAAAGGATTGTTCGGGGGCTCCGCTCGACGGTTACTCGGTCTTCCCATTTTTTAGCGATGTCCACGACGTGGGCACTTGGCAGGCATCGAACCGGCTAAGCGTGACCGACACGACTCTTCAAGGCCCGCTTGCCATCAGCGGGCGCAGCGTAATCGAGAGTGATGGAATGTATAACGGTTTTCCCGGTGTGGCGCAGGCCGCCAACGGCGATTTCGTTCTTTCGTACAAGAAAGGCCCCGGTCACGTCAACAGTCCGCTGGTCATAATCCGGCGCAGTAGCGACGCCGGCGCGACTTGGAGCCCTGAGGTCGTCTACTTCGATTCCTCGGAACCTGACCCGGCGCTGATCCAGACTCCGCTTGGCGCAATGCTGATCGCGCTGGGAAAAGCAGACCAGAATGGAAACGTGGCTGGAGCTTTCAGCCGATCCAACGACAACGGCTTGACCTGGGCCCCTTTCACATTTTTCGCCAACCCGCCTACTGATGCTTTCGGTGTGGCGCCCTCATTAAATGTCGGACAGATGATTTATGGATCAGGCTACGGACCGTTCGCGGGCGGTAATGGTAATGCACCAAGCCTGTGGTCGTCGTCGGACGATGCTTTCACTTGGAGAAAGCTTTCAGAACTTCGCCAGGCTGGCGATCCTGATCTCAATGAAACCGCAATCGTACAAACTTCCTCGAACAGTTTGTTCGCGATGATGAGGACCGGCAATGAGCTCGAGACCTACGGACGATACTCCGACGACATGGGAATGAGTTGGGGTCCGCTGCGTTCTTATGTATCGCAGGTGGGCGTGCTCCAGGCGCCACAGATGGTGCAAGCCGGAGCTGCCCTCATCCTCCTGGGCCGCGAGACCATCACTATTCCTGGCGTTCAGCCGCCCAACACCAAGGGCTATCCCCGGCAGTTGGTTGCCTTTGTTTCCTATGATCAGGGTCAGACTTTCGGCTACGGCACGGTCCTCGATACGTATACGGGAGAGCAGATCGACGGCGGCTATTGCTCCCCGATGTTGCTGTCGAACGGGAACGTGTATGTGGCTTACTATGCCGATTCGCACAACCTGCGAAAACCGGATATTAAGGCGCTGATCCTGGCGGTCAGCTTGCCCACCCCCAGACCTGCCAGTTCCATCCACGTGTTAAGCCAACTCGCGAACGGTGTCGCCGTGCACGCGTTGAATCTGGATCTGACCCGGTATGCTCTAGAGTTTCGTTTCCGTTCCAATCCGACGCCGGCCGGAAGCCAATTTTCGGTGGTGATCCAGGGGCAGTTGTCGGGATCGCCGTCGAATCTGGTCAACTGGGAGCTGCCTTCCACTCACGCTGCCGATCCGACTTCTGAGTCAGGGTTCATTTCGGGCCAGCAACTCGTGCCGGTCCTGACCAACTTCACCTATGGTCAGCTGTATCGTTTGCGCACTGTCGTAGACGAAGTTCAAAGCACTCAGCAGGCCTTCGTGCTTGATTCGTTAGGCACCTTGATAAGCTCGACTACTCCGCAGCCGCTGGTGCAGGAAGCTTTCGGCCATGCCACGGCCATCGAGATCGGCAACAACTCCAACCTGCGCGCCACGGATACCATGCTTGACTTCGTTTTTATCCGTCCGGCTACGCAAACCGACCCGCTCGTGAGCATTACCCGACTGCACTGACGGGAAATCACTGCCGAGCCGCGGACTAAGATGGTTTGTTTTCCGCACTGTCTGTTGCTCAACTGCCGTCCGGAAACCCGCCGCGGTGCAGAACCATCGGATAGTGCGGGAGAATTTCGGGCTTGGCGACCGCTGCCCGCCATCCATCAGGGTAAGGTTCGAGTCCACGAAACAGAGGTGAGTGCTGCGCGGTGGCGTCGCCGTCAAGCAGCTCAAGCGACTCGCGAAGACTGTTAACGACGTCCTGACCAAAACGTGCGTGCCACTTCTGCTCGATCTCCCCGACCAAACGATCGTACTCGCCCTGGGCGCTTCGTCCTTTTGAAGTGAGCCTGACTGTCTTTACCCGGCTGCCGGGCGATGCCGCTTGAACGGCTGCAAAACCGCGCTCCTCGAGACGCCCAAGCGAAACGGCAACCGCCTCCTTCGATACTCCAGTCAACCGTGGCAGATCGCGGACAGGCACTCCTTCCGGGCCGATTGTGCGCAGAACATTAGCGACGATCGCAAGCGAAATACCTGAGTCAGACTCGAATTCGATGGCGAAGGCCAGCAGGACCTTTGAAAGCAGAACCGGGAGCGTGTACCGGGATGCCGCGGCGTTTACCGATACATCCGGCTGGCGATCCGTAAAATGGCTGAGCAGGTCATAACCCAGGATCGGAAGACAGTCAGGCAAAACCACGTCGAACCTATCGACCAGCGCTTGCAACGAATTCTGAAGGCAGTCGATGATGTCGTTGCCGAACCGCTCTTGCCAGCGTTTTTCGATGATGCCCGTCAATAGCTGCCATGTTTCCAGAGCCTCCAGGCCGCCCGGGCTGGGGCGGACGACCCGGCCGAGGACGGAGCGGCTCGAAGGACTGTCCGATTTATCCGGTTCAACAAGGATGTAGCCCCACCACTTTTCCAGCCGAGTCAACCAGGTGCGCATTTCTTTGTCGGTGGATCTCGTGACGCGCCCTAGCTCTCGGACAGTTATTCCCTGGACCGGGACGAATCGCATGAACTTCAACCACATCACCATCGAAACCAACCAGGGTGAAGAACCCGAACCAGTCGAGCCGTGGGTCGTGGTGCGGTGCGGCACACGGTGCTCGAACTCATTGTCGAACTCGATGGTAAAAGCCACCAGCGCGTGCGACAGCAAGGTTGGCAGTGGAAGGCGCGGATCCATGGCTGCAATCATAGATTGTGCGAGAGCGATAGGCAGTGCTATTACGTGAGCGACTTCTCGCGCTATCACGGCGGTATCACGCAGTGTTAGACTCTCGCATCGGTGTTGTGAAGCGCATGGGGCGGCCGACGTGACACAACCGCAGGATCCATCGAAGAGCCTCGATCCCAGCCAATCGGAAGCCCGAGCGGAAAGCGGAACGCTGCCCACGTTGAACGTTGAGCAGACGCAAGACTCTCTCCTAGGCCCTTTCGCTGGACTCCAACAGCAATCGCCAGCGGGCTCAATCGGTCGCTACCGGTTGCTTGAACTGCTGGGCGAAGGCGGGATGGGACAAGTCTGGCTGGCCGAACAGACCACTCCCGTGAAGCGGCAAGTCGCGCTGAAGCTGATCCGCAACGGAATCTACGACACCTCGGTGGCCCGGCGGTTTGCCTCAGAACAGCAGTCGCTGGCGATCATGGAACACCCCGCCATCGCCAAGGTTTTTGACGCGGGCTCAACCCCCGCCGGCCAGCCTTACTTTGTGATGGAGTACGTGCCCGGCCTGCCCATCACCCAGTATTGCGATCAGAAGAAACTGAAGATTCGGGAGCGCCTCGAGCTCTTCACTCGGGTTTGCGAAGGCGTGCAGCACGCCCACCAGAAGGCCATCATTCACCGCGACCTGAAGCCTTCCAACATTCTGGTGACGGAAATCGACGGCAAACCGGAGCCCCGCATCATCGATTTCGGCATCGCCAAGGCCGCGCAGCCGGGCGCGGATCAAACTTTGCTGACCCGCGGCGGAGCGCCGATGGGCACGCCCGGGTACATGAGCCCGGAGCAGGCCGATCCTGCTATCGGCGATGTGGACACGCGCACCGACGTGTATTCGCTGGGTGTGGTGCTGTATGAACTTCTGGTCGGTGCCCATCCCTTCGATTCCGGGAAGTGGCAGAAGCAGCCCTTCGACGAAGTCCTGCGACAATTACGCGAAGAGGATCCTCCCAACCCCAGCACCAGGCTCAGCCGGGAGAAAGAAACTTCCAACGTGACTGCGGAGATGCGCGGCACCGAGCCCGGCCAACTGATGACCATCCTTCGCGGCGATCTGGACTGGATCACCATGAAGGCGCTGGAGAAGGATCGCGCGCGTCGCTACGGCACGCCTTCAGAGTTGGCGGCTGATATCGGCAGGTACTTGCGCCACGAGCCGGTCGTGGCCCGGCCCGCGACCACGGGCTACCGTCTGCGGAAATATGTCCGCCGCCATCGCGTCGGAGTGGCTGCGGCTGCCGGTCTGGCGCTCCTGCTTGTCGCGTTTGCGGTGATGCAGGCCATCCAGTTGCGCCGCATTACCCGGGAACGCGACCGAGCCAATCGCATCACCGATTTCATGACCCGCATGTTCAAGGTCTCGCAACCCAGCGAGGCCCGCGGCAACACCATCACTGTCCGCGAAATTCTGGATAAAGCATCTACCGACATCGATACCGGGCTGGCGAAGGATCCCGAGCTTCAAGCCAACATGATGGACGTGATGGGAAATGTCTATACCAGTCTCGGGTTGTACCAGCGAGGAGACTCACTGTTGTCGCGGGCGGTTGAAACCCGAAGACGTGTCCTGGGGGCAGAGAACCCTGACACGCTGAGATCCATGGGAGGCCTGGCTTGGGCTCTTCAGCGAGAAGGCCGCTACCCGGAATCAGAAAAATTGGGACGCGAGACGCTCGACCGGCAGCGCGCAGGTGCTCGGGCCCGGGCATCCCGATACTCTGAGATCGGCCAGCGACCTGAGTTGGACGCTATACCAACAGGGGAAATACGCCGAGTCGGAAAAACTGTTATGGGAAACACTCGACCTGCAGAAGCGAGTGTTGGGTCCGGAGCACGTGGACACTTTGCAGTCCATGAGCGACCTGGGTTGGACCCTGGGCGAAGAAGGCCGCTACGCCGAGGCGGAGAAAATGGAGCAGGAAACGCTCGACATTCGCCGCCGTGTCTTTGGCCCCGAACACCCGGACACTCAGACCTCGATGAATAACCTGGCTGGGATATTTGAATGGGAAGGCCGCTATGCCGACGCCGATAAAATGTTCCGCGAGCTAATCGACCTCGATCTCCGGGTTCGCGGTCCCGAACACCCGGACACTCTGCTTACCATGAACAACCTGGCCAATGTCTTGGGATACGAAGGGCGCTACGCCGAGGCCGCCAAGTTGCAGCAAGAAACCCTTGAGACCCAGCGCCGGGTTTTGGGACCAGAACAAAGGGACACGTTGATCACGCAAATCGGCCTCGCCAACAGTCTCGGCGGTCTGGGCAAGTACGACGACGCCGAAAAACTCCTGCTTCAAACCCGCGACATTCAGCGCCGTGTCCTCGGGCCCGAAAGCCCCCGCACCGCGGACACAACTTACAACCTGGCTTGCCTGGCGTCGCGTCGTGGACGATCCGATGAAGCGTTCGCTTTTCTGCGCGAGGCCCTGGCACACGGACTATCGCCGGCCCAAGCCCTCGGAATTGCAACCGACCCGGACCTGAAATCGATTCGTAGTGATTCGCGCTTCGAGGCCATCGTTGCCGACGCCAAGCAGCACGCCGCCGCCGCGCAAAAGTGAACGAAGGGGCTTTGGCGAAGTCAGCTCGGGCAAACCTGGCAAGTAAACAATTCTTCTAGTTCACAAGCAGATACCTTGTGGCACAACTCCGCTGTCAATGCCTGCTCACACCCTCTCTCTGCCGTATAATAAAGGGTTCTGCTACACCAGTTTTGCGGGCGGAGAAAACTCCGCTCAGGGACAAGGAAGGACGTGAATGGCCACCACGGATGTATCTCTCCACGCTGAGAGCCGCCCACCGGAACAAAAACCTGTTGTAAATGACATGAGCATTCAGGTCGCGACCGTCAACGGCTCCGGCTCGCAAAGTTCGAACACCGTTCTGTTGCGCAGCATTTTTCAAATGGGAGTTCCGGTTTCGGGCAAGAACCTGTTTCCCTCGAACATCGCCGGCCTGCCCACCTGGTACACGATTCGCGCCAACAAAGATGGCTACATCGCGCGCAAGAAGGAAATTGATTTCGTCGTCGCCATGAATTCGGAGACCGCGCACGAGGATGTGATGTCCGTGGCCCCGGGCGCAGTCGTGGTGTACGACGAGCCCCTGAACCTCAGCACTCTGCGTTCCGATCTCATCTTTTACGCTGTTCCTTACGACAAACTGGTCGCCCCCGTCTGTCCCGAGGCCAAGCTGCGCAAGCTGGTCAAGAACATGATTTACGTGGGCGTGGTGGCCCAGTTGCTCCAAATCGACATCGCAGAAGTCGAGAAGGCGATCCGCAAGCAGTTCTCCAAGAAGGTGAAAGCGGCCAACCTGAACCTGGCAGCGGTGAAAGCGGGATACGATTACGCCGCCGCCAACCTCACCAAGCGCGATCCCTATTTCATCCAGCGCATGGACAAGACCGCCGGCAAAATCATCATCGACGGAAACTCCGCCGCCGCTCTGGGCTGCATGTTCGCGGGCGCCACCGTGGTCGCCTGGTATCCGATCACGCCGTCGTCATCGTTGCCCGAGAGCATGATCGAGTACATGAAGCGCTTCCGCATCGGCGCCGACGGCAAGGCCACCTTTGCCATCGTGCAGGCAGAAGACGAACTGGCTGCGATCGGCATGGTGCTGGGAGCCGGTTGGGCGGGTGCGCGCGCGATGACTTCATCGGCCGGCCCTGGTATTTCGTCTGATGGCGGAGTTTGCCGGCCTGGCCTACTACGCCGAAGTCCCGGGAGTGATCTGGGACATCCAGCGCGTCGGTCCTTCCACCGGTTTGCCCACCCGCACTTCGCAGGGCGACATTCTTTCCACCGCGTTTCTCTCCCACGGCGACACCAAGCACATCCTGCTGCTCCCGTGTTCCGCGGAGGAATGTTTCACCATGGCAGGCGATGCTTTCGATCTGGCCGAGCAGTTCCAGACGCTGGTCTTCGTCATGTCCGATCTTGATCTCGGGCATGAACAACTGGATGGCCGATCCCTTCAAGTATCCGGAGAAGCCGATCGGCCGCGGCAAAGTGCTGAGCAAAGCCGATCTCGACCGCCTCGGCGGCTTTGCCCGCTACCAGGACGTGGACGGAGACGGCGTCGGCTATCGCACCTCTGCCCGGCACCGATCATCCTGCCGCCGCCTACTTCGCCCGGGGCAGCGGACACAACGAGAAAGCCCAATACAGCGAACGTCCCGACGACTTCGAGCGCAACATGGAGCGGCTCAACCGGAAATTCGAGACCGCCCGCTCGTTTGTTCCGCGACCGGAAGTGCGATTCCGGGAAAGTCAAAAATCGGCATCATCGGATACGGCACTTCCCACTGGGGACTGATCGAAGCCCGCGACCAGTTGCGCCAGGAGTACAACATCGAGACCGATTATCTGCGTCTGCGCGCCTATCCGTTTACGCGCGAGGTGCACGACTTCGTGAAGCAGCACGACGTGGTGTACGTGGTCGAACAGAACCGCGACGCCCAGATGCTCACCCTGCTCAAGATGGATCTCGAAGCCGCGCTGCACACCCGCTTGCGCAGCATCGCTCACATTCACGGCCTGCCGCTTGATGCGCGCTCGGTCACCGACGAACTCATGACCATGGAGGGTAAGTAAATGGCGACCTCAACGCCCGACAAGCCGGCTCCGGCGCCGAAAACCAATCGCATCGGCTTGTCCGTGCTGGATTATCGCGGCGGCAAGACGACTCTGTGCGCCGGCTGCGGCCACAACGCAATTTCCGAGCGCATCATTGACGCCATGTACGAAATGGGAGTTTCGCCCGAGCGCGTGATCAAACCCAGCGGCATTGGCTGTTCGTCCAAGAGCCCGGCGTACTTCATGGGGCGCTCGCACAGCTTCAACGCTGTCCACGGACGCATGCCGTCGGTCGCTACCGGCGCGGTGCTCGCCAACCGCCACCTGATCGCTCTCGGCGTCAGCGGCGACGGCGACACCGCCTCCATCGGCGTGGGCCAGTTCATTCACCTCATGCGGCGCAATCTGCCCATCATCTACATCATCGAAGACAACGGCGTCTACGGATTGACCAAGGGCCAATTCTCCGCCACCGCCGACATGGGTTCGACGTTGAAGACCGGCGTGATCAACGATCTGCCTCCCATCGACACCTGCGCCATGGCCATCACGCTGGGCGCGACCTTCGTGGGCCGGTCGTTTTCCGGTGACAAGAAGCAACTGCACGCCATGATGAAAGCGGCCATCGCGCACAAGGGCACGGTCATGCTCGACGTGGTCTCGCCCTGCGTGACTTTCAACGATCACGAGGGCTCCACCAAATCCTACAAATACATGAAGGACCACGAAGAGCCGCTGCAGGAAGTCAGCTTCGTGCCTGCGTTTGAAGACATCGCCATCGACTACGACCCGGGCACCACGATCGATGTCACCATGCACGACGGCTCTCACCTGCGCCTGCGCAAGCTCGAAGAAGAGTACGATCCCACCAATCGCATCAAAGCCATCACCCGTCTGAACGAAGCCCACGAAAAGGGCGAAGTCCTGACCGGCGTGTTCTACGTCAACTCCAAGACCCCGACTTTCGTTGACCTGCTGAACATGACCGAGGAGCCTCTGGCCACGCTGCCGGAATCGGCCGTGCGTCCGGGCAGGGAAGTGCTCGAACAGGTGATGGAAGAGCTGCGGTAAGATCAGTTTTGACGAGCGCTCTGTGGCCCATTCAAGCCCGGTTTTGGCTTGAATGGGGGAGTTCTAGGGCTGGGACAGAGTGTTCCTGACAACCTTTCGCGTTTAGAGCCGTATGTGACTGCCATCCCAAGCCCCAGGACAACTGACGCCGGGAAGAACCCGCGCCAGTAGCTGCTTCCGACCGAGGGCACCGAGAAAAGAACGAAACCCAAAGCGGTGATCAGAGGGCCGATGATCAATGGACTTCTAGAGCCATAACCAGCCACCAGTCCCCCGGACCAGCGCGAGAGAAAAAACATAAGCAGAATCAAGGGAAGCATCGCAGCGCCGGTCAAAGTTGTGGAGTATCCCTGGACTTGCACCAAGTTCAACGGGAACAGAAAAAAGAAGATTCCGATCGCGGCGTATAGAAGCAGGGTGAGCAGGTTTGCGCCACTGAAGCTGCGGGATTCGAACAAGCCGGAGGGGAAGCATCGGCATGGCGACCTTGTGCTCGACCAAAACGAACGCCATCAGACAGCCGACGCCGGCGATTAAACTTCCAAAGACCAGCGGATCCCTCCAACCCAGATTGACCGATTCGATAAAGCCGAAAACCAGACCGCCTAATCCAGCCGTGGCAAGAATTGCCCCTGATCCAATCAATGTGTCCGGCACTGGCGCTGCGGCTTTCTGCAATGCGCCAAACCGAAATGGCTATCACAGCCGCGGCCAGCGGGAGATTGATGAAGAAGACCCATCGCCAGGAGGCATGCTCAACCAGCCAGCCGCCCAGCAGAGGTCCAGCCGCTGCGGTGATCGCGGTAAAGCCAGACCAGGTTCCAATCGCCCGGCCGCGATTCTTCTGGTCGAAGGATGTGCTGATAATGGCAAGACTCCCGGGCACGAGAAGTGCTGCCCCGACGCCCTGAATACTTCGTGCGATTATCAGCTGATGAATGTTTGCGGCGAAGCCGCAGCCTGCGGAAGCCAGCAGCGAAAATCGTCACTCCCGCCAGGAACATCAGACGTCGGCCAAACAGGTCCCCCAGTGAGCCGCCAACAAGAATCAGCGCACCAAGAAACAGTCCGTAAGATTCGACTACCCATTGCACATCCACCACCGTCGCATGAAAGCTGGTTTCGCAGTTTACGCGATCGTACATTCCGGCCCGATCTCAACCGTCCGCCACAGCCGGGCTTGCACGTGGTGCCGCCCACCAATCTCTCGATCGTCCGGCACAGACTCACCAACACTGCTAACATTCGCTTGCCAACCCTTTGCCCCGAAACAGCGTCAGAGATCTGATGCCAATGACTGAAACAAGGACCAGGCCGGTGAGCAAGACTCTGCTGATCGTGATATCACTGGTCGTGATCGCGGTTGTGGGCGTTATCGTGGCCGGAATCCATCTCTCCAATCCGTATCTGCACAAGAAGGTCGTGGAGATGCTTCGGGAGAAATTCCACGCCGAGGTGGAACTCAAAGAGTTTCACGTCTATCTGTTTCCGGGAGCGCGGATCGAAGGTTCAGGACTGGTGCTCCGTCACGAAGGCCGCACTGATGTTCCGCCGCTCATTTCAATTCGCGAGTTCTCTGCCGAGGCCGGCATTCTGGGACTGCCCTGGAAACCGTGGAAGAGTCGACCAGGTCAAGCTCAAGGGTCTGGTGATACAGATTCCGCCCAAGGGAGACAGAGGGAACAGAATTGGCCAAAGGCGAAGAATCTTCCGGTGTTGATCGGAGAAATCGTTTCTGACGACGCGGAACTTCGAATGCTGCCCAAGTCTGCCGACAAAGATCCCCACGTGTTCGCCATTCACCATCTGGTGATGCACTCGGTCGGCCTCGACCGTCCCGGCGAAGTTCAACGCGCAGCTCACCAACGCCATTCCACCCGGGCGAAATCGAGACCAAGGGAACCTTCGGCCCGTGGAGCCCGGACGATCCCGGGCCAGACGCCGCTGGCGGCCGAATACACCTTCGACAAGGCTGACCTGGGAGTGTTCAAAGGGATCAGCGGAATTCTTTCTTCGACCGGCAAGTTTGGCGGCGTGCTGGAGAAAATTGAAGTGGAAGGCAAGACCTCGACTCCCGACTTCACGGTCACGATTGGCGGACATCCTCTCGATCTGGAGACGGTCTTCAGCGCCACGGTGGACGGCACCAACGGCGACACGCTGCTGCATCCGGTGACCGCGCATCTGCTGAATACGGTCATCGTGGCCCAGGGTGGGGTCGTGAGGTCTCCTGACAAGACAAGGCAAAGAGATCACGCTCGACGTGACCGTCGACAAGGGCAGGCTCGAGGACTTGTTGCGCCTGGCGGTGAAAGGCCGATCAAGCCTCCCCTGACCGGCGCCATAAACTTTCACACCAAGTTCGATCTGCCTCATGGAAAGGGCGATCTCGCCGATCGTTTGAATCTGAATGGAAAGTTTGACGTGGAGCAGGCCCAATTCACCAGTCCGGAAGTGACGGCGAAAATCGAAACTCTCAGCCGGAAGGGCCAAGGCCAGCCGGAGAACAAGGATGCGGGCAGCAGCGTTTCCCAGCTGAAAGGAAATTTCGTGCTCGACAACGGCGTGATCACGTTCCGCGGCCTGACCTTCACCGTCACCGGAGCCCAGGTCGCCTTGGACGGCAAGTACGGTCTGGAAAAGGAAGACCTTGATTTCTACGGCAAGCTGCGAATGCAGGCCAAGATTTCGCAGACGACGACCGGGGCGAAGTCCTTCGTGCTGAAGGCAGTCGATCCCTTCTTCCGCAAGAACGGCCAGACCGAGGTGCCGATCAAGATTACCGGCCAGCGCGACCACCCATCCTTCGGCCTCGACCTCCACCACAAGGACAAAGACAAGGACAAGGGAGAGTAGACGAAGTCCAGGGCGTCCTGCTGAGCTTGCGACGCATCTTGCGCGAGCAAGCACGGAAATGTAGGCGCGAGCGCCCCGCTCGTGTTGCAGCGCCACCGACGGCTCGGCACGAGCGTGGGCGCTCGCGCCTACATTTCGCTGGGGAGGGAAGAACTGCAAACTAGGCTACGTCTTTCTTCCCAGTTCGGTGGGTTCGCCGGAGTGTTCGGGACTTCCGCCGGGCTCGGGAAAATCGGTGTCCGAGGATTTCAGCATTGGATTCTGGTCGCGATGTCCAAGCTGGCCCTGCATGGAGGTATTGCCGGGCGGCTCCTGCGGTTTGTCCTGCTCAACTGCGCCTTTACCGCGGTCCTGATCATCGGCGAGAGCCGCATCCAGATCCTTCATGGAGTCGGCTGTTTCTGGAGTCAGTCATGCAGTGTCCTCGTTCCGGGCCAGGAGATGCACCAGCCCAGTACAGTAGCCTATCGCGAAACTTCTGCCGGTGGGAAGGGTTAATCCTGTAGATTAGGACAGAAATACACTCGAGGATAGTATGAAGCGTCTCATATTCGCTCTTTCGGGAATTCTGCTGTTGACCTCAACCGGTTGGGGAGAACAACTCAAGCCGGGTGAGCAGGCACATGCCAGCGTTGCCGCACACCGGCAGGAAGCCAAGGATAACGACGCGCCACCATCGGCACGCACCACCGCCGTCGCCGCCATCACCGCCGTCATCAGTCGGCGATAAGCGGGGGTCATAGGCCAGGTTACTGCGGCCTTCGCGCCTCAGTTCCCGTCGTGGCTACTCCCAGCTTGCGCAGCCGGTCCCGGGCCTGCATGGCTTCATTCGACTTGGGATAGCGCTGCATCACATGGCGTAGCGCGGCGATTCCAGCTTCCTGTTGTCCCAGTTCAACCAGCGCCAGGCCTTTTTTCAGCTCGGCCGCCGCCGCCTTGTTGCCGTCAGGAAAGCTCTGCAGAACCTGGTCGTAACTCTTGACCGCCGCCGCATAATTCCCCTGCTTGAATTGGATGTCAGCCAGGTAGAAGTTCGAATTTCCCGCCAGATCCGTGTTGGGATAGAACTTCACGTAGTCGCCAAATTCCTGCGCCGCCAGATCGTTCTTTCCCGCCTGGTAGTCGCGCAGGGCATTGTTGTAGAGAACGTCGGGCGGAGGAGCGGCCGCCGCCTGCTGCTGTTGCTGGGTCTGCTGGACCGCCATGCTTTGCTGCGCCGCCTGCATGTCTTCCAGTTGCTTGCTCACCTTGCCCAGCCGCGCCTTGAGCTCGTCCAGCGTGTCGTTCAAGGACTGGATCTGGCCCGAAAGCTGGTCGGCATGGGCGCCGCTATCGCTCTGCTGCTTCTGCAGCGTGGTCTGAAGATCGGTGACGGAGGTCGCGACCTTGTTGGCCCGGTCGGTGCTTTGTTCGACCAGGTGCTGCATCACGCCCATGCGCTCGTCGAACGACTGCTGCATGTGGGCAATTCTGTCCTGCAGGTCCTGCACCTGGGTCTGCAGTTGCACCATGTCTTTGTTCACGCCCCACGCGGGCGTTACGCCGGCGCAAAGCAGGGCCGAGGATGGCGAGTAAAACGGGATATCGTTGGATTTTCATAGTCCAATACCTACGATGTGAAGAGTATGTGTCGCGTCCCGGCCAGAGGACGAAGCAATGTAGCGCCGGCGTCTCGCCGGCTGTAGCGAAGGCGTCTACCGCCCTCGCATGCGAGGGCGGGAAGACGCCCGCGACAGCCGCCGCGACGCCGGCGCTACCAAACTTTACTTCCCGTAGACGAAATGACCACGCCGGTTCTGCTGCCAGCACTGCTCGTTCGATTCGGTGCAGAACGGTTTTTCCTTGCCGTAGCTGATGGTCTTCACGTGGTCGGCGCTGACGCCTCCCTGAACCAGCGCGTTGCGCACGGAATTGGCGCGGCTGTCGCCCAGGGCCAGGTTGTATTCGGTCGAGCCCCGTTCGTCGCAGTGTCCTTCCACCGTGAAGCTGATGTTGGGATGCTGCTTCAGGAACTCGACATCGCCCTGCATGGACGACTGCTGGTCGGCGTTGATGTCGCTCTTGTCGTAGTCGAAGTAGATGTCCTTCACGGTTTGTGAGAACAGTTCTTCTTCGGTGGCCGACGCCTGAGGCGGCGGTGGCGGAGGCGCGGTCACGGTGACTCGCGCCGTGGCCGTCTGCGTCCCGCCCGCTCCCTTCGCGGTCAGGGTATAGGTGGTGGAATCGGACGGGGTCACGCTCTGCGATCCGCTGGGTTGCACGGCGCCCACGCCGTCAATGCTGACATCGGTCGCGTTGCTGGTCTGCCAGGTCAAGGTCGTGGATCCGCCTTTGTCGACGGTATTCGGGTTGGCCGTGAGCGAAGCTGTAGGCGCGGCTGGCGGTGGGGGTGGCGGCGGTGGCGGTGGCGCTACTTTCTTCTTGCAGGCGCCCAGCGTCATGATCGCCATCAGGGCGAACACTAACATCATCCATCTCAGTTTTCGTTGCTTCACTCTGCTCCTCCGTACTCTTGGTGCGCGTTGATTGGTGCACTCGATTACGATCGCCGCGCCCGGCTCAGGTCCGGAGAGGGGAATCGTGCTCCGCCTCGTCCGGGAATTAACTGCGAAACAGAAATATGATTCCTGGATCAAATTTTTAAAGATCAATTGCTGCAGTCGTTGGCCGTTGGCCTTTGTCGTTGGCAAAGACCAAAGGCCAACGACCTACGACGGTTTACTTCCAACTCCAGTTGGGCTGACTGTTCGCGCCCGCAAAGGTCAGCTGCTTCTGATTGGTACCATCGGCCAGCATGGTCCATATCTGCAGGCTGCCGGCCCGGCTGGATTGGAAAATGATGTGTCTTCCGTCCGGCGACCAGTACGGGAAATCGTTGCGCCCGCCATCGTGGGTCAGCTGCACCCACTGTTTGCTGGCAATGTCCATGATGTAGATGTCCTGCGCTCCCGGCGCTCCCGGGCCGTACTTGCGCATCCAGGAAACCACCAGAAATTGTCCGTTCGGCGACCACGCGGGAGAGACCGCGTATCCCTGATCGGTGAGCCGCTGCACATTGGTGCCGTCGGCCTCCATGGTGTAAACCTGCGGCAGCCCGGTGCGTCCGCTTACCCACGCAATCTGCGCGCCGGTCTTGCGATTCCAGGCCGGCGAGACGTCAGGACCCTTGAAGGACGTGATCCGCTTCAGATTCGCTCCGGAAGAATCCACGGTATAAATTTCCGGATCTCCGCTGCGCGAGGAAGAGAAGGCGATTTTGGTTCCGTCCGCCGACCATGCGGGAGAAAGATTGGTTCCGCCGAAGCGGGGAAATGAAACCAGGCGGTTCAGTTCGAGCGAATACATCAGAATTTCCCAACCCGACTTGGTCATCGAACTGAAGGCGATGCGCGATCCGTCGGGCGAGACCCGCGGCGACAGCGAAATCGAACCCAGATGGGTCACGGCGTGCTGGTTGGCGCCGTCGTAATCCATCGCCCAGATTTCCTTGTGCCCGCTGCGGCTGCTCACGAAATAAATTTTGCTTTCCGCAATTCCGGCAATGCCGCCGCCCAGGCGGAAGATAATCTCATCGGCAAATTTGTGGGCGGTGGTGCGGGCTGCGTCGCTGGTGGCCGCATCCTGATACTGCTTGCCCAGCACTTGCGGCGAGGTCACATTCTTGACGTCGTAGAGCCAGCCCTGCACCGTCATGCCGTTGCCGGAGACGCCCAGGTTGCCAAAGGCCAGCATGGCCGCATTCGGCGGCGGCGCGCTCCAGCCCTCGAACTTCACGTCGGCGGGAGTTCCCACCTGACCCAGGGGATAGAAGCTCTTCGAAACCATGTCGAAGATGCCGGCATTGTCCAGATCGTTCCACAGAGTTTCGTTGAATGCCTTCAGCAGATCGGCATTCTTTGGATCCTGAGTGGAAGCATTGAAATCGGGAACCGCCAGGCGCACTTTCTCGACGCCCAGCCCGGTGCCGGTCTTGATCCAGTCCTGGGCAAAGCTCGAGGTCAACAAAAACAGAGGTAACAATAGTAAGAAAAATCGCTTCATTAATGATCGCTTCCTGACTATGTAGTACGAAGTGGCAAGTTTCCAAATCCGGCGTCATCCTGAGGGACTTCAGTCCCGAAGGATCTCGCGCGTACTGCAATACGGCCAGCCGACTTGTTATCCGCTCCGCGCCAGATCCTTCGCTTCGCTCAGGATGACGCAGCTACAAAAGGGAATGACACCAAACTTCTGCCAGCAACCAAAGGCCCAAAAACACCCTTGCTATCTTTTGTAATCGAACCAGAACTCTACCGACACCTTATTCGCGGCATAATCCGAGGGCAAGGGACCAAAAGTGTCAATGCGCTGGATGGCCCGTGTGGCCGATTGGTCGAGCGATGGGACACCGCTCGATTGCTCCACTTGAACATTCGCGGGATGGCCGTCGCGCATTACGTCGAAGGTGATGTACACGCGTTGCGCGGTTGAAATGCTCGGGTCCACTTCGTACTTCAACCAGTTCTCGGAAACCTTCTGCTGCACCACGCGCACGTACCAGGCATAGCGCGATCCGAAATCGCCGCCGCCGCCGGTGAAGCCGAAGCCACCCTTGGCTCCGTTGGCGCTGAAGGTGCCATAGGGTCCGCTGACCGGCCCGCCCTGGCCGAAGGGAACTACGTTGTCAGCCTCGACTTCAGGCGCGGGCTGCGGCTTCTGATGCGTGGCAGTCGTGGTCTTCGGAACCGGTTTGACCTTGGTGGCTTTGTCCGGAATCGGAATCGCGTCCGGCTCTTTCTCCACCGGCTTGGGCTGCGATTGCGTCAGCCCCTTGGAATCGTTGGCCAGAACATTTTCCGTCTTCACCGGATTGGCCGGCAGAGGGACAGTGCTTACCAGGCGTCACGCCCATGGCATCGCCGCCGCCGCCCGCGCCCCAGCCTTCGCCATTGCTGCTGGGAGCGACCACGGCGTAGAGCACAATGGCGCCTGCAATCGCAATATGCAATCCGAGCGACCAGGTGAGGTTGCGGCCCCAGCGGTCGTGTTCAAAGAAGATTTCAGCGTTGGCTGCCATGCGCGTCCAGCGGTTGAGTGACGATGCTTACGTTGGTGATGCCCGATGATTTGACCGCGTCCATGACGGTGGCGAAGGCGCCGAAGGGTACATCTTCATCGGCGCGGACGAAGATGGCCTGGTGCTGCGGGTCGCGGATTTTCTGTTTGATCCGGGCCGCGATTTCGTTGATGTTGACCGGGTCATTGCCCAGAAAAACCCGCTGCTGTTTGTTGATGCTGACCACCAGGCGCTCTTCGGTGATCTCTTTGACCGTCCGGGTCTTGGGGACATTGAGCTCGATGCCGGATTGCAGCACCGGGGCGGTGACCATGAAGATGATCAGCAGCACCAGTACGACGTCCACCAGCGGCGTGATGTTGATGTCGGAGAGGGAAGTTTGAGTTCGTCCGTTAGAAGCCGTAAAGGCCATTACCGCTGCACCCCCGGAGCTTCAGCCGTGCGGTAGGCGGGCGCCTGTTGGCGATCGACCGCGTTCAACATTTCCATGGCAAAGTCGTCGCCGCGGGCAGCCAGTTCGCGAATCGACCCGCCAATCAGGTTGTAGGCAATCACGGCAGGGATGGCAGCCGCCAGTCCGGCGGCGGTCGTAATCAGAGCTTCGGAAATTCCAGGCGCAACCGCGCGCAGGGTCGCGGCTCCCGCAGTACCCAGACCGTGGAAGGCGTCGATGATGCCCCAGACCGTTCCAAACAGGCCGACGAACGGCGTGACCGCTCCCGTAATCGCCAGCCACGGCAGGTTGCGCTCGAAGCGGGTCAGCTCTTCCGAGTTCGCAATCTGCATGGCGCGCTGTATGGCCAGCGGACTTCGAATGACGCCATTGGCCGCAGCGCCCTGCCGGCGGTACTCCTCAAATCCGCCCTCAAACACTCCCACCAGCGGGCTGGGACGAAATTGTTCCGCCACGGCGCCCACATCCTGCAGGCGCTGCGCCTTGCGGAAGGCGCGCACGAAACGGCCGCTCTGCACCCGCGCCCGCCGCAACACGCTCCACTTGGAAAGAATGATCGCCCAGGAAACCAGGCTGAAGATCAGAAGAATAAGCAAGACCACCTTGGCGACGGGGCCGGTTTCACCCACCAAGTCAATAATTTCGCCGCCGACCACTGCTGCCAGCAAGGGATACAGATTCATTGTTTTTAGGAGGATTCCTGCTTCGATTATAGACCATGGCAGCGGCCTAATTCGCCGGTGAACACGATCTATTAACCCGTATGGGCTGTGCAAAAAAGCTCACTTTTCTGAGAACCGAGAACGGCGAACTGAAAACTGTTTTCATGCTATGCTGCGCTCAACTTCGTAATCTCAATTCTTCGTACCAGGACGCCGGTGCTCATCGAACTGCGGCTGGAAAACTACGCGGTCATAGACAACCTGGCGGTAGAGTTCGCCCCCGGCCTGAACCTGCTGACCGGCGAAACCGGCGCCGGAAAATCCATCCTCATTGATGCCCTGGCGCTTCTGCTGGGCGACAAGGCCTCCGCCGACGTGATTCGCTCCGGAGCCGACAAGGCCACGATTTCCGCTGTCTTTGAAGTCGAAGGCGGAGCGGAAAAGACGGTCGCGCAAATTCTCGAAAACAACGGGATTGACCAGGAAGACGAATCGATCATCCTGCGGCGCGAGATTGCCGCCGGCGGCAAGGGACGGGTTTTCGTCAACAACCAGCCCGCGACGGTAGCCGTCTTGCGCCAACTGGCGCCTTACCTGGCCACCATTCACGCCCAGAACGAATCGCTGCTGTCCTTCGACGCTTCCACGCGGCTGCGCCTGCTCGACACCTTTGCCAATATTCAGATCGAAGCGACTGCGGAGGCATTCTCCAAATGGAAAGGAATTCAGAGTCGCATCGAAGAACTCCAGCGCGACGAGCAGGACCGCCTGCGCCTGCTCGACCTGTGGACATTCCAGGCGCGCGAAATTGAAGACGCCAAATTGCAGCCGGGAGAAGACGAGCGCCTCGAAACCGAGAAGCGCGTCCTGGCCAATGCGGAAAAGATCCACAGCGCCGCCATGAATGCTTTCGATCTGCTCTACGAAGGCAATGCTTCCACTTCGGCGTCGTTGCGGACGGCGCAAAAACACATCGAAGAACTGGCCCGCTACGAACCGAAGTTTCAGGAGACCATGGCCACGCTCGAAACCGCCCGCATCAGCGTGGAAGATGTCGGCGCCAGCCTGCGCGACTATGCCGGCGGCATCGAGGCTTCGCCCGAGCATCTGGCGGAAGTCGAAGACCGCCTCGCAGCCATGGACCGGCTCAAGCGCAAGTATGGTCCGACGCTCGAAGACGTGATCAATCACGGCGCAGAAGTCAGCCGCAAGCTTTCCGAGATGGAGAACAAGGACGAAGTTCTGCGCCAGCTTCGCGTCCGAGTTGGCGAAGGCCGCCGAGACGTACCTGGGCGCGGCCCAGGCCATTTCCAAGAAACGCTACGAAGCCGCGCGCAAGCTGGAGAAACTGGTCGAGGCCGAAATCAACGACCTGGCCATGAAGTCCAGTTTCCGAATTGAAGTCAGCGGCACCGACGAAGAAGGGAACTGGACCGCCTCAGGCTTCGACCAGGTCCTGTACATGATCGCCACCAATCCCGGCGAGCCCTTGCGGCAGATGGAACACATCGCTTCCGGCGGAGAATTGTCACGCGTGATGCTGGCTCTTAAGGCCAGCGTCGAGGCGGCGTCGGGCAAGAAACGCAGTTCGGGAGCACAGCGCACCCTGGTCTTCGACGAAATTGACACCGGAATCGGCGGCCGGGCGGCCGAGGCCGTCGGCAAGAAGCTCAAGAGCCTGTCCCGCTCGAATCAGGTTCTCTGCGTCACCCACCTGCCCCAGATTGCCACCTTCGCCGACCATCACTACCTGATCGAAAAGAAAGCCGTCGGCGGCCGGACCCGGACCAGCGTCCATCTCATCACCGGGGAAGAGCGCACCGAGGAAGTGGCCCGCATGCTCAGCGGCGCCAAGCTGACCGAGACCTCGCGCAAGCATGCCGAGCAGATGCTGAAGACCAACGCGTGAGTGACAGAAATTAGCCGCTCGCCGCAAGCCCTTGCCAAGCCCCGGGCTATTAGCTAATATTGGTTAGCTAATATGAAAACCATCACCATCCATAAGGCCAAAACCCAACTCTCCAAGCTGATTGAGCAGGCTTGCCGGGGCGAGGATATCGTCATTGCTCGCGGGTCTGAACCCGTGGTTCGCCTGGTGGCAATCCAGAACCCCAAGGGTGATCGGAAACCTGGAGGATTGAAGGGAAAGATACACATTGGTCCGGAATTCTTTGAGCCCTTGCCGCCAGAAGAATTGGATTCCTGGGAATAGCTGACCATGCGTCTCCTTCTGGACACCCATACGCTGATTTGGTGGCTGACCGAGGACTCCTCGTTGCCGGCCGCCGCGCGAAAACTTATTGGTTCAAGAAATAGCCAGGTACTGGTGAGTGCTGTTTCTGCCTGGGAAATCGCCACGAAGGTGCGACTGGGCAGGTTGGATGTCGCCGTCAATCTGGCTCGAGATTTTGCAGGATACTTGTCTCAGCACCGGTTCGAAAGTCTCTCGATCAGCACTGAACATGGTATTCGGGCAGGTTCTCTGCCAGGCTCCCACAAGGATCCCTTCGATCGCATGCTGGTGGCGCAAGCGCAGATCGAAGGTCTGACGATTGTGAGCAACGACGCCCAACTCGATGGGTATGGAGTGAGTCGAGTCTGGTAGTGACATTCCGGTTAGAACCGTTCGCTGTCCAGAAACACCCAATCGCTGCTAATCCTAAGCCTTTCTACGGCTTACGTTGACCAACTGGGTACTTCTCCGATAGTCTAATAGGCAACTACCCATAGGGAACGTGTACCCTAAAGAAGGCAGATTATGGCCCCATCCCAGGACGAAAAGACGCTGCTTTTGCTCAAGCCCCGCGGTTTCTGCGCGGGCGTGGTGCGGGCCATCGATATTGTCCGCATCGCCCTCGAAGCCTTCGGGCCGCCGATCTACGTCCGCAAGGAGATCGTTCACAACCGCTTCGTGGTTGAGGAATTGCAGGGCAAGGGCGCCATTTTCGTTGACAGCGTCGAAGAAGTCCCAAATGGGGAACGGGTGATTTACAGCGCCCACGGAGTCTCGCCCGAGGTGCGCGAGGCCAGCGAGCACCGCGGATTGCGGGTGATTGACGCAACCTGTCCGCTGGTCACCAAAGTCCACGTGGAAGCGGTGAAGTTTGCCAAAGAAGGCTATTCGCTGATCCTGATCGGCCACCGCGACCATGACGAGGTCATCGGGACGCTCGGCGAGGCGCCGGTCGTGACCCAGGTTGTAGGATCGCCGGAAGAAGTGGCTTCGCTGACCGTAGCCGACCCCAACCGGGTGGCCTATCTGACCCAGACCACGCTCAGCCTGGATGAGACTCGGGACATTATTGCCGCCCTGCGCCAGCGCTTTCCCAACATCAAGGGGCCGGCGGCGCAGGATATCTGCTATGCCACGGAAAACCGCCAGGTGGCGGTGAAGCACGTGGCTTCCGACGCCGACCTGCTGCTGGTGGTTGGCTCCGACAACAGCTCCAATTCCAATCGCCTGGTGGAAGTTGCGCGTAATTTGGGCACCGGCTCGCATCTCATTGACAGCTTCCGCAACATCCGGCCGGAATGGCTGGAGGGGGTGAAGACGATCGCGCTGACCGCGGGCGCTTCCGCTCCGGAGTGCCTGGTCGAAGAAGTCGTAAAGTTCCTGGGTACGGAAGGCTTCTCGAACGTGCAGGAAGTCGAGGTCATGCCGGAGAACGTAAGGTTCGGCTTGCCGCCTGAAATCGTGGAAGCCATTGCCGCCGCTCCCAGCGGAGCGGCTGTGGAGTAGCGATAGCAAATTATGGAAGATACCTCCTCCCTATCCCCCGCTTCTGCTGTGCCGCAGATGCGCTTCGGAAAAATTGATGATCTGATCAGCCGGGTGGCTGCGGCCATTGACGGCGCGCGCAACAGCCTGTTTTCCGAGCAGCACGAAGAAGGCTACTGGTGCGGCGAGCTGGAAGCCGATGCCACGCTCGAAGCCGATTACATCATCCTGCACGTTCTTCTGGGCACCGGCAATCCGGAGCGCCTGGCCAAGGCGGCGCGCTACATTCTGGAGCACCAGAACGAGGACGGCGGATGGGGTATCTATCACCAGGGCCCGTCCAATATCAGCGCCTCGGTCAAATGCTATTTCGGACTGAAGCTGGCGGGCTACGCCGCCGATCATCCTGACCTGGCACGCGCCCGCAAGAAGATTCTCGAAATGGGTGGAGTCACCGAGGTCAACACTTTTACCAAGATTTATCTCTGCTTCTTCGGGCAGTACGACTACGACGCGGTGCCCGCCATTCCTCCGGAAATCGTCCTGTTTCCCAAGTGGTTCTGGTTCAACATCTACGAGATTTCTTCGTGGTCGCGCGCCATTCTGGTGCCGCTGTCGATTTGCTACGCCAAGAAGCCGTTCAAGAAGATTCCCGATGAGCTGGGCGTCGAAGAGTTGTTTGTCGGCGGACGCGACAAGTCGCGCATGCGTTTGCGCTGGGACAAGAAGCTGTTTTCATGGCGCAATTTCTTCCTGTCTCTCGACCGCTTGACCCACTGGTTTGAGCGGGTGCACATCCGGCCGCTGCGCTCGGTCGCCCTGAAGGTGGCCGAGAAGTGGATGCTGGAACGCTTCGAGATGAGCGACGGTCTGGGCGCGATCTTTCCCGTCGATGATGAATTCCATCATCGCCCTGCGCTGCCTGGGATATTCGGTGGACGATCCCCAGGTGATTCGCGCCATGGATGAGTTCGAAAAGCTGGGCATCGAAGACCACGACACGTTCCGCATGCAGCCCTGCAAGTCGCCGGTGTGGGACACCGCCTATGCGATGTTCGCGCTGGGCGAGAGCGGAGTTCCGGCCAGCGATCCCCGCATGGTGAAGTGCGCCGACTGGATCCTGCAGAAGCAGGTACGCATCGCCGGCGACTGGAAAGTGAAGAACAAGCAGGGCCAGCCCGGAGGCTGGTACTTCGAATTCAACAACGAGTTTTATCCCGACGTGGACGACAGCGCCATGGTCTGCCTCGGCCTGGGCCACGTGGAGCATCCCAACGGACGCTACCAGCGCGAGTCGGTGCAGCGCGCCATTGACTGGATTCTCTCCATGCAGTGCCGCAACGGCGGCTGGGCTTCGTTCGACAAGAACAACGACCGCATGGTGTTCCAGCACGTGCCCTTCGCCGACCACAACGCCATGCTCGATCCGGCGACGGTCGACATCACCGGACGCATCCTCGAGATGCTGGCCGGCTACGGGTACGACAAGAACCATCCCGCGGTGAAGAAGGCGCTGAAGTTTATCCGCGACGAGCAGGAGCCGGACGGTTCCTGGTTCGGACGCTGGGGCGTCAACTACATCTACGGAACCATGCTGGTGCTGCGCGGCCTGGAGGCGATGGAAATCGATCATCACGAGCCGTACGTGCAGCAGGCCGCCGAGTGGCTGCGCATGGTGCAGAACCCCGATGGCGGATGGGGCGAGACTTGCGGTTCCTACGACGATCCCAATACCAAGGGAGTCGGCCCCAGCACTCCGTCGCAGACGGCGTGGGCCATCATGGGATTGCTGGCCGCCAAGGACACGCGCAGCGACTGCGTGGTTCGAGGCATCGCCTACCTGCTGCGCACGCAAAAGAAAGACGGGTCCTGGGACGAGCCTCACTACACCGGCACCGGTTTCCCGCGCGTGTTTTACCTGAAGTACCACATGTACCGGCAGTACTTCCCGCTGATCGCGCTGACTACGTACAAGAAGGTAATGGCGGAGAGAAGCTAGAAACAGCAATTGGCAATTAGCAATTGGCACTTGGCTTCTCGCTCCAGTGGCTGACGGTTTGGCTAAGTGCTAATTGCCAATTGCTGATTATCAATGCTGGCTTTCCTCACCGGTGCGACGGGATTTGTGGGCAGTCACGTGGCTCGCGCGCTGGCCGCGCAGGGCGCCGATCTCCGGCTCTTGGTCCGCTCCAGCAGCGACCTCAGGAATATTCAGGAGCTGCAGGCTGAGCGGGTGGTTGGAGACCTGCGCGACGCGGCGTCTTTGAAGAAGGCCGTGGCGGGATGCGATGTGGTATTTCACGTCGCCGCGGATTACCGGCTGTGGGTGCGCGATCCGGAGCAGATGTATCGCTCCAATGTCGAGGGCACAAAGGCGATTCTGGAGGCCGCCCGCGAGAACAAAGTGCGGCGCGTGGTTTACACCTCGAGCGTTGCGACCATGGGATTCCAGTCGAACGGCCATCTCGCCAACGAGGATTCGCCGGTTTCCCTGGCGAATATGATCGGGCCCTACAAGCGTTCGAAGTTTATGGCGGAAGAAATTGCGATCGAGGCCGGCCGATCGGGAATGGATGTGGTGGTGGTAAATCCGACGACTCCGGTCGGCGAGCGCGACATCAAGCCCACGCCCACGGGAAGAATTGTGGTGGATTTTCTCAAGAAGAAATTTCCCGCCTACGTGGACACGGGCCTGAATCTGGTGGATGTTGCCGAGTGTGCTCGTGGCCATGTCGCGGCGCTGGAAAAGGGAAAAAGCGGCGAGCGCTACATCCTGGGCGGTGAGAATCTGACGTTGAAGCAGATTCTCGACAAACTTGCGAGCCATCACCGGGCTGCCCTCGCCCAGCATCAAGGTTCCGTACGTGGTTGCCCTCGCGACCGGAGTAGTGGATCAGGTATTCACCGGTTACATTCGAAATCGCGAACCTCGCGCCACCATCGACGCGGTCCGCATGGGCAGAAAAAAGATGTTCGTGTCATCGAGCAAGGCGGAGCGCGATCTGGGATGGAAAATCGTTCCGGTAGATGACGCGTTGCGCCGCGCAGTCGAGTGGTTCCAGGCCAATGGCTATGTCCAGAGCGCGTGAGACCGGCAGCAAGCGTGTGAGACCGGGTCTCGCCGAGCAAGGCTCGGCAAGGTTTTAACATTGCCCAATCACCGCCAAAGTCGCCATCGTAGCCGCCCTCGAGCGCGAGGTACGCCCGCTGATCAAGCAGTGGCGCCGAGTCGACCGCGAGCACGACGGCCGAAAATACAAGTTCTTCGAGAACGACCGCGCCGTGCTGGTTTGCGGCGGCATCGGCCCGGAAGCCGCGCGCCGGGCCACCGAGGCCATCATCAAACTGTATGCACCAGTTTTGGTGCAGTCCGCCGGCTTTGCCGGAGCCCTCGATCCCACCTTGAAAGTGGGCACGGTGCTGACTCCCATTTGCGTCATTGACGCGAAAGATGGAAGCCGGATCGAGGCCGGCGTGGGTTACTGGGTTCTGGTCAGCGTTGACCAACCCGCCAGCGTCAAGGAAAAAGCCAAGCTGGCGGAGGCCTACTGGGCACACGCGGTGGACATGGAAGCCGCGGCCGTGGCCCGCGCCGCGCAGGCCCATGACATCACCTTCGTCGGCCTCAAAGCCATCTCGGACGAAGCTGACTTTGAAATGCCGCCGATGGAACGATTCATCGCCGGCGATGGGCAGTTTCGCACCGCGGCCTTTGCTGCCTATGTCGCGGTCCGACCCTGGCTTTGGCTGCGGGTCTTTCAGTTGGCGAGAAACAGCTCTACCGCGGCGGCGGCGCTTTGCGAATGGCTGGAGCAATATAACGAGGATCCGGAAGATGTGGAAGATGCGGAACCGGACCTTCAAGCAGGCTCAGGAGGCCGCACCTAGCCTATGCGGAGAATGCGGCCTAAGAACGCGTCACCACAAACCAGCACTTCATTGGTGATGGTGCGGTTTGCAAGAGAACCACTTTACCCCTTGTTATTCCGAAGCCGGATCTACCGGCGAGGAAGCTGCTTGCTGCCGGCGTCGAAGCAGCAGATTCCTCGCGCGACAAGGCCGCGCTTCGGAATGACAATACTTTGCAGATTTCCAAATTGCACCGCCACTGCCTTTCTAGGCGTGCTCACGCTGGCCGCGCATTCCTGGGCCCAGGCCGTACCCAAACCGGTTTATGTCGAGAGTTTCCGCCAGGGCCCGACCCGCCTCGCAGAGCTGTTGCTGGTCGCTAATCTGACGGCGGAGCACGCGGAGTACAGGGCGACGGTGAAGGATTCCAAGGGCAACGATCGCTATCAACTGTCTCTCGAACCCGCCCGCGAGGAGGGGGGCGCAGAAGGAGTTGTTTCCTGGCGCGTACTCTTGATTGATCCCCATCGCCGCTACCTGGGAAACTTTCTGGTCGCGACCAAGCCTCCCGAGGCCCTTACCGACCGGCCTCAGGATCGTGCATGGTGGCTGGACCCGAGCCCGTATGCCATAGTCCCGCTGCTCGCCAGGCGCGTGTTCAAGGTGGAGGATTTCTACTGCATCATCCAGGTGAAGGATTTCCACGTACTTCCAGAAAACCACCTGCCGGATGCAATGACGGTGGAAATGCGCTTTACGGAAACCGATCCCCGGCGGAATTAAAGCATCAAACCTATTCAACCATGGCCATCGCCGGACAATTCGCGATCGAAGATAACCAGCAGACGATTCCCGCCACCATGCTGGCGGCAGTGTATCGCGGCGTGAACGACGTTCGCATGGAGACCGTTCCTGTGCCAAAGATAGGCCCCGGCGAATTGCTGGTGCGGGTGCACACCTGCGGAGTCTGCGGCACCGATCTGAAGAAAATTGCCACCGGCTCGCATTCCGCGCCGCGCATTTTTGGACACGAGACCGCGGGCATGATTGCCGCCGTGGGCGCGGGTGTACGCGATTTTCAACCGGGCGACAGGGTCGTCGTCTTCCATCACATCCCGTGCGGAGACTGCTACTACTGCCGCAATAAAACGTTTGCCCAGTGCGAGACGTACAAGAAAGTCGGATGCACTGCCGGCTTCGAACCATCGGGCGGCGGCTTCGCGGAATATGTCCGCGCCATGGACTGGATTGCGCAGCGTGGCACGGTTCGCATCCCGAAGAATGTTTCTTACGAGCAAGCCTGTTTCGTCGAGCCCATCAACACCTGCATGAAGGGAATCGAAAGATTGGGATTACACGCCGGAGAGACGGTTGTAGTAATAGGTCAGGGTCCCATCGGTATCATGTTGAGTGTATTGGCTAAACGGGCAGGTTCAACGCGTAGTCACTTCCGATTTGTATCCCCAAAGGCTTACAATATCTACAAGTTACGGCTTGGGGAACAGCATTGATGCCTCGCGTACCGATGTCGTAAAAGCGGTGCGTGAGTTGACCGAAGGACGTGGTGCAGATGCAGCCATCCTGGCGGTCGGCGGTAATGGTTTGATCCGGACTGCGATGGATGCAATACGTCCTGGAGGCCGGGTTTTGCTGTTCGCGCAGACGGTACACGGGGACGCCACTTTCGATCCCGGGGCCGTTTGTGTAGATGAAAAAACGCTGTTGGGGTCGTATAGCGCTTCGGTCGATCTGCAAGAGGCGTCGGTGCAGTTTGTGATGAACCGTGAAATGGATCTGGAACGGTTGATCACGCACCGATTCTCGTTGGATCGCAGCGTCGAAGCTCTGAACCTGGCTGCCCATCCCCAACCCGAGTCGATGAAAGTAGCGATTCAACCGGGCAGCTCGTGGGAAGGAAGTCGAGCGTGAACGGAAAGATGACAGCGGCTGTCCTCTATGGCAAAGAGGACGTAAAGATTGAAAGAGTGCCCATCCCGCGGGTTGGCGATGGGGAAGTGCTGGTCAAAGTGCAGGTCGCCCTGACCTGCGGTACCGACCTGAAGGTCTACCAGCGCGGCTATCACGCGCGCATGATTGTCCCCCCTGCGCTCTTCGGACATGAACTGGCCGGAGTGATCGAAGAAGTCGGGCACGGTGTGCGCGGCTTCAAAAAAGGCATGCGGGTGGTGGCGTTGAATTCGGCGCCCTGCCAGATGTGCTTCTACTGCTCCAAACATCAGGAAAATCTCTGCGAAGACCTGTTGTTCAACAATGGCGCCTACGCCGAATACATTCGCATTCCGCGCCGCATTGTTGAAACCAACATGCTGGCGGTTCCCGCCGATGTTACCTACGAAGAAGCGGCCATGGTTGAACCTCTGGCTTGCGTGCTGCGCGGATTGCACGAAACCGGAGTCGAGATCGGAGATACGGTCACCGTCATCGGCGGCGGTCCCATCGGCCTGATGTTCGTGCAGGTGGCCAAGGCCACCGGCTGCAACGTCATTTCCGTGGTGAAACGCGATTCGCAGGTGGCAGCCGCCAAGCGCATGGGCGCGCACGAAGTCGTGCAGATCACGAAAGTAAAAGACGCGGTGGAAGCGGTGCGCCAGATTTCTCCCGAGAAGCGCGGCAGCGATGTCGTGGTCGAGGCCGTGGGGCGTGCCGAAGCCTGGGAGTGGGCCATCGACATGGTCCGCAAGGGCGGCACCGTCAACTTCTTCGGCGGATGCGCCAGCGGCACCAAGGTTCAGCTCGACACCAACCGCCTGCACTATTCCGAAGTCACGCTGAAGGCCACGTTCCACCACACGCCGGAAACGGTGCGCAAGGCTTTCGCTCTGATCGCGGAAAAGAAAATTCGTTCGACTGACTACATCACCGGAGAAGCGCCACTATCGCGGCTGCAGCAGGTCCTCCGCCACATGCTGAACCGCAACGGTGATATCAAAACGGCAATCATTCCCGGTCACTGAGGCCGGGTATCGAGCGGCTGACTGCGGCCCGGTTCACCGGGATTACGCTCGACGACCTTGAGAGGTAGCGAGACATAGCCGGCTACATCTCTGCAAATATTTTTGTGGATTGGGCTGGCATCGTCCGCGATTGACGATCAGTATCACACTTTTCACAGTACCGGGGGACGAAACTGACTATGTCATCCATCGCCAGCAACGACTCCCGCAGTGCGACCATCTCTCCGGGTTGGGATCGCCTTCCTCCGGAATACGCCATCCCCGAGCACGCGCCTTCAATCGCCGAAGCGCAGGCGTACTGCCGTCGTCTGGCCCGCAGTCACTACGAGAATTTTTCCGTCGCCACCTGGTTTCTGCCCGAGCGCCTGCGCCAGCACTTTTTCAATATCTACGCCTACTGCCGGATCTCGGACGATCTGGGCGATGAAGTCGGCGACCCGCAGTGCGTCTCTCGAGATGCTCGACCAGTGGCAGGCCGAACTCGATGCCTGCTATGCCGGCAAGTCCCCGGCACCCCGTCTTTGTTGCGCTCGAAGAGACCGTCCACAAATTTGATATTCCGAAGCAGCCTTTCGACGATCTGCTGAAAGCGTTTCGCCAGGATCAGACGGTCACTCGCTTTGAGACGATTCGAAGATCTGCTGGACTACTGCCGCTACTCCGCGAATCCGGTGGGCCATCTCGTTCTCTATCTTTGCGGATACCGCGATCCCGAACGCCAGGCGCTTTCTGATTCCACCTGCACCGCGTTGCAGCTGGCAAATTTCTGGCAGGACGTGAGCGACGATTATTCCAAAGGACGAATTTATCTCCCGCTCGAAGACCTTCGCCGCTACAGGTGACCGAAGAGGATATTTCGGCGGCGCGCAATACGCCGGCATTCTGCGAGATGATGCGATTCGAGGTGGAGCGCGCGCGCCAGTGGTTTCAGCAGGGCTTGCCGCTGGCAGGAAAGGTTGATCGCGAACTCGCGGTCGACATCGAACTATTCAGCCGCGGCGGACAGGAAATTCTGAACGCCATCGAGCGCCAGGGATATGCCGTGCTGGGCCGGCGTCCCGCCATCTCCAAAACCCGCAAACTGGCGCTGGTGGCTCGAGCCGCGCTGGGGAAGCTGCTGGGGAGCGGCTGGGGAGCCGAGTATGAGCGCCGCCGTGCAGCCCATGCCCTCTCCCTCTTCGCCGACCGCCTCGCAGATCGCGGTCGCGTATTCCGTATGCCGCAGCATTACGCGCTCGGCGGCAAAGAATTTCTATTACGCCTTTCTGGTTCTGCCCACGGCCAAGCGTCAGGCGCTGTGCGCCGTGTACGCCTACATGCGGCGCTGCGACGATATTGCCGACGACATCAAGCTTCCTGCTTACGAAAGACGGCAAAGGCTCGAAGCCTGGCTGGATGCGTTTCACCGCGCCGAATCCGGTCATCCCACCGACGATCCGGTGCTGCTGGCCCTGACCGATACGCAGCGGCGCTACAAGATTCCGGTTGAACTGCTCGACCAGTTGGCCTATGGCACTGGAATGGATATTCAGGAAAACGACAATCCGCCGCCGGGAGCTGCAGATCTGCAAGTGCTCTACCGGACCTTCAGCGATCTTCGCCAGTACTGCTACCGGGTCGCATCGGTCGTTGGCCTGGTTTGCATCCGCATATTCGGTTATCGCGATCCCGCGGCAGAAGCGCTGGCGGAGAATCTGGGACTGGCGTTTCAGCTCACCAACATCATTCGCGACATTCAGGAAGACGCCGAACATGGGTAGGATTTATCTTCCCGCCGAAGATCTCGAACGTTTCAAGATTGGCCCAGCGGATTTTCGCCAGTCGGCGATTCCCGAGCGCCTGCGCTGGCTGCTGGCGGCCGAGGCGGACCGCGCCCGCGAATACTACGGCTCTGCCCGCCGATTTGATGCCGCTCATCGACGAGGACAGCCAGCCCGCGCTCTGGGTCCTGGTGACGATTTACCGCCGGCTGCTGGAAAAAATCTCAGACCGCAAGTACGACGTCTTCGGCAAAAAGATCAGCCTCACCGTCCGCGAGAAGGTCGTCATCCTGGGAAAGGGTTTGGTAAAACGCCTGGTTTGATGACGGAGCGCTGGACACAATCTCCAAAAGTTGCCGTGGTAGGAGGCGGACTTGCGGGACTGGCCGCCGGTAGTGCGCTGGCGGAAAACGGTTTTCGCGTCACCCTCTTCGAGCGGCGTCCTTATCTGGGCGGCCGGGCATCTTCCTATCAGCATCCCGGCACTGGCGAAGTCGTGGACAACTGCCAGCACGTTCTGCTCGGCTGCTGCACCAATCTGATCGAGTTCTACCGCCGCATCGGAGTCGAGGACAAGATTCGCTGGTACGAGCGGATGACTTTTCTCGAGCCCGGCGGCCGCGCCTCGGTGATCCAGCCTTCGGCGTCTGCCCGCTCCGCTGCACACGGCGCCGTCGTTTCTGCGGGCTTCGTGCCTCAGCCTGACCGACAAGTTTTCGATCGCGGCGGGTCTTGCCGCCCTGACGCCCATCGCTCCGCGCGACACCGGCGAATCTTTTCTGCAATGGTTGCGCCGCCATGGACAAACCGAGCGGGCCATCGATCGTTTCTGGAAGACTGTCCTGGTCAGCGCGCTGAACGAGGAAATTGATTTGATCTCGGTCCCCTACGCCGCCCAGGTCATGCGCGAGTCGTTTCTGAAATCGCGCGCCGCGGGACGCATGGGCGTGCCCACGGTCCCTCTGACCGAGCTGTACAACCGGGCCGGTGACTACATTACCGCCCGCGGAGGAGAGGTGCGGTTTCGCGCCAACGTGGAATCATTCCGCGCCGAGTTCGCCGACGTGAAGCTGCTTCTGGCCGGCGGGGCGGAGAAGAGAGCTTTGATTTCGTGATTCCGGCCGTGCCCTTCGACGTGTTGTCGCGCCTGCTGCCCGAAACCACGGCGGCCGAGCCTTTGCGGCAGACTCTCAGCCGCTTCGAGACTTCGCCGATCACCGGCATCCACCTCTGGTTCGATCGCCAGATCACCGACCTTGACCATGCCGTATTGCTCGACCGCACCATCCAGTGGATGTTCCACAAGTCGAAGCTGCTGGTCGCGCACGAAGGGTCGAACGGAAACCGCGAAGCCGCGGAGACCAACAGCTACGTCGAACTGGTGGTCAGCTCGTCGAAGACTCTGGTCGAGAAATCCCGGCAGGAGATTATTGATCTGGCGCTGTCGGAACTGCGCGAGTTTTTCCCCGGCGCGCGTGCTGCCAACCTGGTGAAGTCCACGGTGATCAAAGAAGTCCACGCCACCTATTCGCCTCGCCCCGGCATCGAATCGCACCGCCCCAGTCCGGAGACGGTGTGGCCTCGCATCTTTTTGGCCGGCGACTGGACCGCCACGGGATGGCCGGCCACGATGGAAGGCGCGGTGCGCAGCGGCTACGCGGCCGCACAATGCGTTGCCCGCGTCGCCGGACAGCCGCGACGCCGCGTTCCTGGTCCCGGACCTGCAGGCCTCAGGATTCATGCGCCTGTTCGGCTAGCTGCGAAAGTGCGCGATGGGTTGAAAGAGCCGCGAAGCGGCGGAAGAATGTAGCCCACGGCGTAAGCCGTGGCTGAAGCGTTAACGAAACCAGCAAGCCCCGAAGGGGCGGAAGAAACGTGACGATGCATGCGACACAGACGGTCGCGCGAAACCCTCTTTCGCCCCGTTGGGGCTCGGTCGTAACCCGCCTTCGACCCACGGCTCACGCCGTGGGCTACATTCTTTGCGCCGCTTCGCGGCTCATATTCCGACCATGGACTTGTGATGACACGGGTGCGTGTGCGTGCTCGGTGTACAAATCGATGGCTTGAATGATTATCGCGCGGCGGTGGCGGGCGTTTCCGGCGACAATTTCTTGTAGATCAACGATTCCACCTGGCTCCAGACCTTCGGATCGCACTCGATTTCGGTGTGCGCCTTCACCAGGATCCGGTCGAACCACGGATATCCCTCGCAACTGATCGGCTTCGCCTTGTAGTCGTAGCGGAAGTTTCCCAGAATTTCCGTGTGTAGAGGATCGGCAGCACGAATCTGGGGTCGCCCGTGCACGATTCCGTCCGGCTGGTAGAAATTGATCGCCTGTCCGACGTTGGCGGGAATCACCGAATCGTTCTGGCCGACTTTGGCGACGCTATCCACCTGAATGGTGAGCAGGACGGGAATACCATCGCGCTCCAGCTTCCGCGCCAGAGTTACGGTTTCCGAAGCGCCCCAGCTGTGCCCGAAGATGACGATGCGGGCATTCTGTTTTTCTTCCGCGGACAGCGTTCCGTCGTTGTCCCCGTCCAGGCGCCGCAGAATTTCCTTGTAGGCCTGGTCCCGGTGGCGGTTGGCAAAACTCTGTACGTACACGCCTTCGCGATATTCGTTGCGGAGATGCTCGACCACCTGCACCGTACTGTGCGCGCGTGCGTCGTGCTTGACGAAGCCACCGACGAATCCGATGACCATGGCTGGGCGGCGTTGCTCGATTCTCAACCGACAGTGACGGGTCCGGGCGCTCCTGCTTCTCCGAAGGCGAGGACAAGCGGCAGGAAGACAAGTGACAGGAAGAAGAGGACAAGCCGGACGAAGCTACGCGTACAGCGCATGACAGGAATTAGATCATAGCAAGAAAGGCTGTGGACGGCGGGGCTAAATTTCGCAAGTTAAGCTGGCAAGACTGTGAATAAGTTTGCGGGAGATGAGAATTCTTTTGCGCTCAGGAAAATGCCGCCTATTTATTCGTCACCGGCGAGGATGCTGCCGCCTCGTCCCGCCGATTGCGTTGCTGCTTTCGCCAGGGCGTTGGCCTGGCTGGCGCGGAGGGACTCCAACAGCTTCCAATCTTTTCTGAATTCCACCATGCTTTCACGGCTATGTTTGGGGCTCTTCAAAACATGCCCGACGCGCGCGAGAACCACTTGGTACGCCAGGTCAGCGTCGGTGCCCGAACTCAAGACGTTGTTGGCGCTCAAGCCGATCCGCGACGATTCGTCTCCATCGGAGAATTCCATCCAGAGCGCGCCGTTGCGGTCTGTCACCGGGGTTCCGGCGTCGTCCAACCGGCGAAAGAACTTTTTTAGAGAGCCGTTGGCTTTGAGAGATTCATTCGCAGACCCAATCGGGCCCTGCTCCGCGGCGGACTCGCTAAGAATGTAGGCAAACGACGTACGATATTGCTTCCATTCGCCGGAAGTGCCCACCATCTTCGCTCGTTCCTGATCCTTGTCGGATTGCAGCTCTTCGGCGCGAGCTTCGTTGTTCTCCGCCTTGGCGAGTTTGATCTGATGTTCAGCTTGCGTGGCCTCGATGGTCGGGTGCTCTTCCAGCTCGCGTTGCGGATTGAAGCGTCCGGTAAGAATGTAGGATGCCGCCACAAATGGCAGCGCATGGTCGGCAAAGATCAGCATGGGAACCAGCAGCTTCTTCGAACGAACCAGTTGCTCGGTTCCGCCGCGGCACTCGCTGCTGCGCTTGATGGTGCCCGGGACCTGAGCAAAGTGGAGCACTCGAAAACCCGCGTCCGGATGGCGGTGCGCGTAGCGTGTGAACGAACGCGCAATCGCCTTCGGACTGGTCATACCGAAGTCGTTGATGTAATCGGGCCCGGTGGCGTTCGGGAAAAAGGTATTGATGATGCGCCGGGTGAAATCGGCGCAGTTGCGGGTCATGCCATTGAAGTGGTTCTCGTTGGCTTCCCCATTGAATTGCTCGATCAGGGCAAGATCCTGCTCCACCGTGGTATTCACCACGAACATGTACATACTGCGCTCGAGCGTGGCAGCGACCATCTCCCGCCACTCCGCCTTGTGGCTGGTCTTGCAGGACTCAGTGGCGCAGTAATCGGACAGATAATTCTCGCGATATCTTTCTTCCAGAACGTGCTTGATCTTCTGCGACCCGACGATCGGACGGTACCGCGGATTCTCCACTCCATACAGGTACACGTTGACGGGAACGATATTCCATTCAAAGGGCTGGTCTTCGCCGAGGCTTATGTAGTTGCTGATGACGGAGCCCTGCTCGCCAGGCTGGCAAAGCCGCAGCTTTACGGGCGACGCGGGACAGATGCGCGAAAAGTAGACCGCAGTGTGACCTGAGCCTGTAATTCTGGCCACGCTGGTATCGAGCGACTCGTTGAGAACAACGCCCACGTCTGCATGTGCCGTGGAACTGACCAGGCAGAGCACCAGGAGCGCGAGCCAAAGCGAAAGAACTGCACTGCCCGGAACCCTACAGAGAGCTTTCCCTGGCAGCGATCGCGAAAATGAACTGCGAACCAACATTCTCTCCTCGCGCTGCCCCGGGACCGACATCCAAACCTGCGTTGTAGGATTGGTCCAGGCCTTCGCCGGGTTGTAATGGATAGCCTGGAGAACAGCGTCCGCAACCCTGTAGTTATTTCCTGAGCAGCCTTGTTATCAATACTTTAGGTCGTGCCTCTCCTCTCCTATTCTCCACACTCCAGAACGAGCGCAAAGGTAACCGTGGTTATGGACTTTAGTAACGGTGGGAGTTGTCTCGGAGGAGCCGCAGATTCAGGCCCGGAGAGCCCGTTGGTCGATAGAGCGAGGAACTCTAGGCGGCCAGCAGCACTACGCCGCCGGCTACCAGCAGAGCGGCAATCCAGCGACGATGGTCGACGTGTTCATGCAGGAAGATCTTCGCAGCCACGGCATTGGCCACGAAGGTAAGGGAAGCGGAGGCCGGTGCCACCAGGCTCACGTCGCCCCAGGACAAGGCAAACAGCAGGCTGAAGAACGAGACCGCCATCATGAAAATACCCAGCAGAAAGCTGGGACGCCGCAGGATTCGTCCTGCCACCGTGAGCAGGCCGGCGCTCCGCCATAACGCCCCCACGTCGCCCACTTTCTTCATGGCCCGCGATAGCAGCACGTCTCCGGCTGTCGAAGCCAGCACCACGGCCAGAATCGCGCCCCAGGTGTAGGCGTGTTTCATGGTTCAGCCCTCGTACCCACAGGCTCGGGCTCCGGCTCCGACTGGTTATGGTGAGAGGGATGGCGAGTCAACGCCGGGCCCTGGGTGACAAAGCCCACTCCCGCCGAGATGAGGCCAACCCCCAGCCAGCGCATGGTCGTCACCTGTTCGTGCAGGAAAAACTTGGCGATCAGGGTGAGCAGCACGTATCCCAGGGAAGTAGCCGGGAGCACATAGGTGAGATCAGCCCATGAGAGGGCTGTCATGTAGGCGGCGAAGAAGCCCAGCAAAAAGAAAATCCCCAGGGCGACCCAGGGATTCAGAATGCTGAAAACAATGTCAGGCAGGCCGTGCAACGAAACATTTCCAACCTGTTTCATGCCGCGAGCCAGGAAAGTGTCGCCGATAGCAGCGAACAACGTGACCCCAGCCAGCACCAGATACTTACGAAACGTCACACAGTCTTTCTCAGGCCTTGGCGGGCTCGGCGACGGTTGCAGAGTCGTCGCGCTCGCGCTTGTCTTTGACCCATTTGTTCCGCGAAGCGCGCAGTTTAAGGAAGCTCTTGGCATCCTTGTAAAGCCGTACCCGCTCTCCGCTGTTGAATGCCGCTTTCTTCAAAATGCGATAGATGGCTTTGGGACGGAAATAGTATTCGTCATAGAAGCGGTGTACTGATTCCATGATCTCATCGGCCGGCAGACCCGGATACTGGATCTGGGCCAGCTGGTGTCCGAGCTCGTCCACCATCTTAGTGTCCGCCACCATGAAGCCATTCTTCACGGCGTAATCGTAGAGTTCGGTTCCGGGATACGCGTGTGCGACTGAAACCTGGATCGTCTCTACGTCCAGCTCCTTGGCAAAGTTAATGGTGTTGTTGATGGTTTCGCGGGTCTCGCCGGGCAGACCGAGAATAAAGTCGCCGTGGACGACCAGGCCCAGCTTATGGCAATCCTTGGTGAACTGGCGGGCGCGCTCGATGGTGGCGCCCTTCTTGATGTTTTTCAGGATCTGCTGGTCGCCGGATTCATAGCCCACAATCAGCAGCCGGCATCCCGCTTCCTTCATCGCCTTCAGCGTCTCGTAGTCGGTGGTGACGCGAGAGGTGCATGACCAGGTCAGATTCAACGGCTTCAGTTTGGCGCACAATTCGACCGTACGCGCCTTCTGAATGTTGAAGGTGTCATCGTCAAAAAAGAATTCCTTCACCCACGGCCAGTATTCCTTGGCCTTGGCCATTTCGCGGGCAACGTCGTCGGTGGAACGCTTGCGCCAGGCATGACCGCTGGTGGTCTGCGGCCAGAGGCAGAACGTACACTGCGCCGGGCAGCCCCGCGTGGTGTAGAGCGACACGTACGGATAAAGCAGAAAGGGCACGGTGTAACGCCGCGGATCGAGATCGCGATGGTAAACATCGGTCACATGGGGCAGCGCATCCAGGTCTTGAATCTGCGGCCGGTCAGGATTGTGGACGACTACTCCATCCTTCCGGTAGGAAATTCCCAGAATCTCCTCCAGCGGCTTGCCCTGCGCGAATTCGACCACCGAGTGATCGAATTCCTTGCGGCAGATAAAGTCGATGGCAGAGCAATCTTTCAGCGTCCGGTCGGGCAGAACGGTGACGTGCGGGCCTACGAAAGCAATCTTGATATTGGGATTGACGGCCTTGATGGCCTGAGCCAATCCGATGTCCCCGGGAAAACCGGGGGTGCTGGTGTAAAGAACCAGAAACTCGTAGTCCTTGGCGGTCTTGATGGTTTCCTCAGCCGAGATGTGGTGGGAGGGCGCGTCAATCAGCCGCGCTCCTTCCAGCATGCCGGCGGGATAGGCCAGCCAAACCGGGTACCAGTAAGACTCAATCTCGCGCGTGGCGGGCCACCGCGAGCCGGCGCCACCGTCGAAATTCTCAAAGGATGGCGGATTCAAGAAAAGTGTTTTTAAAGGCATAATTGTGAGTAACTTATATTAACATTTCGGGGCCAATTTTACCCGGAATCTAGGTACATCCAAGGTACATGAGCCAGTATGTAGGCGCGAACGCCCTCGGGCGTGCGGCAGCGCACGTAGACAGAAGTAATCACCACGAGCCATGTGGGGACAGCCGTCCTCGGCTGTCCTGGCCGAGCGAAGCTCGGCTTGCTGCAATCTAGTCTTCAAACCTTTGTCGAGCTGCGCTCGACCGGACAGCCGAGGGCGGCTGTCCCCACGTGGCTCGTGGCGCTCGCGCACGAGCGGGGCGCTCGCGCCCCCATATCTACTTGCCGGCGTTCACCCAGGCCTCCAGCTCGCCCGTCGCCCGCAGCAGGGTAATGCGTGCCCGCTCCAGCTCGAAAGTCGCGTCCTGTAAAGAATTGTAACGCTCGTTGAGTTGCTCGCGCGCGTCCTGAACGTCGTGCCAGGCAATGCTTCCCGCGTCCAGGCGCACTTTCAGCGACTCCAGGTTTGATTGCGCGACCTGGTACTCAAGATCGGCCACCTCCCTGGCCGCAGCCGTCTGTTCTACCGAGCGCTGCAGTCTGAGAGTTTCTTCCGAGACCTGGTTCTTGACGGTCTCCGCGTCCTTCTTCGCTTTCAGCGCAGTGGCGTCGGCGGCGTCGGCGCGGGCACGCTGGGTCGCGCTGAACACCGGAAACTTTATGACCACGCCGAGCGTGGCGTTGTGCCGCTGAAAACTGCCCGGCTGGAAGAATTGCTGATAGTTGTTGTAGGTGGCCAGCAATCCGTACTGCGCCGCGAAATCCAGAGAGGGCAAATTGGCGCGGTGTTCCCCGCGGGCTCGTAGACTCTCGGCTTCGGCGCGGCTTTCTGCCGCCTGCACGCCGGGACTTGCCTGCACCGCCGTTCCGGAGAGATCGTCCTCCTGCTTCACTTCCGGTAAGGGCGGCATTGATTCGGATTCCGTTTCGATGGCAGCAGCCGGGAGCCCAGTCAGGTGTGCCAGCCGGGTGCGGATGACGTCTATGGCGCCCTGAGTTTCAGCCAGCCGGAAGCGCAGGCGCGCAGTGACGAGATGCGCCTTGTTCTGCATGAGCGGGCTGTCCACGCCCTCCTTGATCCGTTGGCTCACTAGTTGTTCGGTCTGGATCGCCGCCTCGTGCTCTTCCTGCAAATGCCCCAGCAAGGTTTCCCACTTGCTCAGCTCCGCATAGCTCAACACCGTGTCCTGGATTACTTGATTGCGCTGATCTTTGGATCTGCAGCGTGGCCGCACTCAAATCCGTTTTGGCGGCACGGACAAAGTCGCGCAGCGGCGGGATTGTAGAGACGTGGATTGACTATTGAAATTGACGATCGAAGGCGCCGAACCCTCGAGGCTCAACGGGTATCCCCAGGATTTTCCCAGTCCGGAGCCGAGGATGAACTGCGGAATGTATTGGCTCCGCGCCTCGCGATAGGAAGCGAAGACGCGTTGCTGATCGGCGTTGGCCGCGGCTGCCGTGCTGCTGTGGGCCAGGGCCAATTCGACAGCCCGCTTCAACGGCAAAGGCTCGGCGGAGAGCCGGGTTACGGCGAGAATCGCCAGCAGAAAAAAAGCGCCAATACGCGAAGTACAGCGAGGAGCAGGGTTCATCTCTTCACCTTCACGAGAAATTCGATGGGCACGAGAAATTCGACGGGGCACAAAGATGGGATTGTAAACGACGGGGCGCGGCCTAACGCTCAACGGTTGAGCCGGTCCAGCGCTTCCTGGGCGCGCGAGAAATTCTTGGCCAGAGAAAGAGCGGCGCGGTATTCCTGGGCGGCTCCCTGCTTGTCACCTTGCTTTTCGAGGGCTGTGCCGAGGAGGTAGTGAGCTTTGAATGCCGGAGCTTCTTCGACTTTGGAATTCAAGCGCCAGATAACGGCGCAGGTATTGCACTGCCGCCGGAACATTGCGCCCGCTGCGTAGCAGCACTTCTCCCGATTCCATGATGATTTCCGGCCGGTCCATCTGCCGCGCCGAGACGGCATGCTGAATGGCATCTTCCATGTCATTCCAGCGCTGCTGATGCCGGAAAAACAGCGCCAAGATTGAACCAGGTCAGGGCGCTGCCCTGACTGGCTTCAATCGCAGCGCGGTATTCCTTCTCGGCGGTCGCGAAATCCTTCTTCTTCTCAGCCAACCGGCCCTTGAGGTAGCCAGCCTTGGCGGGGTCGAGGGCAGCCAGAGCCTGAGCTTGGGCCTCGGCTTTGTCGCGTCCGCCACCCACGATTCCAGGCGCTTCCAGGTAGAACTCACCGAGATCGCTGCGCGCATCCACGTTGTTCGGATCAAGTCGAACCGCGGTTTCGAATTCGGTCCGGACTTTGCCGGCAAGCGATGCCGCGCTGAAAAAATTGGAGCCATCCGCCTTCTCGCCGTAAATCCTGCCCAGCCACAAGTGATAGCGGCTGTTGTCGGGAGCGAGCGTAACTGCTTTCTCGCAAGCCGAAATGCCGTGGTCCCAATCGCCCGTCGAAAAATAGACGCGGCAAAGCAGGTTATGGGCTTCGGCGTCGTTGGGCGAAGAGCTGATCTTGGAGTGCAACGTGGTAATGGCATCGTCCGCGCGTCCCGCGGCCAGCAGCGCGGGAGCGGACTCGTCCGCGGCCGCCAGGGCCGCGGCGGAGGAGAGCGCCAAGACCAGAATTAAGGATCTTATTTTCATGTTGACTGAACTACTTAGCGAACCACTCTCACCGTTGTGCCCTCGCGCAGTGGTTTCGAGTTGGTCGAAGCCAGTGCCACCAGCGCCTTATCCGTGAGTCCGCTCGCGATCTCGACCTGCGTCAGATTCGAGATGGAAGTCTGAATGTCCCGGCGCTGCAGCTGATCGTTCACAATCTCGTAGACGAAAGTCTTGCCATTGTCCAGGCGAACCGATTCGCGCGGCACGGTAAGAACGTTCTGGTGTTCTGCTGTGACAATCGTGACGCCAACGTTGATATTGGGCAGAAGTTTGAAATCTGCGTTGTCCACGATGCAGCTGGTTTCTCCTACGTTCCGCGTCCCCAACATCTTCACGGTGGACGGAATACTGCTCACCGAACCCTGCCAGGTTCGTCCCGGGATGGCGTCCCAGATGAGATCAATTCTCTGTCCGCGTGCCAGTCGTCCCACGTCGGGTTCGTCCACGTAGGCGCGCACCAGAACTTTCGAAAGATCGGCCTCTTGCAACACCAGGTCGCCGGCATTGACATAAGCGCCCTGATGGACGGGCAGGGAATAGACGATGCCATCAAAGGGGCGCGGATATTCAGCTGACGCAGAATATTCTCCGCCGCTGCATACGCGCTCTGCGCCTCGGCGGTCTGGGCATCCACGCGTGCGATCTCGGGCTGCGAATAGCGATCTTTTTGCTTCTGTTGCACCAGCGTGAGGTCCGCTTCTGCGGCACCTAGCTGGTCTTCCGCTTGTTTCACTTCGCCGGGCGAAGCCGCGCCCTGCTGCTGCAGACGCTTCAAGGCTTCCAGATTGCGTCGCGCCGTGTCGCGCTCGTTGCGGGATTTCACCAGTTGAGCTTCGAGGGTCAAAACTTCTTCGCGATTGCCGCCGCTGCGCTGTGCGCTCACGTCAGCTTGCGAACTCCGCACCTGCGCGAGCGCGTGCGCCGCCTGGCTACTGGCGTCGGCGTCGTCCAGTTGCGCCAGGAGCTGGCCCCGTTTTACGTGATCGCCTTCTTTGACCAGTAATTTCTTTATCGTCGTGCCGACTGGGGCGTGGGCTTCAAAACTCTGCACCGGCTCGACCTTTCCGTTGGTCGAGATCACGCTGCGAATTGAGCTGCGATCCACGGTCGCCGCGCGGACCGGAATCGCGTCGTCCCGCGACATGAAAGACGCCAGCAGCAGCACGGCGACAATAATTCCCGCCGCCCACACCAGCCAGCGATGCCGGCTGAAAAACCCGTTACTGGTTGCCGTCAATGCCATCTTGCGCTAGATAATGTACCACCGCATGCCTGAACCGTAGCTTAACGCCCTTCAACTATAGATGCACAATTTCCAGTCAGGAAGCGGGATTCCGGTAGGGGTACCCCGGCGCCTACAAGGTCATCACTGTTTACAATGGGACTATGCCAAAACCACGTTACACCGAGGCCCACGCCCAGGCTGGCCTGGACCACAAATTTCCTGCCATCGAAACCTGGCCGAATCAGTTTCCTGGCTACGAAATCGTCGTGGACGACCCCGAGTTCACATCGGTTTGCCCGAAGACGAGCCTGCCCGATTTCGGCACCGTGACCATCCGCTACATGCCGGACAAGCATTGTCTGGAGCTGAAATCGCTTAAGGAATATTTGCAGAGCTATCGCAATCTGGGAATCTTTCAGGAGAACATCGTGAATCGCGTATTGGAAGATGTGGTCCGCTGGGCAAAGCCGGTGTGGGCCGAGGTGAAGGGAGATTTCCGCCCGCGCGGCGGAATCTCGACGGTGGTGGTGGCTCGATGGCCGCGCTCCAAGAAACGCCTGTCATCCTGAGCGGAGCAAGAATTTCGCATCGCGAAATTCTTGCGGAGTCGAAGGACCCCTATAAGCTGATCAAGTGCCGGAAGCTAAGCTGCGTGCTTCTGCGCAAAGTGCAGGTTCGTGGAACGGTAGGGGTCCTTCGACTTCGCTGAACGATTCGTTCCGAATCGGTCAGCTCCGCTCAGGATGACAGAGCTCAGGATGACAGGTGCAGCGCGCTGAAACAGCTGCATGTTATATTCCTCCCCAAGTGACCGAACGCAAACTCTATCCCTGGACCGCGCTGGTCATCTTGACCACGCTCAACTTTCTTAACTACATCGACCGCTCCGTCCTCTTTGCGGTGCAGCCGCTGGTCCAGACCGAATTCAAGCTCACCAACACCCAGGTTGGATATCTCACCAGCGCTTTTCTGCTCTTCTACATGGTGGCCGCGCCTTTTGTCGGCCCTCTCGCTGATCGCTATTCGCGCAAGCTGATCATCATCTTGGGTGCCGTGTTCTGGAGCGGGTTGACCTTGATGACGGCGGTCACTCACACCTACGGAGAGTTGCTTCTCCGGCACACACTGGTCGGAGTGGGCGAGGCGACCTTCGTGACCATCGCCCCCACCTTTGTTGCCGACCTCTTTCCTGAAAACAAACGCGGACGCATTTTCGGAATTTTCTACCTGGCCATTCCGTGCGGCACGGCGGCGGGCTATCTGCTGGGAGGCTGGCTCGGGCCGGAGCACGGATGGCGCTTTCCCTTCTATATCGCGGCCTTTCCCGGCTTCCTGCTGGCGCTGGCAGTCGCTTTTCTTCCCGAACCGCCCCGAGGCCAGTTCGACTCTCTGAAAGAAACTCCCGAGCGCGGAACACTGCGCGGCCTCGCGCGCAACCCGGCATTCTGGATGGTCACGCTGGGCATGGCCGCCGGGACGTTTTCGCTGGGCGGGATACAAGTGTGGATGCCTACTTTCCTGTCGCGCGCCCGCGGCTACAGCCTGGAAGCGGCGAATCTCATCTTCGGCAAGATTGTCGTGGTGGATGGCATCCTGGCATCGCTGGCGGGTGGCTGGCTCGGTGACAAACTGTTGCCGCGGATGAAAGGTTCCTACTACTTTGTGTCCGCAGTCAGCATGGGCCTGGGCGTCCCGGTGATGTTCTTCGCATTGTTCAACAAGGGACCATGGATGGTGCCCGCGATCGCCGTGGCGGCATTTCTGCTCCTGCTGAACACCTCTCCTCTCAATACCGCACTGGTCAACTCCGTCGGCTCCCACATTCGTGCCACGGCCATCGCGGTGAACATTTTCCTGTTTCACCTTCTGGGAGACGTTCCTTCGCCGACGCTCATGGGATATGTTGCCGACCGGCATTCACTGCAAGCTGCCTTCATCCTTCCCGTCGTCGCGATGGCGGTTTCGTCGGGAGTACTTTTCTACGGTATGCGCTTCGCTCCCGTGGTTCGAACGCAAGACGGCCGAAGTAACGATGAACCAGGTGGCGCCGGAGCTCCGGCTGGATGAGTTATTTCCACTGGATTGCTGGATGTGTTTTGGGGCTGGCCTGGCTGTGGCGTCTCGCCGATGCGGCGGTCGGAGTGCCGAAAATCGCCGATATTTCCGGTCCGGAGTGGGACCGCAAGCCGCCGGGAGATCCTAAAGTCAGCATCATCGTTCCCGCCTGCAACGAAGCTGCCGACATCGAGGCTACGCTCACTCGACTGCTTGCTCTTGAATACGACAACTACGAAGTGATCGCCGTTGATGATCGCTCGACCGACCAAACGGGCGAGATCATGGAGAAGGTTTCGTCCTCCGCATTGCCGGGGCGGCTGAAAGTGATTCGCATCACCGATCTGCCCGCTGGTTGGATGGGGAAACCGCACGCCATGTGGAGTGCGAGCAAGCAGGCCGGCGGCGACTGGCTGCTTTTTACCGATGCCGATGTTCTGTTCAAGCCCGACTGCTCTGCGCCGCGCGCTGGCATATGCCGAATCTGAACGCGCCGATCACGTCGTCCTTTTTCCCCGCATGATCATGAAACATCCGGACGAGAAAATGATGATCGCTTTCTTCCAGACATTGTTTGTCTTCGGACATCGTCCCTGGAAAGTGGCCGACCCAAATACCAAGGACCACATCGGCGTCGGCGCCTTTAACATGATTCGCCGCACCGTATATGAAGCCCTGGGCACGTATCAGGCTTTGCGCTTTGACGTGCTCGACGATATGAAGCTGGGCAAGGTGGTAAAGAATGCCGGCTACGCGCAACGCAACGTCTTCGGCGCCGACCTGATTTCTATCCGCTGGGCCAAAGGTGCGATGGGGGTGGTGGACAATCTCACCAAGAATTTCTTCGCCATCATGTCATTCCAGTGGCCGCGGGCGCTGGCCTCCTGCTTCGCGCTCGCGTTTCTGAACCTGATGCCGTTTGCTGGTATCTTGCTGGCCCATGGCTGGGCACGAGTTGGGTATGGAGTCGCCCTGTTCTCGATGTTTTCCATCTATGTGGGAATGTCGACGAAGTCGGATATCCCGCCGTATTACTTCGTACTGCATCCCGTGAGCACGGCGTTGTTCGTTTACACCATGCTGCGTTCAACATTCCTTACCCTGGGACGTGGCGGCGTGGTGTGGCGGGGAACTTTCTATCCATTGGACGAATTGAGAAAAGGAATGGTGTAGAGGGCAATTCGAATCGATGGTCGCTCGTGAAATCATCGTCGAGGTATGCGTTGACTCGCTGGAGTCTGCGATCGCAGCGGAACGTGGCGGAGCCAAGAGGGTTGAGTTGTGCGCCAGCCTCGTGGAAGGCGGCGTCACTCCCAGTGCGGGTCTGATTGCCACAACCCGGCCAAAAATATCAATCGGTCTACACGTGATGATTCGCCCGCGAGCCGGCGACTTCTGCTACACCGCCGACGAATTCGAAGTTATGCGCCGCGATGTTCTGATGGCTAAACAACTCGGGGCAGATGGTGTCGTATTCGGAATCCTCGACCGGGATGCGAATGTAGATGTTGAGCGGACACGTTCGCTGGTCGATCTCGCGAAGCCCCTTAACACGACCTATCACCGGGCATTCGATATGTCTGCCGATCTTCTCTTATCGTTGGAGCAGGTGGCCGAAACTGGTGCTGACCGAATTCTCACCTCCGGCGGTGCACCCACCGCGATCGGGGGAACGGCCACGCTGCGAAATCTGGTTGAGGCCGCGAGTGGGCGTGTGATCGTCATGGCTTGCGGCGCCATCGATCACCAGAACGTCCAGGGCGTGCTTGAGAAAACCCTGGTCCGCGAGATCCATGTCGGATTGAGAACGCCGATTGCCAGTCCGCTGCGCTATCGCAACGACGATATTTCGATGGGGCCGTCTCGCCGCGATGAGTACCAAAGATTCGTCGTGCTGGAAGAGGACGTTGCTCAGCTTGTGCGAGCTGCTGCTGTACACGGCATCTAGATCGAGCGACCAACACCCCAGTCACTTCTGAAACCCGGCTCTGATTACTGCTCCGGATCTTCCGGCGCTTGCGTGATCACATTAGGCGTCTGCTTCCGTGACGTCTTCCGCTTGGCCTTGGGATGGCTGAAGGTTCCCGCGCTGTAGCGACCCTTTTTCTCTACGTCGTAATTCTTGGGCAGCGGAGGAATTCTGGCGCCCGCGCCGCCTAGTTGCCGGTATTCTTCGAGAATAATCTCTGCGCGGCCGTCGTACTCTTTCACCTGTCCGTGGATTTCGACCAGCCGGCCCTGCAACTGCCGCACGTCGCCCACGCTTTTCAAGTCGTGGGGAAAGATCACAACGGTAAATGGACACAAGCGAAAATCGTCACAGAAATCCAGAAAATGAACGCCTCGCGCCCCCTGTTTGACCCTCACTACCGTGCCGGTTACGCACTTAACCTCGCCCACATGACTTCTGGCTTCCGTGAAGGGAAGACAGTCGGGCCAGGCAAGGCTGGTCAGGAGCAGGGTGGGGACTAGGAGCGAGTATTTGTTGACGAGCGACATCAGCGAAGCTCAACGTCAGAGTTGAAAGAATTGTAGGGCGAGAAGCGTCAGCAGAGTTGACCGTGCAGAAAAGAAATCTGGATATTTCCCGAAATAGAAACAACTCGGGCCGGACAGATACCGGCCCTCGCCAGAAATAAGTAGAAGGGAAGTTTAGCTGAACGACTTGACTGCGCTGGCCTCGTCGTCTTTCACATCGAAGACGGTGTACAGCTTGGTGATCTGCAGCAGGTCGTGAACTTTCTTGGTCAGGTTGAGGAGCTTGAGTTCGCCGCCCTGGTTGCGCACGGTGGTGAAAGCGCTGACCAGCTCGCCGATGCCCGAACTGTCAATGTAGTTCACATCTCCGAGGTTAAGCAGGATCTTCTTCTGCCCTTTGGAAAGCAGTTCGCGCACCACATCCTTCAATATCACGCTGCCTTCGCCGAGAGTGATGCGGCCGCTGCAATCCACGATGGTGACGCCGTCAACCTGGCGCGTACTGGTCTTCATGCTCACTGGGAAGCCTCCTTGACGCCCTCGGATGGACCGTGGACGTGTTTCACTAGTTTAATTTCGGTGCCCGTCTGGGTGGCGCTGATCACCACTTCGTCCATGAACGAGCGTATAAGAAAAATGCCCCGGCCCGACGTCTTTAAAAGATTTTCCGGCGCCAGGGGATCGGGGATCTTATCCGGATCCAGCCCCTTGCCCTGATCTTTGATAGTGATCACCAGGTTCCCGCCGGTCTGCTCAAATGCCAGGCTGACCTTCTTGCCGGGATCGTAAGCGTTGCCATGAAGGACGGCGTTTACCGCAGCCTCCCGCACAGCCATAGCAATCCGCATGACCTCGTCGTCGTCGAAGCCCGCTTCGGTTGCAATCCGGCTGGCTGCTTGCTCGGCGCTGTCGACGGTCTCCAGCGTCGAATCCAACGTGTAGGAGACCCGCTGTTCGGTCATGGCAAGAATTTTAGATGCAAGCTCGCGAATCCTGGAATCTTCGCCGCCCCGCGTTTCTGGCTTTGGCGCCTTACCGAACCGTGGCCGGGAAACAGGCGGTTGCCGCGAATGCGGTAGTTTGCCCTTACGCCCCGGAAATGTCAACGCGGAGCTGGATTGAGGATTGGCTGGGCCTGCGGGGGAGGGGCTCCCATACGCAGAGTTGGATACCGCTGTCTGGCATCGTCCTCCGAGGCGTGGTCTTTCTTTGCGCCCCTTTGCGGCTTCCTTTGCGTCCTTTTGCGGTAGAGGCTTTGACCTCGCCTGAATCGTTCAAAAAACCTTAAACCGCAAAGGACGCAAAGCAAGCCGCAAAGGACGCGAAGAAACCAGAAACGCTGTCCATATTCGAAAGCTCCTGTGGATTCTTGCCGGTCAGTTGAGTATTCTCGGAGGCATGCCGACCTTCGCGCTTACCGAACTGCTGGGCACGCCGGTGTTCGACACCGCCGGCAGCCGCTGCGGCCGGGTGCGCGAGGTGGCGCTGATCCCCCAGGAAGACCGCGCCCGGGTGGCGATCCTAATCATCAAGACCAGCACGGGCGACCGACTTCTGCCGTTCCTGTCCGTGACCTCAATCAACGGCGGCATTCGTACCAGCTCCCCAACGACTGACTGGGCGAAGCGTGAGGGTGCAGAAGGCATGCTGCTCCTCGGACGGGACCTCCTCGATCAGCAGGTCATCGATGTATTCGGACGAAAAGTCGTCCGGGTGAACGATCTCGATCTTCTTCAGGAATCCGTCGCCAACCGCCTTGTCCTGAAAGTGGGTTCGGTTGACGTCGGACCGCGCGGCGCCGTTCGCCGGCTGCTGAAGGGCGTGGTCCCTTTGATGGCATTGCGGGCGCTATTGCGGCAAATCCCTCCGCGAACCATCCCCTGGGACTTCGTGGATCTCATCGAAACCGATCCCGCCCGCAGGGTGAAGCTCAAGATCTCACACGAGCGTCTGGCTAAGCTGCATCCGGCCGACATCGCCGATATCGTCGAAGACCTGGCTCCTGACGAACGCGAGGCAGTGTTCGAAACCCTCACCCAGGATGTAGCAGCCGGAGCCCTGGAGGAAGTCGAACCCAAGGTGCAGAAGGCGATCCTCGAGTCCCTCGACTCGGAGCGTGCCGCCGAGATTGTCGAGGAAATGGAACCAGACGCGGCCGCCGACCTGCTTGCCGATCTACCCGAAGAGCGCACTTCAGAAATTCTTCTGGAAATGCAGCCCCAGGAACGGAAGGAGATGGTCGAGCTCCTGGAGTTCAAGGAAAACACCGCCGCCGGCCGGATGAATACCGAGTACCTGGCGGTCGGGGTGAGCGCCACGGTGCGCGATGGAATTGAAGCCTTGCGCCGCTTCGAGGGCGGGGTCGAAACCGTGAGCACGATCTACCTCGTCGACTCGCACGGCACCCTCGCCGGCGCCGTTCCCCTGGCCAAGATCGTGCTGGCCACTCCCGATACTCCCATGCTTTCGCTGACCCAGGAACCCCTGATCTCGACCCACGCCGGCTCTAAGGAAAAAGAGGTTGCGGAACTGTTCGACAAGTACAACCTATCGACCCTCCCAGTGGTCGATGACAATAAGAAACTGACGGGGGTCATCACCTCCGACGACATCATCAGCCTGCTGAGAGCGAATCTTTAATAAAGCGCCGTTGGTCCTTGGTCATTGGTCATTGGTCGTTGGCCCAAACCCATCGCTTCGAGGTTTGGCGAACGACCAAAGGCCAATGGCCAACGACGATCCTTTTGTTTTCACCTATCCAGATTTCCCCTCTCCATTTATGCTGACTGGTCGCTTGCGCGATCTCTGAGCCACGCATGTCCTTCCTGAAGCGCTGGAAAATCCGCCTGCTGATCTTCCTCGCCGTCGTTGGTCCGGGTTTTATTACCGCGAACGTGGACAACGATGCGGGCGGCATCTGGACCTATTCCGCAGCCGGGGCCCAGTTCGGACACATGCTGTTGTGGACCATGATTCCCATCACGGTGGCCTTGATCGTGGTGCAGGAGATTGCCGCCCGCATGGGCGCCGTTACCGGCAAGGGTCTGAGCGACCTGATCCGCGAAGAATTCGGATTCCGCATCACCTTTCTCATGATGATCGGCCTGGTCATCGTTAATTTTGGCAACGTGGTCACAGAATTTGCCGGCATCGCCGGCAGCCTGGAGCTGTTCGGCCTCAACAAGTACTACACGGTCCCGATTTGCGCTGTGATCGTGTGGCTGATCGTGGTCAAGGGACAGTACAAGACGGTGGAGAAAGTATTTCTCGCGGCGTCGTTTTTCTATCTCACTTACATCGTCGCTGGATTTCTCGCTAAGCCGGCGTGGCTCGAGGCCCTCGAGGCGACCATCGTGCCGCCACATAAGGCAATGTTTCTGCGTCAGGACTACCTGTACATGCTCATCGGAGTCGTGGGCACCACCATCGCGCCCTGGATGCAGTTCTACCTGCAGGCTTCGATTGTGGAGAAGGGTGTCACCCGTCGTCAGTACAAGGCTTCGCGTCTCGACGTGGTCGCGGGCTGCGTCTTCACCGATATTGTGGCCTGGTTCATCATCGTGGCCTGCGCGTCCACACTCTATGTACACGGCTACCACAACATCAGCGACGCGAAAGATGCCGCTCAAGCTCTTCACCCTCTCGCCGGCGATTACGCCTACATCCTTTTCGCCATAGGGTTGTTCAACGCATCGTTGTTTGCAGCCTCGATTTTGCCGCTCTCCACTGCCTACGCGGTTTGCGAGGGCCTGGGATTCGAGTCAGGAGTGGGAAAACGGTTTGGTGAAGCTCCGGTTTTCTATTGGCTGTACACCATCCTGATCGTGGCCGGAGCGGGCGTGATCCTTATGCCCAATATTCCCCTGGTGAAGATTTCCATTCTGTCCCAGGTAGTGAACGGCGTCGTGCTTCCGTTTGTGTTGGTCTTCATGCTGCTGCTGGTGAACAAGAAGGAACTGATGGGAGAGTACGTGAGCTCTCCGCTCTACAACGTCATCGCCTGGGCGACTACGGTGGTCATGGTGGGATTGACGCTGGCCTGGTTCTGGACGCTGCGGGGAGGCTCGGGCTAAGTGTTCCACACCCTAAGCTGTCATCCTGAGCGGAGTAAGGGCTTCGCGATGCGAAGCCCTTACGGAGTCGAAGGATCCCTAGGATCTGATCGGCTGTGGTAGCGCTGGGGTTTGCTTAGGTTTTACAGCGCGCACGAGTGTATGCGAGCTAGGGGTCTTTCGACTGCGTGTTTGCTTCGCGTCGCGAAGCAAGCACTTCGCTCAGGATGACAGGGAAACGTCAGGCAATCTTTCCTTCGGCGAGTTCTCTTACGAGTTGCAGATCGGCTTCCAGGAAATCAAACGTTGGCAGCTCGCTGCGAACAGCCCAGCGCATGTCTTTGAAAATCCTGTTCTCGATTTCGCCTTTATACTCGCGTACTGCGTAGAAGCCCAATTCAACTGCTGATCCGTTCTTATATTCATGCCGGATGCGCGCCACCTCTTCGCCGATGGTGGCATCAATTCCAAGTTCTTCATTCAATTCCCGGCGCAGGGCATCTCGCGGTTGCTCGCCCACTTCGATCTTGCCGCCAGGGAATTCCCACTTGAGCGGCATGGTCTGGTGCCGGGTACGCTGGCAGACCAGAATCTGGTCGTCTTTGAAGATCAATGCCGCTACCACTCGCTTCACGGAAGGCGAAGGACGCTGAGAACGCTGAGGGGTCACACGAGTCTGGCTTTTTTCACTGCTCATCCCGGAAGCTTTTCTATTTGTTTGCCCACCAGGGAAGCGCAATATTCCACCAGTCTGCGGTCATCATCGCCAAACGCAGCAGGGAAGTGGCTGTCAACATCCAGTTCTCCCACAACCTTGCTGCGGACAAACACGGGCACCACGATCTCAGATTTGGTTTCGGTGGAGCAGGCCAGGTAACGATTGTCGAGGGTGACATCGTCCACCACGATGGTCTTGCCCGTGGTCGCAGCCGCCCCGCAGATTCCCTGGTTCAGGGGAATGCGTGTGTGCGGCGTCATGGCTCCCTGAAACGGTCCCAAAGCCAGCATGCGGGGTTGCGAATCGGTAGCTTTATCCTCCAGCATGTAAAAACCGACCCAGTTGTATTTCAGCATGCGGTCGTGCAGCAGCTTCACGGTCTCCCACATGAAATCTTCAACCGACCCGGCGGCTTGGTTTATACGGTCAATTTCTTCCTTGATGTCCGCGAATTTCGAGCCAGAAGGCATAGTGGCGGCTGGATCAATCCGATTGACGCGCGTCACTTCGAACTCGCGCGCCGTTAATACATCTTAGCCCTTCGGGTTGTGGAAAAGCATCGGGATGAATCGCCGCTGCTAACGCTTGCAACCCGCCGATCAGCGTCGGCGCGGGAGTATTCAGAAGCTCGTCCCTGATGCAGTACACGCGCCCGTCGCGTACCGCTGACATTTGTTGCCATTTCCGGTCGCGGACAATCTTCTCGAGCGGGACGCGATCACCGGCTCCGCACCAGCCTGCCACAACTACTTCGGGGTCCAGCGCCAAAACCGATTCTGCTGACGAGTGTGTCCCCGGGTCACCCAGAAACTCGCCGCCCGCAGCTCCCACCAGTTCTGCCACCCACCGCTGTGACAAGATCACCGGCTTGCCCCACTCCTCACAAAACACACGAAGACGTTTCTTCCCGGTTACCTGCCGCTTCACCGCCTCGATCTCCCGCTGCATGTTCGCAATCACGGTCTGACCGCGTGCCACGGCGCCCACGACTCCCGCAATCGTCGCAATGTCGGTGTAAATATCCGCCAGCGTCCTCGGCGCGAGTCCGAGAAAGCGGACCCCCGCTTTCAGGATTTCCACCACCGCTTTCTCTTGATAAGGAACCGCGGCAATCACCAGGTCGGGTCGAGCAGCCAGAATTTCACGGCTCTGCGCCGTCCATGAATCGGCGATGATGCTTCGTCCGCCACGCTTCACTTCGGGACAAACATCGGCGCAATACTTGGTGCAAGCTACCACCCGGTCCAGTTCGCCAATCGCCGCCAGGATGACGGTAGCGCTGGGCTGGAGACACACCACGCGCTGCGGAGTGTAATCGGAAGTCACGGCTCTATCCTACAGTCCCCAGAGGGTGCCCCGTCCTCGTCCCTCTCGCTCTCGGAGAGGCAGGGCGGGTCTTTATCCATTTTTGATTATTTCTGGCGCCATAGTGGTTTACGACCCGCTACAATCTCGCGGGAGGTTTCATAGCTGACATGTTCATCCATATGTTCGCCTTTCGCTGGAAGCCGGGTGTCACGGAAGATCAAAAACAACGCGCCGTCAGCGAAATCCGAAAGTTGCAGGGGCAAATTCCCGGCCTGGTCGAAACCTCCGTCGGAATGAACATCTCACCCCGAGGCCAGGGTTACGAACTAGGAGGCGTGATGAAGTTCGCAGACCAGTCTGCTTTGGACAAGTATGGGGCTCATCCAGTGCATCAGAAGTTGCTGAGCTGGTTGATTCCGCTCATTGACCCCATCGAGGTCGACTTCGACGACAGCATCTGAACCGCCCCGCGCTACAATCTTCTCCGATGTACTCGCCCCAGGTCCTCGATCACTTTCAGCACCCGCGCAACTCCGGCCAGGTGGCGAACCCCGACGCTTCCGCTCAGATCGAGAATCCAGCCTGCGGAGATATCCTGAAGCTGACCCTGCGAGTCACCCACGACCGAATCGAGGAAATCCGATTTTTGGCTCAGGGCTGCGTTCCCGCGATGGCTTGCGCCTCGCTACTCACCGAATTGGTGCAGGGAAGAACTGTGGCGGAGGCGGGTCAATTGCGCCGGGAAGACCTGGTGCGCGCCCTCGGCGGTCTCCCCCAGGCCTCTACCCATGCCAGCCACCTGGCGATGGACACGCTTGCGGCCGCCATCCGGCAACTGAGAACCGAGAACTAGGAACTGGATACTGCCTCAGGAAAATAAACCGGCCATGAGCGCTCACCCGCCATGGTCAACAATTCCGGCGTCGGATTAATGACAAACGGATGGCGCGCGATTTCGAGCATGTCGGCATCCCAGATAGAATTTCCAAAGACAGCATCGGGAGTCCGTTCGATCACTTCGCGAATTGCCAGCGGCTTGCCCTTTCCGCTGGGCACGCGGATGACTTTGTCCGTGACTTTGCCGTCCTCAACGACAACGGCCGCTGCCAGGATGCGGCCTGCGGAAATTCCAAAATGCTTCATCCCAGCCTGAATAACCCATTCACTGGTGGAGGAGACCGCCCAGACCTCCGTGCCGATATCGTGTAGCCGAAACACCAGTTCTTTCATCTCGAAAAAAAATCCGCTCAACATTTTCTCTTCGAAGAACTCTCCGGCTGCGCGCATCACGTCGGCCACCGGTAAGCCGCGATTGATGGTCACCATCTCGGCGCACATGTCGTCTTCACTGACTTTGCCCGCCAGGTATTCCTCGTAGCGGGCCCGGGCCCAGCGGACCACGTCGTTCGAAACCAAACCACGGGTCAGTTCCCAGTCGAAAAAGCCGAATCCGGCATCACCTGCCCAGAGTGTGCCATCACAATCAAAGACGGCGAGTTGGGGCTTCAGTTGCAGGACGTTCTGGATGAATTCAGCGGTCCGGGGCTGAGAGTTCAATGCTTTCTTCTCTGGGTTCATTCGGATGGAAGGGGTCAACTCGCTTGAGGATTTAACAAAGCTGCGTAGTCCTGGGGAGTGTTCACATTCATCGCGACATGCGGATCACCCACGGGAACATACAGCAGATGCTGCTGATGCTGATGTTCAACTTCTCTTGCTGTGGCCGTGACCGGAGCTTTGAGGAAGGCCTCGATCATTTCGCGACCGGCGAGAAATGGATGCCCATGTCGCCCATCGTATTCGGGTACCACCGCCCAAACCTCAGAAGCAGCGGCTTCGAATGCCGTCCTTAGACCTGCCAATACCGCGGCGCTAACCGGGGGACGATCCACCAGCGTGATCATGACGGCATCCCGTCCCAGGTTCAGCACTTCCTGCAAACCCACGCGCAGGGAGCTGAACTGCCCGTTCTCGGGGGTAGGGTTTCGCACAAGCGAACCGCCAGCCGCGTACACCACAGGAGCCAGCAGAGTCTGGTTGTTGCCCACGACGACCACCACCTGGTCGGTGGCAGAACCCAGGGAACGAATCGCAGCCGACAAGAACGTCTCGCTCGAAAATGGCGCGCGGTTCGCCACCGGAGGCCAGGGCAGCAGCGCTTTATCAGATCCCATGCGCGAGGATTCGCCCGCAGCTAGAATCACTCCGCACCAACTGGGCGCCCGGCTCATGTAGGGAAGATAACAAACTTTGACGGTCAGGGATGGTTGAATCGGTGGGGATCGGATCGGGCGCCTGTTGCGGGAATCGTTCTTTCGCCCGTTGGGGCTCGCTCGGTTTCCCTTTTACCCACGGCTTACGCCGTGGGCTCTATTCTTACGCCGCTTCGCGGCTACTCTGATTCTTCCAATACTTCGGCGGGGGAACGGGCCTCGCCGCGTTTTCGCGAATGGAACCAGCTCATGTGAGGAAGGTCCCGCTCCACACGCCGCCGCGCCGCGATCAACTCAGCGGTAATCGCGACGGCAATTTCCTCGGGCGTGATGGCTCCGATATCGAGGCCCACTGGGGCATGCACTCGCTCGAAGAGTTCAGGCGAGAGTCCTTCTTTGGTGAGTTCGTTGAAAATGGTAATGGTCTTGCGCTTCGAACCGATCATTCCGATATACCGCGCCGGGGTCTGTACCGCCCAGCGTAATACCCGCATGTCATCGCGATGCCCGCGGGTCACGATCACTAGGTACGCAGCCTCGCCCGGGGAGAGCCGCGCCATCGCCTGATCGAAGTCTTCGGCGATGATCTCTTTGGCGTCGGGAAACCGTTCGCGGTTGGCGTAGGCTTCGCGGTCGTCCACCACGGTGACATCGAAGCCGGCGCTTCTCGCCACCTTGTAAAGGTTTACTGAAACGTGGCCTGCGCCGAAAATATAAAGTAATGCTGGAGGCAGCACCGGCTCGACGAAGATGTCGAGTGTGCCGCCGCAGACCAATCCCGTATCGTACTTGGGGTCTTGATTGAGGTTGAAGGTCAGGGTCCGGGGCTTTTCGCTTTCCATTACTTCTCGCGCCGCCTGCCAGATATCAGCCTCGACGCAGCCACCGCCAATCGTACCTACGATCGAGCCGTCATCCCGCACCAGCATCTTGGCGGTCTCAAAAGAGGGAATCGAACCGCGTACGTTGACGATGGTCGCCACCGCCCCCCGCCGCCCCTCCTGCCGCAGCTTGACGATCTCCTCGTAGATATCCATTTCACGCTGATTATCAGTCGGTTAACAGGGTAAGTCAATCATTAGGGGCGTAGGGCTATCTCATGAGCTGTAAAACAAAAGCCCCAGATTATCAATCCGGGGCTGCTGGCGATTGACCAGCGATAGTAGGACACGGCCTGTCTCTTGTATCGTCGCGCCGCGCTTTCGAGATGTCAACCTTACTTATTCGAGTGGTCGACCGCGGAGGGCGGCGGAGTTGAACCGCAGTGGCTGATAGGACCACTCAACGGCATGACAGGCCGCGTCCAGTACCCACTGGCCACGCCCTCCAGACTCGGGCCTGTCGATAGAAACACTAGCCGGAAGTGGCGCTCGTTGTCTGTGATCTGTGAACATCGTCGCTGTCCCGAAACGGAACATGGAATACGCTTGTGGTAGCTTGAGTTCCTCGGAGGAGCGATGAAAGCCGTCCGCATCCATGAATTCGGTGGTCCCGAAGTGCTGCGCTACGAAGATGTACCCGACCCTAAGCTGCGTAAGGACCAGGTTCTGGTGCGCGTCAAAGCCTGCGCCCTTAACCATATCGATTTGTGGATCCGCAAAGGCCTGCCCGGAGTAAAGCTGCCCCACATGCTCGGCGCTGACATCGCGGGAGAGATTGTCGAAGCCGGAGAATACGTCACCGGCTTCAAGCCCGGCCAGCGAGTCCTGCTGGCGCCGATGCATTTCTGCAATCACTGCGCCAAGTGCGTCGCAGGACTTCAGAACCTGTGCCCGGAATTCACTGTTCTGGGCAACCGGGTCGACGGCGGAAATTGCGAGCTGATCGCCGTGCCCGTGGTGAACGTGATTCCAATTCCCGACAGTCTTGAATTCAGCCAGGCCGCCAGCCTGCCGCTCGTGTTTACCACCGCGTGGCACATGCTGGTCGACCGCGCCGGTATTCGTCAGGGACAGACCGTCCTCGTGCTGGGAGCCAGTTCAGGTGTGGGCATCGCCGCTATCCAGATTGCGAAACTATTTCACGCACGCGTGATCACCACTGCCGGCGACGAAACAAAGCTGGAGAAGGCCCGCGTGCTTGGCGCGGACCACGGCATAAACCATTACCAACAGAAAATCTCCGACGAAGTGCGGAAGTTGACCAACAAGGAAGGCGTGGACATCGTCATCGAGCACGTCGGCTCCGCCACCTGGGAAGAGAGTGTGAAGTGCCTCAAGCCTGCCGGTACGCTGGTTAGCTGTGGCGCCACCACCGGATTTAACGCAAGCATCGATTTGCGTTTTTTATTTTCGCGCCAGCTCTCGCTCCTGGGCTCTTACATGGGAACGATGAGCGAATTGCGCGAGGTGCTGGGCCACGTTTTCGCCGGACGTCTGAAACCCGCAGTTGACCGCGTATTTCCTCTGCAGGAGATCCGCGCCGCGCACGACTACCTGGAAAAAAGTCAGATGTTCGGGAAAGTGGTGCTGAATCCCTAGCATCGGTTTGTAACAAACTGTTTAGGCTGGATTGTCATTGCTCGAAACTAAAAAATCATCCGTGCGCTGACTCGCAGAATCAATAACAGGAGCGAACTTCTCCCTCGAGGTGCTCGTATGCAACTCAAGCCCTTCCTGCTCGATGCCTGGCTCGACCAGTACGAACACAATACGGAATTCAACCTGGCTGCGAGCACCGGACCGACCTGGACCGTAAACGATATCCTCGCCCTCGCCGACGACGAAATGCGCCACCGCTTTCTGAACCACAAGCTGGTATACGGCCGTCCCGCCGGCGCCGACAGTCTGCGTGAGGCGATTGCTGAAATGCAGGGTGTCCCGGTGGAAACCGTCCAAATCGTGACCGGCGCTTCCGAGGCGCTCGTGGCCCTGATGTGGCTGGCCGCCGAGCCCGGCGCTAACGTCATCCTTCCGCTGCCCGGATTCACTACTTTCTCGGCGCTCCCGGAATCTCTTGGCCTGGAAACCCGTTTCTATGGCGTGCGCCGCGAGAACGGCTTTCGCATCGACCCCGACGAGATCAAGAAGCTCGCCGACTCGAAGACCAAGCTTATCCTGGTCAACTGCCCGCACAACCCCACGGGCGCGACCATCGGCGATGTTGAAATGGAAGCCCTGCACGACTTCACCGCGGAGCGCGGAATCCAGCTGGTGAGTGACGAGGTCTACCATCCTATCTACCACGGCAGGCCAACGAAATCGGCGGCGCGCCTGCCGCACGCCACCGTGATCGCCGACCTGTCGAAGGCATTTTCGATTGCCGGCGTGCGCACGGGATGGATGATCGAACACAACGCCCAGCGCCGACAGCAATACTGGACCGCGCGCGCATACTTCTCGATCTGCAACACCACCACCGGAGAAATTCTTTCGGAAATCGCAATCCGCAAACGTGACGTCGTGCTCGCCAAGACCCAGGAAACCGCCACCCGAAACCTCAAGCTCCTCGAGCGCTTCATGGCGGACCACCGCGACGTACTCGGGTGGATTCCGCCGCAAGGCGGCATGACCGCGTTCCCCTGGCTGGTGAGCGGCGAGAACGAGCGCCCGTTCTGCCAGGCCGCCACGGAGCGTGGAATCCTGCTCGCTCCCGGCGATTGCTTCGACGCGCCCTCGCATTTCCGCCTGGGCTTTGCCGCCGCTGGAGACAATTTCTCGAAGGCGCTCGACCGCTTCGGATCGTTCGTAAAGAGCTGGTCGGCGAAGATGGTCACAGCATAGCGGTCCCATCAGAGGATAAATCCCGGTTCCCTGACGAGCCTCAGGGAGAGGCGCGACCTCACTCGTGCGGACCGATCGCCAAGAGACCTGGCTGCAACCACTGAGGTTTTGCTCATCCACCTGCAGGTCTAAGTACGCTACCGTACATGTGATATAAGCCGAATGGAGGCTCGCATGTCCGATGAAGACGCCGAGAATTGGAGTGAGATTTACAAGAATGCTGTCATGGAGTTGGGGCATGCCAAGATGCGAGGGTCCGTTGGAGATGCGCGGGCTCAGATCCGAACCCGTGTGGAGAAGTTGAAAGAGCTACCCGGCCTCCACGTCGCTGACCGTCAAGCCATCGACGATGCCCTTAACGCTCTCAGGTTTCTCGAACGGGACGAAGATCGATACGACGAAAATCAGCGGCGCGAGACTCTAGAAGTTGCCGCCCGCAAAATTGAATCCCTCGGTCCGAAGATCAAGAGATTGGACGATTCTGCTTCAGAATAGCGGGATGCTATCTGGCAACCTGAAGCCCCAACTCGATCTGCACCTGCTTGCCGTATTCGAAGACAGGTCTTTGCAACCTAAAAATCAAAATTAGAACTGTATGAGTCGGAACCCGTTACTGTCGCGCCGTCGCGTCTTGTACTCACGTAACTTTCGCGAATCAATGTAGTCGAATACCTTCGAGACTGGCTAGCTACAGGGACACGTGTTCTTCGCCGAGGAACACACTCTCAGCCAAATAAAGTCTGGGAAATTGGGATCAAATGGAGCAATCGGTAAATCGGCGCCGCTGGCAGCGGTTTCCCTTTGACGCCTCGGTGCGGGTCGTGGTCGATCATTCAGCTGAAAAGACGGTCGTTGACGGCCGTGGTGTGCGTTTCAGCGAAGGCGGAATTTGTCTTTTCGCCGCCGCCAACCTGCCTGTAGGAAGCCAGGTCAAGGTGGAATTCAGAACTCCCCATACGGACGAGCCGGTTAGGGTCCGCGGCAAAGTCCGCAACCGTAGCGTCTACCTGTATGGAGTAGAATTTCTTTCCGATAAATCTGAAGATCGCCAGCAACTGGCGCGCCTGAGCGCCCAGTTCCGCGGCGGCCTTCCTTCCGCGTAGTCAACCGTGTGGGGCGGACAAGAGTGTCCGCCCCAATCCATCACACTGTTGCGAGCCGCTCCAATTAGCCGCGTTTCACTCTTGCCCCCACATTCGGGACTTCCACTCCGAGAGCGGTGGCCAGATCGATCTGATGGTCCTGCTCCTGCACCAGAATCTGGCGAATCTGCTCCGCCATGGCAAATTCTCCCAAGGCTTCGCACTGTCGTATTCGGTCGCGGTAATTTCGTACGGTTTCATTCTCGTTGTCCAGATCAAAGCGGAGCATGTCTTTTGCTTTATCTGACGTCTTGACCGGTTTGGGAGTGACGGTCGGCATTTTCCCCAGATAGTCAATCTGCCGGGAAAGAGTGAGAGCATGGTCCAATTCCTGCTTGGCATGCAGCGCCAACTGGTCCGCGATGTTCATGTATTCCGCGCCCTTCAGCACCTGGGAATACACCACGTAACCAATGATCGCCTGATATTCGCGGGAAAGATCTTCGTTCAAAAGCTCCGCCAGACGATCGCGTGTAATGTCCTTTTCGTTGTCAGCAGACTTCGGATCAGCCATTCGTTTTCTCCTCTGAGGTGGAAAATATTATTGCGCATCTATCCTACAGCTTTTTGCAGCCGGGCTCCGCTCCGGCGCGGGTTGGGGCTCGGTCCGATTCGGTTTTCAGCCCCACGGCTTGCGCCGTGGGCTACATTCTTGACGCCGCTCCGCGGCTGGCCGAAAGCCCGCATGAATCCCAATCCGCGCTCAGGCGCCGGGACACATTCTCACACCCGAGGTTCTCCCCCCTGGTTTACAATACGACTGTTATGGCAGATGGACTCAGTTTCGGCCCTTACACCACCACCGAGAACGGCAAGAAGGTAGTCAAGGAACTGACCTTTGGCAATCCCACGCCCGAAGGCGTCGTCTTGACCACTCTCGATTCGGCTGTGAATTGGATGCGCAAAAATTCTATATGGCCGCTCACTTTTGGTTTGGCCTGCTGCGCCATCGAAATGATGTCCATGGGCGCCTCCCGCTTCGACATCGCTCGCTTCGGGGCTGAGGTATTCCGCCCGTCGCCACGCCAGTCCGACCTCATCATCATCGCTGGACGCGTCTCCAACAAAATGGCGCCGGTCATCCGCCAGCTCTGGGAGCAGATGCCGGAACCCAAGTGGGTGATTTCGATGGGAGCCTGCGCGACCTCCGGCGGCGTGTTTAACAATTACGCCCTGGTCCAGAGCGTCAACCAGGTGATTCCGGTGGATGTTTACGTTCCCGGCTGCCCGCCCCGCCCGGAGCAGTTGATCTACGCCATCACCCTGCTGCAGGAGAAAATTCAGCAGGAGCGCGGCTCGGTGCGGCGCGCATTCAATCTCACCTAGAGTCTTGAAATCAGGATTGGAAGTTCACTGCGGCGCGATAAAGCTGATCGTGATCCTGGTTTCCTTCGCGATGGGTTGGCCGTTCAGTGAATAGGGTGTGTAGCGCCATCGGCGAACGGCGTCCATCGCAGCTTGCGCCAGCAGTGGGTCCCCGCTTACCAGTTTCAACCCGTCAACCTGCCCCTGGGCCGTAACCGTTGCGTCAATCACCACGCTGCCTTGTACACGCATACGCCGCGCTTCCGCGGGATAAACAGGCTGCACCTTGTGCAGCAGAACGCCTCCCGTTACGCCTTGTGAGACTCGGACGCCCAGCTGGGGCAGCGCGGGAGTGGTCGCAAGCGCCTTCCCCAGATCGGAAGGGTCTGCATTCGAGGCCGTAAGTTGGGGGATTTCCTCGCCGCGAGGAGCCGGATTGGATTTTACCCCGCGGTTCGCCGCCCCCGCCGATTGCGTTGGCCGCCGCACTGTTTTACCTCGCAAATTGACCGCCCCCGAAGGCCTCGAGGCTGGACGAATGATGTCCGCCGTCGCGGTCGGTCCAGCTGCAGCACTCGCATTTTCCCGCGAAGCTGCAGAAGAGCTGGTGGCGGAACGGCTGACTGCGGACTCGAGACTCGATCGGTACCACGCTCTCCAGCCATAAACCGACAGCAGGATCACCGCCAGCAGCGCCACAGCGGCCAGGATGATGTAGCGCCAGTTTTTGGGGACTCGTAGCACCCGCGGCTGGGGCTGGGCGAATATGGCTCGCACATCTGCCAGAGGAATCTCGGCGGGGATGGGAGGAGGCTCTTCGAGGGGAGCTTCGACGACGGCAGTCAGCGGTCTCGTGGCCACGACAACTTCTTCGAGCGGGAGTTCCTGGGGCTGGGTTTCCTGAGAGATGACTTCCGTGATTTGGCCCCGCGCCCAGGCTGCTTCGGCCAATCCGGCCAACCGCCCCAGAACTTCCATCTTGTCTTCGGTGAAGGCGTACGATTCGGTCGAAAAGACTTCAAGGACTCCCACCCTGCCGTGCTGCCCGCGCAAAGGCACTACCGCAATGGATTGCAACCCCAACTGGCGGCAGACTTCTGCATTCACGTGAAAATCCCGGCTGGCATCATCGCAGCGCATGATGACGCCGGTACGCAGGCACTCGCCCGAGATTCCAGAATCCACGTTAAGCCGGGCGCCGAGCTCCGGTGCAGATTCGCCGCTTCTACCTACGCAAACCACGACTCCGTCCTGGGGCATGGCCACAGCCGCCCCGGTAGCGCCGGTAAGCGAGTGCGCGGCCACGGCAATAGCGCCCAGGATGGTGTCGGTGGACTGGGTGTCGGACGCGATCATCTTCCGCAGCTTTACAAAGATCAGGCTTGCACTCGACTGCCGTATGGTTTCGTCTGAGATTTCAGCGCGATTTCGCGCAGGAACCCGGGCTCCCGTAGGTTCGGGAGGAGGTGGGGTAAGGGGAGGGAGAGGAGCCATGTTTACAACCTGTTGCGAGCCGAAACCGTAGCTGCCCAGCTTTTTTTTGGCTGCTACACAGGCCGAGTGTGCGGCAAACCCATCAGCTTGTCAACGAAGGATTTGGCTCGTGAGTGAAGAACGGGCGGGATGCCCGTCCTCCACAAACTTGTCATCCTGAGCGGAGTGGCCGCTTCGCGAAGCGAAGCAGCCACGCAGTCGAAGGACCCCTATTGGCTAAACAGCAGCCAGGCAGCGCGCGCCGGAAGTGAGAAACGGCCAGGCCTATAGGTCCTTCCACTCCGCCAGCTCGTTCGCCAGCGAATGGGCCGGCTGCGCTCAGGATGACATCGCGCTCCTCTTGCGCCTGAAATGGAGTGGAACTTTGGTGTTCTCAACTCCCCATTCGGCTCATGGTAAAACCACAGCATGACAAAAACCACCTATGCCGCCAGCGGACCCACCATCATCGCTCAGGCCCCCTGCCGCGCTGACCTGGCTGGAGGCACCATCGATTTGTGGCCGCTGTACCTCTTCCATCCCGGTGCGCTTACGGTGAATTTCGCGGTTAACATCCTTACGACCTGCCGGATCACGCCGCTGAAAGGTAAGCGCATTCACGTCCGCTCCGTTGACACCCGGCGCGAGGAGGAGTTTTCCAGCTTTGAGGCTCTGCGTACCATGAATCGTTTTCGCCTGCCCCTTGGAGCCCGGCTGCTGCAGTTTTTTGCGCCCAAGGAAGGACTCCTGATGGAGACGGATTCCGAGTCTCCGGCCGGCGCCGGCATTTCCGGATCGTCCGCGCTGATGATCGCCAGCACCGCCGCACTGGCCCGCTTCACCGGCCGCAACCTCACGCTCGAGCAGATGCGAGTGATTGCCCAGAACGTAGAGGCCCAGATCATCCAGGTGCCAACCGGTTGCCAGGATTACTATCCCGCTCTGTACGGCGGAGCCAGCGCTATTCACCTCGATGCCGACGGCATCCACCGCGAGGCGGTGGCGGTCGCGCCAGAGGAGATCGAGTCCCGTTTTGTCCTGGCTTACACAGGCGCGCCGCGGAAGTCGGGCATCAACAACTGGGAAGTTTTCAAGGCGCATATTAACGGCGACAAGCGGGTGTTCCGCAATTTCGAACGTATCGTTGAAATCGCGAGCGGTATGCACCAGGCGCTGGCTGACGCGAAATGGGATGAAGTTGCCCGACTGCTCCGCGAAGAATGGAAGCTGCGCCGCAGCAACGCACCGGGGATCACGACTCCGCTCATCGACAAGCTGATCAAGGCGGCAGCCCGGCATGGCGGACGTGCCGCCAAAGCCTGTGGGGCAGGCGGCGGAGGTTGCGTCATCTTCCTGGTCGAGCAAGGCGCCGCCAGCCGCGTGGCCACCGCCATCGGAGACAACGGCGGACACGTTCTGCCGCTGCAGGTTGCCCGCAACGGCTTGCACGTCTGGTCGGCCTGAACCCGCGACAAAACACGTGGGGACAGCGCCCCCGGCTGTCCAGTCGAGAGTTTTGCAGGTGCCAAAATTGCGGAGCTTCGCTCCGCCGGACAGCCGAGGGCGGCTGTCCCCACGTTTTTATTTTCCAACAAAGCGTTTTATTCGCGGTCCAGACGGCGCTATAATCAGGGCATTCGCCGGGTCGGGGTGTCGTATGAACCCACGTTACGTTCTGTTGCCTATCTTGTTCTGCTGTGTGGTCGGGGTCAGCGCCGACGATCAAAAGACCCCCCGCATTTCCAAGCAAACCCGGATGGACCTTATCCGTACCTTCAACACCGAACTGGTCTATATCCGCTCGCCTTTTCCCATGGGAAAGACAGGTCTGACCCTGAAGGACGGGAATCTGTCGCCCAGTGGGGAGGAGCTGCAAAATAAACTTGCCATGTGGGGACCAGCCGCCAAGCCCGGCGATCAGGCGCGCATCAGCGAGATCCTGGTCAAAAATGATCGCATCCACTTTGAAATCAACGGCGGCCCGGTCAAGAGACAGAAGTGGTACCAGCACATCCAGATCGGGGGCAATGCAGGTATGACACCGGTCGGCGGCAACGACGCCAGCGCCAATCCCCGCGGGTCCTACGTGGATCTGGTGTTCAACGGCTATGTGCCCGATCTGAACCCGCAGGAACTGAAGGAACTGCTCCGGCCCGTGTTTGACTTTAACGCCAAATCCTCCGCGGAAGCCTACCTCGAAACTCTTCCGCCCAAGACCCGCGACGCGGTCAAGGCGCACCAGATCCTGGTGGGCATGAACCGGGAAATGGTGATCGCCTCCAAAGGCCGCCCGCCCAAAAAAATTCGGGAGAAAGACGGCGAGACGGAATTCGAGGAGTGGATCTACGGCGAGCCGCCGCAAGACGTGGATTTTGTCCGCCTGGTAGGCGATGAGGTTGTACGCCTTGAGAGCATGAAGGTGGATGGCGAGAAAATTATTCACACGGAGCGGGAGGTCGATCTGCCGCCCACTGTGGCCAAGACGTCCGAGCCTGAAGTTCGTCCCCCCAACGCGCCGTCGCTGCGCCGTCCCGGTGAGGAAGTAGATACCGCGTCACCCGCAGGCGATAGAGCTCCGACCATGCGCCCGCCCCCAGACCCGCTCGGGCAGGATGGCCCAGCCCAGCCCCGGTAGCAATGTAGGCGCGGGCGTCCTCGCTCGTGCAAGGCCACCACGAACCACGTGGGGACGGCCGCCCTCGGCTGTCCGGCGGAGCGAAGCTCCGCTGTTGGTCGTCCGGAAAAATTTGTCGAGCAATGCTCGACCGGACGGCCGGGGGCGGCTACTCGCAGGTGGTCTCTCTGCCGCTGCAGCAGGAGCGAGTCGCCTGCGACCACACTCTGCTAACTTGGCTCCCCGCGTACCCTCCCTTTACACTGGAAGCGTGAAGATCGCGTTGGGACAAATCAATCCCACGGTTGGAGATTTCTCCGGCAACGCCGCCAAGATCATTGACTACGCGCAGCAGGCCCGCATTGCCGGCGCCGGCCTGATCTTGTTTCCCGAGCTTTGTGTCTGTGGCTACCCGCCTCGAGACCTGGTCGAGCGCCCCTCGTTTGTGGCCCGCAATCGCGAGACGGCGGAACGGATTGCCGCCGAGACCCGCGGCATCGCCGTGATCTGCGGCCTGGTCACCCCAGCCCAGGCCGAAACCGGCAAGTCGGTCATGAATTCCGCCGCCCTGCTCAAGGATGGCGCCATATCCTTCCTGCAGTCGAAGATGCTTCTGCCCACTTACGATGTGTTCGACGAGATGCGCAACTTCGCGCCCGCCCGAAGCCAGGCGTTGTTTCCTTTCGGCGGCAAGCAAATGGCGCTTACCATCTGCGAGGATGCCTGGAACGACAAACATTTCTGGAACAAGCGCCTGTACACGGTCGATCCGGTCGAGTCTTTGGTGCAGGCCGGCGGCAACTTCGTGCTCAACATTTCCGCTTCGCCATTCTGGATGGGCAAGCGCGAGCTGCGCCGCGAAATGCTGGCCACCATCGCCCGCCACGACAAAGTCCCGGTGCTCATGGTCAATCAGGTCGGAGGCAACGACCACCTGGTTTTTGACGGCTCCAGCCTGGTGTTGAATGACGCCGGTGAAGTCATCGCGCAGGGCAAGTCGTTCGAAGAAGACTTGATCTACTTCGACTCCGACCAACTGACCGGCGAGATGCACCAGCAGATACCGGGAGAAGAGGCCAGCGCGTACGCCGCCCTCGTCCTCGGCACGCGCGACTATGTACGCAAGTGCGGATTCCAGCGTGTGATCATCGGATTGAGCGGCGGCATCGATTCTGCTCTCACGGCGTGCATCGCAGCCGACGCCGTCGGGCCGGAAAACGTGATCGGCGTTGGCATGCCCGGACCCTATTCGTCCTCCGGTTCGATTGACGACGCCCGGACGCTGGCCGCGAATCTCGGCATCCGCTTTGAGTTGCTCTGCATCACCGATATTTTCGAGAGTTACCGGAAAACTTTGCAAAAGGTTTTTGCCGGCTGCAAGGAAGATACGACGGAAGAAAACATACAGGCCCGCACTCGCGGCGCTTTACTGATGGCCCTCTCCAACAAGTTCGGAGCCATCGTCCTCAGCACCGGGAACAAGAGCGAACTGGGCGTGGGATATTGCACCTTGTACGGGGACATGGTCGGAGGCCTGGCCGTGATCTCGGACGTTCCCAAGACGCTGGTCTATCGCCTGAGCCACTATGTGAATTCGCGTCGTCCCGTAATTCCTGAGGCCACACTGGAAAAGCCGCCTTCGGCTGAATTGCGTCCCGATCAGAAGGACATTGATTCGCTGCCCCCGTACGATGTTCTGGACACGATCCTCGAAGACTACGTCGAAGACCTGCACACCGCGGAACAGATTGCCACCGATCACAACTACGATCTCGCGCTGGTGCGAAAAGTGATTCGCATGGTGGATGGCGCCGAATACAAGCGCCAGCAGGCCGCTCCCGGACTTAAGATTTCTCTGAAGGCCTTCGGCTCCGGCCGCCGCTTTCCCATTGCCGCCAAAACCGGCGGATGACGAAGGCTTAGACTGGTTCAAGAAATTAAGGCTCTTGAAAGGAACTCATGCGTCGTTTGTTGCTGTTCTCCCTGGTGTGCTTGCTGGCCTCGTCTGCCGTCGCCCAGAAGTCTTCCGCCAAATCGAAAGACGCGCCTCCCTCCGTCCCCACCTTCAGCACCCGGCTTCCGTCGGAAGAAACGGTGAACGCTTTCATGAAGCAGATGTTTGGTTATGATCCGTCGGTATCGTGGAAGGTCGCAGCCATCCGTCCTTCTGCGGCCGAAGGGCTTACGGAGGTAGTGGTTGTCCTCAGCAACCCGCAGGGCCAGCAGAACAGCCGCCTCTACGTCACCGCCGACGGCCAGCACGCCGTGATCGGAGACATCATCCCGTTCGGAGATCATCCCTTCGTGCCCGCGCAGGAAGCACTCACTAAGGGGATGAACGGCCCTTCCCGCGGCCCCGCAGACGCTCCCGTGACGGTGGTGGAGTTCAGCGACCTGCAATGCCCGCATTGCAAAGAAGCCCAACCCACCATCGATAAGCTCATGTCGGAAGAGAAAAATGCCCGCCTGGTATTCCAGAATTACCCGCTGCCCTCGCACGACTGGGCTGCCAAAGCTGCATACTACGGCGACTGCATCGGACGCACTTCACCCGACGCATTCTGGAAATATGTGGCTAGCGTCTACGACGCACAAAAAGACATTACCGCCAGCAACGCCGATGAAAAGCTGACCGCCATTGCCGAACAGTCCGGCGCCAAAGGCTCCGATACCGCCGCCTGCGCCGCCAAGCCCGAAACCGCCACCCGGGTCCAACACTCCATCGCACTAGGCGCGGCGCTCGAAGTTACGGGAACGCCGACGCTGTTCGTGAACGGAAGAAAGATCAGCAACGTGAGCGGATTGCCCTACGAAGTATTGAAAGGCTTAACGGAGTTTGCCGCCCGCGAAGGGAACTAGAGGAAGCATGTCATCCTGAGTGGAGGGACTGTTTCGCGCAGCGAAACAGTCCTGGAACGAAGGACCTATGCATTTGTGCTTACAGCGAAAATGCATGGGTCCTTCAGGCGCCGCTCCTCCGTAAACGAAGGAGCGGCGCCCTCAGGATGACATCCATTGTTTTGTTTCTGTTGGTGAGAAGCCCTACTTCTGCATCCAGACTTCCGCGTTCTGCTTCTGCTCGTGGCTGACTACCCGCGGCGTAATCACGATCAGCAATTCATCTTCGTCATTTTCCTTGCTGTTGCTGGTCATGACCTGGTTCAGACCCGGTACTGATCCCAGCCCCGGAATCCCGTTCAGACTGCGCTGCTCGGAGTGCGAGACGGCTCCCGCCACCACCGCCGGCTCTCCGTTCTTCAGGCTGATGCTGCCCTTGTACTCCCGGTTCGAAATCACCGGCACCCCGTTGAACGACTGCGACTGCAGGGCGCGAAACTGTAATTCCAGGTCCAGGCTGACATCCGAGTTTCCGTTCACCAACGGCTTGGCCTTGATGGCCAACCCAACGTCTTCGTAGTTGAACGAAGGAAACGGAGTTTGAAACGAGTTGTTCTGGATGACGGATGCAATGGCTGGAGTGTTAAAGACCGGCGCAAAGCTGGCATTGAGGATCGGAACCCGTGTGCCCACACGAAATGTCCCTTCGCTGCCCTGGGCGATTCGCAACGTGGCATGCTCCAGCGTTTTTACCGTGCTCTCGTTCAGCGACAACTGCGCCACGGCGGTTCCCAGGCTTAGCCCGTTCAGCGTCAGGCCGCCGCCGAAGGTGGCCAGGGGATTGCTGAAGATTGAGCTCTGCTGTCCCGTAAGTTGCGCCAGAAGTCCCGAAAGGGCCTGCGAGCTGGCCTGGTTGATGCCGCCGCTCGAGATGAGCTGATTGATCAGGTCCTGAATGTTCTGTCCCGCCAGCGCCGCCAGCGCGCCTGCCGGAATATTGAACAACTGAAAATTGTTGGGAATCTGCAATCCCATGTTGCGGGTCAGGGTGTTCGTGATCTCGTAGACATGCACGTCGAGCATGACCTGCGGACGCGAATCTCCCAACCGTGCGAGGAGCCGGGTGGCGGCGTCCAGAGTGTTCCGCTGCGCCCGGACCACAAGCGTGCTGCCCGCGGGCTGTGGCGTCACCAGCCGGATTTCAAAAAGATTGCGCAACACGTTCGCGATGTCATTCAGTTCCTGCGGCGAACTCAGGCCGGGCAGGTAGAAAGAGCGCAATGCCATGCGATCGAACTGGCGGTGATTTTGCGCCGATTCCGCGGCCAGCAGAATTTGTTTGCTGTCGAGCGGCGTCCAGAAGGTGTGGGTCATCTGGCAAGCCACGGCCATGGCGGTGTAAAAGTCCGCGCCGCCCATGTCGAAGCGAACCGAGCGCGAGACCACGGATTCGTCGAAGCTGGCGGTCACGCCGAATGCCGAAGCGATCTGGGTAAGCAGTCCGCGGCTATCGCCGCGATAGTGAAAATCAGCCTGGGCCGCGCTCGGCGCCACCCGAAGCTCGTCCGCCTCTGCCACCACCTGCGGCGCAGCCACAGTTTTCGGGGCCCATTCTCCCAGCGCGTCGGTCAAACGCTGCTGGGCAAATTCATTCTGCGGATCCAGATGCAGCGCGGTGCGGAACTCCGCCAGCGCTTCGATCTGCCGGCCGTCGCGCATTTGCGCGTTGCCCCGATTCAGATGATCGAAGACCAGTTGCTGGCGGGTCATCTCCCGCGCCGTCACGTACTCGACATCTTTGGGAGCCAACCGCGCCGCCGTCTCGAAAAACTCGAAGGCCTCGTCCTGCCGCTTTTCCCGCTGCAGCTTCAACCCCTTGGCGAACGCGTCGCCAGCCTCTTTTATTTCCTTCTTGGATGGATTGCAGGAGACAGCCCCAGGAGAACCTTCAGGACAGGGTAAGAGCGGTGCAGTCGCTGGCTGGTCGTCGGCAGAGGCGGCCAATCCCAATGTCATCAGGACAAGAGCCAGCCGAATGAAGTTTCCCCAGCGCACGTCCCGATTGTAGCTGGGAAGCCGAGGCTGGACCGAGGGTTTTGCGCCGAGGAGTGTACTTTCGTGTAGCCCCATCGGCTGAATGTGGGCGCGAGCGCCCCGCTCGTGCGAGGGCAGTACGTGCGCGGGAACACGTGCTTATTCGCCGCATCCCTCAAGATGACCGCCGCGTCAATGCTCCCCCGTCGAGATTCCCGAGGGTTGCCAGCATCAGGCGTTGGGCGCCGCCGTGCAGAGGCCCTTTCAGGGCGCCAGGGCACGCCTCGGGATTCATCCAAGTTCCTCGGGTAGCCGCGGAGCGGCGTCAAGAATGTAGCCCACGGCGCAAGCCGTGGGTCGAAGGCCGAATAGAACCGAGCCCCAACGGGGCGGAAGGCACATCTCACGAGCCTTTCGTGTTGCACGCATCGTCCGTGTCTTTCGCCCCTTCGGGGCTATTCCCCTTTTGGTTGCGTACTACCCACGGCTTGCGCCGTGGGCTATATTCTTTGCGCCGCTACGCGGCTCTCATCCCGTGCCATACGTCACGCGGGTTTCGGCGAGCCACGAGCGGCGTCAGGGGTGGCATACGCCGTTCGCTGGGATGACATCGTAGACTTCCGCTGATTTCGAAAACCGCCCGCTACCAAAGCTCCGGCATAGCCACTCACTTTGAATGTCCCCAGTCTCGTCTGGCATCGGAGAGTGTGGCATCATAGGCCATGAGTCCAACAGGCAAGACAATCCTCATCGCCGTAGTTTCGTTTGTCCTAGGTCATCTGAGCTGCGCCATTGTGCATCACATGCACCACTTCGCGAGGTAGGGCGCGACCAAGCCTGCCTTGGAAAGTTAACTCTTTTGGCGTATAAAAGTTAGTTGCGACAGCACGCGCCATTTTCCTTCCCCGTGCGGCCTCAACGCAGGTTCAAAATTCCGAGCGAGGGAACATGTCCAGCCTGACCGCCACGCACGCCCCCAAGGGCCTGGAAGGAATTGTCGCTACCAATTCCAGCATTTGCTACATCGACGGAGACCAGGGCATCCTCGCCTATCGCGGCATTGACATTCACGAACTTGCCGACCATTCCAACTTTGAAGAGACCTGCTACCTGTTGTGGTACGGCAAGCTGCCAACGCAGAATGAACTGAAGGATTTCCGCCGCCAGCTGGCGGAGGAGCGCAAGCTGGATCCCGCTATCATCGATCTGCTGCGCACCGCTCCCAAACAAACTCAGCCCATGGACGTGCTGCGCACCGCCGTTTCGGCACTTTCTTTTTACGATCCCGAGGACAAAAAGAACGACCACGACGCCAACCTGCACAAAGCCTTCCGGCTGACTTCGCAGATCGCGATGATCGTGGCGGCCTACGATCGCGTCCGCAAAGGGAAGAAGGTTGTCGAGCCGGACCCGTCGCTTTCGCACGCCGCCAATTTCCTGCTGCTGCTGAATGGCACCAAGCCCTCCGAGACCGCCGAGCGCGCGCTCGATATCGCTCTCATCCTGCACGCCGACCACGAACTGAATGCCTCCACTTTTGCCGCCCGGGTGGTGGCGGCCACGCTTTCCGATATGCATTCGGCCGTGACCGCGGCCATCGGCGCTCTGAAAGGGCCTCTGCACGGCGGCGCGAACGAGGCTGTGTTCCACATTCTCCAGGCCATCGACAAGGCCGGCGTCGATCCGGTGGATTACATCAAGGGCATGCTGGCGCAGAAGAAGAAAGTTCCGGGCTTCGGCCATCGCGTCTATCACACCGAAGATCCGCGCGCCACGCACCTGCGCAAGATGTCCAGCGACCTGGGGAAGAGCAGCGGCCAGAGCAAGTGGTTCGAGATGTCGCACAAGATCGAAGAATTTGTGAAGGCCGAGAAGAAACTCAACGCCAACGTGGACTTCTACTCCGCATCCACCTACCACACGCTGGGGATTGACGTGGATTTGTTCACCCCGGTATTTGCCGTGTCGCGCATCAGCGGCTGGGCCGCCCACGTCATCGAGCAACTCGACGACAACCGCCTGATCCGCCCCCGCGCGGACTACGTCGGACCCGCCTATCCGCAGCAATACGTATCCATTGAGCGGCGTTAGCTAGCAGAAGCGGGCGATTGCTGTTCGTCAGAGAAGTATCAGGGAGAGTTTCCCAGGAAAAAATCTATGGTGACGGAAAGCGCCGATCGTAACTTGGGTTGTCATGAAGGTTGGCGATATTATCAGGCCATTAGAGCAGGATGGCTGGTACCTGAAGGCGACTAAGGGCAGTCATCGGCAGTTCAAACATCCGACCAAAGCCGGGCGGGTGACTCTGCCGGGCCACCCCGGCGACGATTTGGCGCCCGGCACGTTGAATAGTGTTTTGAAGCGGGCGGGGTTAAAGTGATCAACTACGTTGTCGTATATGAGAAGTCTGCCACCGGCTGGAGCGCCTACGTTCCTGATCTGCCGGGCGTCGTCACCACTGGCCCCACCAAGGACAACACCAAGCAACTTATCCGGGAGGCCATAGAATTTCACCTGGAGGGGCTGCGAGAAGACAACTTGCCGATCCCCGAACCCGCTGCCTCGGCTGAAGTTGTGACTGTTTCCTAGCCGTTTCGGTTCTGACCTCACAGCAGTTACCTGTCAATCGACCTGAGCCACTCGCGCCCTTTTTTGCCGCCGCATTACTGTCCTCACGTATACGGCGTAAAATGGCAAGTAGCCATGCGCCGCGTCTACCTCGACAATAACGCCACCACACCCGTGCTGCCCGCGGTCTTTGAGGCCATGCAGGCCTACTTCGGGGAGCACTTCGGGAACGCGTCGTCCATCCATCATCATGGACAGGAGACGCGAGCGGCCGTGGAACGCGCGCGCGAGTCGGTAGCCGCGCTGCTGGGATGCCGCGCTTCGGAGATCGTCTTCACCAGCGGCGGCACGGAAGCCGACAACCTGGCAATCTTCGGCCTCACCAAGCCCGGGGAGCATGTCATCAGCTCGACCATCGAACATCATGCCGTGCTGAACTCGTGCAAGCATCTGGAGGCGTCCGGTTGCGAAGTCACCTACGTGCCGGTGGACGGCCGGGGCCAGGTTGATCCCGACGACGTGCGCCGCGCACTGCGGCCGAATACCCGGCTCATCACCATCATGATGGCCAACAACGAAACCGGCGTGCTGCAGCCGGTCGAAGAGATCGGCAAAGTCGCCGCCGAAGCCGATGTTTACTTCCATACCGACGCGGTGCAGGCGGCGGGGAAGGTTGCGATCGACGTAAAGCGTATCGGCTGCGATCTGCTTTCGATCTCCGGACACAAGATGAACGCTCCGCAGGGCGTGGGAGCGCTGTACGTGCGCAAGGGAACCACTCTGCGCCCGATGCGTCCACGGCGGAAGCCACGAGCGTTCGCGCCGCGCGGGCACGGAGAATGTCCCCGGCATCGTCGCGCTGGGCAAGGCCGCAGAACTGGCTCGCGCGGCAATGGCTCGCGGCGATCTCGAGACCGATGTCCCAGCCTGCGCGATCGTCTGGAGCAAACCATCCTGCGGCGAAGTCGAATCCGCCGGGCGTAAACGGCCAAGGCGCGCCGCGGGTGCCGAATACCAGCAGCATCTATTTCGATTGCATCGAAGGTGAAGCTCTGGTGATTGCGCTCGACCTGAAGGGATTGGCGGTCTCGACCGGAGCTGCGTGTTCTTCCGGCGCGATCGAGCCGTCGCATGTCCTGACCGCGATGGGGATGCCGCCGGAGCGGGCGCGAGGCAGCCTCCGCTTCAGCCTGGGCAAGCAAAACACGCGCGACGACATCGAATTCGCCCTGAGCCTGATTCCGCAGACGGTAGCCAGGCTGCGAGAGCTCTCGCCCATATACAATAAAAAAGAAGCTGTTAGCTCTTAGCCATCTGGCTGTTAGCTAAAGGCCAAAAGCCAAGAGCTAGAAGGCTGCTTTCCATGCCCACAACCAGAACCATCGCCGTCGCCATGTCGGGAGGAGTCGACTCTTCCACCGTCGCGGCCATGCTGCGTGCGGAAGGCCACAACGTTGTCGGCCTGACCATGCAGCTCTGGAACCAGCGCCGGCTGGCTGGCCACGAGGGCATGCCTGAGGCGGTGCAGGGACGCTGCTGCTCGCTCGACGATGTGTACGACGCGCGCCGCGTCGCCGAGACCATCGGCATCCCGTACTACGTGGTCAATCACGAGGAGCGCTTCGAGCGCGATGTGGTGCGTCCGTTCGTCGAGCAGTATCTTTCGGGACGCACGCCCATCCCCTGCAGTTTGTGCAACAATCACTTGAAGTTTGATCAGTTACTGATTGTGGCGCAGCAGATTGGCGCCGACGCGCTTGCCACCGGCCACTACGCCCGCGTCGATTTTGACAACCAGCTTGGACGCTGGCTGCTCAAGCGCCCCACCGACCGTTCCAAGGACCAGACTTACTTCCTGTTTGGATTGACCCAGGCGCAGCTCAGCCGCACTCTGTTTCCGCTGGGCGGAATGATGAAGCCCGAGGTCCGCCAGCTGGCGGAGCAGCATGGACTGGCGCTGGCGCAGAAGCCCGACTCGCAGGAAATCTGCTTTGTCCCGGGCGGCGACTACAAGAAGTTTCTCGACGCCTATCTGGCGGAGCAGGGCGAGTCGCTGCCCGACACGGCCGGCGAACTGGTCACGGCGGATGGCGAAGTCGTCGGCGAGCACGGTGGCATTCACAACTTCACCGTGGGCCAGCGCAAGGGGCTGGGGGTGGCGACAGGTTCGCCGCTCTACGTAATTCAGATCAAGGGAGACGCTCGCCAGGTGGTCGTCGGCAATCAGGAAGAACTTTACTCCCGCACGCTGCGAGTGCACCGGACCAATCTCATTTCGGTCGAGGATTTGCGCGAGCCGATGCGAGTCACGGTAAAGATTCGCCATCGCCACGAGGGCGCGGCGGCGCTGATTGAAAAGTCCGGCGACGACGAGATTCTGGTGTCATTCGACCAGCCGCAGCGCGCAGTCACACCCGGCCAGGCGGCGGTGTTCTACGCTGACGATGTAGTGGTAGGTGGAGGCTGGATCGCCTGAAACTGAGAACCGAGAACTCGTGACTGAAAACTGATTTTCTTCGAACTGGGCTCTCGAAATGCCGAACTGATTTTGTTTAAGAACCAGTTTCCAGTTTCTGGTTCTCAGTTGATGAACTGGAAGGCAATCCTAGATAAACATCTCGTCCTGAGGAACAGAAACATCGTGCCGGCGGCGGCTGCTCACCACCCAGCAGGAATTCCAGACCCGCAGTCAGACCCTGAATGACGCCGGAAAGCTGGCGAACCGGCGAAATGACGGTGCGGTGGACCGCGTCGCTGGTTTCTTCAATTCGATCCATGGTGCGATTGAGCAACTCGTCGGCGCGAATCACTTGCAGACGGGTGCGATCGACGATATCGGTGACGGTCGCGTCCAGACGTTCGACTTGGCCGCGAACCACGGTCGTGGTCTCGCTGACGTTGCTGGCGATGGTGTCCATCTTCGGACGCCATTCCACCAGCATGGACTGTGCGGTGTCGACCGTGGGCATGACTTTGGTTTTCACTTCGGTCGCGAGAGCTTCCATGCGAGAAGTGCTCTTTTTCACGGCCACAAAGAGCGCCACCAGGATGCCCGCCTGGATGACGACCGCCGCCGCCGTTACACCGACAAAAATCGGTAGATAGTCCATAAGATTTTCCGCGTTACCGCGCCGCTCGATCCAGCGCTGCGGAGAGGCGCGAATTTACAGGTTCTTCGATGCGCCGCCATCGGCTGCGGTGGCCTCGTGATAGGCCTGACGCCCGGCTTCGTACGCAGACTTGAACTGCTCTTTTTGCTGCTTGGCTACTTCGCGTCCCTTGTCGACCAGATCGGAAGCCTGCTCGCGGGCCTTGCGGGCGCGCTCGGAGACGAACTCGCGGCCTTCACCCGCCTTGGAACGCAGGGTCTCGCGCATCTCGCTGCCGGAACGGGGCGCGTACAACACTCCCACCGCCGCGCCTACGCCCAGTCCTGCGAGGAACCAAAGGAAACTATTGTTATCGTCTGACATTGATTAGACCTCCAGCAACAAGTGCCAACTCATCAGATCGTAGCACCCGCTGTTGGGAAATACAATTCGAGCGACGCACAAATGTGACCTCTTCGCGACCTTTGCGGAGTTCTTTGCGCACTTTGCGGTTCAAGATTTTTTACTGATAGTGGCGGCAGTTCCAACCCATTACCGCAAAGGTCGCAAAGAAAATCCGCAAAGGTCGCAAAGGAACCTGACTCCCTAAGCTGGACGCTCCTCCCCCACTTGTCGCCGGTCCGCCGAAGCGAGACAATGTTTCCGCAGCAGCAAGGAGGGGACGCCTTGAAGTACCGGCAACACGGTTACCAGGATCGCGGCGAAGAAACCCGGAAGAAGGAATCAACGGAGAGGCCGGTCAAGAAAGATACCTTTGGTCCGCGGCCGATCCAGATGCCGGGCACGCGCGCCGTCTCCCGTTGCTCGCAGTGCGGTTCGCTTTTGCAGTCGCTCAGCGATCCCGTCGGGCAGTGTCCCAAGTGCGGCTTCGAACTGCACTCCTGCAAGCAGTGCACGTACTTCGATCCCTCGAGCCGGTTCGAGTGCACTCAACCCATTCCGGAACGAATCCCGCGCAAAGACCAGCGCAACGAGTGCACGTTCTACTCCATGCGCGTGATGGTGGAGAAGGAGACCTCCACCCCCGCCGCCCAGCGTCCCAACGACGCCCGCCAGGCCTTTGAGAATCTGTTCAAGAAGTAAGGATCGAGTAATCCGTTAAGAAGTTGTTTAGCCGCAAAGCGGCGTAAGAATGTAGCCCAGGGCGCGAGCCCTGGGTGAACCAGATATTGTTGGAGAGCCCCAAAGGGGCGACAGACACGTCGCCGACACTACAGATTTTTCTTCGTCCAATCGTCAATCTGCAGCAGCGCCTGGTTCAGATTTTCCAGCGAATTGGCGACGCTGAAACGCAAATAGCCTTCCCCAAAATCTCCAAAAGAAGATCCCGAAAGACAAGCCACCCCGGCCTGCTTCCAGCAGTGCCTCTGACAGTTTCTTCGAATCCCATCCCGTCTTCGTGATGTTGGGGAAGGCGTAGAAAGCCCCTTTTGGCATGCGGCACGAAAAGCCCTTGATCCGGTTCAATCCCGCCACAAAAGCGTCGCGTCGTCGCCGAAACTCCGCCCGCATCCGGTCCACCGAAGTCTGATCTCCGCGCACGGCTTCGACGCCCGCGATTTGGGTAAAGCTCGCGGTGCAGGAATTCGAATTCGTCATCAGGCGCGCGATGTGGTTCGCCAGGTCTGCGCGCATGACGCCATAACCCAGGCGCCATCCCGTCATGGCGTACGTCTTGGAAAAACCATCGAGCAGAATGGTGCGTTCCTGAAATCCCGGCACCGACATGATCGAGTGATGCTCGCCGTCGAACACCAGCCGGCTGTAAATTTCGTCCGACAGCACCATGATATTGCGATCACCGATGACCTCGGCAATGTCGCGGATGTCCTGCTGGCTCAGCACTCCGCCGGTGGGATTCTGCGGCGAATTCAGAATGATGAGCCGGGTGCGATCGCTGATCAGTGAAGCCAGTTCGTCCACATCAAAACTGAAGTCTTTTTCTTCCCGCAGACGGATGGGCACCGCCCGCGCCCCGACGTAGTCAATCATCGACTCGTAAATGGGGAAGCCGGGATTGGGGAAGATGACTTCATCTCCCACGTCGGCCAAAGCCAGCAGGGCGAAAAAAATAATCGGCTTGCCGCCCGGGACCACGACCACCTCGTCGCTCGCGACTCTTCACTCCGCGAGAACGGCTGACATCTTCGGCAATGGCCTGCCGCAACTCGAGCAGTCCGGCCGAAGGCCCGTAGTGCGTCCAACCCGCGCGCAAAGCTCCGATGCCGGCCTCAACCACATTGGCCGGTGTGTCGAAGTCGGGTTCGCCAATTTCCAGATGAATGATGTTCTTACCCTGGCGCTCCAGGGCGCGCGCCTTGTTCAGAACTTCAAAGGCGGTCTCAGTGCCGAGCCGCGACATGCGCTCAGCCAGTCGAAGCTCGTGCTGTGTGGCTTTGGTCATAGAGGCAAAACAAGGCATTATACCGCGCTGGAACAATGTAGGCGCGAGCGTCCCGCTCGTGCTGGGGCGCCACAGACCTGGCGTCATGCTCAATTCATTTCCGCCGCGGCACGCGCGGGACGGTCGCGCCCCCATCGAACTCTCCGCGTATCATGGTCGCTGCATGTTCTCCAAGCGCACCGACTGGAAGCTCACCCCTAATCGCTTTACCGAAGTCCAGCGCGAGCTGCAGGCCGCGGGCAGGGAAGTACTGGACCTGACCGTCTCGAATCCCACCCGGGCCGGCCTACTCCATGATGCCGAGGCCATCCTCCATTCGCTATCGAATCCGCAAGCAATGGACTACGATCCTCAGCCCAAGGGCTTGGCCAGTGCTCGTGAAGCCGTTGCTGCTTACTATCGCGAGCAACACGGCGAATCCGAGATTGATCCGGAAGCGCTCATCCTGACCACCAGCACCAGCGAAGGTTACTCATACGTTTTTCGCCTGCTGTGCAATCCCGATGATGAAGTGCTTGTTCCCAAGCCGAGCTATCCCCTGTTCGAGTTTCTCGCTGACCTGCAGGATGTGAAGTTGACGCCCTACCCGCTGCTCTACGATCACGGATGGCAGATTGATTTTCCATCGCTGTCCCGGGCAGTGAGCCCTCGCACGCGCGCGGTGGTCGTGGTGCATCCCAATAATCCTACGGGCTCCTTTGTAAGCAGCGAGGAACGGACACAGTTGAATTCCTTTTGCCGCAAGCATGGCCTGGCCCTGATCGTGGACGAGGTCTTTCTGGACTATCCGCACGACGGGGTCCGGCGACCCAGTTTCGCGTGCAACCAGGATGTGCTGACCTTCACGCTCAGCGGCATTTCGAAAATCTCCGGTTTGCCGCAGATGAAACTGGCCTGGATCGCGGTCAGCGGCCCGGCGGAATGATGATTGCGGCCATGGACCGCCTGGAGGTGATTGCCGACACGTATTTGTCGATGAATGCTCCCGTCCAGTTGGCTGCAGCGACGCTATTGGGCCAGCGGAAGAATATCCAGCCTTTAGTTCTCGACCGGGTGCGCACGAATCTGGTCGAGCTCGACCGTCAAGTGGCGCAGCAGAAGGCATCCCAGCGCTTGCAGGTCGAAGGCGGATGGTATGCCGTGCTGCGCGTGCCCGTGACCCGATCCGACGAGGATCTGGCCATTGATCTGCTCCGTACGGCGTCGGTGCTGGTACATCCCGGCCACTTCTACGATTTCCCCAGCGACGGATACCTGATCCTTAGCCTCTTGACCCCATCCGGCGAATTTCGTGAAGGCACGAAGCGAATACTCGAGCTTCTGAACAGCGCTCAGTAACGGCTGGTCCGTTTGACAAAGCAGTTCTCGGATTTCAGTTCAAGTCTGCGGTTTGCCCAGTTCTCCAGACCAATGTGACAATAGCCGCATGCACAAATTTCTCGTTTCGGCAGTAAACATATTGGCGGCTGGGATGCTGCTGGGAAGTCCATACTCCCAAGGCCAGCAGACTCCGGCGGCAAAACCTCCAGCGGCTCCTGCAGCCAAGACCCGGCGAGCAGCCCCTGCCGCAAAACCAACGGCCCCTCTGGCGCTCACCACGCAGAAAGACAAGTTCAGCTATGCCCTGGGAATGAACCTGGGAAGAAGCCTGCAGAAGCAGTCGGTCGCTGTGGACCCGAACATCCTGGCGCGCGGATTAAAAGACGCGCTGGCCGGCGGCAAGACAGCGCTGACCGAAGATCAGGCGCGGGCCACGCTCATGGAGGTCCAGACCGAAATGCGCAAGAAACAACAGGAGCAGATGCAAGCAGCCGGCGAGGCTAGCAAGAAAGAAGGAGAAGCGTTTCTCGCCGCCAACAAAAGCAAAGACGGCGTCGTCACGCTGCCCAGCGGTCTGCAGTACAAGATCCTGACCGCAGGGCACCGGACCGAAGCCGACTGCCAGCGACTCGGTTGTCTGTAACTATCGGGGCACGCTGATCAACGGGACGGAATTTGACAGCTCCTACAAGCGAGGCGAACCGGCAACCTTTCCGGTAAGCGGAGTGATCAAGGGATGGACCGAGGCCCTTCAACTGATGCCCGTCGGATCGAAGTGGCAGCTATTCGTTCCCTCGGACCTGGCCTACGGCGAGCGCTCTCCCGCCCCCGAAATTGGCCCCGACTCCACTTTGATCTTTGAAGTGGAACTGCTCTCAATCCAAAACAAGGGTGCTGATCAGACCCCGCCGACCCCAGACAAGAAGTAGCCGCGAAGCGGCGCCAGAATGTAGCCCGGGGCGTAAGCCCCGGGTAGGGTGTGCGTAAAGGAGAGAGCCCCAACGGGGCGAAAGACGGGCTCTAGCTTTTCACCAGAAACGGATTGCTCTCGCGCTCTTCCCCAATCGTGGTGAGCGGACCATGTCCGGGAACAACCAGGGTCTCATCGGGTAGAGCCAGCACTTTTTCGTGCAGCGAGTTGATGATCTTCTGCATGGATCCACCCGGCAGATCGGTGCGGCCAATGCTTCCCGCAAATAGGGTGTCCCCGGCAATCAACTTCTTCTCCAAGGGAAAGTAGAGGCAAACGCTGCCCTCGGTGTGCCCGGGAGTATGAATGACGTTCGCGGTCAGCGGGCCGGCCCGGACCGTATCCCCTTGTCCGATGCTGTGATCAATCTCGACTTTGCCGGGATCTTCCACTCCGATCCATGCGGCTTGCACGTCCAGCATTTTCAGCAGGGCATAGTCATTCTGGTTGAGCAGGATGGGTGCGCCGGTGGCAGCCCGCAGTTTCATGGCTCCGCCCACATGATCGATGTGAGCATGAGTAACGACGATCTGCTTTACCTTGAGATTGTGCTTTTGGATGAGGGCGAGAACATCTTCGATGTCATCGCCGGGATCGATCACCATGGCTTCGCGAGTGGTTTCGTCCCCGATCACGGAGCAGTTGCACTGCAGCGGCCCGACGGGAAGGATTTCGTGAATCATGGCAGGGGGGTAGTTGGTCGTCGGTCATCAGCTAAGAGCAACGGTCTTTCTGGGCCAACGACCGACGACCTAACGACTATTTCTGCGTGGCGCCGGAGCCGGCGTTGCCGGCTGCGTCTTGGTCTGTGACGGATTGAGTCCCTGCAGGATGGAGCTTCCGCTACCTGCCCCGCGCGAGGCCATCACCGAGAGCGTGATCGAGGTGACCATAAAGATGACGGTGGACCAGGTGGTCGCCTTGGAGAGCGCAGTCGCGGCGCCCCGTGGGCCAAAAGCCGTCTGGCTTCCCATCCCGCCAAACGCCGCCGCAATATCGCCGCTCTTGCCGCTCTGCAGCAGCACTACGATGATCAGAAAGAAACAAACAATCACGTGAATGGTCGTAATCAGAATTAACATGCAACCCCTGTCTCAATATTAAGAATGCCCGTCGGAAAAAATACATGGTGCGGAAGGGGGGATTTGAACCCCCACGCCTTTCGGCGCCACCCCCTCAAGATGGTGTGTCTGCCAGTTCCACCACTTCCGCAATTCGAGGCAGCGTCGATTATAGCAAAGGGGTTTCAGTACTTTACGATCGCCGCGAAGGATTTCGGATCCAGGCTGGCGCCGCCCACCAGGGCTCCGTCAATTTCTTCTTCGGCCATCAGGGCCTTGACGTTTTCCGGCTTTACCGACCCTCCGTATAGGATGCGGAGATTATTGGCAAAATCTTCGCCGAAGGACTTCGCCGCCTCGCCTCGAATCAACAGATGAGCTTCGGAAGCGAGTTGCGGCGTGGCCGTCTTTCCCGTGCCGATGGCCCACATAGGTTCATACGCGACCACGAGCTTAGCTGCCTTCTTGGCGGAGATGGCGTGAAAGGCACGTAGACACTGACGGCGCAGCACATCTTCGGTGAGGTTGGCTTCGCGCTCTTCCAGAACTTCGCCGACGCAGACGATGGGCGTAAGGCCCGCCTCGAGCGCCGCTTTCAGCTTGAAGTTCACCATGTCGTCGGTTTCACCGAAATACTGGCGGCGCTCGGAGTGGCCGATGATCACATAGGTGCAGTCGATATCCAGCAGCATCGCGGGACAGATCTCGCCGGTGTAGGCGCCCTGTTTTTCCCAGTACAGATTTTGCGCGCCGATGGCTACGTTCGACCCCTTGCAGCTCTCAATCGCTACATAAAGATCAATATAAGGTGGGCAGACAACGATTTCGTCTCGCGTGTGGCCGGCAACCAGGGGCAGGAATTCATGGAAGAAGGCCTTCGTCTGCTCCGGGTTCTTGTACATCTTCCAGTTGGCGGCGATCAACTTCTTTCTCATGAATCCCTCTTTGGAAACTTGGCACGGGAACGCTGCGTTTGTGGAGCCGTCCGATACATGGGTCCCTCGCGGCTTTACGGCCACTCAGGATGACAAGGGGTTTTGCTTATTTTTTGTCGCTGAGCGCCTCTACGCCGGGAAGCTTTTTGCCCTCCAGAAACTCCAGCGAGGCTCCGCCGCCGGTGGAGATGTGCGTGATCTTGTCGGCAACGCCGGCCGCGTTGACCGCTGAGACCGAGTCCCCACCCCCGACAATCGAAGTGGCTCCGACATTCTCTGCCACCGCGTCGGGCGATCTTGAACGTGCCTTTGGCGAAGGGTGCTACCTCAAAGACGCCCATGGGGCCATTCCACAGGATGGTTGCAGCGCGGGCGATTTCGTCGGTAAATGTCTCGATCGTCTTGGGTCCGATATCCAGAGCCATCAGGTTGGCGGGGATACTGGTTACCGTCTGCACAATTGCGTTGGCGTCGATCTTCTCGGCCACGACATGGTCCGTCGGCAACAGGAATTTTACTTTGTGGCTCTTAGCTTCTTTCAACAGCTCGCGCTGCCAGTTCGATCTTGTCCTCTTCCACCAGGGATTTGCCCACCTGCTGACCCTGGGCCTTGAGGAAGGTGTAGGCCATGCCGCCGCCGATGATGAGGGCATCCACCTTGTCGAGAAGGTTGCGAATGACGCCGATCTTGTCGCTGACCTTGGCGCCGCCCAGAATGGCGATAAACGGGCGCTCGGGATGGCGCACAACTTTGCCCAGGTACTGAAGCTCTTTCTCCATGAGCAGGCCGGCGGCGGCCTTCTGCACGAACCGGGTGACGCCCACCGTCGAAGCATGGGCACGGTGCGCGGTTCCGAAAGCATCGTTCACGTAGTAGTCCGCCAGACCGGCAAGTTGCTTGGCAAACTTGGGATCATTGGCTTCTTCTTCGGGATGAAAGCGCAGATTTTCCAGCAGCAGCGTCTGGCCCTGTTCCAGCTTTCCCGCCATCTCCTCCGCTTCCGGGCCGATACATTCGGGACAGAATCCAACGTTCTCTCCGCGCGCCAATTCCTTGTCGAGCAGCATGCGCAGGCGTTCCGCGGCCGGCTTCAGGCTCATCGCCGGATTGGGTTTTCCCTTGGGCCGGCCGAGATGGGAGACCAGGACCAGCCGCGCTCCGTGACGAAGGGCGTACTCAATCGTGGGCAGGGTTTCGCGGATGCGGGTGTCGTCGATGACCCGGCCATCCTCGAGCGGGACATTGAAATCAACCCGCATGAGGACGCGGTGATTGTTGAGAGAAAGATCGCGGATGGAAAGCTTTGACATGACTTCCTCTGGGGCGGCGCTTTGCCGCCCCTGCGCGGGCAGGATGCCTCGCGACGCCGGCAAGCGCCGGCGCTACAAGTTACAGGCCCTTGCTTCCCAGGTAATTGATCAGGTCGCGGACGCGGGAGGAATATCCCCACTCGTTGTCGTACCACGAGATCACTTTCACGCAGTTGCCGCCGACCACCAGAGTCGAGGGCGCATCGACGATCGAAGAACGGCCGTCGCCCTTGAAGTCAGAGGAGACCAATTCCTGTTCTTCGTAGCCCAGATAGCCCTTCAGCGGGCCGCTCTCGGACGCTTTCTTAAGCGCGGCGTTCACTTCTTCTTTCGTCGTCTTCTTCTCCACGAAAACCACCAGGTCCACGACCGAAACATTGGGCGTCGGCACGCGCATGGAGAAACCGTCGAGTTTGCCGGCCAGTTCGGGAATCACCAGCTTCAAGGCCTTGGCCGCACCGGTCGTAGGTCGGAATCATGTTGATCGCGGCGGCGCGGGCCCGGCGCAGGTCTTTGTGCGGGAAATCAAGAATGACCTGGTCGTTGGTGTAAGAGTGGATGGTGGTCATGGTGCCGCTGACGATCTTGAAAGTGTCGTTGACCACTTTGGCGATCGGCGCCAGGCAGTTCGTGGTGCAGGATGCATTGGAAATAATGTGATGCTTGGCGGCATCGTAGACGCCTTCGTTCACGCCCAGGACAACGGTGACATCTTCGTTCTTGGCGGGCGCGGAAATGATTACTTTCTTGACCGGTCCGCGCATGTGCTTCTTGGCGTCATTGGCGTCGGTGAAGTGACCGGTGGATTCGACGACGACCTGCGCGCCGACTGACTCCCAGGGCAGCTTTCCCGGGTCTCGTTCCTTGAATACCTTGATCGTCTTGTTACCGATGATGATGCTGTCCTCGCCGGCGGTGATCTTGTGCGGCAGATTGCCCAGGATGGAATCGTATTTCAGCAGGTGGGCCAGAGTTTTGGGGTCGGTGAGATCGTTGACCGCCACGAATTCGATATTGCTGTCATTGAGCGAAGCTCGGAGCACGTTCCGCCCGATGCGTCCGAATCCGTTGATGCCTACCTTAATTGCCATTTCGCCTCCGAAAAATTGGTGTGGAAAATTGCCTGACCTGTAAGTGGAAAGAAAATGTTAACAGGGAAGCGAAGAATGCGGCAAATTGCGAACCCGGGAAATGCGCTATGTCGCGACTTCGATTTCCAGATAGACGTTGCTCTTGCTCCAGAAGAATGAGATTAGCAGCAGCCAATACTTATCGAGCGAGAGCTTTCCTGGCCCACGGCCAGTCCTCGGGCGGAAGAACCCGCGCCGTCGCTGCGAACTCGGGGCCGGTGATCTTTCCACGTATGGTGCACGGCGCAATGCGAATGTTGGGGTTGTTTCTGATTCGTTTGTACTTGCCGGAGTCGCTGCGGGTCATCACGTAAAGCTTGTCTTCTTTCTCGCCGAACCAGATCGGAGTGTAGACAGGATTGCCGTTCTTTCGGAAGCTGGCAAGCGACATGTATTTCTGGCCTTTGATTTCTGCGGGAACTGGCATGAACACATTGTACGGTGTTCGCATGTGTGGCGCGGGCGCCCTCGCCCGCGTGATCGAAGCGCCAGTTTAACTCACGGAGGCCATGCAGTCTCAGTCTGATCGCCTCTTCCCAGACTGACGTCAGGTATAGCTCGCGGCGTTCGCGGGCGGGGCGCCCGCGCCACACACTCCACACACCAGACTGTTTTCTTGACACCCCTCGTACTTGAGTCGAGAATGTGCGCGGTAACGAGGAGGTCTACGGTGACATCTCCGACCCGGCGTGAATTTCTTGGCGGCGCCTTTGCGTTGATGAGCGCCGCGAGCATCCGGCTTCCCCTGTGGGCGTACGCCGCCAGCACTCCGTCCGGCGGACAGATCCTGCTGGGTGTGGACTACTATCCCGACCAGACGCCGGAGGCTCTCTGGGAAGAAGACTCGCGGATGATGTCGGACATGGGCTTCACCAACGTGCGCATCGCCGAATTTGCGTGGGGCCTGATGGAACCCTCAGAAGGCAAGTTCGAGTTTGGCTGGCTGCATCGCGCCGTCGAGGTTCTGCACAAGCACAACATCGGCGTAATTCTCGGCACGCCGTCGGCCGCGCCGCCGCCATGGCTGAGCGCGAAGTATCCCGACATCTTCGAAGTCAATGCGCAGGGACAGCGCCTGCGTCCCGGAGGGCGGCGATTTACCTGTCCCACCAACCCGGTTTACCGCAAGCTGTCGTTGGCTATCGCCACCCAGATGGCCAAGAAGTTCGGCGACAACGCCGGAGTGATCGGCTGGCAGATCGACAACGAGTTGACGCTGGGTTCCTCGCAACGATGCTACTGCAACTTCTGCCAGGCGGGATTTCAGAACTGGCTTCGTACTAAGTACAGCACGCTGGACAATCTGAATCAGAGTTGGGGAACGGTTTTCTGGAGCCAGACCTATACCGATTTCTCCCAGATTCCAGTGCCGTTGCTGTCTGGCGGCGACCCCAATCCGGGGCTGGCGCTGGACTACGATCGCTACCAGTCCTACGCCAACGTTTCTTTCACGGAAGAACAGCTGACGATGCTGCGCCAGATGTGTCCCACGCATTTTGTGACCACCAACAATGTCGGACTGGTCGATACGATTGACATGCGCGATCTCTACGCGAAACTTGATTTCGCAGCCTTCGACAACTATCCCGGTTTCTTTGACATGCTGATGGCGCAAGAAGGTAGGCCTCCTTCGTCCGACGGCATCGCAACCACCGTCTCGCTGGGACATGACTTGGCGCGCAGCGTGAAGGGTGGCGAACCCTTCATGATCATGGAGGAGCAATCGGGAAAAGCGGGGCAGAAAGCTTTTTCTCCCCAGCCGGAGACCGGTCAAGTCAGGCTCTGGACCTATCAGGCGGTCGCGCATGGAGCGATGGGAGTCAATTACTTCCGTTGGGACACGGCGACCTTCGGAGCGGAAGAGTACTGGCACGGAATCCTCAACCACGATCGCTCGAAGAGCCCGGCCTACGAAGAAATCCGGCAGACGGTAAAAGAGCTGAAGGCGTTGGGGCAAGAGGTCTTGTATTCGCAGTACGCGGCGCAGGCGGCGCTTGTGTATGACTACGACTGCAGTTGGGCGGTCAAGATTCAGCCGGGCCATTACGCGCTCGACTACATGGCCCAGGTCACGTCGTGGTACGGAGCCATCAACGCGAGCCACACGGGCATTGACGTGATCGCTCCCGAGGCTGACCTGTCGTCGTACAAGATCGTGTTCGCTCCGCTGGCCTACGTGATGTCAGAAAAGCAAGCCGCGAAGATCAAGAGCTTCGTGCAAGCCGGCGGGATGTTTGTGACCAATTTTCGACTGGGGGTCAAAACCGAGACCAGCCAGATCGTCCGCACGCCGCTTCCCGGATTGCTTCGAGACGTCATGGGAGTGACGGTCGCGGACTATGTGCCGATTTACTCGGCGAAGAATGCTGTGAAGTTCGCGCCCGCGCTGGCCGGGCCGGACGCAGAGTGCGGCCTGTGGACGGACATTCTTCAGCCCACAGGAGCCGAGGTGCTGGCTTCGTATACCAAAGGATCACACGCGGGAGAAGCAGCCATCACCATGAACACCGTGGGCTCGGGGAAGGCCGTATACATCGGTGCCGACCTGGATGGGGCGAGCCTGGCCCGAGTGCTTCGAACTCTTTCCGGATTGGCCGGCGTCAAACAACCGCTTGAGGTCCCGCCGGGCGTCGAGGTGACGGTGCGCCGCGCGGGCGACAAGCAGTGGATATTTGTCCTGAACCACACTGCGGTTTCGCAAAGCGTGAGTATCCCGAAAACCTGTACCGATCTGCTGACCGGCAAGGCCCATACCGGGAAAATTGATGTAAGCGGATACGGCGTGCAGGTCCTGGCCTAGGTTGTTGTGTTGTGTGGGGCGGGCGCCCTCGCCCGCCGACGTCGGCGGTGCATCGAAATTTCTTTCAAACTGCAAGGACGCTGTATGCGTCAGGCGGGCGAGGGCGCCCGCCCCACACCACCATCCGTAACAGGCTGGCAGCTTTGGTACGTTTTCTGCCGCCTCGATTGCCTGCGTTATGTAGCTGTGTTACAAACCAAACATGCGCAAGTGGATGCGCGATCGTCTCAAGCGCCCTAAAAAGAATACAGAAGCCGGCAAGAGCGAGCCTGCACAGGCTCCTCTGCAACCCGCGTATTACGACGCCCCTGAGCCCGCCGGCCCAGCGTCCCCAAGAATATTAGACGAACCGGAAGCCGCGGAACCGGAGATTGAAGCGCGCTCCGCCCCCGACCTTCAGCCTGATCGGGACGACGCTGTGAAAGCGCCAACCGCCCCAGCGCGATCCTCGCGTCTGGAAGGCAGCACCGACCCGCGCCGCCGAAGGCGGCGGGGAAGAGGTGGACGAGGCCGAGGCGGGTCGCCGACTGCGAAACCTGCGCTGACCGGCGGTGCGGTGGGGAATGGTGAAGTCGTCGCCGCGCCGGCCGTCGAATCTTCGGGCGCTGCGACACCCGCAGCAGTGCCGCGAGCCTCGAAGGGAACTGTAGTTCTCGCCATCGGGTTGCCGGGATCCGGAAAGAGTTCATGGTTCAAGCGGCACAACGTTACGCCGCTGTCGAGCGACATGTTGCGCGCTCTTCTGTTTGACGATCCCACGGAACAACGTTTTCAGGACCTGATTTTTTCCAACCTGCGTTCCATGTTGAAAGCGCGCCTGATTGCGAAACGTCCTCTGAACTACGTGGATGCGACCAACCTGACTCCACACGAGCGGCAAAGCTGGATCAAACTGGGCCATGACTACGGCTACGAAGTGCAAGCCGTCTTCTTTGACGTCCCCTTGGAGGTTTGCCTGGAGCGCAATCACAAGCGGGAGCGCACCGTCGCCGACGACGTGATGCGGCGCATGAGTGCCAAACTGAAGGCGCCGACTTTCGAGGAAGGCTTTTCCAAGATAACGGTCGTGCGAGTGAAGCGGAAACCCGACTAGTTCCCTGAACCTCCCCAAGGATTGTCATTCCGAAGCCAGCTTTACCGGCGAGGAATCTGCTTTCTGCCAGCGGCGGAGCAGGAGATTCCTCGCGCGATCACGCCGCGCTTCGGAATGACAAGGGTTGGGGACGTTCTTGCAGAAGCTGCACCGCCCGGGATTACCGCCGATATTGACCACAAACCCGCGCGCCCATAGAATCAAAAGCAGCGGATCCTTCCGCGTTCTCGCCGTGAGTTGCCCCCTCGTTCAATGGTAGGACAGCAGATTCTGGATCTGCTTATCGGGGTTCGAATCCCTGGGGGGCAACCAATCAAAAAGGTACAAGGAGAACCTTGACCGAAACCGAATCTCCGCGCCGCATCGGTCGAAGCATTGGCGCTCTCTTCGCCGGCCTGGTGTTCGTCGTTGTAGTGTCACTCGGTACCGATTTGGCGCTGCACGCCGCCGGCATAATCCCGGAGTTGGGCCAGCGAATGTCCAACGGTCTCTTCGCACTCGCGACCGTTTATCGCACCGTTTACAGCGTGGTAGGCAGTTATCTGACGGCGCGGCTCGCGCCTGACCGGCCGATGGGGCACGCTTTGGTAGGCGGGTTAATCGGGGTTGCCCTGGCCACACTGGGCGCAGTCGTGACCTGGAACAAGGATCTCGGACCACACTGGTATCCCGTCGCACTCATCGTCACCGCGATGCCTACCGCATGGCTGGGCGGCAAACTCCGCTTGATGCAATCGGGCTCCAACCAACCTTAGTCGAATACCACTGTCTTGTTTCCGTAGGTCAGGACACGGTGGCAGAGGTGCAGGCGCACGGCGCGGCCGAGGACGGTGCGCTCCAGGTCGCGACCCTTGCGGATCATGTCTTCGATGGAATCGCGGTGCGAGACGCGGGCTACTTCCTGCTCGATGATTGGACCTTCATCCAGATTCATGGTCACGTAGTGGCCGGTGGCCCCAATCAGCTTCACTCCGCGCAGGAAAGCCTGATGGTACGGCTTGGCGCCGACGAAGGCGGGCAGAAACGAATGATGAATATTGATAATGCGATTGGGATAGTTGGCAATGAAGTCTTCACTCAGCACCTGCATGTAGCGGGCCAGCACGATCAACTCGATGCCGCGTGAGCGCAGTTCGCGCAGTTCGTCGGCTTCCTGCTGCTTCTTGGTCTCCGGAGTGATCGGAAAGTGAAGGAAGGGAACCCGGTAGCGGGCGGCAATTTCGCCGGCATCGGGATGATTGCTGACCACCACTCCGATTTCAGCCTTGAATTCGCCGGCCTGCTGGCGTTGCAAAAGATCTTCGAGACAATGCGGCAGGCGCGAGGCGAACAATGCGACCTTGGGCACATGGTCGCTGAAGTGGATCTCAAACTTCATGCTGAATTCCTGGGCCAGCGACCGGAAACGTTCAGCAATCTGGTCGACGGGAATCTGGAATCCATCGAGATGAAATTCGAAGCGGGCGAGGAAGATGCCGGCTTCCACGTCGGTGTATTGATCCGACTGGAGGATGTTGCCGCCGTTGCGAAAAATAAAGTTGGAGATTCCGGAGACCAGACCCTTCTGATCGGGGCAGGTCACAAGCAGCGTGGCGGTTTCAGGCATTGTCTAGGTTGTGACTGTGATCAAGGCGAGGGGGAAACTTAGCAGAGGCAGGCACAGCCGTGCAAGCCGAGTGCGCCCCCTACGTGGTCCGTGGTTGTGCTGGCGTTCTCGACGAGATCTGGTCGCGAACTGCGCAATTGGCCAGGTGGTTGGCCTCGGCGTTGCGCTCGCGGGGGACGTGAGTGATGGAAAACTTGAAAGAGCGCGCCAGCTTGCGGCAGATCCAGTGCAGGGAATAGAGGCGCGGGCTGCGGCAGGCGTACTCGCCTTGCATCTGGCGCACCACCACCTGTGAGTCAGAATAAACGTGCAGCGCCGTCGCTTTGAGGCTTCGAGCGCATTGCAGCGCCTCCAGGAGGGCTACGTACTCCGCCACATTGTTGTCCTGCCGGCCAATCCAGCGGGCGATGCGGATGGTGCCGCCGTCGGATCCCTCGATCACGACGCCAATGCCGGACGGCCCTGGGTTCCCCAGCGATCCGCCATCCACGTAGGCTACGAGGTCCGACATCCAGTATTTTCCGTTATCTTCAACATGCGTCAGAACCACTCTTGCGTCAAGTTCTTTATTCCGAATGCCTGCAACGCGGACGAACGGCTGTGGAATAATTTGTGGAAAACAGGAATCGCGGCGACGCGAAAACAAGTAAGCATCACTGATTCAAGCAACTACAATTTTCGATTTGCACAGGATTGAAAGTTGTGATTGCACACAAAAACGGCGTTGACATTTACTGTCATTGCATTTAACTTCGCCAACGTCGACGGCCGAAAGGGTTGGCTCAAATTAAAACTTAGCCAGTCTGAAGTAGGCCGGGTGATCCGCTGGAAGGGGCAACCTGGAAGGCGACCGAACCCGAAAAAACCGACGGCCCTGCGAGGGGCAGTTGGGGTTAGGGACTGCGAAAGCAGCGATCACATCAAGGGCCGTGATGGTGCATGCGTCCACGCTGTTAAGCTTCCTCGCAGGAGCTGGCGGCTAGAGCATAACCAATGTCACGGCCTTTTCCTTTTGTTCCGCGAAATTCCCTCCGATTTCTTCTTCTCGCGAATTCAGAAACCCTTCTTAGTTCAAAACAGTAATTAGTTTCTAGTTCCCGGTTTTCAGAAATCTAGATTTACCATTGCTCTGCATGGGCGAAACCTTGCGTACGCGCTGCTGTATCGCCGGAGGCGGTCCTGCCGGCATGATGCTGGGCTTTCTTCTGGCCCGCATGGGGGTGGATGTAGTGGTGCTGGAAAAGCACGCTGACTTTCTCCGCGATTTTCGCGGCGATACCATCCATCCTTCGACGCTTGAAATCATGTACGAATTGGGCCTTCTGAACGAATTTCTCAAGCGTCCGCACCAGGAGGTGCGCCATCTGGCGGGACAGATCGGGAGCGAGACCGTCACCATCGCGGATTTCACCCACCTTCCCACCCACTGCAAATTTCTCGGCCTGATGCCGCAGTGGGACTTTCTGAATTTCATTGCCGAGCAGGCCCGGCGCTATCCCTCGTTTCACTTGAGGATGGAGGCCGAGGTCACCGAGATCATTGAAGACGCTGGAAAAGTTGTGGGCGTCAAGGCGAAGACTCCGGAAGGAGACCTGGAAGTTCGCGCGGACCTGACCGTAGGGGCCGACGGCCGCGCATTCCGTGGTGCGCGAGCGCGCCGGCTTCTCGGTGCTCAATCTGGGCGCGCCCATGGATGTGCTGTGGATGCGCATGAGCCGCCATCCTACCGACCCGGAACAAACCTTTGGCCGCTTCGACAGCGGAAGAATCCTGGTTTTTCTCAACCGGGAAGACTATTGGCAAACCGCATATGTCATACCCAAGGGTAAAGCTGACGAACTTCGCCAACAGGGGCTTCCGGCATTTCGTCAGGACTTGGTCCGGCTGGCTCCGTTTCTGCAAGACCGCGTCGCTGAATTACGCGACTGGGATGACATCAAGTTGCTCACGGTCGCCGTGGATCGCCTGAGCCGCTGGTTCCGGCCCGGCCTGTTGTGCATTGGAGATGCCGCGCACGCCATGTCTCCGATCGGAGGCGTAGGCATCAACCTGGCGATTCAGGATGCAGTGGCAACCGCGAACATTCTCGGCGAGAGACTGCGGCAGGGAACCGTAAGCTTGGGCGATTTGCAGGCGGTGCAGCGGCGCAGAACATTTCCTACTCGCGCCACCCAGCGGATGCAAGTGATCGTACAGAACAACGTGATCCGAAGAGTGTTGGGCAGCACCAGGCCGATCAGGCCTCCCTGGCCGGTAAAGTTGCTGGGGCGCTGGAAATTTTTGCGACGGATTCCGGCGCGAGTGGTCGGAATGGGATTTCGCCCGGAGCACGTGAAGACACCCGAAGTGCGGGCGGCTGAACCCGGCGTCAGGAAGCAGAGCTGACCAGCCGCTTTTCCATGCGGACGATCGGTAGCGATTCTCCGTTCCCCAGCGGGACTTCGAGATTCTCCAGGGCGACATAGCCGCGAACCTGGTAGAGCAGCACCCCGGTGAGGGTCGCGCCCATTTCGAAACGGGTAAATCCGGCGGCAACCGCGGCGTTTTCACAAGCCTCAAGGATCATGGTCCCAATACCGCGTCGCGTCCATGACGGATGGATGAAGAAGGCACGAATCTTGGCAGCGTCGTGTTGGGGATCGAGCAGGGCAGCCTCGCGGCCGGTCCACTGGTCGCCGCCGTAGAGAGTCTTCCGTTTGCTCCAGCCGCCGCAGCCTACGATAAGCGGGGCCGTACGAGCTGGCGCGGGCGAGTCGCCCTCGGCCGCGCCTGATTCGCCCTCCGCCACGAAATAGGTTCCATCCGCGATGAGCTGGGTATCCACGCCGTACACCGTCGCCAGCGCGCTTTCAATCTGGGATGGAGTGTAGTCCTGGGTCTGCAATCCGCGGACCGAGGCATCAATTAGAGTTCGCAGGACAGGAATGTCTGTGGAAACGGCCGGGCGTATGCGGATCTTCATGCTTGCGGATACTTGATCGTGCAAATTTAAACAGAAGTTTACGACTTCCATCCGCAAAATTGTGGAGCGGGGCCAGCCCCCACGACCTTGGCCGCATCTAGGAAATGACCGTTGTGACCAGACCGACCGAAGATGAACAGCGTCAGGGACGCTTGCAGAGGCTGTAAGGCGGGGAAGCCGATCTTTTTGCTGTTTCGATTGGTGGAGTCGATGCTGGAACAGGCCGCGGGGCCGATTCCAGTCAGTCATGCAAGCGTCACGGTCTTTTGAGTGTCAGAAATTGGAGGACGGTGTCCCGCCCGTCCAGCGAGGGGAATGCCCGTCCTCCATATCCAACCCAACTTTAGGGCTGCGGTTTGTCCGGCGGTGGCCCGCCGTCAGAGAGTGAGATGAGTTCAGTCGGGGTCATCACTATTCTATAGACGACCAGACTTCAAACTAGATTACAAGGTTCGAGACAATGGGGAAGTGTTTCTAACTTCATTTCGGATTTCCTTTGCGACCTTTGCGGAATTTCTTTGCGACCTTTGCGGTAAAGTCTTTGATTCTCGTCCGTTGAATGCAAAAATCTTAAACCGCAAAGAACGCAAAGAGATTCCGCAAAGGTCGCAAAGAATTCTGAGGTCAACTCGGCTCTGTAGTCTCTCGTCCGAAATCATCATCTAGTCCTCGTAGACCGACAAACCTGACACTTCTTCCGCGTTTTCTCCTGCACGAAGAAGAGTGATGGGGGCTGTCCATATAGCGCGGAAGGCACGAATCCGACCACGAATGCCAGCGATCACGTCTACTCGGGAGAAACAGATGGCGCCAATTTGCTCACTTTGAGCGGCGACAATACCAATGGCCATGCGGCTACCTGCAAAATCAATCTGCCGACTAAGTCGGAATTCACGCTGCCGGCTTGGTGCCGGGAGGCTCGATGGCCAGAAATTCTTCGGCGAAACGGCGGCTGTAGTTTTCCAGCAGGGTTTGAATTCGCGCCGGATCGGACGAGCGCAGGATGAGGCCAGCATGATGACGTCGCTTGAGGCGTAGTGCAATTTCAGAGTCGTTGTAGGCCGAAGTGTCTGGATCTTCCTGTCGGGCGAGCGACAGGATCAATCCGGCATAATCGCCGCGCACGGCAGGGAGCCGGTAAGGTTCCTTGCCGCCTGCGATTTCAATGCGAGCCCACTCGCGCCACAGGTTGATGCCGGTGGCGATTTCGACCATTTCGCTGATGTAAGCGCCGCCCACCCGGGCCGCGCATTCCAGAAAATAGAAGTGTCCGTCACTGCGGGCGCGGATGAACTCGGCATGGGACACGCCGCGTACCAGTCCCAGCGCCTGGATCAGTTCGCGATTGAGCGAACGTAAGGCCGTGACCTCCTCAGAATCCGCGGGCAGAAGATACGTGGTGAAGATGCCGCCCTTCTGTGCCACGGCCATGGGTGGCTGTCCGTAGCGGCTGACACTCGAGAACACCACTTCCTGCTCCGAGACCACCGAATCCACGTGATAGACATCCCCGGGAAGGAATTTTTCCAGCAGAAAAGAAGACTGCTGGTCGCCGAGAGATTCGAGGATCGGCCACAAGGCTTCGGGCGCATCAATCAGCTTGATGCCGATAGCGGAAGCCTCCGACCTTGGTTTCAGCACCCACGGCCCGGGCACGTGGCTCAGGTAATAGCGAATGTCGTCGTGATTGAGGACGGGGATGAAATCGGGTACGCGGATGCCGTGTTCAAGCGCCTGTATTCTCATGGCCAGCTTGTCGCGGAAGTAGCGCATGGTGGTGAGGCCCATGCCGGGTATGCGCATGTGCTCGCGCAGGGTGGCGGCGGTTTCCATATCGAATTCGTCGAGCGCGACAATGCGGTCAATCTTTTTTTCACGCGCCAGGTATGTCACCGCTTTCACGATTTCCGGCAGGGGAAGGTCGGCGGGAATATAGAAGACGTCTTCGAGGCTTTCACGCGGCCAGTCCGCATTGCGCAAGCTCTCTGCCGTCAACAGGAATACGCGGCAGTCCTGACGCTTGCATTCGCGCATGAATTCCTGCCCTTTTTCGTAGGTGGTGATGCAGAGAAAGGTGAGCGGCGCGGATTCCGCCATGGGGCCTCCCCAATAGGCAAAAGAATATACCACTCAACGCGCAACGAATGCCCCGCCAAGGTGGCGAAGTCAACGTCGAGGGCTAGAGGTCAGGGGAAGGGGCGCCAAATGCTCAGTCCGCGACGATCAAAGTTTCAAAGGTGATCATAGAGATATATAGTGACGGGCTCTTCCCCAGGTACTACTTGTTTCTCCGCCAGTCGGAAGTCCTGGTCGAGAGCGGAGTCGATAAGGGCCAATCTCTCGGGATGAACGAAATTGAGAAACAGAATGAGCCACACCCGTTTTCGTCCGGACGCGAGCTGGCTCACTTCTTCGCGGCTAAAGGGCTGCCATTGGGCAGGGGGATACAAGATGTCTGGCGCGGCGTTCACTTTATGCTGCTCCTCGGCGAGGTGAACGTAATAGCGATAGGGATAATCGTTCGGTATGTAGAAGACAGCGCCGTCGCCGGGTTCTTGATGGGCCAATACGTAATTGACTGCGGCGCGCCAGTTAGCGTGCGGTACATATTCGTACTGTACCGGCCGCTCCATCGACACCACCGACAAGACAATCACCAGGACGCACGCTGCCGCACCAGCCAGGCGTTGCACATTGGACGCATCCAGCAGGTTAGTGATTCCGCGCGCGGCCAGGATAATCAGTCCGGGTACACACATCACCAGCATGTAGGGGGCGAAAAGCGGTTTGATCGGTGTCACCGCCAACGTCAACAACGGCGGGAGCACCAGCCATAGCCCCAGGGTTCGCAGCGCCCAGCTTTCCTTTTCGGATCGACCACCCGGCGGCACGAAGGCAAAGACGCAGAGGGTCAGGTACAGAACCGTCAGGAAAATGCCCCCCTCTCCGGTCACCAGGTGCAGGAATCCACTGAAGTCGGTCCACGTCGGCTTCAGAAAGTCGAGTTGGTCCGAATGGTGCAACAGCACGAACAGAGCCATCGGTGCAACGAGATGTTCAAACAGAATGGCGACCAGAAGAATCGTTCGGCCTTCAACCTTATACGGTTTGGGAAAGATCATAGCGACCGCAAAGGCCGAGAGAACGAGGACGGAAAAAATGTGGGCGTAAACACAAAGTGCCGCCGCGACCGCAAATAGAGTCCAATCCCGCGTGCTCTGCGATTCCACGGCGGAAACCAGCAGATACATGGTCAGTACCAGCAGGAATAGCAGCAAACTGTAGGACCTGGCCATCTGGGAGAAGGCGATGTGAAAACCGTGGACGCTCAACAATGCGGCAGCAATGAGTCCGGTCAATCGGCCGAAGAGCCTGGCCGCCAGCGCATAAACCCCTACCACCGTTAACACTCCGAAGATCATTGAGGGGAGACGCAACATGAATTCGCTGTCGCCGATGTGGACCCATGCCCGCAGAATGAAGTAGTAGAGCGTCATGTTGCCCTGGTAGTGCCACAACGTATGCAGAAACTCAAGGAGTGGCATGGTAGCGAAACGGTCGCTGGCAGCTTCATCGATCAGCAGGCTGGCCGCGCCCAGTGAGTGCAGCCGCAACGCGGCGCCGATTATCACTATGCCGCCCAGGACCAGCGCGGTGTGCGCCGGCGAAAGGTTAAGGGTCTCGCCTCGAGCTTGTGCCACTCCTTACCTCGCACGCTGGCACGAATCAGAACTCGTGGCAGCCGACCAAGACCGTTGGAACAGACCTATCGGACCAGGGGCCGAAAGGGAAACTTTAATTGGGACTTGTGTTGCTATGAACCTTACACCTCGACTTGTGGAAATTGCCAGTGATGGGAGTGATTCGCCGGGCTACTTTGCCGCCCACCCTCCGCCGTGGAGGCGAAGGGTGGGACACCGCGGCTGGCGCCGCGTCAATGAGTCGAAACTCTACCGCCGCCAGTACGGACGGCGTTCTACAAACACGCGATGCTCATACCGCGGAGCGAAATGCGGGTTCGCGTAAAAGCCAGGCCGATAGCCCCAGCCGGGTCGAACATAAGTTGGGGCATAGAAGTAGGGAGCCGGCTGGTAGGCGACGAAAGGCACAGGCGCCACATACCGGTACGGGCGAACGTAAACCGGACGCGGATAGACTGCTCCGAATGAAACCACCACGCCGGCGTGGGCCTGCGGGGGATTGAAGCAGATCAGCATCACGACCAATCCAAACAGTGAAAGTGCGGTTTTCTTTAACATTTGAACGCCCTCCATTCCTCATATGGATTAAACCCGCCAGGCCAGAAAAGTTGTTTTCTGAAGCCAACCTTAAATCTGTCGTTTGAAGGGGTTACAGGGCGAGCCGGGCCGGATCCGGGTCCTTCATCTATAATTTCCCAGCCTGAGGCGTCATATATGAAAGTGCCAATATCCCTCGTCATCATTCTGTTTGATTTGTTGCTCGCCGCCGCCGTACCCCTGCTGGCGCAAGATCGTTCCTATGGCCGGTCAATGGTCATCAATGACGGCGGCATCGTCGCCACCAGCCACACCTTGGCTTCGCAGGCCGGGGCGCAGATTCTGGCGCGTGGCGGTTCCGCGATTGACGCAGCCATTGCGGCGAACGCCGTGCTCGGCGTGACCGAACCTATGATGAACGGAATCGGCGGCGATCTATTCCTCCTTTATTGGGACGCCAAGACGGGCAAGCTCTACGGCTTGAACGCCAGCGGATGGGCTCCCCGCGGACTCTCCATCGAATACCTGAAACAGAAGGGCACTTTGCAGATGCCGCAGGCGGGCATTGACAGCGTCACCGTCCCCGGCGCGGTAGATGGCTGGGCCAAAGCCCACGCTCGCTTTGGGAGGCTTCCCTGGAAAGACCTTTTCACCCCGGCGATTTATTACGCTGAGCATGGCTATCCCGTGCCCGAGCTGATCCATGATTTCTGGGACGGCGATCAGCAGACACTGAAGCAGACGCCCGAGGCGGAGCGAGTCTTTCTTCCCGGCGGCAAGGCTCCCGAGATAGGCGAGATGTTTGCCAATCCGGACCTGGGCAAGACTCTGCGGCTGCTGGCGGAGGGTGGCAGAGATGTTTTCTATCGCGGAGAAATTGCGCAGTCGATTATTAGTACGTCAGCGTCGCTCGGCGGAACCATGCAGGCCGACGATCTGGCGGATTTTTCGGCAGAATGGGTGGAACCCATTTCGATCAACTACCGCGGCTGGAAGGTTTACGAGTTGCCTCCCAACGGGCAGGGTATGGCCGCGCTTGAAATGCTGAACATCATGGGAACATTGCAACCGGACAAGGCCGGTCCGCTGGCGACCATGGAGCTGCATGACCGTATTGAAGCCATGAAGCTGGCGTACACCGACCTGTTTCGTTACAACGCCGACCCGCGCTTCGCGAAAGTGCCGGTCAAGGGATTGCTGGCCGACGACTATGCGAAACAGCGCGCGACCCTGATCGATCCCGCGAAGGCGAACTGCACTTCGGTCAGCGGCTCGCCGGCGAGGAGCGATACGACTTACCTGGCTGCCGTCGACAAGGATGGCAATATTGCCTCACTCATACAAAGCCTCTACGACGCCTTTGGCTCCGGCGTCGCGGTAAAAGGCCGAGGCTTCATCTTGCAGGATCGCGGCGGATTGTTCCTGCTTGATCCCAGCCATCCCAATGCGCTTGCGCCCCGCAAGCGTCCCTTTCACACCATCATTCCTGCCTTCATGGAGCAGGGCGATACGCATATTGGATTCGGCATCATGGGCGGAGCCAATCAGCCGCTGGCGCACGCCCAGTTTGTTTCGAATATCGTGGATTACGGCATGAACATTCAGGCCGCACTCTCCGAGCCGCGCTTCACCGTGCAGCCCGTGGAACAGGAAATCGGATGCAATATTCTGATTGAATCGCGAGTGCCGCAGCAGACGCTGAAAGAGTTGGAGCAGAAGGGACACAACTTCAAGGTAAGAAAAGAATATTCGACGGCCATGGGCCGAGGGCAAGCAGTGCTGCACAACTCCAAAAGTAATGTGAACTTTGCTGCCTCAGACCCACGGGCCGATGGTTCGGCGGAACCGGAGCCGATCCCGCAACGTTAGCGACGCCGCACTCTCTTAAGCCTTTTGAAGCTGTAATATGTTCCGGGGATGTCACCTTCCAAGAAAGACGTCATCCTGGACGTGCGAAGGATCTGGCGCTGGGCAGCGACTTCAATATGCGATGGGCTGCGCCGGTTCCGCTGCCGGCGAGCACAAGGTCCCTCGACTTGGCCTCACCGCGCAAGCGCGGTTCGGCTCGGCGCTCGGGATGACAGGTTGGTTTGGATATCTTAAAAAATTATGAATAACGGCAAAAAGGCTCCTTTCCGCTCTACTCACTGGTTTGGTCTGCAGGACAAAGATGGATTCATTCATCGTTCGTGGATGAAGAACCAGGGCTTTCCCTCCAACTTATTCGACGGCCGGCCGGTGATTGGGATCTGCAATACCTGGTCGGAACTGGTCCCTTGCAATGCTCACTTCCGGTTGATTGCCGACCGGGTCAAGCGCGGCGTGTACGAGGCCGGCGGCTTCCCGCTGGAGTTTCCGGTGATGTCGCTGGGCGAAACCAACCTGCGACCGACCGCCATGCTCTTTCGCAACCTGGTGAGCATGGATGTGGAGGAATCGATCCGCGGAAATCCCATTGACGGCGTTGTCCTGCTCTGCGGGTGCGACAAGACCACGCCCTCGTTGCTGATGGGCGCGGCCAGTTGCGATCTGCCGGCACTGGTGGTTTCAGGCGGCGCCATGCTCAATGGACACTTCCGCGGCGAGAACATCGGGTCCGGCACCGCCGTGTGGCAGATGAGCGAGGACGTGCGCGCCGGCAAAATGAGTTGCGCAGATTTTATGGATGCTGAATCCTGCATGTCCCGTTCGGCTGGCCACTGCATGACCATGGGTACGGCCTCGACCATGGCTTGCATGGTGGAAGCACTAGGCATGGGCATGCCGCAGAACGCGGCCATCCCGGCGGTGGATTCGCGCCGCTACGTACTGGCGCAGGAGGCGGGCCGGCGCATCGTCGACATGGTGCGCGACGATGTAAAGATGTCGCAGATCCTGACCCGCAAGGCCTTCGAAAATGCCATCCGGGTGAATGCCGCGATTGGCGGATCGACGAATGCAGTTCTGCATCTGCTGGCGCTGGCGGGCCGGGTCGGGGTCAAGCTCGAGCTCGACGACTTTGATCGCCTCGGACATGCCCTGCCGCTCCTGGTGAACCTGATGCCCTCAGGCAAATTCCTCATGGAAGATTTCTATTACGCGGGCGGCGTTCCTGCCGTGGTTCGTGCTCTCGGCGACCTGATCAACCGCGACGCGCTGACCGTCAACGGCAAGACCATGGGCGAGAACACAGCCGATGCGCCTTGCTGGAATGCAGAAGTAATTCATAGCCGCGAGAAACCCATCAAAGAACGTGCCGGCATCGCTGTGCTCCGAGGCAATCTGGCGCCCGGAGGTGCGGTGGTCAAGCCTTCCGCCGCGAGTCCTCATTTGCTGAAGCATCGCGGCCGCGCGGTGGTTTTCAGCGACATCGAAGATTTCAAAAAGCGAGTGGATGATCCTGCGCTTGACGTTGACGAAAACTCGGTGATGGTCCTGCAGGGCGCCGGCCCCAAGGGTTATCCCGGTATGCCGGAAGTGGGAAACATGCCGATACCGAAGAAACTGCTGGAGCGCGGAATCACCGATGTGGTTCGCGTGTCGGACGCGCGCATGAGTGGAACGGCCTACGGCACCGTGGTGCTGCACGTGACGCCGGAATCGGCGGATGGTGGACCCCTGGCGCTGGTCCGCGATGGCGACGAAATCGAACTGGACGTGGAAGCGCGCAAGCTGGAGCTTTGCGTGTCGCCTGAAGAACTGATCCGGAGAAAAGCCGCGTGGACCGCGCCACCCCCACTCGCAACCGGCGGATATCAGAAGCTCTACATTGATCATGTCCTGCAGGCCGACCGCGGTGCAGACCTGGATTTTCTGGTCGGCTCCCGCGGCGCCGGAATACCGAGAGAGAGTCATTGAATGCAGCTTCTGGCTACTAGCTTCTGGCTTCTAGCCAAATAATCTTGGACGAGCTAGAAGCCAGGAGCCAGGACCAGAAGCTGACGGAGAGAATTTGCATGAAAGAATTTGACGGCAAAGTTGCGATTGTCACCGGTACCACCGGAATTGGACGCGCCATCGCGAAGCGCTTTGCCGCGGGCGGAGCCAACGTTCTGGCTTGCGGGATCGAAGCGGCCGCGAATAAAGAACTGGCGAACGAAGCCAAAGCCGAAGGGTTGAGTGTGCACGTGGAACAGTGCGACGTAACTCGCGCGGACGCGGTACAGGCGGCAGTGGTGAAAGCCGTGAAAGAATTTGGCGGCCTGGACGTCATCATCAACGCGGCCGCGTTTCATCCTTTTGGCACGGCGGTGGAAACCGATCTGGAAACCTGGAACCGCTGCCTGATGGTGAACGTGGGCAGCATTTATCTTCTGGCGCACTATGGGGTGCCGGAGATGAAAAAGCGCGGCGGTGGAGCGATCATCAATCTGGCATCGGTGCAGGGGCACGCCTGCCAGCGTGGGGTTGTGGCGTATGCGACATCCAAAGGCGCGGTCCACAGCCTCACTCGCGCCCTGGCGCTCGATCACGCTCCCGACAACATACGGGTGAACTCGATCAGCCCCGGTTCCATTCGCACTCCCATGCTCGAGCGCTCGGCGGGAAATTTTGCACCCGGCGTTCCCATCGCAGAGGTCTTCCAGCGTTGGGGCCAGGCTCATCCGCTGAAGCGCATTGGGACGCCGGAGGAAGTGGCGGAGCTGGCGGCATTCCTGGTCTCGGACCGAGCATCATTCTGCACCGGCGGCGATTACCTGGTGGATGGCGGCCTGCTGGCTGGCATCGGAGTGCAGTGATTTCACGGCCCATTGCAGCGCAGCCAGTTTGTGTCGCGCCCACCGGCGATCGCTGCGGGGAAGGCGCGGTCTGGCACGCGGCGCATTCTGCGATTTACTGGACTGACATCAATCGCTTCCTCATTCATCGCTTCACGTTGGCGGACCAATGCGTCCGCACCTGGTTTTTCGATGTGCCGGTCACCGCCATCACCTTGACCGACCGCGATGACGTCCTGGCGGTCGTTCTCGGCTCCGGCGTAATTCTATGGGAACCCGAGACCGATCTTTGCCACGAACCCATGTACAACCTGGAAGGATGGCCTGCCGTCCGTTTCAATGACGCGCGGGTTGATCCGCGCGGGTCGCTGTGGGTGGGCTCGATGCGCAACAACGTGAATCCGGACGGATCGGGGGCTGAAGCCGGCGGAAAAGATGGAGTCCTTTATCGCATCGATCCGGATGCCGCCGTGACTGTTCGCCGGCGAGATATTGGAATCTCCAACACGCTGGCCTGGAGTCCGGACGGCCGCCGTTTTTATTTCGGAGATTCGCTGGCCAACACGATTTGGACCTACGACTACGATCGTGCCACGGGGACGATCACGAATGAACGTGTTTTCTTCGCGAACTTCGAACGCGGATTGCCAGACGGTTCTACCATGGATACCGAGGGCTATTTGTGGAACTGCCGGTACTACGGCGGATGCATCGTTCGCATTGCTCCGGATGGCAATGTTGATCGCGTGATCGACATGCCGGTGAAAAATATCACGACGTGCACATTCGGCGGCGCCGATCTCAAGACGCTTTTCGTTACGACCGCATCGGCCGATGCGCCTCCCGGCGACCGGCTGGCCGGCGGACTGTACGCGATCAAGTGCGAGGTCAGCGGCCAGGCGGAAAACAAATTCCGCGTATTCCGGAGTTAAGCCTGTCTTTTCCTTTGCGAACTTTGCGGTATCCTTTGCGCCCTTTGCGGTTAAAGCTCTTGACCGCAGAGTTCGCCAAGACGCCGCAAAGGACGCAAAGAAAACCCGCCTAGCTACGCGTCGTCGTAATCTTCCGTGAGTGAGATCAGGAAAGCCACCAGCGCATTCAGGTCGTCGCTGCTGAGCGACATATTCAGAAACTCGGCCGGTGCATTGCGCAACAGGCCCTGGCGGGCCAGTTGAGAGCTGTTGATGTAGAACTGCACCACATCCTCCAACTGCAGTTTGCCTCCATTGTGAAAGTAGGGACTGGAATCCTCAAGGTCCCGTAGGATCGGAGTCTTGAACTGCGCGATAGTGTTCGCCAGACCCTGGTCCACGGAACAGTCCTGACCCGCGCCACACACCACACTTTTCAACGCGGCCTGTGGATTGGGCATGTCGGGATTCAGAAACACGTTCCACAATCCCAGATCGGCGAAGCCGGGATGGCCTGCGTCGGCGGCGCGGCGGAAGGTTTCCGTTGCGCTAGGGTGGCTGGCGGTTGCCGGCAAATATAGATCGTAGTTGGCGTTGCGGTCGGCTAGCGACGGAATCGCCAGATTCATGAACGCTCCGGCTCCGTGCGCCGCGTCGTACTCCTCCTGAGCAACCCCCGTGTTGTGGAAGGAAAAGTCGGAAAAGTTTGGTGCCAGATGGCATGAGGCACAATTGCCGGCATGCTGTGAGCCGTCCGTGGCTCCGCTCGCCGGCCTTCAGAAATATTTTGAGGCCTGCAAATTCCGTAGGCCCAAACTTGAAAGGAAAAGGGTGATACTGAAAGGAACCCAGGCTGCCGTCAACCCATGCCGGATTGCTCAATCCCGATACGATCTGAAAAAGTCGCTGGTTGTACTGCGGAATGCGTCTCGCCTGCCTTGGGTTGAACTGGAAGATGGTTGATGCGGAGAAAAACGTCGTAAGGCGAGCCAATGTAGCGGCCGAACTCATCCTGCGAGAACAGCAAATCGCCCATATAGGTGCTGATGCACTTCGCGACCAGGTTGATGATCTGGTCGGGGGTTGCGGTGTTCACGTCAATGCGATCAGCGGCGGGAATCAGTAGATCGGGCGTAATTCTGGGGTCGGTGCCGGCGAACAGTTTGCCGTACGAAAGGCCATTGGTCCGATCTTTCGCCAGCTGATCCGAACCATCGTCCTGGCGGATGACAAGTGCGACCTGCGCCAGCGCCTGTTGAAATTGCGTGGGAGCCCAGCCGAAGTTGCGGCCGGTCAGCGTGGCCTTGACCAGATCTTCGGGCGTGGCGAACTCGCCGTCAAAGTGCAGGAAGACCGGCCCGGGATGCGGTTGCAGCGAGCCGACCATGTGCATCGAGTTTCGCGGCGTGTCGGTGAAGCCATTCATCGGCAGGGGAATCGGGCTGTGCGCGGTGAAGTCGGAGTAGGTGCGATTGCCCGCGCCAGCTTACGCCCTGAAACTCGGTGACGAAGTGGCAGGAACGGCAGTTGATGGACTGGCCCGCGAATGGTCCCGGCAGTACGCCGTTGAGGGTGCTAACTTGCTGCACCACGGGATCGCCGACAGCCAGGGGCTGGTTCACTCCCGTCATGTGGGTGGCAAAGTATTGCGCGAATCGGGTATCGAGAAACAGGCGCTCACCGATTGAGTCTTCCGCGGGAGTGACTTCATTCTCGGTCTTGAAATTCGGGGCTTGTCCGGCGCTGCAGCTCATTAAGACGCACAGCGCAAAAATGCCTGCGGCCTTGGCCAGCGGTCCGAGTGACACTGAATTCGTTTTACGCTTCAAATTCTGTCTCTGGCGGCGCATCTCGTCGCGCGTCATGGTTCGTTCCCTTTGGCCGAGTTCGCGCCCGGGCTCGCCTGTTCTCCGAGGCTTTTCAAGTACGTGATGATTTGCCAGCGCGACGGTTCCGGCAGCGAACTCCAGGAAGGCATCCCACGCCGCAGGTTGCCGTTCCTCAGAAACCAGAAGATCTGGCCATCGGCGGCTTGCTGTACTTCTTTGCTGCGCAAGCTGGGTCGCTTCCCGCGGCCCAGGGCGTCCGCCCCATGACACTTCGCGCAATGATCGGCAAACAGCCTTGATCCGGCCGCGACCGCCTCGGCTTGTCCAGCGAAGGGATTACTCCGGGTGCGATCCGTTTCCGGAACCTTTTCGATCCACGAATTGTCGACCGCGCCGCTGAACAGAACTGCGCAAAACATCATCCCCGCGACCAGCCCCGCCGTGCGGCCTCTCATCGCGCGCTCCGGCGGAACCAATTCGAGATTTGTTGAAATTCGTACGCAACCTTGACGCGGTAAATCACTCCCACGCTGTTGTCGTTGAGTCCGAAGCTGGGGGAGAAACTGACCGTCGGCCCGCGCGGAATATTGAAAGCCAGAGTGGGTGCGGCATAGTGCGACGTGGCTTTCAAACCGAATCCGTCCAGATCCCCCAGCCCGCCATAGAGCTCAGCGCCGGCGGAGAAATTCTCGCGGCAGAAGACACACGCCTTGCCACCGGCGGCCAGCGCCAGAGGACGGCTGACACCAAGTGCATATCCGAATTCCCATGGTTCGGGCTCCTGCAAATTTTTCTCCGCAATGAAATTCTCGGAGATATTCCATCCCTTCGCATTGCTCGAGAGAATCAGTTTCATTTCCAGTTCGCGTTCGGTATCGGACCGGCCCTGGGCGTTCGAAAGCCGGAGATCGGAGATGCTGTCGTGTCCCACGATTTCGAGCAGGCTGCGGTCGGCCCGGTTCAGATTTTCGTATTCGAAATAGAGCACGGGATTGATGAAGTGGTCGTGCAGCAGCGGACGGAAGCGGTTCTCCCACCTGAATCCCGTAAAAACCGTGCTGTCATTCGAAGTGTGCTGGCCGCTCAAATAGACTTCGGTCGTCCACCAGCCCCTGGCGCCATATTCCAACTCCAGCGTTGCTCCGCTGAAGAAGTTGCCAAACTTGGGCGTGCCCTGCGTGGTCTTTAGCGCGACCTCCAGATTGTCGGGCTCTTCAAGATCATGGGAGTAGGTCACGAAATAGGGCCATTCCTGGGCACGGCAGGGAAGTGCCCCCAGGCACAAGACGGCGAATAGGAGAATGGCGGAGACTTTCATGACTTGCGGGAGGAACTAGTTAGTTGCAATCGAGTTGCATCTAGAACTGAACATGAACGATGCTACCGGGGAACCGTTCGACCGGTCAAGGTAAGTGCACAGTTTTTGTGTCAACCTTCTTGCAACCAGATGCAACGGGACAGAGCAGCACTGCCCGTGAAAGTGAGTTTGACAGCGGGGACTGCCTTGTCGAGAAGAACGAACCGAACCCGCGCCGATTCTAGTTGTTACCGGGTTGCAATTATGTATTCGGCGTCCTTGTTGGTAAGGTTCGGCTGCTCGTCCAGGCAGGTGAGATCTACGAGTGTAGCCGGCGGAATGTCTCCAGGCATTTCTTGGCGGTGTCGAACTCGGAGAATCTGCTGCCTTCCTGTTCGACCAGGTAGTATTCGATGCCGCCGCACGCTCTCGGCTGCGGCGAAGATGCCCTTCCAGTCCGCCACGCCTTCACCAAACAGAACGGTGTAGCCCTTGTCCGGCGCCGGGCGCCCAGTCTTTGCAGTGAATGGATTTGATTCGTCCCGGGTTCGCACGGATCCACGCCACCGGGTCGGAGCCTGCTTCCAGGCATGTCCCTATGTCGAATTGCAGCGCGACCGACGGCTTCGTGTTCTTCGCCAGGATTTCGATGGGACGCTTGCCATCGACCGGAGTGAATTCCAGTTCGTGATTGTGGTAGCCGGTCTTGAGGCCTGCCGGCGCGAGTTGGTCGGCGGCGGAATTCAGCGTGTCCGCGACTTCCTTCCATCCATCCAGACCTGGCTTGGGTTGCGAACTCGACATGATCACATACTTGCTTCCCAGGATCAGATTCATGTCGGCGGCGCGCTTGAGCTTGTCCGCAGTGAAATAGGAACTGCTGTTGTGCGTCGAGTAGCAGCGGACGCCCAGGTCGTCCAGAAGCTTCCTCATCTCTTTGGTCTGAGGTTCGGTCCAATCGAAATATGGCGCATAGAATTCGACGCACTGATATCCCATTTGCGCGACGGTGCGGACTGTACCGGTGAGATCGTCCTTCAATGCGTTGCGGACGGAATACAGTTCGAGACCGACAGGAATCGAGTTCGCCGCAAATGCACGCAGCGACAAAGGCAGCATGGCGGACATTGCGAGGAAGGAACGGCGGGAGAGAGTGTGAGTCGACATAGAGCGCATCCTAACTCAGAATCTCGCGAACTTCATAATCTTGCCGAGCCTTGCTCGGCCCGACGGCTGAGGGCAGCCGTCTCCACGTGGGCTGTGCCTATCACGCCCCCGGTGCCTGCGCGCCGAATAAACTAGCTGATCCCGAGCTTTTTCTGCATCTCTTCCAAAGACAAGCCCTTGGTTTCCGGATAGACAAACAGCACCACGAAGAACTGCAGCACCATCATCGCGGAAAAGAATACGAAGGGATAGGCGCCAGACGATGCCGCCATCAGCGGGAAAATCAGGGAGATGGCAGCGTTCATAAACCAGTGCGAGAAACTTCCCAGGCTCTGACCCTGGGCGCGGACCGAATTGGGAAAGACTTCCGAGAGATAAACCCAGATGACTGCGCCCTGGGAGAAAGCGAAAAACGCGATGTAGCCCACCAGCAGCCAGACCAGAAGACTCTGATGCTGGTTGGTAAAGAAAATTACCGACACTCCCGCCAGGCATGCGGCGGTTCCGACCGAACCGACCAGGAGGAGCGTCTTGCGGCCGAGGCGGTCAATCACCGACATCGCGATCATGGTGAAGAGCAGGTTGGTGGCGCCGATCGCCACCGCTTGCAGGTTGCCGGAGACTTTGCTGAACCCGGCGTGGGCAAAAATGTCATTCAGGTAATAGAGGATCGCGTTGATGCCGGAAAGCTGGTTAAACATCCCGATGCTGACCGCGAGAAAAATCGGAAATGCGAACTTTCGGGAGAAGAGTTTTTCGGTGGCCTGACTCTGCTCGGCGCCGATGGAGGCGACGATCTCCTGCAGGTCATGCTCGTAGTTTTCGTCTCCCGTCGTCTGCAGGACGGTGCGAGCTTCGGCCACTCGTCCCTTCTTGACCAGCCAGCGCGGGCTGCGAGGAATGGTGAACAGCATGACGAAGAACAAGGCGGCGGGAAGTGCGGTCACGCCGAGTTCCCAACGCCATTCCGTCGCGCCAAAGTGTTGCAGGCTGATGACGTAGTTCGAGAAGTACGCCACCAGAATTCCGAACACGACGTTGAACTGAAAGACTCCCACCAGGCGTCCGCGCAATTTAGCCGGAGCAATTTCCGCGATGTACATGGGCCCGAGCACCGAGGAGCCGCCCACGCCCAGTCCGCCGATGAAGCGAAAGACGACCAGGGCGTACCAGTTCCAGGCGAAGGCGCAGCCCAGGCCGGAGATCAGATACAGAATGGCCATCACCCGCAGGCTGTCGCGCCGGCCGAAGCGTTCACCCGGAAAACCCGCCAGCATCGCGCCCAGAACCGTTCCGAAGAGTGCGCTGAAGACGGTCACTCCCAAAAGAAATGGCGTGAGGCTGTAGGTCTGGGTCAGGGCGCCGGTGGTGCCGGAGATGACCGCCGTGTCGAATCCGAAAAGAAGGCCGCCCAGAGCGGCCACCACCGTACTCTTCAACAAGGTTGCGTTGAGCTTCATGCGGACTCCAGCCGTCAGAAATGTGGCCGGTGAACTTCTTCGACATCGCAAGCCGCCCACAAGTTATCACAGAGCAAACTTCAATTCATTGGACTGAATTCCCATTCACGCGAGAATATGGATAAGGAGGCTGAATGGATCGCTCAAACCCCTCGAAGATAAAAGCCGTGATTCTGGACTACGGCGAAGTTCTCTGCTACCCGCCCACCGCGGAAGAAATGGGACGCATGGCGGCCGCGTTTGGGATGAATCCCGTCCCTTTCCGCAAGCTCTGGGACCGCGACCGGCTCCGCTATGACCGCGGAGATCTTTCTCCCGAGGCTTATTGGTCCGGGGTGGCAAAAGATACCGGCGCGCAACTAACACCGGAGCAAATCGCGCAACTCCGCCAATGGGACCTTGAAATGTGGGGCCACGACAATCCAACTATGGTGGACTGGCTAAGGCAGATTCGTTCGTCGGGAATCAAGACTGGACTGCTCTCCAACATGCCCCATGAAATGATCCACTATGTGCGGCAGAAATTCGCCTGGCTGGACCAGTTCGACCATCTGACATTCTCGGCCGAGGTGAGCCTGATCAAGCCTGATGCCGCCATCTACGAGCACAGTCTGCGGGGAGTTGGAGTGGCAGCGTCAGAAGCGCTTTTTGTCGATGATAAGGAGCCGAACGTTCAAGGAGCGCGTGCCTTGGGAATTCGCGCGATTCGCTTCCAATCGGTGGAGCAATTGAGTGGTGATCTGAAAGAATTAGGATTTCCTGTTCTGCCCACTGACAAGTAGCGCCGGCGTGCCGCCCGCGGATTTGTGCAGCTTCGATGGCCTTGTTCTTTGTACGTATCGCGTTTGCCGCTGATGCTGAGAGCGGGACGCGCTCAGCACAGCCGCCGGGACGGCGGCGCTACGTTGCACGTTCAGTCCAGAAGCGGGTGATGTCTTCCAGTGTGCGTCCCTTGGTCTCCGGTACCAGCCAGAGCACGTACAACAGATTCAGCAAAGCCGCGGCGCTGAAACACCAGAAGGTGCCGTCGCTGCCCAGATGTTTCTGCATGAGCGGGAAAAGCTGATTGCCCAGATATCCGACCACCCACAACGCGGTTGTAGCGATGGACATGGCGCGTCCGCGGACCTTGGTCGGATAAATCTCGGAGATGATGACCCAACACGCGACCCCGTTGCCGAAGGCGTGACCGGCCACGAAGGTCATCACAAAAATCAGCACGGCGAGACCGCTGCCGTGAACGTGATAGAACCAGCCCACCATGGCGAAAGAAGCAGACTGCAGCAACGTGCCGGCGAGAATCAGCTTCTTGCGTCCGGAGAGATCCACCAGCCACAGAGCAAACAGAGTGAAAACTAGATTCACCAGGCTGACCAGCACCGACTGACGGAAAGCGTCGCTGGTGGCCGTTCCGGCAGACCTGAAGATTTCCGGAAGAAAAGAAAACAGTGGCGTGATCCCGCTGAGCTGCGAAAATCCCGCGAGCATGATTCCGATCAGCAGGGGCCGGCGAAAGGTGGTGAACAGTTCGGAGAGATGTCCTTCCTCGAGGGTGAGCGATTCCTGAATCTGCGCGGCTTCGGCTAACGCGGTGGTCCGGTCGTTTATTTTCGAGAGCACGGCCAACGCATTTTCTCGCCGGCCCATTTTCATCAGCCAGCGCGGACTTTCCACCGCGGGCACGATGGTCGCTCCGAATAGCAGCGCAGGAATTACGCCGACAAAAAACATCCAGCGCCAGCCCACGGTGGTGTTCCAGGCTTCATCTCCCATGCGCTGGATCAGCATGTTGACGAACACGGCGGCCAGTATGCCGAGCACAATCCCGAGCTGATACAAAGTCACCAGTCGTCCGCGAAGCCGGGCGGGAGCGATTTCGGCGATGTACATCGGTGCAATGATCGACGCCGCGCCAATTCCCAAGCCTCCAATCAATCTCCAGATGACGAATTGGTTGAGGCTGGCAGCAAACCACATGCCAACTGACGAGAGGGCAAAACAGGCGGCACACAGCGCAAGCCCTTTTTTCAGACCGATGCGATCGACCACAGCGCCTGCGCCGGCGGCGCCGACGGTGCATCCGATGAGAGCGCATCCGGCAGCCCAGCCGATGCCCGCTGCGTCGAGCTTGAAACACAACGCCAAGTAGTGAATTGCGCCGCTGATGACGATGTTGTCGTAACCGAACAGCAGGCCGCCTAGAGCGGAAACGGAAGCGGCGATAATCAGAGGGCTTTTGGGCTGCGGAGAGCAACGCTCGGCCCGGACGTCAAGATTTCGCGCCTCGCGCAAGCTCACGTGCGTCGGACGGGTTTTGCGGAAGACGTCTTCAGCATGGCCTGAGCGGCCAGAATGAAACCGATGGTGTGGGCCATGCCTGCATGCCATGGCGCCGCGCAGGTCATCTGCGGCGTGTGGTCGGGAATCACGACGCCATCGAAATTGTTGTTCGCCAGGATAGTGAGGATGCGCAGCATGTCAACGTCACCCTCGTCGATGAAAGTCTCGCGGTAACTTGGCACCTTTCCCACCACGTTGCGCAGATGGATGTATGCAATTTTCCCCTGCTTGCTGTAGCGGTCAACGGCATCGTAGATGTCGCCTTCCGTCATCTCGGCCAACGTTCCTACGCAAAGCTCCAGCGCGTTGCTTCGGCTAGGGGCGAGATCGATCAACCGTTGATACATCGCGCGGCTGGTACACCAGACGAGGCTGGCGTCGCATGGTCGGCATGGGAGGATCGTCGGGGTGGGCCGCCAGGCGCACGCCGGATTGTTCCGCCACCGGGATCACATCCGCCAGAAATCTTTCGAGGCGGCGCCACAACTCCTCATGGGAGATGGAAGGCAGCGTTCCCTGCGGTGCATTGGGGTCGTACACCATGTTCCAGATCATTCCGTTCGGAATCGGAACGTCTTCGGCGGGTCCGTCCATACCGAGGGTGACGGCATGTCCGCGCCCCAGCGGAGTGGTTACGCGACCGCATACGCCGGCCAGGCTAAAGTTGTATCCCAGGACCGGAACACCGGCTTCACCCATGCCGTCGAATAATGGTTTTCACCTTTTCGATCTGCTGTGGACGCTGCGGGCCGTCGAGAAGAATGTCGTGCCAATGTGCCGGGTCGAGATTTTCGATTGCCGCCAGAACCAGTCCCGCGTCTTCAATCTCGCGGCGGAGAGTTTTCAGTTCCTCGACGGTCCAGAGCTTTTCGGGATCACCCGCCATTCCCCAGGGTTCGTATTTCCCGCCTGAAGGCTGATTGTTGCGCGGGTTCGACGCACCCTGGTTGAAATAGTCGACCAGGTGGACAACCACGTGAGTACACCCAGCCTGGCGCGCGAAGTCGTAGTAGTCGCGCGTCAGCATGTGACGATAGAGGCCCAGGCCGATTTTCATAAGCGATTGCCGATGCCGGCGCCGTAGTCGGGACTGAGGATCTGGCCATTGATTTCGTTGGCCAGCGGCGAGCAGAGAAACACAAACGCGTCCGCGATCGATTCCGGACTGTTTCTTCTTCCCAGGGAAACCCGCAGCACGAATTCTCGGTAGGCTGGATCTTCGTCGAAGACTTTCAGCGAACTGCCGGCAGCGACGTTGCCCGGAGAGACCACGTTGACGCGAATGCCCGTCCCGGCATATTCCAGCGCCATGCAGCGGGCGAAAGTTTTCCAGCGCCGCTTTGGCGGAAGCATAGGAAGGAATCTGGGTGTGCGGCATACGCGCCACGTACGATGACGTGAAGATCAGATGTCCGGGAATCTTGCGCTCGATCCATTGCGCGAAGACGGCGCGGGCCAGATTGACCTGGGCGAAATAGTTGAAGCGGAAGATACGGTCGTAATCCGCTTCGGAAGTGGTCGCGAAAGGATGCAGGCCGCAGCCGCCGGCGTGACCGAGAACGGTATCGAGGGCAGGGAAGCGACGGAATGATTCCGTCACTACCCGCGCCCAGCGCGGCAGAATCCGTAATGTCAGTGGGGAAGTAAATATACGAAGCGGGTGGAATTTTCCAGTCGCGCAGAATCTGGATGGCCGATTCTTCGGGTCTTGATGTCGAGCAGTATAAGAGTTGCGCCAGCCTCCACCAGTTTGCGGACCATGGGTTCAGCGATAGCGCCGAGAGCGCCGGTGATGAGGATCGATTTGCCGGATAGGTCGATGGATATCATCGAGCAACCGAGAACTGAGAACCAAAAACTAGCAACTGATCTCTATGGTGTTAATGCTGTGCTGCTAACCAGTGATGTTGAACACATGAGGTTGCCCCGAAACTTACATGATGCCGTGTTTCTCGAATGCTGCCACTGCGCTGCTGCCTTCTTCCAGTGCCTTCCTGACCAGTTTTTCGCCGCGAACTTTTTCCAGGGCTTTGGCGAAAACTTCGTCGGCGGCCTCGGTTGGAATCACGCACACTCCGTCGATGTCTCCAAAGAGAATGTCGCCCGGGCGCAGGCGAACGGCGCCGATTTCCAGAGGGACGCGAAAATCTACCACCTTGTACCGCGGCGAGGAGTCCTGACCGTACGGTCCCCAGGAGAAAGTCGGGAAATTCAGGTCGAGGATGGCTTTGGTATCGCGCGTGTAGCCGTTGAGGACGGCCCCGCTCGCGCCCAGCTTGCGCGCCCGGATGCTCATCAGCTCTCCCCACAGCGCGTTGCGCGGAGACGACCCGGTACTGACGTAGACCTCGTTGGGATGCAGATCATCGAGCGCTTCGAGCATCAGGCCGAAGGGTTTTGCCATGAGCTGGTTTGCGGTGCCCACAACTTTTTCGGCGAAGACATCAACCGCCAGCACCGGCATGGCGCGGCCGACGACCACCATGTCCGCTCGCAAGGGGCGAATCTGAGGAGGGAGAAACTGGTGCTGCAGTTCCAGCTTGTCCATGACATCGCCCACCACGCAGGTAAACAATTCCCGGCGCACCAGGGCGAAGAGGTCGTCGTCGTTTTTCCAGGACTTCATGGTTTGCAGAACTGCTATTTTCCGCGTGCGAGTCGAATCTTCTCGACAAACTGTTTCGCCGTGTCGGTGACTAGTTGCAGGTTGCCTTTTTCCGCACCTGCCGTGAGGCTGCCGCCCACGCCGACCGCGACCGCTCCGGCTTTGATCCAGTCCGCAACGTTGTCTACGCTGACGCCGCCGGTCGGCATCAGGGAAGCCTGGGGCAGCGGACCTTTCACTGCCTTCACGAAGGCCGGCCCTAGAGTTTCGCCGGGAAATAGTTTCACGATGTCAGCGCCGCACTCCATGGCGTCCACGATCTCGCGCATGGTTCCCGCGCCCAGGCATATAAGGAATCTGATAGCGGTTGCATAGACGCGCGGTTTCGACACTCACCGACGGACTGACGATGTACTGGGCTCCGGCCAGAATGGCGATGCGCGCGGTCTCCGGATCGAGGACGGTCCCGGCGCCGATGAGAATTTCGCCCGACTTGTATTCCTTGGCGAGGTGCTTCAATCACGGCGGGCGCGCCGGGGACCGTAAAGGTGATCTCAATCGCTGCCGCGCCGCCCTTGAGCGCAGGCCTCCGCGATGCGGGTCGCCAATCGGGCTATGGGTTCGCACGATCGCGACCAGTCCCGATTCAAGCACTTTTCCAAGGACCTTGAGTTTCAGCATAGTTAGTGTTCGTCTTGGCGACTGCGAACTATTGCGTCCTTTCTGGTTGAGTCGCTGGATTCTGCAATTTCTGGAACTCCCGCGTTTCACGCTCCGCGTCTGCTGTCTTTCCTTGTTTGCGATAGAGACCGGCCAGGGCGAAGTGCGTTTGGGCCGCGAGACTTGAATTCTTCTCGATGGAAAGCAATTTCGTCCACGCCTTTTCGGCGGCCGCCGGATCGCCGGCCAGCGCTGCAGCCTTGCCCAGCGAGTAAAGAGTTTCAGGCATCTCCGGCTGCAGACGATCGGCGCGTTGCAATTCTGTTCTGGCTTCGCTGGCCTTACCCTGTTGCAGAAGCGCTGTGCCCAGGCGATAAGCGCCCTCCGCATTTCCGGGCTGCAGTTTGGTCTGGGCGCGAAATTGTTCTTCGGCTTTGGGCCACTGCGCCGAGCCGGCATAGACCAGGCCGAGTTCAAGATGCAGCTCCGGAGTGTCGGGCCGAAGGCGCAAAGCTTCGAGAAATTCTTTTTCTGCCTGGGGCATTTGCCGCAGCACGTAATAGTTTTCCGCGAGTGCCTGGTGGGCGCGCGCCGAATCAGGATATGCCGCCTGCAGCGTATCAATCGCCTGCTTCGAAAGCAGTCCGCTGGCGCGACCAAGATAGTAAAGCAAATCTGGATCGTTAGGGTGCTGGGCCAGCGCGGCCTGTAGATTTTCCACCGCTGCCTGAAATTGCCCGGTCCCGATCTGCGCGATTCCCAACGCCGTCCGTTCCTGAACCTTTTCCAGGTGCGGAATCGCCTCGGCGTTGTAGCCCTGCGCCAGCAGCGCGTATCCCAGCAACTGGTGCGCAGCCGCCAGGTCCGGAGACAATTCCACAGCACGCTTGAGAGGCGCGATGGCGGCTCCGTAATCCTGATTCTCCATGTAGGCCTGGCCAAGATTGACGAAGCCTTCGGCCAGCGTGGGCGCGAGTTCGGTCGACTTTCTTGAATTCGGCGATGGCAACGTCGAAGTGCCGCTGCTTCTCGGCCTCCATGCCGGCCTGCATGATGTTGCAGAGCCTCGGGTGAGACCGTTTGCCACGCCAGCCAAAACATCAACAGGATTCGAATCACGGTTTCTCCGGTTCGCGGACTTCCAGAAATTGGTCGGCGTGAACGTCATTCAATGTCTGGCGCGTTCCGGAAGGCCAGGCGATTTCTACTTTCGCAGTCTCGGCCGCTCCCAGTCCAAAATGCAGGCGCTTGTCGCTCGATGAAAGATAACTTCCGGCAGAGGTCGCGAATCGGGTTTGTCCGTTCACTCGCACGCGAGCGCCGAAGCCGTCCCGATTGCTGCGCGTGCCGCGCAGCGAAATGACCAGCCAGTGCTGTTTGCCGCCGCGGTTGAAAAAGACCTGTGGAGGTCCGCCCAGAACCGTCATGACAACGTCCTGCCACCCATCATTGTTCAGGTCGCCAAAAGCGGCCCCGCGGCCCGCTGCGGGAGTCGTGCTGCCGGAATCAGCGCGCTCGAAACGCCCGTTGCGATTCATCGCCAGCAGTGGCAATTCCCAATAGTGAAGCGAGGGATCGATCTGCTCGACGTTGTCCAGAACGTGGCCCTGCGCGACAAAAAGATCCTTCCAGCCATCGTTGTCAAAATCTTCCAGCCCAACCCCCCAGCCCGAGCTTCCGCTGGAGAGCACACCCAGTCCGGTTTCGAGGCTGCCATAACTGAACGTGCCGTTGCCCTCGTTGTGGTAGACGCCATAAATTTCGCGGGGAAGTTCGGTCACGATCACGTCGGGACGGCCATCGTTGTCATAGTCCTGAAAAACCACTCCCATGCCGGACAACCGGCGTCCATCTTCAGACAGCGCCGCCCCGCTTCGAGGGCGCGTTCGGTAAAGGTGCCGTCGCGGTTGTTGTGGTAGAGGTACTGCTGCATGCCGTCGTTGGCGACGAATATATCAGTGAAGCCGTCGTCATCGTAGTCCGCGAAGGCCACGCCCAGCGCCCGGCCTTTCTTGGCGGCGATCCCTGATTTCTGGCTGACGTCGGTAAAAGTGCCGTCTCCGTTGTTGTGATAGAGAATGCTGGTGGTGGCAGGAAACTCTTCCGGCGGACAGTAGGTGTGCCACTCTCCGCCGCAGGTCTTGCTGTGTTTGGTGTCCCACTCCATGTAGCGAGTGACGAACAGGTCGAGCTTGCCATCGTTGTCGTAGTCGAAAAAGCCTGCTGAAACCGACCAGCCGCCGGCCGCGACCCCCGCCTTTGCGGTCACATCCGTGAAAGTGCCGTCGCCGTTGTTGTGATAGAGAACATTCTTTCCGTAGCTGGTCACGTAGAGATCGGGGAAGCCGTCGTTGTCGTAGTCGCCGACGGCGACTCCCATGCCGTAGTTGCCGTCTCCGGCATTCGCCAGGCCGGCTTTCTCGGTGACGTCGGTAAAGCTGCCGTCTTTGTTTTGCCGGTACAGCCGGTTCCAGTAGCGCGGGTTCTTGCGATCGAAATTCTCCGGCGGCCGCATGGGACTGGTTACGCGCCCGCCGTTGACCAGAAAAATATCGAGCAATCCATCGTTGTTGTAATCGAACAGTGCGACGCCGCCGGGCATGGTCTCGATCAGATACTTCTGCGGCGTGGGTGAATTCTGCAGGACGAAATCCAGTCCGCGCGGCGCTCTGATTTCGAACAGAGACACCGGCACCGCCGCCATAGCCAAGGCGATGCAGCTGACAAGAAGCGGAATGCAGGCGATGCGCAGCATGACGAGGGCAACGTGGGTACCTTGCCAGTTAGCATATCGCGCCGAACCGGTGATTGCACGCAGCCGGGGCAGGGATCACATCTGGTGATTGCAGCGGACCCTATCCGTAGCGCGAAAAACCTATAGCCGCAGATCAAAACAAACAAATCCCGTTCCGATCGGAAAGGTCGGGAGCGTAGCATTCATCTTTAAGTAATCGTTTACTTGGATGAGAAGCTTGCTTTGTTCTTGACAACGTTCCATAGGGTATGACAAAAACCCGTGGAGCATAACTTAGACCGGAATCCGACCCAAGAAGGTCGGTTCACCACAGGGTTTTTAATTCTGTGCACTTCGTGTGGGGGTGGGTTAATGATTTCTCGCCGAGCGTTTTCGCTGCTGCTTTCCTTGTTTGTTGCCTTCTCAACCTGCATCTTCGTTCAAGGTCAGTCAACCTACGGCTCGATTACAGGATCGGTCACTGATCCGTCCGGCGCCGCCATCGGCGATGCCCGGGTCACGTTGACCAATCTGGGAACCGCGGAAAAGCGCATCCAGCCGACAGGATCTGACGGTCTCTATTCGTTCGTGAACCTGATTCCGGGAAACTACCGGATTGAAGTTGAGAAACAAGGGTTCAAGCGGATCACGCAAGAGCCGGTCGTGGTGCAAGTGCAGCAGACCTCGAAGATCGACGTGGCGTTGCCCATCGGTCAAGCCACCGAAACCGTCGAAGTGACGTCTGAAACGCCGCTTCTGCAGTCAGAGACTTCGTCGCTGGGTCAGGTGGTCGAGCAGCGCAAGGCCAACGAACTGCCCCTGAACGGACGCAACATTTACAGTCTCGCCGCCGTTGCTCCGTCGGTCGTTCCGCAGGGAAGCACGACCGGTTCGCCGGTCGGCAAGAATCCATTCGACTTTGCCAACTATCAGATTGGCGGTTCCTTCGCCAACCAAAGCGCGGAATATCTGGACGGACAGCCGCTCAACATCGGCTACATCAACCTGCCGCTTCTGACTCCGACCCAGGACTCGGTCTCGGAATTCAAGGTGCAATACAACAACCTGGGGCCGGAGTGGGGCAAGTTCTCCGGCGGCGTCATCAACCTGAGCACCAAGTCGGGAACCAACAAATGGCACGGCTCGGCGTATGAATATCTGCGCAACAAGGTTTTCAACTCCAACGAATATTTCCTGAAAGGATCCCAGATCGCGAACGGCCTCAAGAATGAGCCGCCGCCGTTTACGCAGAACCAGTACGGCGCAACCTTCGGTGGTCCCGCGATCAAGGACAAGACTTTCTTCTTCTTCAGTTGGGAAGCGTATCGCCTGCGGTCCGGCACGCTGTTTTACGACCATCGTTCCCACTGCCGCCGAACGAGACGGGTGACTTTTCCGCCGCCGGCGTGCCGACGCATCTGTCGATCCGCTCTCGGTCGACTCCGGCAAGCGCTCAGGCGATCACCACCGCACAACGTCCGCACTCGCGTTTGCGGGCAACGTCATCCCGGCACGACCGCATCAATCCCACTTCGGCGTTCCTGCTCGGACTTATTCCGCTGCCGACCAACCCCACTGCCGCGCCCGGTACCCTCAATTTCATCAAGGCAACCAGCACCGGCGGCAACGTGGATGAGTATGTCGCCCGCGTCGACCAAAACATCAACGCCAGCAACCGTGTATTCGGGCGCTTCTCCTACTGGAAGCTGCTGAGCCTGGCGCAGGACCCGTTCGGCACCGGCTTGTGTAAGGATCGCTGCGCGGAGAACACCCGCAGCAAGAGCCTTGCCGTCGGCTATCACCCACACCTTCAGTCCGACCACCATTGCTGACTTCAACATCAGCATCAGCCGCTTCCACTACCTGCGTCTGCCCATCAACTCCGGCTTCGATATGACGCAGGAAGGCTGGCCGGCCGCCTACAACGGCTCTGGTGCCCGATACCGAGCGCACGCCGCTGACGCCGTGCTTCGGCAGTAACGATCCTACGGTCACCTGCAGCCAGGGGCAGAGCTCAATCAACGATTTCAATACCCAGTGGAACTTCTCCCCGCAGGTCACCATGATTCGCGGGCGCCACACCTTCGTCTGGGGCGGACAACTCGAAGAAGGCTACGACAATTACCTGCAAACCAACACCGGCGGCGGTCTGATCTCGTTCAGCGGATCGTGGACATCCGAGTCTGGCGCAGGAACGCAAGTCCGGCGCCACGGGCGGCGTCGACTTCGCTGACTTCCTGCTGGGATACGGCCTGGGCCAGGGCGCTGCCTTCGGCAACCAGACCACCGGCTCGCTGGTGATCTCGGGTCCAGTTTCAGGCAAGCAAACCTACCGAGCCTTTTACTTCGGCGACAACTGGCACGTCACCAGCAAGCTGACCGTGAATCTCGGGCTCCGCTACGAACTGCAGGGTCCGTGGTCGGAACGCTTCGACAAGATGACCTACTTTGATCCGAGCGTCACCAATTCCTCGGTAACTGGCTGCAGCGGCGTAGCGGGAAGTGCGTGTCCCGGCGACCTCTTCCTGGTCAAGACCGGCGTCGAACGACCAGCCGCAACAACCTGCCGCTTTCCAAAAAGGAAATCCTGCCCCGGCTCGGATTCGCTTATAGCTTGGATCAGAAGACGGTGATCCGCGGCGGCTACGGAATCTTCTTCATTCCGAACTATGTTTCGTTCGGAACGCAACCCATACATTGACCCGGTGAGCAGCGCAACTTCGAACTTCTTCGCCAGCAACGACCAGGGGCTGATTCCCGGCCAGCCACGCTTGAATCCAACACCTGCACCGATCGCAATGGCGAGCAACTGCACACTTGGCTGTCTCGGCAGGCGACCGTTCAACTTCACCGCGCCCAGCGGGCCGTTCGGCCCGAACTTGGTTGCAGTCGCAGGCCGCAATCCTCAGCCCAATGTGTCGCAGTACGCCGTCAACGCAGACAACTTCTCGGCCACCGCTTATCACCAGCAGAAGTACGGATACGTCGAGCAATGGAACTTCGGTATTCAGCGCGAGCTGCCCGGCGGCTTCTTTGCCGACGTGGCCTACGCCGGTTCGCACGGCGTCCATCTCGAGCAGTTCAACACCAACGTCAACCAGATCCCGGACAGCTTCATCACCCAGGCTGCCAGCAACAGTGCACCAGCGGGACAGCCGGTTGCGATCGCACAAAAGTTGCCCGCACGCAACCTGTGCGCCGTCTTACCCCTTCAGCCAGATCTTCCCGGCAGCCTTGCGGCCCGGCAGGTCTCACCGACGGTCAGCTCGACCGTCCTTTCCCGCAGTACGCGCGGACTGAACTTCAACGGCTTCGGTTGCTGCGGCAGTACCTACAACTCGCTGCAGGCGACGGTGACCAAGCGCTTCCAGGGCGGCGGCACCTTGCTGGTGGCCTACACCAACGCCAAACTGATGTCCAATACCGACACTCTCACTTCCTGGCTCGAAGGCGGAACCACAGGCGGCGTAGGCGGCAGTCCAGGACTGGAACAATCTGGCCGGCGAGCGTTCGCTCTCGTCGCAGGATGTTTCGCAACGCTTGGTCATCAGCTACGTGCTTGACCTGCCTTTCGGCCACGGCAAGAAGTTCCTCGAGCGGCGTGAGCGGCGTTACCAGCAAAGTGGTTTCAGGCTGGGGAATTGACGGCATCACCACCTTCCAGCGCGGCTTCCCGCTGAAGATCAGCTTCGGCGCCAAGGGCACGTCACTTTCGGGCGCTGGCTCGGAATCGGAGACGCTCCGGCCTGACTGTAGTCCCGGGCTGCGACAAGGCAGTCTCCGGAAGCCCAACGTCCAAGTTGAGCGGATGGTTCAACATCAGCTGCTTCGTCGTCCCGCGCCAGACCTGGAGCTTCGGCAACGAGCCTCGTGTGGATTCAATCTCTGCGTCAGCAGGGCATCAACAACTTCGACTGGGCGGTCTTCAAGAAGACCACCATCGGAGAATGGGGCAACATCGAATTCCGCACGGAGTTCTTCAACCTCTTTAACCATCCACAGTTCGGACCTCCAAACACCAACTGCTGCTTGACCCGGCGACGGCAACGGCAAAACTTCGGGACTGTCACCAGCACGGTCGGCAATGCCCAGGCGCGCCTGATTCAGTTCGCCTTGAAGTTCGAGTTCTAACCTTGGATTATCTCCGGACCGGGCAGTTCCTGCCCGGTCCGTTTTTTTTGCCCAGCCCAATCTCGCCCTGCGAAACCGCGGCCGACACTGAATTCGGCTGTGTCCGTTGCTCGCGCCTGATTTACAATCCATTCCGCTCGTGCGCTCGCCCACGCCTAGAAGGGGTTAATGAAAACCACCCAGACCATCGACTATTCCGAAGCCAAACAGATCATCGACCGGATCGTGGAACAGGCGTTGCATCATGAAGAAGGCGGCGGTGATCGCTGTGGCCGACTCGCATGGCGAACTGATTGCCTTTGCCCGCATGGACGGCGCTCCCGTCTCTTCCATCCGCATCGCCGCCAACAAGGCATGGACCGCGGCGCGGGAGCGCAAGTCGACCAAGGATATCGGAGAGAAGGCCCGTCATCCGGAAAAGGGCCACGATATTGCCTACTACGGCGATCCCAAGTTTGTGGGATGGGGCGGCGGCATCCCAGTGTGGAGAGACGGCGAGGTGGTCGGCGCGGTGGCCGTCAGCGGCCTTTCCTCGAGCGAGGACATCGTCCTGGCGACGCTCGGGGCTGGATCTGGTCGCAGGCAAAGAAAAAAAGCGTCACTAAACCGTAGAGCTGTAACGCATAGGTCTTCGCGTCCTTTGCGGGTTTGCTTTGCGAACTTTGCGGTAAAAAGCTCTTGACCGCAAAGGTCGGAAAGAAAAGCCGCAAAGGACGCAAAGAAAATCGACCGATAATACTGACATGGCAAAGACGACAGTAACTTTCGGCGAAATCATGTTGAGGCTCGCGCCGCCGGGCTTCGAACGAATTCTTCAGACCGGGCAGTTCGTGGCCACGTTCGGCGGCGGCGAGGCCAACGTCGCGGTCGCGCTGGCGCAGTTGGGCCTGCCGGCGGCTTTCGTCACCGTGCTGCCCGACAAGAATCCGATCGCCGATGCCGTGGTCGGCGAACTGCGCCGCTTCGGCGTGGATACCTCCAGGATCGTGCGCGGCAAGGGCCGCATGGGCGTCTATTACGTCGAGGCCGGCGCCAATCAGCGTCCTTCGAAGGTGGTCTACGATCGCGAGAACAGCGCCATCGCCCTGGCCAAGCCGGGCGACATCGACTGGGACCGGGCGCTCGAAGATGCAGGCTGGTTCCACGTAACCGGCATCACCCCCGCCATCAGCAGCTCGGCGGCCGATCTGGCGCTCGAGGCGGCGAAGAAAGCGCGGGCGAAGGGAATTACGGTCTCCTGCGATTTGAACTATCGCAAGAACCTGTGGAAGTGGGGAAAGCCCGCCGCGGAAGTGATGCGCGAGCTGGTAAAGAATATCGATATCGCCATCGCCAACGAAGAAGACGTGCAGATGGCGCTGGGCATTGAGGCCGAAGTGGACGTGCACTCCGGCAAACTTGATCGCGCGCAATACGAGAAGCTGACCGCCAAGGTCCTGGACGAATATCCCAACCTGAAAGCGATCGCCATTACGTTGCGGGAATCGAAGAGCGCGTCGCACAACGGCTGGTCGGCGTGTCTCAATGACCGGCAGAAGTTCAGCGTGAGCCGCTCCTACGAAATCACTCATATCGTGGATCGGGTGGGCTCGGGCGATTCCTTCGCCGCGGGACTGATTTACGGTTTTCAGATGCTGCCCACACATCAGGAAGCGCTCGAGTTTGCCGTGGCCACGAGCTGCCTCAAGCACTCCACCCGGGCGACTTCAGCCGCTCCACCGTGGACGAAGTGAATGCGCTGCTCAAGGGCGACGGATCGGGAAGAGTGCAGCGGTGAGCACTGTAAAGGAGAGTTCACATGATTGGCAGGTCGATGGTTCCCGAGGGTGAAATGATTCGCCAATCCGATGGTTGCGGTTCTTCTGCTGTTGGTGCTTGCCGGTCCTGTGCCAGACGGCGCAGCCTGCGCAGGCCGACGTCGAAGCCCGGGTCGACTCGCTGCTCAAACAGCTTTCCCTCGAAGAGAAGGTCGATCTGATCGGCGGCGTGGATGACTTCTACATTCGCGACATCCCGCACATCCATTTGCCCCGGCTGAAAATGTCGGACGGTCCCGATCGGGGTGCGGAACTACGGAGCGTCCACGGCCGTTGGCGGCGTCGGGCTGGCGGCGTCGTGGGATCCCGGAGCTGGCCCAGCGAGTGGGCACCATCTTCGGCCAGGACGCTCGCGCCCGCGGCGTGCATTTCATGCTGGGGCCGGGCGTGAATATCTATCGCTCGCCCCTGAATGGCAGAAATTTCGAGTACTTCGGAGAAGATCCGTTTCTCGCCGCACGCACCGCCGTTGCCTACATCAGAAGGACTGCAGAGCCAGGGAGTCAGCGCCACGGTCAAGCACTTCATGGGAAATAACTCAGAGTTTGACCGCCACAATTCGGATTCGATTATCGACGAACGCACCATGCGCGAAATCTATCTGCCCACGTTTGAGGCGGCGGTGAAGGAAGCGCATGTGGGCGCGATCATGGATTCCTACAACCTCACCAATGGCCTTCACCTGACCCAGAACGGATATTTCAATACCGATATCGCCAAGAAGGAGTGGGGATTCCAGGGAATCATGATGTCCGACTGGGACGCCACCTACGACGCGGTGGCCGCAGCCAATGGCGGCCTGGACCTCGAGATGCCGTCGGGAAAGTTCATGAATCGCGACGACTGCTGCTGCCGGCGATCCGCGCGGGCAAGGTCAGCGAGGCCACGATCGACGACAAGGTGCGCCGCATTCTGCGCACCGCGATTCGAATTTGGATGGCTGGATCGCGACCAGACCGAGACCTCGTTTCCGCCGGCCGATGCGGGCGGAGATCAGGTGGCGCTCGAGGGCACGCGAGCGGGCATGGTTCTGCTGAAGAACGATGGCAACCTGTTGCCGTTGGACAAGGGAAAGATCAAGTCCATCGCCGTGATCGGTCCGGATGCCTATCCGGGACAGCCGGTGGGCGGCGGTAGCGGCGAGGTCCGCCCTTTGCGGCGGTGAGCTTTCTGGACGGAATCGCAAACTATCTGGGTACGGAGCGCCAAGGTGTACTACGCGGCTGGAGTCCCGACGCTGACGGAAATGGCCGAGCAGACCAACTTCACCACCGAAGCGAACGGGGGCAAAGCGGGCCTGAAAGCGGAGTTCTTCGACAACGCGACTCTTTCCGGTAAGCCGGGCATCGAGCGAATTGACGACAAAGCCAGCTACGATCCGGGACTACCATGATGGCATGGCCGCAGAATGACTTCTCGATTCGGTGGACGGGATATTTCACTCCGAGCACCCCCGGCGCCTACCTGGTTTTCGTTCAGGGTCCGGGCGAGAACGGCGGCTATCGTCTGTATGTCGACAAGAAGCTGGTGATCGACGACTGGACGCAGGCCTACGCGTTTCTAAGCCAGGTCAAGATTCCGCTGCAGCCCGGGTCCGCATCAGGTTGAGCTGGATACTCGTGCGCAAGGCTGGGGCAAGACGAAACTGAATTTCGGTATTGTGCGTCCGGAGGAGCTGGTCAGCGCCGAAGCCAAGGCCCTGGCGTCCCACGCCGACGCGGTAGTGGTGGCGGTGGGTTTTGACCCGTCCATCGAAGGCGAGAGCGGTGACCGCATGTTCGCGTTGCCTCCCGGGACAGGACGAGCTCATTAACCAGATTGCGGCCGTCAACAAAAACACGATCGTGGTCGTGACTTCAGGCGGCGGCGTTGATATGAACGCGTGGGTCGATCACGTCCCCGGATTCTTTGAGGCCTGGTTCCCGGGACAGGAAGGCGGCACCGCGCTCGCGCAACTGCTGTTTGGAGAGTTCAGCCCGTCGGGCCGGTTGCCGATGACGTTCGACCGGCGCTGGGAAGACAATCCCACGCACGACTACTTACTACCCCAAGGTGGAGACAAGAAGGTGGCGTACACCGAGGGCGTGTTCGTGGGCTATCGCGGCTACGACAAGTCGGGAGTGAAGCCGCTGTTTCCCGTTTGGCTACGGTCTTTCCTACACTACGTTCGCGTATAAGAATCTCACGTGATCGTCCGACGTCCAGCCGGCCACCGGTCGAGGTTGCACTTTGATGTCACCAATACCGGTAGTCGCGCCGGCGCGGAGGTCGCGGAGGTATACGTCGGCGACCGGCACTCCAGCGTGCCTCGTCCGAGAAGGAGCTGAAGGGATTCGCCAAAGTTAGCCTGGCCCCGGGTGAGACCCGGCCAAGTCACTGTCAAACTCGACCGCCGAGCTTTCGCCTACTACGACGTCAAAGAGCCAGGACTGGACAGGTCGAGCCGGGCGATTTCGATGTGTACGTTGCCCGTTCGGCGGCACAGATTGAATTGACCGGGAAGGTCGCGGTAAAAGCGCCCTGACGCTCAGGCTCCCGCTGAGCCGGTATATAATCGCGCAATTCCGGGTGGTGTTAGAGACGTAGGTTGAAAATCCCCAAGTAAGTTGTCATTCCGAAGCGCGGCTTTGTCGCGCGAGGAATCTGCTGTTTTGCTGCCAGCGACAAGCAGATTCCTAGCCGATGAAATCGGCTTCGGAATGACACAGAGTTTGTTTTTACGTCACTGCACTACTATTTGACGCTCGGGTCATGTGCTCAGCCTGATCTTCGCAAAACAAATTGTCCGCCCCAGTCATTTTCGCCGATGACGTTGCTCGCCGGGCCCGTCGTCGGATTGCTTTGCGCCTGCTGCCGTATGTTCTCCTGCTTTACGTAATTGCCTACCTCGATCGCAACAATCTGGCCACTGCCGCGCTGCAAATGCCGCACGATCTCGGCTTCGATGATCGCGTAATCGGCTTCGGCGCGGGCATCTTTGCCCTGGGCTACGTCATTCTGGAAATTCCCGGCACTCTCATCATCGAACGCTGGAGTGCGCGGCGCTGGATCGCGCGCATCATGGTCTCCTGGGGACTGGTCACCATCGGGATGGCCTTCATCCGCACCCCGCATCAGTTCTACACAATGCGTTTTTTGCTGGGATTGGCCGAGGCGGGATTTTTCCCCGGCATCATTGTTTATCTCACCCACTGGTTCGTCTATGAAGATCGTGCCAAGGCCATTGCCGGTTTCATGGCTGCCATTCCCTTGGCCTTCGTAGTCGGTTCCCCCGTCTCGGGATTACTGCTGGGCGTCCACTGGGGCAGCCTGCGAGGCTGGCAGTGGTTGTTCATCCTTGAGGGTCTGCCTGCGTTGTTTTTCGGGGTGATGACCTGGTTTTATCTGACCGATTGGCCGCATCAGGCCAAGTGGTTGCCTCCAGATGAGCGCGAGTGGGTCATCCATCAACTGGAGAATGAGAAGCAGGCCAAGAAGTCCGTTCACGCCTATACCGTTTGGCAGGCGCTCCGGCATCGCGACGTTGTCATTTTGACCGCGTTGCACTTCATCCAGAATGGCTCGGCGTACGCTTTGGCTTTTTGGCTTCCCACTATGATCAAGCGCCTGTCAGGACTGAGCGACATCAAGGTCACTCTGCTGGTGGCCTTGCCCAACCTGCTGGGCTTCGTTGCCATGCAGGTAAATGGTTGGCACTCCGACCGCACTTCCGAACGCCGCTGGCATACTGCGATCCCGCTGTGGGTAGCGGCCTCCGCGTTACTGGTCCTAAGCAGAGCGGATTGGGGAACTGTGCCTTCCCTGATCCTGTTCTCTATCGCCGCCGCCGGTCTGCTCGCCTTCCTGCCCAGCTTCTGGGCGATGCCATCCGCATTCCTTTCGGATACCGCAGCGGCTATGGCTACCGGAACCATCAACTGCGTGGCGGCCGGCCTCGGAGGCTTTCTCGGCCCGGCTTTGGTCGGCTATCAGGCCGCGCGTACCCACTCGTTCAGGTCAGGCTTTGCCGGACTGGTAGTCGCGCTGGTGATCGCAGGTGTATTGCCTCTCACCTTACGGGTTCGCGGCCGCGTCGGAGCCTCTCAGCCAGTCAGCGACCGCTAACTGGATGGACAGGTCACTTGTAGCGGTTCTGGGGGCTTCCACCTCAACGGCTACGCCTCACCAGGAAGCATCCTCCCGACGAAGGAGAAGATGCCAATTGTCACGCCCGCGGCCATACCTGCCAAAAAACCGGCGTCATGAAGACTCCCGGGGTAAGGATCTACAAAAAATATCGATGCAAGAGGTGTCCGAAGGCCAGCGTTGTGAGCAGTACCGCAACCCCGCTCAGAAGGTTAAGAATCCGCATGTCACCCTCGTCATCGCTGTAACTTTACCCATCCCCGCGAGGACGCGAACGCTCGACCGCATCCAGCACGCGTTGCACCGAGACGGCATCATCGAAATCCCGGAAGCGAGGCTCCT
>CAWFMU010000030.1:0-83089 GCA_963816865.1 Terriglobia bacterium
TGTCCTCCAGATTCGGGGTCGCGTCGACGATGTTGAATAACTGTTCGTAGTCGAGATCATCCTGGCGCACGTAATCGGGATTTAGCAGAATGAGAAAGGCGCGCTTGATGACGATCCCATGCTTTCGAAGAAGGATAACTTGAAACGCAAGGTCGTAAATGTGCTCTTCTTTTACGTTGGTTGCGGACTTTACCTCATAGATCGACCAGTCGTTCGTCCCGGGTTCACGCTGAAGAACATCTACTACCGCCAGACACTCTTCTCGCTCGAATACCGGCTGGAATAGTGTGGGAGTGTTTGAAGCGATCAGTGAGCGAGTCTCTTGTAATGCGTCCGTTTGTGAACCGGTAATGACCACGCCGTCTGGAAACAAACCACGAGCCACGCGCTCCACCTCAATTCCCATTTCCATGACGGACTGTTCAAATTCCGTCAATTCAGTCGAGTAGTACACGTCAGGCTTGTGAATGCGTAGCCAGGCGTTTTTCGCGCAGGCCCGCCACAGTATGTAATCCGTCTTAGAGATGGACGACACTGCACATCGACCTGCTGGGAAACACTCGGATTGTGTGCGGGCTAACATTATCTGTGCCCAAACCGATACACACTTCGCCTATGTGGGAGAATCGGCGAGCAGAAGCCCCCTAAGATGAGAGGCCAGAAAGCCTTCATCCTTCGCTTCGCCGAATCGCTTCAACGATATCAGTACCTCATTGATTGTCAAACGGCTCGAAAGTGCTATGTGTAGATTTTGGATCGTAGGACTGTGGGATTTCCGTCCATTGTTACCGAGAACGGGTCGAGACAAGTCAGGATCAGCATCTGCGGCCCGCCTCAGGGAGGCACGCTATTTCGCACACTGTCGGCACACAGGATATTGACTAAGGATAAGGTTGATGCGGGTTTCCTATCCTGCGGACCGATCGGCCGTCAGGCGGCACCGGTCGGTGAGCCGAGCGTCCGGGGAAGCGTTGAGACCCGTGTCCAAAGCGGCAGAGAGAGTGGCGATTCGGTGATAACTTCGAAGACACGACCTCCAGGTTCTCTTGGAGAGTTTCGTTTTCCGATTGAACTCGACAGCCTCTTTATCACTCCGGAAGATTCCCCAACCATACCAACTCGATAATCTGCAGGCCTTGCAATGATGCATGGGCGAAAAAGAGGTGACTCTTGGCTGCCGACGACAGAGTGCCCAGAACGGCTGCGGTTGTGTTCGAGCAACTTCTAACATTGAGAGAAGCGGCGGATCTGCTCGGGATCCACTGGAAAACCTTGGAGATTCAGGCACGCCGTGGCGAGATACCAGCAACCAAAATCGGTAACAGATGGCGGTTTCGAACCAGTGTGCTCGACCAGTGGCTCGCCTCCCGGTTTGGTCCAACACGAGCCGAGAACGCCGGGACATTTGATGCTAAACTCGCAGCACAACCACGCCGCGCTAGCTAGATAGGAGCATTCCTTGAAGTTTACGCGGCAACGCTTTCAGCGTGGCAGTCTGCGACGAGTCAGGCGGTCACAAAACCAGTGGGCGTGGGAATACCGGTACAAGGACCCCACTACCCAACAACAAAAATCCATGTATTTGAGCTGCGAACAGTTTCCAAGCCAAGCCGTGGTCGAGCGGCACTTGGAGGCATTCGTGCTCAAACTTAACTGTGAGAATCCGATTTTGGCGGTTCACGAGCCAACGTTTGGTGCGGTGGTCGATCGCTTCATCGAGGAGGAGCGGCTTCTGGAAATTAAGAAGCAGCGGCCTGGGGAGCATTGCGATCACGGGCTGAGCTACGGAACCGTGAGCTCTTACCTCAGCGTGCTCAAGCACATTCGTGCGAAATGGGGCGCGACACGCCTTAATCGGGTGAAGGCGGTGGCGGTACAGGAGTGGCTCAAGACTCTCGATGCCGCACCGAAGACCAAGGGTCACATGAAGGCTCTCATGCACCGTCTGTACGAAAAGGCGATGTTGTGGGAGATGGTCGAGCTCAACCGAAACCCGATGCAGCTGGTCGAAATCAAAGGCATCAGCAAACGCCTGAGGAAGCCGCTGATTTTGACGGTCGAGCAGTATTTCAGACTGCTTGATCTTCTGCCTGAACCCTATCGCACGATGGTCGTTGTGGCGCAATGCCTCGGGCTGCGGGCGGAGGAAGTTCTGGCGCTGCATTGGTCAGACATTGATTTCGACCACCTTGTGATTCACGTGTCGAGGGCCGTGGTACACGGCCGGGTCAAAACGGTAAAAACAGAGTATTCGGAGGACGAGTTGCCGCTTGACCCGGATTTCGCCACGGTGCTGCTCGCCTGGAAGTCCCGCGCCCCGAAATCCGAACTGGTCTTTCCCAGCCACGTGACGGGGCGAAATTTCCACGCGAGTCCGATCCAGCAGGACTACATCCGTCCCGCAGGGTGCTGCCTGGCACCATGCCCGACGTGTTCGGCTGGCTCCGGGATCTGGTGCATAGACCAAAACGGAAAAAGGCGGGGGCTGCATGACGAGCGCTGGGACGCTGCTGGTGTCCTGGGGCGAGTCGGGTGGCATACATTCCGCCACATGTACCGGTCATGGCTCGATGCGACCGGGGCTCCGCTAGGCGTGCAGCAGAAGCTGATGCGGCACGCCCAAATCTCGACCACCATGAACGTCTACGGCAACGCGCTGATGGACTCTAAGCGCGAAGCCAACAGCCGGGTAGCACGAATGGCATTGGGAATGGCATGAACCGAAAGGCTCGCAGCCACGGCCTGGTTTCAGCTGACTTTTGGACGCCGCTGTTATTTTGGGTTTTCTTGGGTTGGCGAAACTTGTAAGTGGTTGCGGGGGGTGGATTTGAACCACCGACCTTTGGGTTATGAGCCCAACGAGCTACCAGACTGCTCCACCCCGCAGTGTCATCATAACAACGTCGTTGGGAGCGGTCAAACTTCTGGCTGGTTTGCTTAATGCTTGGGCGAACCATTACATTCGTTTTGTAGATCACCTTCTCTCTTTCTTTCTGCGAATGAGCCTGCGGACACTTAATGACGTTTTCTTGGCTGTGGTTGAGCGCCAGAACATCCAAGGTCATGTTGCAACGGCTGGGGGAGGAGTGGGTTCCGATTTCTTCGGAGACGCTTGAGCCAGCGAGTCATGGCGGTGTCCGGGGCGCTGCGGAGATGGGGCATCGGCAAGGGGGACCGGGTTGCCATTCTGAGCGAGAACCGGCCGGAGTGGACGATTGCCGACTTCGCTTCCCTGCTGATCGGGCGCGGTGACGGTCCCGATCTATGCCACGCTCACGGCCGAACAGACCGCGTACATCCTGCGCGACTCGGGTGCGCGCGTCGTTTTCTTGTCGAGCGAAGCGCAGCTGCAGAAAGTTCTCTCGATTCGCGGGCAGACGGCGCTGGAAAAACTGGTGGTGATGGATGCTGTCGAAGACGCCGACGCGGTGCGCATGACAGAGATGGAAACCAGACGGCCGCAGTCGTCCGGCGCGGGACTTAAGGCAGCTTGAAGAAACGGCCGCGCGCGGTTTCACCGGACGATCTGGCCACCATTATCTATACCTCGGGCACGACCGGCACGCCCAAGGGAGTGATGCTGACGCATGGCAACATGGCGTCGAATCTCAACTGCTCGCTGGCGGAGTTTCCCGGTGCAAGCCGGGCGATGTCAGCATTTCGTTTCTTCCGCTTTCCCACGTCACCGCCCGGCATGTGGATTTTGCCCTGCTCTATCGCGGGGTCACGCTGGTGCATCTGGCCGTTGTGACCCAGCTTCCGCGGGCGCTGCTGGAAGTGAAGCCTACATTTTTTGTTGCAGTGCCGCGAGTGTACGAAAAAATACACTTTCAGACGGAACAGAAGGCACAGGGTTTTCCGAACTCGACTTTTTATCACTGGGCGCTGTCGGTGGGGAAGGAACACCAGGCGGAAGTCCTGGCGGGTACGAAGCCGACATCGAGGTCCTGGAGACTGGCGGAGCGGCTGTTGTATTCGAAAGTGCGCGCCGGACTGGGCGGCCGCATCGAGATTTTCATTTCCGGCGGAGCGCCCCTGGGACGCGAACTCGCGGAGTGGTATGCCGCCATCGGAATCCGCATTCATGAGGGTTACGGGCTGACGGAAACTTCTCCGGTGATCGCCGTCAATACTCCCAAGGCACACAAGATTGGCACGGTGGGAAAGCCGTCTGCCGAACCTTGAGGTACGCATCGCGGACGATGGCGAGGTCCTGGTGCGCGGTCCGTCGGTGTTCAAGCAATACTGGAACAAGCCGAAAGAAACGCAGGAAGCTTTCGTGGACGGCTGGTTCAAGACCGGCGACATCGGCAATCTGGATGCCGACGGATTTCTTTCCATCACCGATCGTAAGAAGGACCTGATCAAAACGTCGGGCGGAAAGTTCATCGCGCCGCAGCCGATTGAGAATTCGCTCAAGCACAATGCTCTGATCGCGGAGGCAGTGGTGCTGGGCGAGAAGCGCAAGTTCCCTTCCGTGCTGATCGCGCCTAATTTTTCGCTGCTGGAAGACTGGGCCCGCAGTCATGAACTGGCTTTCGCTTCGCGGCAGGAACTGGTGGCGCATCCCGAGGTACGCGCGCTGTACGAGGGCATCGTGGATGAGTTGAACCGAAATCTGGCCCGGTTTGAAAAGCTGAAGAGAGTACTGCTGGTGGCCGATGAGTTTTCCGCCGAGAACGGGACGCTTACTGCCAGCATGAAGCTGCGGCGCAAGGTGGTGGCGGAACGCTACCGGCAGCAGATTGAAGAGATGTATGCGCAGGCGGAAGAGGCGGGGCCGATTGCCACGAGTGAATGAGGGAATACAAACACTTCGGTTTTCATCGCAGGGAATGGTCCCAGGTCTCGAAAACCGCGGGACGTGGGGCACCCGGGCCAGGGACAGAGCCGAATGCATAGGTCCTTCGTCGTTGGGGATTCGCTTCGCGAATACCCGCCTTCTCAGGATGACAGTCAAGGACCAAGTCGCGAGCACCTCATTTTGAGCTTGCTAAACTACTACATCCCAATGGTTGACCGTCTCATCCAATACTGAATTCGTATGGAGCACGATCGTATGTCCCGTCGTCTAGCGTTCGGCCGAGTCTGCTGCACTACGATCTCCTGCATTCTTCTTATAGTGTCATCTATCGCCACGAGCGGCTTTGCTCAGTCGGGCCAAGACCAGCCGATAACCACTAGATCGTCGGACAAGGCGAAAGCTGGTGCTGATTCGCATTCCCTTGATAACCAGAACATCCTGCGCCAGATGAACAGCGCGTTGGAGGAACTGGCCGCCAGGGTTTCTCCCGCTGTGGTGCAGATTCAGACGACCGGATACGGACCGCTGAGCGAAGGGGACAGCGACCGGGGCCAGACCGCTCTGATCGTTCGCCAGCACGCCGTTGGTTCGGGCGTGATCGTGGACTCGAACGGCTACATCATGACCAACGCCCACGTGGTCGAAAGGGCGCAACGCATTCGTGTGGCCTTGCCGATGTCATTGAACGGCTCGCCATCCAACTTGCCGGCCGGGAGACGCCAGCTCTTTGACGCCAAGGTGCTCGGGGTCCACAAGGAGAGCGACCTGGCGTTGCTCAAGATTGACCAGACCAACCTGCCCACGCTCTCGCTGGAAGCGCCGCAAAATATCCGCGTGGGACAGATGGTGTTGGCGGTTGGCAGCCCGGAGGGGCTGCAGAGCTCGGTCACCATGGGCGTGATCAGTGCGGTGGCGCGGCAGGCCGATCCGACAAAATCTCTGAACTACGTTCAGACCGACGCGCCGATCAATCCGGGCAATAGCGGCGGTCCGCTGGTGGACATGGACGGGTATGTGGTCGGCATCAACACTTTTATCCTGAGCCAGAGCGGCGGAAGCGAAGGTCTGGGCTTTGCCATTCCGGCGCGGGTGGTCAATTTTGTCTATCACAGCCTGCGCAAGTACGGGCACGTGCACCATGTCGAGATCGGCGCCGGAGCGCAGGAGATTACGCCGACGCTGGCGGACGGCCTGGGACTGCCGCAGTCCTGGGGCGTCATCGTGGACGACGTTACGCCGGACGGCCCCGCCGCGTCCGCCGGCGTGCAGGTGCAGGACATTATTATTAGCGCCGACGACCGGCCGATTGAGACTCTGTCGGCACTGACCGCCGCCACTTATCTTCACAACCCCGACCAACCGGTGAAGCTCGAGATTCTGCGGGGTACGGATGCGAACAAGAATAAAGAGAAGAAGATTCTCTACGTCGCTGCGGTTGAAAAGCACGACCAGATGGATCTGCTGATGGATGCGACCGATCCCGAGAAGAGCCTCGTGCCCCGGCTGGGCATTCTGGTGGTGGATATCACCGATCAGATTCGCTCTGCGATCGGGACGATCCGCATTGCGGGTGGAGTCGTCGTGGTGGGCCGCGCCGCCAACCTTATTGTGTCGGACAGCGGGGTGCAGACCGGGGACATCATTCACTCGCTCAATACCAAGCCGATTGATTCTGTGGAGACGCTGCGCAAAGTGGTTCACGAGCTTAAGTCTGGGGCTGCGGTGGTTTTGCAGATTGAGCGGGATGGCGGGTTGCAGTATTTGCCGTTTGAGATGGAGTAGGGGTGGCGTAGCTGCGGGTCGCCGTGAAGATCCTAGGGTTCGATTCTGCGGTTCAGACCAGGATCCATCTTTGCGATAATCAGGCCTATATCTAAGGTGGCTCGTCGTGACTGGAAGAACAGCTAGTGTTCGTTCTCGATCAGCGGCGGATTCATCTTCCCTGCTTCACCTACTGTAGCGCTCGAAAAACGGACCGTGATTACGCATGGTTCTTGCGGGTCGTACACAACTGTGGTAAGTCATACACTCTGGACCGTTACAGACGGACATTCGGCCAAACGCGTCTATCTAGGACCAGCTCGTTATCAGAATTTCAATCTCCTGAATTACTCCGCACCAAATTCGCTCCCGCAAGCAACAACGATTCAATGAATTCATGAACATGTGGCGGCAACAATTCTCAAAATATGGACAACTCGCCTATCAATTTGCAGCAGTCGATTGCAGAACTCTCGGCACAACCGACGAGATTCATTGCGGGAGATTGTTAAGCTCCTGTTGGGGACTGACACGGAGATTCGGCAAACGGACGAGAGCAACTCGATGTCTCAGAAATACATATCCGTGGGGGGCCAGAATTTTTCGTTTTCAAGTTCTGGCGTACGCCTTGTTATGGCTTTGATCGCCAGCCTTTTAGACGATGATCATGACACATTTCTCATCGATGAACCTGAGCTCGGAATTAGCCCAGAAGCACAAGGAGTGCTCGCGGACTTCCTGTTTGACAAACAACATCGAGCGAAGTATTTCGCACACATAAAGACGCTGATTTTTGCGACCCATTCAACAATATTCCTCTGATCGGCAAAATATTAGTAACAATTTCGTCGTCGAAAAGACGGGCGACGAAATAGCCGTCGCCCAGGTGATGTCTCAGATTGATTTCAACAAGATTCACTTTTTTCTTCTAGGTAACCGCTTCGAGACACTCTATCTCCCGTCCTTGATCGTGCTAGTGGAGGGGAAGTCGGACTACACCTTCATCGAGCAAGTGCTCACAAGGTACGGTAGGCCGGTGAGCGCAAGCTGCTCGGGTATTTGGACTGCGTCCCGGACGACCTGACTGGGGAATTTCGCCAGTAGGCTGACGCCATCGTAAATTGAAAGCGCGACTCGGCGGGCGGCCGCGCCATTACCATGCTTCTCGATAGTAGTCGCAAATCTGGGTAAGATCGCCGGCTGCGGGTAGCGTCCAGCGGATACGCGTCCGCCAGGATACCTGCGATCAATCAGCTTCGCGCACATCGTCGTGATCGAACTGGCCGACTTCGCCTCGGTCAGCGGCGGGATTGGAGCCCTTCTCCACTTCACGCAAGAGCCACTGGTCGTAGTTCACCATGCGTTCCACCGCGTCAACCACAAGCTTGTCCTTCCTATTTCTTCTGCGGGGCTATTTTCTTGACCTCACTTTTTGATTGCGTGATAACGGAAGTATGACCGCGCAATCTTCCAATCCGGATGCACCGTCTGACGATCTCGCGTCTGAGCCTAAGAAATCCCGCAACACCAAGCGAACTGGAGAGCTTGCGGAGGCGGCGTTTCTGCACAAGGCGGTGGGGTTGGGGTTCAGGGTGACCAAGCCCTGGGGCGATAGTGAGCGCTATGACTTTGTGCTGGATTCGGGGAGGCGGTTGTGGCGGGTGCAGATCAAGTGCACGGCGGTGGAGCGGGCGGGGGGATACCATATTCAGCCGATCCATTTTGTTTATGGGAAGAACAAAGTGGTTTACACGGCGGACGACATTGATGTGCTGGCGGCGCATGTTGTCCCGCTCGATGTGTGGTACGTGGTGCCGGTGGCGGCGCTGGCTGCGGGGACGAGTTTGCGGCTTTATCCGGATGATGGGTGCAAGACGGCGCGGTTTGAGAAATATCGCGAGGGGTGGGATTTGTTTCGGGGGAGAGTGTAGAGGCGACGGGCGACGGTACGTCTGTGGCGGTCGGCGAGGAGTTGCTCCCGGAGGATGAGGCAGTCCCGAAAAGCAGTTGTTCAGTTTCGTTTTCCTGTTTGGAGACCGCGGTTTTCGGTAGGAGGAAAATCCCGAGAATGACGCAACCGTGAATCCCACCCTTCAAAAAGCGAAGGGTGGGGCACCCGGCTGACTGTGTCAACCACCGCAGGCTGTCCGGCGGAGCTCGGCTGGTTTGCTTCGGTCGAGACCGAAGTCGAGCTGCGCTCGACTGGACAGCCGAGGGCGGCTGTCCCCACGTGGTCTTTTAAGGTCTACGGCATTCGCGGGCGAGTCGCCCGCGACCACACTGGCGCTCGAGACCACACGGGGTTTACAATATGGCCATGGCTGACCCACTTATTATTGCTGGACGCGAGTTTCGTTCCCGGCTCATTGTGGGCACGGGGAAGTACAAGTCCTTTCAGGAAACGGCGCGGGCGCTCGAAGCCAGCGGCGCGGACATGGTTACGGTGGCGGTGCGGCGGGTGAATCTGGACCGCAGCAAGGAATCGCTGCTCGACTATCTGGATCCGAAGAAATATTTTCTGCTGCCGAATACCGCCGGTTGTTATACCGCGGATGAAGCTATCCGGGCGGCGCGGCTGGGGCGCGAAGTTGGGCTGTCGGATTGGGTGAAGCTGGAAGTGATTGGCGATCAGGCGACGCTTTATCCCGATGTGCAGGCGACGCTGGAAGCGACTCGCGTGCTGGTAAAGGAAGGCTTCACGGTTCTCCCCTATACATCGGATGACATTGTGTTTGCCAAACGGCTGCTCGATGCGGGAGCAGCCACCGTGATGCCGCTGGGGGCGCCGATCGGGAGCGGGCTGGGGATTCAGAATGCGGCCAACATTCGCATCCTGCGGGAGATGATTACCGGGGTGCCGCTGGTTCTCGATGCGGGCGTGGGCACGGCTTCCGATGCTGCCCTGGCGATGGAACTGGGAGCCGATGCGGTGCTGATGAATACTGGAATCGCGAACGCGCAGGATCCGGTGCTGATGGCGAGGCTATGAAGCATGCGGTGCTGGCGGGACGCAGGCTTATCTGGCGGGACGGATGCCGCGCAAGCTTTATGCGACGGCGAGTTCGCCGCTGGAAGGCGTGGTGCGGTGGGTTGGGCGGTCGTCTCCAGGCGCCCACTCACACATCGCAAAGCGGCGCTGTGTGGGGCACCCCGACGGGTCAGCTGTCCTTGCGGTAGAGAAGGTTGCGCATCGCTTGTCTCGCGCTTCGTTGGCTTCCTTCAGACTTGCGTTCGTCGGCGTCCATGCCCTGCTGGTTACCGGCCGGAGTTTCAGGTTCGCTGCACGGGCAGCGGTTGGCGAAGCCGGGTTTATCGGGTTTCAGCTCGAACTCTTCCGAGCAGACAGCGCAACTTTGATCGGAAATGCCATCCGCTTCCATGATACAACGCTCGCCCTAGACGAGCGCTGGTCACGCCAGGCCGCCTTCGCGGGCAAGCTTCAGCGCTTCGATGGCGGCGCCGCGGGCGCCGGCGGTGTCGCCATTCGGCATCACGTAGATGGGAATGCCGGCTTGCTCTTCGCGTTGCGTCGGCATGGCGGCGCGGATCTCGGCGATGAACCAATCCTGAAACGGCTTGCCGGTTTCGAGGGCGCCTCCGCCGACGATGAAGGCGTCGGGGTCGAAGGTGTTTACCATCTCGTCGAAGAAGAGGCCGAGGGCGTGGGCCTGCACGCGGAAAACTTCCTTGCTCAACGGGTCGCCTTTTTCTGCCAGGCCGCGCACCAGCTTGGCTGCCTGGTGGAGATCTACTTTCGCCAGGTCGTGGCCGGGATAGCGCGGCAGAAAATAAGGCAGGATATTTTTTTCGATGGCGGTGAGCGAGCACAGTGACTCCAGGTCGCCGGTGCGTCCGCAATTGCATTGCGGATTGATTCCCGCGGTTCCGGCGATGCTCTGATACGGAATGAGGACGTGGCCGAGTTCTCCGCCGAATCCATTTTTGCCTTTCACGACGTTGCCTTCGAGGATGACGCCGCCGCCGTTGCCCGTGCCGATCACGATAGAGATCGAGGTCTCGCGACTGTTGGAGCTGAAGATGGCGTAGTGTCCCCAGAGGGCGGCGGCGTTGGCATCGTTTAAATAGGAGACCGGTTTGCCGAGCTTGCGCGCCAGGCCGTCGCGGATGTCGTATCCGGCCCAGTTGGCATGAACAAAGTTGGTGGAGCCTCGGGCGCTGAGCTGGCCCGCGGAGCTGGCGGGTCCGGGAGTGTCGAGGCCGACGGCAACGATGTCGTCGAGAACAACGCCGGCTTTTTCTGCGGCGAGTCTCAGACCGTCCGCGATCTGCTGCAGGCAGATGTCGGGTCCCTGCTTCGCCAGTGCGGGATGCTCGAACAGGCCCTCGATGAGGAATTTTTCCTGCTGGTCCAGCAATGTGTAGTTGATGGCGGTTCCGCCCAGATCCACTCCGGCCACGACTTGCACGGTTCTCTCCTCCGGCGACATCCGCCACAGCTTAGCAGAAGTTGTGCAGAGTCGGTCGAGGACAGGTTCTTTGATTCAGAGATCTTTGCGGCCTTTGCGGTTAAGACTTTCAACGCGATTCAAAACCTTTACCGCAAAGGTCGCAAAGAAGTTCCGCAAAGGTCGCAAAGGAAACCACGACGTCAGACAGGTGTTTATGATTTTTTGGAGCTGCTTACGAATCCGCCGCGGCTTCCGTGGGGTTTTCCCGGCGGTGGCGGGGTCGCGGCCATGCGGCCTTCCTGGTCGGACAGGGCCAGCAATTGCCGGATGATCTCAGACTTTTCCTGTCTCTTCGCCTTGATGGAATCATCTTTTCGCGTCCTCGCCAACATGAGGTATGCCGCCAGGGCAATCAAAAGGCCGATGAATAAGATGGCAATCATCATGAGAGCCTCCTAGGCATATGCGAAGTCAGCACGGCGTGCTTCCAAATTCACAACCAACTTCAAAGGCGGCGGACAGGAGTGTCCGCCCCACACTAGGTGGGGCGATTTCATCTCCATGTTTTTTCTACGACTCGGGTGGCGATCGCTCCCACCAGAACGGAAATGACTCCGACAATAATTTCTGGTTTGTGGTCTTCCAACCATCTTCGCTACGCCAACTCTTTGCGGATAGCGCAAGTACACAATGCTGTGCGAGCTGACGAAGTAGTACACGACAGCGGCCGCCAGAATGATGCCGGTCGACGATATGAGTTACTTCGTAAATGGAGAGAGGTCTGGCGGCGCGTGGCGCAAACGTCCACACCGTCAACGCCAGGAGGCGACAGGCCTGCGAACAGCAGCGGGGCCAGGCAGCGAACGGCCGATTTCAGTCTTAACTTTCTCTTCTCAAAAATCGCCGCAACGTTCACGTATTTCGACCATGCCACCAATTGGTCGCCAATTTCGTCGATGTGTATGTCGCGTCGCGGAGGGTGTGAGTTCAAGGGTCTGATGCTTTCGGGGCGACGAGATGTTCATCACGAAATGGGTGGTGCGCCCGCGAAGTTCCTTCAAGTCGTCCAGGGTGTCGCATTTCGACTGGCCCGCGACGAAGGTGGCCTGATAGTCCGGGCTCGAATCGGTCAGAATCTGCAGAATCTCGGTGATGTCGTCGAGATAGAGCTTCGCCGGCGGGAGCGTGCTGGGAATGGAGTGCGGGATAGGTTTTATCGCCACCGGAACTGTCTCCTGCTATCGAAGCTCCGCTTGACCGGCGGCGTTGTCTTCTCGACGCGCGACCTTCGGCTCGCACTTCCGGGCGAACACGATTTCGTGTAGTTCAGGCAGCGTGTTCAGCGCGTCGCTGAGTGCGATGCGTTCCGACACCATTCTTCCGTTCTCGTTTTGGTCATGCATCAAGACGTCGAGCCGGTTGTTGATTGCGTGTTTCGCGCGCTCGATGCGCCGACGCAACTTCACTCGATTTGGCTCAAACAAGGCAATGTCAAAGAGTTCGCGCCAGTCTCCCGTATTGTGTGTGGCCATGATGTGCCACCTCGAATGAAAAGGCTCGATGGCGCGCGCGAATTCATGTCCAACTGCCGAATTGGTTGTGCGTTCTTACGGCAACGGACCAGCCTGCGACTTTGTATGGTGTGGTTGGAGAGTTGGTCTTCGACGCTCGCCTGGCGAACGCGAATCGGGACAGGATGGTAGCAGCGGCGATCAGCCAACGAAGCATGGTATCTCCGGGGAAGGACGCCTGATCATCTTAGTGACTGCGTTACGGAGCGGGCAAAACACCAAGGTCTGTCTATGGGGGATGTCCTGGAGGACGAGTTCGGAGCGGGAAATTCGGGGTTACTGCCTTTTGGGAATCGAGCGGCAGATGTACTTTGCGGGGTCTCTGACCGACAATATGGCGCACCGTCTGCGGCTGTCGCGAGAGCATTTGCCCCTGGATGCGAGGGCGGGACGCCTTCGCGACAGCCGCCGGGACGGCGGCGCTACTTTACTTCAACAACTTCAGAGCATTTTTACGCTTTCCACGTGAATGGAGTCGCCTTTGACGTGTCCAGTGACGGCCACGTGATGGCCTTCGTGTCCCTTGAGCGCGTCTGCGTTGTCGACGGCCAGGACCTTGTTATCGCCGTCGGTGACCACGACTGCGGAGGCGCCGCCGTCGATGCATTTCTTGGTGCAGGCGGCTGCGCCGGCATTGGCACCCTTGGCTCCGCATTTGGAATCGCTGACCCAGCCATTGACCGTCTGGGCTTTACCCATGTCGTCGGCTGCGACTACGGCCACCAGCAGAAATAACACGGAGAGGGCGATACAGATGACTAGCAGTTTCTTCATGGCTAAATTCCTCGATTTTTGGCGGCCGGTGGCCGCGGATTGTAGCAACGCCCCGCTGCGAGCGTTTCTGTGCTACTTGGATTGACGTAGCGAAGCAGCAGTTGGTTACTCATCAATTTTCCCCAACTGGAATTTGCGCAACTATACCACAGACCGGGTGGGCTTGAGCTCGCTCCGAATCAGGCGTGCCGCGAATCTGGGGCTTGTCGCCCTTTGTCATCCTGAGCGGAGTAGAAGTTCGCTTGGCGAACTTTCTGCGCAGTCGAATGCCCCCTACCGGGCCGGGACTCGTGAGCCTATAGGGGTCCTTCGACTCCGGGAATGTTTCGCAAGCGAAACATTCCACTCCGCTCAGGATGACAGAGGGAACAACGTTTTGAAGAGAGTACACGCGAAATCTATCGTCAGAATAGCCGGAGGTGTACATTCATCAGCGAGTTTGATCGGGATTCTCACGGAGGAGACCATGATTCGACGACAGCTTCTTTCCAAGATCCCCAGTGGTTTGGCTTGGGTCTGCTCGGGCTGGGTGCGGTCAAAGCTCAAGAAACAATGGCACGCAAACCACTGAAGATCATGATGAAGAGTGCCTGGGGATCGGACGACCCGACGAAAGCGGCCTTCCCCTTCTTACACGGGCATGCGCTTGCCGAAGCCGGGCACGAAGTACAAATCTTCCTCCTGGGCGAAGCCGTTTCCGTTATGCGAAAGTCCGTGGCCAGTGCGCTGGTGCCGGTCGGTTGGCCTCCTCTAGTTGAAACTCTTGATAAGGTCGTCGCCAAACATATTCAAATTTACGCTTGCGGGGCTTGCTGCCGCGCCAGGGGTGTGGCGGAAACGGACTTGAGCCAGTGGGGAGCAAAGTTCGGCAATCCCACAATTTTTGTGTCACTTGTCGAGTGGGCGGACCGGATCATCACCGAATAGACGAAGCAGTATAGTTGGCTCGAAAATCGCAATTGCACTCAAAACCCAGAGCAAGTAGCTCTGGACGGGTGGCCCACTCAAGCCATTTTTTGGCTTGAGTGGAGAAGTTCCACAGCGCTGGACAAAGTTTGAGTTCGTTCACGGTTTCGTGCTGTCCACGCACATTCAACATCCAGCATGCCTTCACCCCCGGTTGTGTGCTGGCGAAACTGCTCCACCGTCAGGGGACAACAGCCCCACTCAAGCCAAAAGACGGCTTGAGTGGGCCACCCGCTCCTTATACCTGGGCCAGCCATCGCGAAACTGCTGATCATTGTAAAATAGACAGTCTCACTAGTTCGCTCGCCTTGATCTATGCCGCAGGAAGAAAAGACAGCCGTTACTCGGGATGCTCAGAACGACGACCGCTACGATGCCCGGCGCATCGAGAGCAAGTGGTTCGAGCGCTGGCAGCAGGACCCGTCTCTCTACGCCGCGGAACCGCACTCCACGCGGCAGAAATACTACGTGCTGGAAATGCTGCCCTATCCCTCCGGCGCCCTGCACATGGGGCACGTGCGCAACTACGCCATCGGCGATGCGCTGGCGCGATACATGTGGATGAACGGGTACAACGTGCTGCATCCCATGGGCTGGGACTCGTTCGGACTGCCGGCTGAGAACGCGGCGATCCAGAACAACACGCCGCCGCGCGAGTGGACATTGCGCAACATCGCCGCCATGAAGGCGCAGATGAAGCGCCTGGGCTTTGGCTACGACTGGTCGCGCGAAGTTACTACTTGCCTGCCGGACTACTATAAGTGGAACCAGTGGTTCTTCATCAAGCTGTTCGAGAAGGGCCTGGCCTATCGCAAAAAGAGCCTGGTCAACTGGTGTCCGAAGTGCTGCACGGTGCTGGCCAATGAGCAGGTGGTGAACGGCCGCTGCTGGCGGCATGAAGACACGCTGGTCGAGCAGCGCGAACTGGAACAGTGGTTCTTTCGCATCACCAACTATTCCGAAGAGTTGTTGCGCGATCTGGATCGCCTGCCGGGGTGGCCGGAGAAAGTGCGCACCATGCAGCGCAACTGGATTGGCCGCAGCGAAGGCACGCTGGTTGATTTCAAGCTCGACGGCGCGACTGATCCGGGGAGTCGCAGCCATCTCTGTATTTACTACGCGTGTAGATACGATTTACGGCGCAACTTCGCTGCAGCTCGCGCCACAGCATCCCCTGGTCACGCGGCTGACGAAAAATAACGACCTGCTGCGCGCGGACGTTGAACGACTGATCGCCGAGCAACGCAAAGCTCGCGAGGTTGGCGACATTGGCGAGATCGAGAAGCATGGCGTCAACACTGGGCGGTTTGCCATCAATCCGTACAACGGCGAAAAGGTCCCGATCTGGGTGGCGAACTACATTCTGATGGACTATGGCACCGGAGCCATCATGAGCGTGCCCGCCCACGATGAACGCGATTACGAGTTCGCCAAGAAATACAAACTCGAGATTCGCCTGGTAATCCTGCCGCAAAACACCGATCCCGAGGAAACGGCGGTCGAACCCAAACTGCCATTCACCACCATGCAGGGCACGCTGGTGAATTCCGGGCGGTTCAGCGGCATGGACTGCGACGCGGCAATCAAGGCGATGGCGGAACATGCGGAGAAGAACGGTTTTGGCAAAGCCACGGTCACTTATCGCCTGAAAGACTGGGGCATCTCGCGGCAGCGCTACTGGGGAACGCCGATCCCGATGCTTTACTGCGAGAAGGATGGCATCGTCGCGGTCCCGGAAAAAGATTTGCCTGTAATTCTGCCGGAAAATGTGGACATCACTCTGACTGGCGGTTCGCCGCTGGGTCGGGTGCCGGAGTTCGTCAACGCAACTTGCCCGAAGTGTGGAGGCCCGGCGCGCCGCGAAACCGACACCATGGACACGTTTGTGGATTCGTCCTGGTACTTCTACCGCTATACCGATGCGAACAATGACCAGGCTCCGTTCGATGCGGAAAAAGCCGGCTACTGGTTTGGCGATCGCGGCATTGACCAGTACATCGGTGGCGTCGAGCACGCCATCCTGCATCTGATCTACTCGCGCTTCTGGACCAAGTTCATGCGCGACATGGGGTTGATCAAGAACGACGAACCCGCTGAGCGTCTGTTCACCCAGGGCATGATCATCAAGGGCGGCGCGAAGATGTCCAAGAGTTTGGGCAACGTGGTTTCGCCCGATGAGATGGTCGAGCACTACGGCGCGGACGCTACACGGATGTACACGCTGTTTGCCACCTCTCCGGATCGCGAGCTCGATTGGCAGGACGAGGGAGTGGAAGGCATTGAGCGCTTTCTAGTCCCGGGTGTACAGGTTCGCAATCCGCAATACGCGAGCCGGAGGATCCGGCGTGGAGCGCCCCGGTTCCGGAGAATCTGAATCCAGCAGGCTCGACGCTGTCCAACGCAAACTGCACCAGACCATCAAGCGCGTGAGCGATGACTTCCAGGGGCGCTGGCATTTCAATACCTGCATCGCAGCCATCATGGAGCTGGTGAACGAGCTTTATGCCAGCCAGTGGTGGTAGTAGTGTGGGCACGGACGACCCTTCGACTACGCTCAGGAGCGGACTCGACCGCGCAAGCCGTACCCGTGCCACTGCTGCGCGAAGTTCAGCGCACCATCGCTCTGTTGTTGGCTCCTTTCGCTCCGTACCTGGCCCACGAACTCTGGGAGATGTTGGGCGAGCCGGCAGGCCTGCTGCGCGCTCCCTGGCCGAAGTACGATCCCGCTCTGGCCAAAGAAGATGAAGTTGAAATTCCAGTCCAGATCAACGGCAAACTCCGAAGCCGGATCGTCGTGCCTGTGGATGCGCCCGAGAGCGATGTACGCGCCCGCTCGCAGGCGGACGAGAAAATCAGCGCCATGATCGCCGGGAAGCAGATTGTGAAAGTGATTGTGGTTCCGGGCAAGCTGGTAAATATCGTCGTTCGCTAAGACCAGAACCAACAATAAAGAGGACGGGCGCCCCCGCCGTCATGCACGGGCCATCGCCCCAAAGGCGGGAGGCCCGCCCTCCGTTTCCCCAATGCACGGAAGGAAGGCCTGTTCTCCCGCTAGTGCAATATTTTGCACATTTCTCGCGTCCGGCTGCGTATGCACCTTCTTTGGTGAGGCTTGCGCGGAGCCGAGATTGCAATGAACATCCGGATGACGTCACGGGACTGGCGAGTGGACTGCTTGCGGGGCTATTTCCTCGTCCTCATGACGATGGCGCATTTGCCCCAGAACCCGCTGCAGCGGTTCACTGCCTATACTTTCGGCTATGCCTCGGCCCCGGATGGATTTGTCTTTCTTTCCGGGCTGGTTTCCACGTGGGTTTACCTGCGGGTACGCCACAAACATGGACAGCGCGCCTTAGAAACCAAGGTCCTGCGGCGGACACGCGATGTCTACCTGGTTCACATCGTCCTGCTTAGCGCCAGCATCCTGGGGGCGGTTCTTCTCAGTCACGACTCATTTCAAGCCGCGCACCCGTTTCAAACATTTGTTTCCGGATCTTTACTGGTGTATCAGCCGACGCTAAGCGACATCCTTCCGATGTACTGCGTTTTTCTTTTGTTCACTCCGCTGGTGCTCGATCAAATGATGAAGGGCCGGGCCTGGTTGGTGGGCGTAGTCAGCGCCGCCTTGTGGATTGCGGCGCAATGGGGTATCGGGGACGCTTCCCATCTGGTGCCGTGGATCAACCTGGGAACGTTCAACATTCTGGCGTGGCAGGCGTACTTCGTGGCCGGCCAATATCTTGGTTACCGAAAATTGAGCGCTGGGGAAAATGCCGTTCCGAAGTCACGGGTGTTGTTAGCGGTTTGTATGGTGCTTGCACTGCTCTTTTTCCTGGACCGCCATAGCTGGTTTCTATTCGGAGCGTCGCCACTGCTGAAATTTTCGATTGGCCCCAGCCGGACTCCGGCGAGATTTCTGGACGCAGCCTGCCTGGCATATCTGGTCTGGTGGATTCCCAGGACCATTGATCGAAAGCTGATGACTCTGCGGCTGTTCAACTTTTTCAACCTGCTGGGCAGGCACTCGCTGCAGGTATTTGCGGCGTCTTTGTTCATCACGGCGGCCTTGTCGCAGGCCGGGCACTACTGGTTTGGTCTGCCCGGAGCGGCCAGGATCGGGTTGACACTTGTGGTGGTGCTCAGTCTGGCTATTCCGGCGTGGATGCACGAGATGTATCGGAAACGCAAACGAGAAAATCTGGTTGCGGGCGCCGAGCATCCGGCGATATGGCGCCATACCGATTTTGTTGTGACGACCACTCGAGAACCGGCCTTAGAAGAAGCCGGATGAGTACGACTCTACAGGAGACACTACAGTGAAAAATCTGCCGTCCGTTGAAGTCAGCCCGCTGCGCGGTTTCATAGACGAGTATTTTGAGGCGTGGCGTGGAGGCGATCCTGAAAGGGTTTTGGGATTTTTCCGCGAGGACGCCGTCATCCATCTGATGGGCCCTGTCGGGATCCTGGCCGGCAAGGAAATGGTTGCGGAGAAATGGGTCGTCCCTACGGTGACGAACTATCCCGGCAACATTCATCAGATCAAGAGTTTTCTCGAAGCGGGCGACCAGGTGGCGGTCGAGTGGCTTTTCACCGGGGCTCATGTTTCGACTGGTAAGGAAATCAACATAGCCGGCTGCTCCATTTATTGGGTGAGCAGAGGGCTGATCCGGCGGGGGAATGTGTACTTCAACGCTCCTCAGCCAAAACGAGACCCAGCTTTGTCAGCTTTAGATCCCGCTCGTCACACCCAACTAAACCAGACTGGGACGCTAGCGCCATCCACTTTGTAACCGACATTGCCGGGCGGCCGGCGTGATTGAGTTATCCTGAGAGCGTATGCAGCGGCGTTCGCCAACGCTCGAGGGCTTCCAGACGATGTTTCGCCTGCCCCTGCTCGGGCTGGCTGAAATTGCCTGGCGCTGGAGTTTTGGCCTGGCAGCTGTAGCCGCGCTCGCGTTCACGCTGCGTGAATATCTGGCCACTCTGCCGGTCACGGCGGGCGAGATGCTCCTGTTACGCACCCGCCAACCTGCCCTCATCGCGCAGGCCCTCGCTCGGATCTTCCAGGGAAGCGCGCCGCGCGTTGCCATCGCGTTGGTGGTGGTCACGCTGGCTCTGACGCCGGCGTGGATCGTGCTTGCTTCCTTCGGCCGCGCGGCGACGGTCAGAACCCTGCTAGAACACTTTCGCGGTTCTGGAACACCGCCGGGCTCTGCCGCGCATGGACTGGGCTCGCTGCTGGTTTTGAACTTCCTTCGCGCAGCAACGATGCTGGCCGCTATCGTCGGTGTCGCTGGCGCTATGCTGGTGGCGAAAGCTGCCTCGCCGCCCAATGATCCCTCTCCGGGAAAGGTGTTGTTGATCTTCTGGTTGTTGACCATGCTGATCGGCCTGGCGTATCCGCTATTGAATTGGTATCTGTCGCTGGCTGCGATCTTCGTAGTGCGGGATGAGGCTTCGGCATTCGGCGCCCTGGCTAAAGCCACGGGCCTCTGCCGCGCGCGCGCGGGAGCACTGGCGGCTGCTGGAACATGGTTCGGCATCGCTCACGCAATTGTGTTCGTGGTTGCCAGCTCGGTGGTGGCAGTTCCCCTGGGCTTTGCGGAAGTGTTGCCCGGGAGCATGGTCTTCGGCGGCGTGCTGCTGGTGACGCTGTTCTATTTCGCCGCCGTTGATTTCCTCTTTGTCGGACGCCTGGCGGCGTACGTGTTCTTGCTCGAAGAGCCCGAGCCGGAGCCCAGGCCGCCCGTGCTGCTTGCCTCCGACGACGATATCCTCAGCGATATTCCTGGGCTGGTGCCTCCGCTTGAGGCGGCTGGGGGCTGAGGCGCGCAACTGAGAACCGAGGACTCTATGAGTATCGACTGAAGGTCCGACATGGAGTGGCCCGCTTCGGGCGAGTCCGCTGCATTTGCGTCATCCTGAAGGACTTCAGTCCTGAAGGATCCAGCGGGCACCGCCACCACCGCAAAAGTATGGTGCATATCCGCTGCGCGCTAGATCCTTCGCAAGCTCAGGATGACTCCGTTATGAGATGGGGGGATTTAGAACTGACGTACCTCCCCCGCTACCCCTTTACACGCTCCGCGCAATCTGAGAAACTCGTCCGTGGAAACACAGTCTATCGTCGTCCTCGATTTCGGGGCGCAATATTCCCAACTTATCGCGCGCCGCATCCGTGAACAAAGTGTCTTTTCGGTGGTGCTTCCCTGCACCGCGACTCTGGAAGAAATTCGCAGCTACTCGCCGGTAGGGATCATTCTTTCCGGCGGCCCGTCATCGGTGTATGACGCCGACGCGCCGCCCGCGGATCCTGGTGTGCTTCAGTTGGGCTTGCCGGTGCTAGGCATCTGCTACGGACTGCAGTTCATGGTGCACACTCTCGGGGGCAAGGTACGCGCCGCGGACAAGCGGGAGTACGGTCATGCCAACGTTGAAATCCAGAGTGGCTGCCGCCTCTTTGAAGGACTACCCGCGAAACTTTCCGTCTGGATGTCGCATGGCGACAATGCAGTAGAGCTTCCCGCCGGCTTCCACCTGGTGGCCAGCTCCTTGAGTGCGGTGGCTGCGATCGAAGCGCCCGAGCGGAAAATGTGGGCAGTGCAGTTCCATCCTGAAGTACATCACACCCAATCGGGCACAGACATTTTGCGCAACTTCGCCTTGAACATTTGCGGCGCGAAACCCACCTGGACGGCACAGCACTTCATTGACGCCACCATCGCCAGCGTCCGCCAGACCGTTGGCGAGGGACGCGCCATCTGCGCTCTCTCGGGGGGCGTAGATTCGGCGGTCGCAGCCACCCTGGTGGACCGCGCCATGCGCGACGACAAAGGCTCCTCACGGCTGACTTGTGTGTTCGTCAACAATGGCGTCCTGCGCAAGAATGAGTTCGAAAAGGTTCAGCAGGGCTTGCGCGACAACCTCGGTCTGCGCCTGGTAGCCGTGGACGCCACGGAACGCTTTCTCAGCAAACTCGCGGGCGTCACTGATCCGGAGACGAAGCGGAAGATCATCGGCAAGGAATTCATCGCGGTGTTCGACGAGGAAGCACAGCGCATTGAGAAGGCGGAAGGCAAAGTGGAGTGGCTGGTGCAGGGGACTCTCTATCCTGATGTGATCGAATCGCGCTCGGTGCGCGGCCCTTCGCAGACCATCAAGACCCACCACAACGTCGGCGGCCTGCCCGACAAGATGAAGCTCAAGCTGATCGAGCCGCTTAAGGATTTATTCAAAGATGAAGTCCGCAAGATTGGCCGCGACCTGGGCATGCCGGAAGAGGTTCTGCAACGCCAGCCTTTCCCGGGACCGGGTTTGGCAGTCCGCATTCTGGGTGAGGTCACGCCCGAACGCTTGAAGATCCTGCGCGACTGTGACGACATTGTCGGATCCGAAATCAAGAAGGCTGGTCTCTACACCAAGATCTGGCAGTCGTTTGCGGTCCTGCTGCCGGTGATGTCGGTCGGCGTGATGGGCGACCAGCGCACCTACGCCTACACCTGTGCGGTGCGAGCTGTCCACTCTGAAGATGGCATGACTGCCGACTGGGTTCCGCTTCCGCACGAAGTGCTGAAAACTATTTCCAGCCGGATCGTGAATGAGGTGAAGGGTGTGAACCGGGTGGTTTATGACATCACGTCGAAGCCGCCGGGGACGATTGAGTGGGAATGAAGATTTCGCTGTCATCCTGAGCGGAATCATTCCATTCGATTGCAAATGGAATGATGGAGTCGAAGGATTCCACGCTCGGAACGGCACCCAGCCGTTTTTCCAGTTTCACTGCTACAATCCCGTGAACCAAGCAGCCCGTGGAGTGGGTAGGGGTCCTTCGACTCCGCGGTTGCTTCGCGACGCGAAGCAACGGCTCCGCTCAGGATGACAAGAAAGATGGATGTCATGAGCAAGACATCGCTGAAACGGACTGCCATCTGCATCGTGCTTGCGATCGCCGCATCGGGCCAATCGCAAACTTCGGACACCCAACGTACGACCTCCGCACGGCTCGACTGGCCGGTGTATGGTGGCGCACCGGAAAATACCCACTACTCGGCCCTGGCGCAAATCAATCGCGGCAACGTGAAGCAGTTGCAGGTCGCCTGGAGTTTCGATACCGGCGAATCGGGTGGGCTTCAAACCAGTCCGATCATCGTGGGCGATGTGCTCTACGCATATAGCCCCTCGCAAAAAGTGATTGCGTTGAACGCCGCGACCGGCAAGCTTTTGTGGAAATTTGATCCCGGCGTGCACGGATGGCAGCCGGCTCGCGGCCTGGCGTACTGGACGGATGGCAAGGAGAAACGCATCCTGGCGGGCGTCATGAATGCGGTTTATGCACTTGATGCCGAGACCGGCAAACCAATCTCATCGTTTGGAGAGAACGGCCGCATTGACCTGCGCAAAGATCTGGGGCGAGATCCGGAAACCCAGTCCATCGCGCTGACCAGTCCGGGTGTGGTCTACAAAGATCTTTTGATCGTCGGCGGCCGCGACCCGGAGACGCTGCCTGCGCCTCCCGGCGATATTCGCGCCTACAACGTCCGCAGCGGCAAACTCGCGTGGTCGTTCCATACCATTCCGCATCCCGGCGAGTTCGGATACGACACCTGGCCTAAGGACGCGTGGAAGTACAGCGGCTCGGCGAATAACTGGGCTGGGATGGCGATTGATCTGAAGCGCGGGATCGTTTACGTGCCGACGGGCTCCGCTGCCATGGATTTTTACGGCGCTAACCGGATCGGCGACGACCTTTTCGCTAACTGCCTGATTGCGCTGAACGCGGAAACCGGCGAAAGAATATGGCATTTCCAGGGAGTTCGGCACGACATCTGGGACCGCGACTTCCCTTCTACGCCAACTCTGGTTACGGTTCGACACGACGGAAAAGAAGTCGACGCCGTCGCTCAGACCAGCAAGCAGGGCTTCGTCTACCTGTTCGATCGCGGCAACGGGAAGCCACTGTTTCCCATCGAATCCCGGAAATATCCTGCCAGCGACGTACCGGGAGAAGTGGCTGCCACAGAACAGGTTCTGCCTACGAAGCCAGCGCCCTATGCGCGCCAGCGGCTCACCGAGGATCTGCTGACCAATCGAACTCCGGAAGCCCACCTTTGGGCGGTCGAACAATTCCGTAAGTTCCGCAGCGAAGGTCAATTCGTTCCGCTCAGCGTCGGCAAGGACACGGTGGTATTTCCCGGCTTCGACGGGGGCGCAGAGTGGGGCGGGTCTGCCGTGGATCCCGCGACCGGAATCCTCTACGTAAACGCGAATGAAATGGCGTGGACGGGCGCGCTCGCGGAAAATACCGGCAACGCATCGAGCGGCCGCGGAATTTACCAGAGCCAATGCAGCGCCTGCCATGGCGACAACATGGCAGGCTCCCCGCCGCAGTTCCCCTCCCTCATCGGCGTCCTCGACCGGATGAGTCCGCAGGAAATTGCCGGCACCATCATCGAGGGCAAGGGTCGAATGCCAGCGTTCACAAATTTATCCGAAGAGCAACTCTTCGCGGTCCTCGAATACGTGATGAGCGGCGAGAGTAAGGAACTGCAGAGTTCCGCGACGGCGCCGCCGGAAATGAAATACCGATTCACTGGCTACAAGAAGTTCCTGGATCCGGAAGGGTATCCCGCGATTGCTCCGCCCTGGGGCACGCTGAACGCAATCAACCTGAATACCGGGGAGTACGCCTGGAAGATTCCGCTGGGCGAGTATCCCGAGCTCGCCGCGAAGGGGTTGAAGAATACGGGAAGCGAGAATTACGGCGGACCGATCGTAACGGCGGGCGGGCTGCTGTTTATCGGAGCGTCCAATTTCGATCGGAAGTTTCGCGCTTTCGACAAATCCACCGGCGAACTGCTGTGGGAGACGACGCTGCCATTCTCAGGCAACGGCACGCCCGCTACCTACGAAGTTGATGGACGCCAGTATGTAGTCATTGCCGCGGGCGGCGGCAAGGATCCGAAGCAAGGCTCGGGTGGGATTTACGTGGCGTTCGCGCTGCCTCAGGCTGCGCCTAATTGAAGTAGAGGACGGGTGTCCCGTGCATGAGAACTATTCTTTCGCCCCATCGGGGCTTGATCGGTTCCCACTTCTTACCCACGGCTTACGCCGTGGGCTTTAATCTTTGTGCCGCTTCGCGGCTAATTCTAATCCACTCTTTCTGACACCCATCGCGAAACTGCTGTGACCATCTTCCGGGGGGAGACGCGAATGGATTCTGCAACCAGCCAGTTTCGGAATCCGGGAATCACCAGCGTCTTGCCTTTGAGCAGACCGCGATAGCCGGCGCGAGCTACGGTCTTCGCGTCCATGGGCCGAAGGTTCTTGAACAAGCGTGTAGCGTCGTTGCCGGCGCGGCCGGCAAACGCGGTTTCGGTTGCTCCCGGACAGAGGCAAGTCACGGTAATCCCCTTCTCGGCCAGTTCGTTGGCGAGCGCCTCGGAAAAGGAAATCACATATGCCTTGGTCGCGTAGTAAACCGCCATCAATGGGCCGGGTTGAAAGCCCGCGGTCGAGGCTACATTCATGATCCTTCCCGATCGGCGTTCAAGCATGGGCCCCAGAAAAAGCTTTGTCAGTTCGGTGAGCGCGGTGATGTTGAGCTGGATCTGTCCCAGGCTTTCTTCCCGCGGAACGTCGGCGAATTCTCCATACATGCCGTAGCCCGCGTTGTTCACGAGAATGTCCACGGCGATGCCTGCACTCTGCAATTGAGCAAACAACGAATGCGGAGCGGACGGTTCAGTGAGATCGAGGGCAAGTGTCTTGACCGTGATTCCGAATTGCCGCTGCAATTCCTCGGCAACCTGCACCAGTCTGGATTCGTTGCGCGCGACCAGCACCAGGTTGTGATGGTCATGGGCGAAGAGCTTGGCGAGTTCGTAGCCGATGCCGCCGGAGGCGCCGGTAATCAATGCAGCGGGAGCATTCTCACTCACAACATCCCCCGGGAAGACTGCCATCCTGAATGGCCTTCAAGCCATGAAACGACCCATGCAGATGCTGTAGGTGCCGGGAAAGCAGGTATGGATTCAGAAAAAAAGGCAGGCCGCGAAGCCCGCCTTTTCGGTTTTCCAAGTAACGCGGTTTACGCGGTGACCATCGCCGGCTCAACTCCGTAGATCGGATACCACGGCGTCGCGGCCTTCAAACGGGCGTTCACGTTATTGATGTTGGTCACGCCTTCGGTTTCCAGCCATTCGCGGAAGGCATTGGCACCCTGTTTGGCGTAAATCGGAATGCCCTCTTTCCAGGTGGCCCGGCCGCAGAGCACGCCGTTGAACTTGACCCCGGATTCGGCAGCCAGTTCCAAAGCCTCGGTGAACTCCGCATTGCTGACGCCCGCTGACAGATAAATAAACGGCTTGGTGGTGGCCGTCGCCGCCTCCAGGAACAGGCCCATGGCCTCCATCTTGCTGTAGGCTTTCTGACCGCCGAAAGCTTTGGCGCCGTCCACATATTTCATATTGATCGGCACTTCGACTTTGAGGACGTCTACACCGTAGCGATCCTTGCTGAACTCCTTCATGCTGGCAGCAACAATCTTGGGCTTTTTCTTGGCGTAGTCGAGACCCTTTTCGTCGGCGCCTTCTTCGTAGCCCACGAACTCGAGGAAGAAGGGAATGTCGTTGCCGCGGCATTCGTCTCCGATGCGTTCTACCCAGGCATGCTTTTTGTCGTTGACGTCTTTGGGGTCAAAGGGGGAGTAGTAAAGCAGGATTTTGAGGCAGTCCGCGCCTGCTTCTTTCAGGCGGCGCACTGACCAGAAATCAAGCAGGTCGCCCAGACGTCCGGGACCAGTCTTGTCGTATCCGGTCTTCTCGTATGCCAGCAGCAGTCCGGCGTTCTTGGCGCGCCGCTTGGAAGCGGGAAGTCCCCACTCTGGATCGAGCAGGATGGCGCTGGCATGGGGAGTGAGCACCTCGGTCACCAGCGATTTGAATTCTTCCATCATGGCATCGCCCACCTCGGCGCCTTTTTCCTTGGCCAGCGATTTCTGGAGCGACCCGCGTTGGTCCATGGCGGCCGCGGCGATGACCCCGCGTTCATTTGAAACATTCCTGAGCCCAGCCAGTTTTCCTGGGGTGAGTTTCATAAATCCCTCCGACGGAAGCGTGAAATTCGACCCAATTGTAAACCATGGAGACGGCCAGCGGCCCGGGAGGGGGAATTTGGTGGCGTTGTCTCCAAGGAATTGTCATTCCGACGCGCGGCTTGATCGCGCTAGGAATCTGCTGTTTCGCCGCCGGCAGAAAGCAGATTCCTCGCCGATAAACCCGGCTTCGGAATGACAATGGTGTGGGTGGGCAAAGAGCACAGGTATCACCGCTGAAGGACTCCACATCCTCGGATGACAGCGGCGTCCCGCTCGCGGTTTAATGGCCCATGCACGTTGACTGGATTCTTCTGCCAGTTCTTCTGGCGATGATGGCGGCGCTGCTTTTTGTTCTTCGCCGCACTGGTTTTGGCGCTCTTCTGCGCGAGCACATTGCCGAGCGTCCGCGGCGCCGGCTGTTTATTGCTTCGGTCAGCTTCTTTCTTACCTTTGCCATTGTGCGGGGCATGGTGTTTTGCATCGTGCACCGGATTCCGCCGTTCCATTACGTGATCATGGAAGGACGTCATATCCATCACCTGGTATTCGGGATTTTTATTCTGCTGTTTGTGGGGTACGGCTGGCTGTGCGAGTTCGGAAACGGCAGCGATTCGTCGTCTGTGCTGGCCAGCGGTCTGATGTCATTGCTATATGGATTGGGTGCGGCACTCACGCTCGATGAATTCGCTTTGTGGTTGAACTTGAAAGACGTTTACTTCGTGCGCGAAGGGCGCTCCAGCTTTGACGCCATAATTCTGTTCGGTTCGCTGCTCGCGATCAGTACCTGGGGGGCTCCGCTGTTCTCGGCTTTGGTAAAAGGAAAGCAAAATCGTTAACCACGGAGGGCACGGAGGGCACAGAGGAAAAGCTTAGGCTTACTGGCGCAGCGTGAGCGTCCCCAAAACTGCCTGTTGCTTCGCAATCAGCGATTGCACTCCCTGGCTGGCCAAGGCGATCATCTTTCCCAGTTGCTCCTCGTCGAAAACCTGGTGCTCTGCCGTGGCCTGCACTTCGACCAGCTTGCGGCCAGCGGTCATGACGAAATTCATGTCTACGTCGGCACGTGAATCTTCCTCATAGGCCAGGTCGAGCAGGATCTCGCCGTCCACAATCCCTACGCTCACCGCGGCCAGATAGTCGCGGAACGGAACTGAAGTCAGGGTGCCCGCCTCCACCAGTTTTTCCAGCGCCAGTCCGAGCGCGACGAAAGCTCCGGTCACCGACGCCGTGCGGGTGCCCCCGTCGGCCTGGATGACGTCGCAGTCAATCCAGATGGTGCGTTCGCCCATGCGTTCGAGATCAGTAACCGCGCGCAACGAGCGTCCGATCAGGCGCTGGATTTCGTGAGTGCGTCCGCTGGGACGTCCTTTACTCACCTCGCGCGGGGTGCGGGTCAAGGTGGCCCGAGGCAGCATGCTGTACTCGCTTGAAATCCAGCCTTTGCCGCGGTTGCGCATGAACTGCGGCACCGTCTCTTCGACCGATGCGGTACAGATCACGCGGGTATTGCCGAGTTCGATCAGGACCGATCCCTCGGCTGTATTGATGAAGTTAGGGATGATATTGATCGGCCGGAGCTGGTCGGGTGAGCGGTTGTCGGAGCGATAGAACATGAAAGGATTTTAGCAGCCAGCAGTGATTCGCCCGAGCAGCGGGTTGGCGTTCTGCATTCAGTATTTTTGGGAGGTGTTCAAACTGCACAGATTAAAGTGCACTACCGAAGTACTGTAGATTTTCGGAAATATCGTTTTCGCAGGGAGTTGTTGTGGATACAAACCAAAGACAAATCGCGTTATCCGTGCTCGAATGCCTCAGGGGAGACCTTGTGTACGCGTACCTGAACAATGGAAGCCGCGTTATGGACGTAGCCGATCTACGTCAGTACCTCTATGAACAGATGGACAGGATCAGGACCCACGCCATGACCATGGATGATCTGTACGGCTACAATCAGGCCAGGGGTCCGGCCGAAACAAGAGAACGCGCTTAAGGCTACAAGCTAGTTGCTGAGAACCTTACTGCTGCAACTCTGCCACCATCTGCCCCACCGCAGAAACGTCGTACACAGCGGACAAGTCTGCGTGTCCGGCCAGCGTCTCGCGTTCCTTGCCACCGACCAGAATCTTGACCCGATTGATTCCCGGAATGCCCGTGGCCAAAGTTTGGACCAGCGAGGCCACCGTCAGTTCCTCCACGAGGACCCCGGAGCGATGACCGTCGGCAAAGGCATCGTTGAGGTCAATCACAGCCAACCCGGGATCGACCAGGTACACGTCTCGCACTTCGGCGCCGGGACTCAGCAGATGCGAGGAAGACTTGTCCAGATAGAGTGCCAATAGCGCCCGCAGCAACTCCTGTGCCCGCTCCTGCCGCCCCGCCGGCAGCGGAATGCTGGCCGACTGCGAGCGAAGTACGCCGGGGTCGTCATAGGCGACATAAAGCGTTACCTGTTCCGTGGGCCCCTGCACCGGAGCCGCTACCGGATGAGCGTATTCGGCAGGCGTTTCGATCTGAGCGGCTCGGCCCCGCATCCGCCAGGCATAGAAGCTCATTCCCAGAGCCACCGCCAGCATGGCGGCGATACCGATCATCAGATGGCGCGGGATCATCGTTTCGCTCCCAGTTGGTCGCGTACTGCTTCGACTCCGGCTGTAACTGATTCGGCCACCAGTTGCTGGTAGGCGGGAGAATTCAGGTCTGCAAGCCTGCCTGCCGGAGGTGAAACCTCGATCGCCACCGCAGCCGCAGTTATGTTATTTAAGGGCCGCAGAGAACCAACCAGGGACCGAACTGCAACCTGTCTCTTGCCCAGTTCGGTAGCCAGGCTGGTTTCGGCGGTCTGGCTGGCAGCGCGAAATCCGGATTGCGCCGTGTTCCAGTCAAGAAATGGGCCCCGGCCTTCGGCCCCGGCGGGAAGCAGCGCAGTGTAAAGCCGAACCCCGTACCCCTGAGACGCGGCATGCAGGCAAATGTAGATGGCCGGCCGCGCCTGATTGGTCATGTTGGCGCGCTGGTCGAGGCTCATGGTGGTGTCTCCCTCGCGCAACATGAGCGTCGTCAGGCCGCGCGCTTGCAGCTGTTGCCGCAGGCGCTGTGCGAAGGCAAGTGTGACGTCTTTTTCTGCCAACTGGTCGCTGAGCGCCGCGCCGCGTTCGTCGCCTCCGTGGCTGGCGTCCACAACCACGAAATATTGCACCGCACTGGAAACAGCTTCCTGCGGCGGCGCGGACGGCGAGGGCTGAGGAAGCAGCAGGAACCGGGAGTGCGGGTTGGGCGGCTGGGGCTGAAGCATGTGATGCAGCCTGCGGCGCAGGAGTGATGGTAATGGTCCGGCCCTCGTTACTGAAGGTGGCGAACAGAGGAACCGGCCCGCTTACGGCGATTTCCGCTGCCCCATTGCTCTCCTGAAATGTCGCCGACGGGATGGCTGGGCTGTCAAAGGTCAAGGTTTGCGAGCCCGGAGGGACGACCGGCTCGCGAGTAAACACCATGCGCAGCTTCCCCGGCTCCGTGGCGATCATGGGATTCACCGGGGACGTGAAGTTCATGACCAGGGTGGGAGGATTCGTCTTGTTGACCTGGGCAGTGAAGTGGACCGCGGTGTTGCCGATGAAAAGTCGCCGCGAAGCTTCGTGGAAATTTACCGGGGTCCACAGGAAGCGCGATATGAGCGAAGGCACGGAACCAAGCGGGACCAGGGCGCGTCCGTTTTCGAGGAGGAAATTGGTGGAGAGATCGAAGGTTTGTCCCTGCACTCGCGCCCGCGTTTTCCCGGGAGTGAATTCGCTCTCGGAACCGTTGTAGTTCAGCCTCCAGGTCCGGCCATCCGTGCGGGAGGTAACCGAGCCCAGTGGTTGAAGGACTTCGAGCAGGTCCACGTAATCTGTGCCGTTTTTCTCCCGGACGGTGAGGGAGTAGCTGGTAGCGCCCGAGTAGACCGACAAATGCTTCTCGTCAGCGAAACCGGAAACTGCCAGAACGAAGGCGAACAGAATCGCCAGGCAAAAAATCGCGGCCGAGGCGGCATGCGGCGTTGGTCGGTTACTCCAGCGCTGTTTAGTCCAGCGCCACCTACTGCACGCCCCTTTACTCCAGGGCATAAATCGTCAAGCCTGTAAGCAGCTTGGGATAAAAGTCGGTGGATTTCTGGGGCATGACTTCGCCGGCAAAAGCAATATCACGCACTTGCGACATGCGGGCGGGATTCATCAGAAAAGCCACATTAGCCGCGCCGCTTCGTACCTGGGCCATGGCCTCTCCAATGTCGCGGATGTAGCGGACGTTTTTCTGGTCCCGAATGGCTTCTTCCGAAATTCCAAGCACACCCTCAAGCAAGCACTTGTGGAGTTGCACCACGTCGAGGGCTTGCTGGCGCAGCGACCATCCCTTGAAGATCTCGGGCGAAACCAGCTTGGCGCGGTCGAGAAGAAAGACCCGGTCGGCGGTGACCGCCAGCATGGCGGTACCCATACGTCCAGCTTCGCGCAGGATGACCTTGGCGCGGGCGGCGTCGACCGATGCGTCCACCTCGTCCACGCTGAAATAGGGGCAGGCGCCGTCCCGGAAAGCGGTCGTGGAAAATGACGGCAGACCGTGCACCACGCGGTGTGTGGGCAGGATGACCAGGCCAGAGCTATCCATATTGACCAGGGTCATCATGACGAGTTCGTGAGGAGCGGGCGCGGCATCCGGAGATCGGCTTGGATTGCCCGCGCTCGCCCGCCGCTCGTTGCGATAGTTCAGCGCGGTTTCGTAGCGATGGTGGCCGTCGGCGATCACCAATTTCTTGTCGCGCATCTTGTCCTGCACAGCGCTCACGACGTGCTGGATCGGAGATCTTCCACACCTGGTGTGACACGCCGTATTCGTCTTTAGTCTCGAGATCGGGGCTACCCGTGGGCACCATCAGGCCGTCTATCTCACCGGCAGGATCGCTGTACAGCATGAAGAGCTGCCCAAAATGGGCCCGCGTGGCCCGTAATAGTTCCAACCGGTCGGCTTTGGGTTTGGCCAGAGTCTGCTCGTGGCGGAAGACGACGCCGTCCGAGTAGTCTTCGATCCGGCCCAGGGCGATGATGCCGCGCCGCTCCATTTCAGTGGTCCCGCCGGGCGCCGTGAAGCGCTCCACATAAAGGTAGAGCGAGGGTTCGGTGTCCTGCAAAAAAATGCGCTGCTGGCGCCAGTCCTGAAAAGACCGGGCCGCACGGGTGTACCGGTTCTCCCCGGTATGGTCGCTGGCGTGCTCTTTGCCAAGGATGACGCGCACCAGGTTGTGCGGGCTGGCTGCGTAGTAGCCATCCTGCATCTCCGGGGTGATCTTGTCGTAGGGCTGGGTGACAACCTGTGGAATCGATACCCGGGCAGGGTCATAACGAAGCGCGCGAAAGGGTTCTATGTGGGCCATGGTTTGAAGTTGAGTATGAAATTGTACAAGAAGGTGGCTGGCCGGCGGGCGAGTGGGACCTCTGCCCGGCGAAAGACCCGAGAAAAACGTGGACGAATATCGTGCGCGAGCTAGGCAAACCTTTGCGGTGTCCAAGTCATCGCAGTAAACGTGACAAAACATTACATAAGCGTGACAAACCGATTTAAAGCTATGTTAGTATCAGCCCCAATGAGGTAACTATGGCCCGCCTTTATGGGCGCCGGTCATCCCGCCCATCGAACCAAGCTCGCTCGTCACGCTTGGGCCTTCCCCGGACCCTGAGAACCCTTATGCTGCCCAAAGAGCAGGCTATTACCGTTTCATTCATTCTCTTCCTGATTCTGGCTGTGATTTTGATTGCACCCGCCGTCCGGGCCCAAAGCCCGGTGGACGATGTGCACGTCAGCCCAAGAGTCCAGCCTCCTCCGCCCGCTGAAAAACAGATCATGGATCCGTCTCTGCGGACGCATACCAAGCCCCTCAAGGTGGATGTGGACCTGGTGCTGGTGCCGGTCACCATCACCGACCCCATGAATCGCCTGGTCACCGGTTTGGACAAAGAGAATTTCACGCTCTACGAAGGCAAGGATCTGCAGGACATTCGACACTTCTCGAGTGAAGACGCTCCTGTCTCTCTGGGCGTCATCTTCGATATGAGTGGCAGCATGAGCACGAAGATCGAGCGCGCCCGCGAAGCCGTGATTGAATTTTTCAAGGCCGCCAATCCGCAGGACGAATTTTTCATGATCACCTTCGCCGACAAGCCGGAGGAGATTTCCGATTTCACGCAGTCGATTGAAGACATCCAGGGCAAGCTGGTGTACACCGTGCCCAAGGGACGGACTGCCCTGCTTGACGCCATTTATCTCGGTGTCAGCAAAATGAGGCAGGCCAAATATCCCAAGAAGGCGCTGTTGGTGATCTCCGACGGCGGCGACAACCATAGCCGCTACACGGAAGGCGAGATCAAGTCGGTGGTGAAGGAAGCGGACCTATTGATTTATGCCATCGGTCTTTATGACCGTTACATGTCGACTCCGGAGGAGCAACTCGGCCCCGCCCTGCTGGCCGATCTCACCGAACTCACCGGAGGACGGGCCTTTACCATCGACAACCCGAATGATCTGGCCGACGTTTCTACAAAAATAGGGATCGAGCTACGCAACCAATATGTGCTCGGATACCGTCCAAAGAATCCAGCGCATGACGGCAAATGGCGTAAAATAAAGGTGAAGCTGGTTCCACCTAAAGGTTTGCCGCCGCTGCGTGTCTATGCCAGGACGGGTTACTATGCACCTACGGAATAGTCGGGTTGCGTCGCGCCTGACCCTCTTCCTATTGTTCTTGAGTTTGGCAGGTGGGGCCCAGAACACTACTCCGCCCGAGGCTCCGCCGCGCAGCTCCCAACCTGCTCCCAGTCAGCCCCAGCCGGATACTCCGCCGCCGGGTCAGAAAACGCAACCGGAGCAGCCTGCGACCGAACCCGGAGGCTTCGTTTTCCATTCCGACGTGCAGGAGGTACTGCTGCACGCCACCGTCATCGACGACAAGCAGCGCATGGTCACCAACCTCGACAAGAATGCTTTCACGGTGTTCGAGGATGGCAAGCAGCAAGTCATCAAGTCTTTCCGTTACGAAGACATTCCAATCTCTCTGGGCATTGTGATTGATAATTCAGGTTCGATGCGGGAAAAACGCGCCAAGGTCAACAAGGCCGCGTTGAACCTGGTGCGCGCCAGCAACCCGCAGGATGAAGTCTTTGTGGTCAACTTCAGCGACGAGTTCTTTCTCGACCAGCCCTTCACCAGCAAGATCAACCTGCTGCAAAGCGCGCTGGAAAAATACGAGACCCGCGGCGGAACCGCGCTCTATGACGCCGTGGTGGCCTCGGCGGATGAGTTGAAACGGCATGGCAAGCTGCAGAAGAAGATCTTGTTTGTCGTGACCGACGGCGAAGATGACGCCAGCCGCGAATCGTTGGAGCAGGCCGTGCGCCAGTTGCAGGAAGAGAACGGTCCCACGGTGTACGCCATCGGTCTGTTGGGCGACGAAAGGGCACGCCGCGCCAAGCGCGCCCTGCAAACTATTTCCGAGCGCACGGGAGGCATCGCGTTTTTCCCCCGCACGCTCGACGAAGTGGACCAGATCAGCAGCGCGGTCGCCCGTGACATTCGCAACCAGTACACCATCGGTTACAAACCCACCACGCCCAAGACCGCGGGCGGATATCGCACCATCCGGGTCGAGGCCCGCGCCTCCGGGACACGGCAAGCTCACGGTACGAACCCGCAGCGGCTACTACGCCGGCCAGGAGCAAGCCGCCGGCGGCGGAAATTAGAAGCATTGGCAATTGGCAATTAGCAATCAGCACCTCACCTGTTCCTGCCAGCCCTCCACTTTGTCCAGCGCCTGCTGAGTGCCAACAGCTAATTGACAATTGCTGCTTCTCCAATTGACGCTCTGCTTCCGCTTCCGTACCCTGTAGGGTGCAGACAAAAAGCATCGAAGGCAAGCGCCTGCGCGTCACTGACGACATTTCTCAACTGGTCGGCGACACTCCCATCCTGCAATTAAAGAAGCTGGTTCCGGATGATGCGCCGAGGTCTACGCCAAGCTGGAGTACCTGAATCCTGGCGGCAGCGTGAAAGACCGTGCCGCCAGCGGAATCATTCTGCGCGCCGAAGCCGACGGCCGACTCAGGCCCGGAGGAACGATCGTCGAAGCCACCGCCGGCAACACCGGCATCGGCCTGGCACTGATCGGCGTGCAGCGCGGTTACAAAGTTGCCTTGTTCGTTCCGGAACGTTTCTCCGAAGAAAAAGTGGCCATCATGCGCGCGCTGGGCGCGGCAGTGACGCGGACCCCGGACGCAGAAGGAATGCCGGGCGCGATTCGCCGGGCCAACGAGTTCACGGCGGCCACAGCCGGCGCGTTCATGGCTGGCCAGTTCGACAATCCCGCCAACCCCGACTATCACTACGAAACGACGGCGCCGGAAATTTTTGAGCAGATGGAGGGCCGTCTCGATGCGCTGGTAATCGGCGCCGGGACCGCCGGCACGTTTACCGGTATCGCGCGCTTCATGAAGGAACACCTGCCCAGCGTGCTGGCTTACGCGGTGGAGACGCAAGGCTCGATTCTGGGCGGCGGCAAGCCTGGGCCGCACAAGGTGGAAGGCATCGGGGCCAGCTTTATCCCGGGAAATTTTGACCGTTCGGTGTGCGACGCGGTCCTGATGGTCACCGACGCCGACGCCTTCGCCATGGTAAAAGAACTGGCGGCGCGCGAGGGCGTGTCTGTCGGGTTCGAGCGGCGGAGCCAATGTCGTTGCCGCGGTGCGGGTGGCCGGCTGGCTGGGACCCGGAAAACGAGTCGTCACCATGATTCCGGATTCTGCGGAACGATATCTGTCGAAGAAGATCTTTGAGGGCGGAATTTGACGACTCATTGGTCGTTTGGAAATTCAGTTTTTAGTTTCTTGTTCTCTGTTCTCAGTCCTGACCCGATATCTTCAAATTATGGCCAAGAACAAGCAACCCGGTTTTGCCACGCGTGCCATTCACGCCGGACAGGAACCCGATCCTGAAACCGGCGCGGTAGCCGTTCCCATCTATCCCACGTCCACGTATGTCCAGCAGGAACTGGGCAAGAACAAGGGCTACGAATACGCTCGCGTTTCGAATCCCACGCGCACCCGCCTGGAAGAAAATCTGGCGGCGCTCGAAGGCGGAGTCGCCTCTCGCGTCTTCGCCAGCGGCATGGCTGCGATCAATGCCATCTGCACCATGTACAAGTCCGGCGATCATGTGGTCTGCGGCAACGATCTGTACGGCGGCGTGCCCCGGCTGTTCAACCAGGTGCTGGCAAATTTCGGGATGGAATTTACCTACGTCGACACTTCGGACGCGAAGAATGTCGAGCGGGCCATTCGGAAAAACACGCGCATGGTGTACATCGAGACGCCCACCAATCCGCTGATGTCGCTCAGCGACATTGCGGCCATCAGCCAGGTGTGCCGGCGCAAGAAAGCGGAACTGGTCGTGGACAACACTTTCATGTCGCCATACTTCCAGCAGCCGATTGCGCTGGGAGCCGACATGGTGGTCCACTCCACTACCAAATTCCTGAACGGGCACAGCGACGGCCTGGGCGGGGTCGTGGTTTGCACCACGAAGGAACAGGCTGACAAGCTGGCTTTCGTGCAGAAAGCCGCGGGAGCGATTCTGTCTCCGTTCGAGTGCTGGCTGGTTCTGCGAGGAGTTAAGACGCTTGCAGTGCGTATGGAGCAGCACGATCGCAGCGGCAGAATTGTCGCCGCGTTTCTGGCGCAGCCATAAGAAGGTGAAAAAAGTCTTCTACCCAGGCCTGCCGGAGCATCCGCAACACGACCTGGCGCAACAACAGATGACCGGCTTCGGCTCGATGATCACGTTTGAAACCGGGTCGCGCACCAACGCCAACAAGATGCTGAAGAAAGTGCGGGTATGCTCGCTGGCGGAATCTCTGGGCGGAGTCGAGACCCTGATCTCTCATCCCGCTACCATGACCCACGCCGCGCTGGGCGAAAAGGGACGGCGCGAAATCGGCATTACGGACGGCCTGGTGCGCATCTCGGTTGGAATTGAAAACGTGGAAGACATCATGGACGATCTCGATCAGGCGCTGGCCGCGATCTGAAAAACACCGTGGCCCGTCCCAATCTCTGTTCGCAATCTTGAGGTCTTATAATAGCGGGCCATGCCCGAGCTACCGCTGGACCGCGACATCCCCTACCTCGGCGTGTACGCGGTCAATGTTTTCGTCCGCGATCAGGACCGCAGCCTGCGGTTCTACCTTGATCAGCTCGGATTCAACCTGGCTTTTGATGTGCGCCTTCAATCCGGACAGCGCTGGGTAGGTGTTGCGCCACCACACGGCACCGCCGTGCTTACCCTGGTTGCGCCGGAACCGGACTCCGCCGAGTACAAACTCATCGGCCAACCTACGCCGGTCGCGTTTGTGGCGGAAGATGTCGTGGCTACCTACAGCCAGTGGAGAAAGCGGGGAGTCCGCTTTCGTCACGTTCCGCGTCTAAGGCGCGTTAAATATCAGCAGCGGGCAGACGACTTGCCCGATGGCGCTCCTTCGTTGCTGCTGGGCAAACAAGCACCGGTTTGGGGCGGAGTGTTTACCCGCTTCGAGGACATTGATAAGAACTCTTTCGCCCTGGTGAGCTTCGACGAAATGACCCAGGCGGTGGAGGCGCAACGGCGCGCTGCGGCGGCAAAGCTTGAATCCGAGCGCCGTTCCGTTCACGAACTGGAGATCGCCAAACAGGTGCAGGCGAGACTCTTTCCTCAAACCTTTCCGCCTCTGAAAACACTCGACTATGCGGGCGTGTGCATTCAGGCTCGCCAGGTGGGCGGCGATTATTACGACTTTCTTCATCTCGGTCAGGACCGGATCGCGCTGGTGCTGGGCGACATTTCCGGCAAAGGAATTGCCGGGGCGCTCCTGATGGCGAATCTGCAGGCGAATCTGCGCAGCCAGCGGATCATCGCCCTGGACGACCCGCGGCAACTTGTTGCGATCGGTGAACCAATTGTTTTACGACAACACCGGCGACAGCTCCTATGCCACGCTCTTCTTCGCCGAATATGACGACCGGGCGCAACGTGTGCGCTACGTCAACTGCGGACATCTCTGTGGTCTTTTGCTGCGCGGCGACGACACTGTCGAACGGTTGGAATCCACCTGCACTGTTCTGGGACTCTTCAAGGAGTGGGATTGCACCATCGGGGAATGTCAGCTCCGCTGCGGAGATTCGATCGCCCTCTACACAGACGGGGTGACCGAGTCCTTCAACTCGACGGGAGAAGAGTTTGGAGAACATCGTTTGACCGAAGCTCTGCGCCGGCATCGTGAATTGTCCGCGCAGGATTTGCTGGCGAGCGATCGTGGACGAGGTTCGTCGGTTCAGTCCTGGAGAACAGTACGACGATATCACTCTCATTGTCGCCAAGTGCGTGGCGCGTGAATAGACGGAATTGATGTTGGCAATTCACCGGTGTTAAAACTCCGGATGATGGCATCACCCACCCTATTCGCAAAATGCGCGAATAGGATGGGGCACCCTCGAGGTTCGTGGATGGGCGCCACATATGAGGAACTTTTGACCCTTTCATCTTCCAGATCATCCCGCGAATGGAACTCGTCTGAATACCATCGGCTTTCCGGGCCGCAGGTCAGCTGGGGGAAAAAGGTGCTGGCGCGTTTACAACTGCGTGGGGACGAGACGCTGCTCGATGCGGGCTGCGGCACCGGCCGTCTGACCGCCGATTTGCTGGGGGCCCTGCCCAACGGCCGGGTCGTCGCGCTCGATGTTTCGCAGAATATGCTGCGATCTGCCCGAGAATTCCTGCAGCCTCGATTCGGCAAAAGCGTGCAGTTTGTAGCCGCGGATCTTCCGGACATTCCTTTTGAGAATGCCTTCGATGGGATCGTCAGCACCGCGGCCTTCCACTGGGTGCTGGATCATGACCGCCTGTTCCGCAATTTACATCGCGCGGTCCGCCCCGGAGGCTGGCTCCAGGCACAATGTGGCGGCGGCACCAATATTGCTCACTTGCGGGAACGGATAGCATCTCTCGCCGCATCGCTTCCCTTTGCTCCGTATCTGGGTGACTTTCCGTCGCCCTGGTTTTTTCAAAATGCAGAGGGTGCCGCGGATGCGCTTCGGCGTGCAGGTTTCGTCCAGATTGAGACCAGCCTCGAACCGGCTCTTATAGTCATGGAAAGTCGCCAGCATTATCAAGATTTCGTGAGAACGGCTATCGTGCGGACTCATCTCGATCGCCTTCCGGACTCCGAGTTGCGAGGCCAATATGTCTCGCAGCTTGCAGATTTGGCGGCGGGGGATGACCCCCCGTTCCTCCTCGACTACTGCCGGCTTAATCTGGCGGCGAAGAAACCGGCTTGATGCCGGCGAGAACGTCCCGCTCGTTTATGCCATCTTCACAAAACGTCGGCGTGGAAGAAGATTATTTTCTATCAAATACTGTGCAGGCGAGACCCCTTGCGACAGCCGGCGAGACGCCGGCGTTACTGGGCTGAGGCTAGAGGAAGAGTAACTACTACTTTCGTTCCCCGGTCGCTGGAAACGATGCGCAGCGTGCCTCCAAACTGTCGGACTCTCTCCTGCATGCCGCGCACCCCAAGCCCACTCCGGGCAGCGTTCATTTCACTTTGTTTTTCCTGAGGAATTCCCTTGCCCCGGTCGCTGATCTCGAATTTCACCGTACCTGCTGAACGGGTCAGATTAATTCGCGCCGAGGCGCTGCCAGAATGACGATGGATGTTGGTCAGACTCTCCTGCACGACGCGAAAGATCACCAGCTCCAACTCGTTGGGCAGGCGGCCCAGATCTTCCGGTAGCTCGAGATCGACTTTGATCTTGCTTCGCTCCGAGAATCCCTCAACATACCAACGCAGGGCGTAGACCAGTCCGGCTTCGTCGAGAAGAGGAGGATGCAGCAGGTACGACAGGGTACGAATCTCCTTCGACAGGTCGTCTGAAAGCTGCTGACTCTCAGTCGCTAAATTAACGACTTTAGGGTCCAGGGCCCGGGCAATGTCTTGCAGCGCCGAAAGATTCATGCCGAGCGCGGTGAGAGTTTGGCCCGCATGATCGTGTAACTCCCGAGCCAGGTGTCGTCTTTCCTCGTCTTGCGTGTGCAATAGGCGTCCGGCCAGTTCGCGCAGGCTTACTTCCGCCCGCTTTCGATCGACAATCTCCGTTTCAAGTGCGGCAGTCCGTTCTGCGACCTTCTTCTCCAGTGCTTCATTAGCTTTTCGCAGGGCCTCCTCGGCAAGTCTCAACGGAGTGAGGTCCGTGACAAAGGCCGCGATTTCGCCATCGGACCCAGAGGGGTCGATGATCGATGCGCCAATGAGGACCGGCACGTGGCGCCCGTCTTTGGCGATGTAGGCTTTTTCATAAACATCGCAGAATCCGGACTCGCGCAACTGGCGAATTGCGCGGGCGTCGGCCTCCGCATATTCGGGCGGGGTGAGGTCGTCCCATCGCACTTTGCCTGCCGCGACCTCGGCTTCGGAATAACCAAGTGTTTTGAGGAACGCGGAGTTCACATAAGTTAATTCCCCGCCAAAACCGCCGATGACCATGCCAAAAGGATTTGCTTCCGCGAGACGGCTGAATCTTTCCGCAGCCTGGGCCCGTTCCAACTGGTGAACTTCGCTTTGCATCAAGCCAGCGATTCGGGTCCCGACCAACTGAAAGAAAGTCTGGTAACTGTTGTCGAAGGGTAAGCGAGGACTGATACCGAAAACGAGGACTGCCTGAATTGACGATCCGGGCATGCGGAGCGGCAACAGGTAGGCGCGGGTAACGGATTCTGGCCAGGGGGCCAGGATGATTTCGCCGAAGCGCGCTGGCAAATCCTCCATCAGAAGCGGGGTTTGGGACTTCACGACATCGGCGAGAGGCCAGTGTTCAGGCGTCGCCAGGGCACCCATGGAAGCTGTGCTTCCAGCCTGAAGAATCTCATTCCGAGTCAACAAATACAGGGCCGCAAAAGGAAAGTCTGCGGGGTCCTGCTCGAACTTTTCGACGATGGTCTGGGCGAAGTGCAACAGGAGTTGAGAGCCGGGAACCTGTTCTAGCGGTGCCGAGTCGGCGGCGATGGCAAGCAGAGTGCGCAGGCGGCGTTCGCTCAACACCTGTTCCGTAGTCTCACTGCAGACTACAAGCGTCCCTTGAACGGCTCCGTTCTTGTCTCTGACGGGACTGTAGCTGTACGTCCAGAACACTTCTTCCCGTTTTCCGTTGCGATTGATGGGGACAAGCTGGTTGGTATTCCAGGTGGAACTGCCCTGGCCCATCACCGCCTGTATTTGCGGGCCGATAATCGGCCAAATTTCGGGCCAGCACTCCGTGCCACGCTGGCCGAGAGCGGCAGGGTGCTTGTCTTCCCGGATGCTGGGTCGGTAACCATCGTTGTAAAACTGGATGAGGTCCGGCCCCCACCACAGAAACATGGGGTGCCGGGAAGCCAGGAGAAGGTTCACCGTAGTGACCAGAGTGTCGGACCAGGTTTCCACTGGCCCGAGCGCAGTACTTCCCCAATCGAAGCCACGCACGAGGCCCGCCATCTCACCTTCGCCCATGATCCGGGAGGGTGGAACGACCCGCCCCGACGCGACCGTGAGACGCTGGCGATTGGAACGCTGCGATGAGGGGGACATATTCAAATCAAGGCGCGCCCGTTTGCGGGCCGCTTCGCGACATTGCAGCGAGACCGGGAGGATCCGCCGGTTCTCGAGGCCAACCGCTGATGCCGAAGATAGAACTAAGAACGGATGATCAGGCTATTCGACCTGTCCAGGGCGCGGTGCGACTGTCCCTTCACCCTGAGTATAGCAATGACCGCCCTTTGAAACGCCCTGGAATTTCCCACCGCAGGATAGGATCATCCCGACGTTGGCTAAGGACCTGGCGCGGCGGACAAACGCCTTGGTGCCGGCCGGTGGCGCTTCGAGCGAGATCCTTCAGGACTGAAGGCCTTCAGGATGACGCCAATGCGATAGCGGGATTCTCTGAATTTAGGCCCTTCACTTTACCGATTGCCCAATCCAGCTGAGATATTCCACGCTCCCATCCTCGATCGGAAGACAAATGCACTCCGGAACATCGTAAGAATGAAGTTCTTTGATTGCGTCGCGTACCCGTTCAAACGCTGCGCGCGTCGTCTTGACGATGAGCAGCCACTCTTCGGCTTCCTCTACCTCGCCTTCCCAGCGGTAGATTGATCCCACCTGAGGGACGATATTCACGCAGGCGGCCAGCAGGCGTTCGACCAGAAGGCGCGCGCAATCTTGCGAGCTTCGTCTTTCGAACTCGCGGTGGTGAGGACGAGTATCTTGTCTGTCATATAGAATCAGCCTTCAGTTTACCGGCTGACAGGGTAGCACCCGGTCGCGATCGGGAGATTAACATGGCCACAGAAATTCATTTTGGAACTTCGGGATGGCGCGCAGTCATGGCGGACGAGTTTACCTTCGCCAACGTGCGCCGCGCCGTAACCGGAATCGCTCGCTACGTGGTCTCGCAGAAACCCTCCGGCGCGCGCGTCATTGTGGGACGCGACCCGCGATTCCTGGGCGAGACCTTCTGCTCCATGGCGGACGAAATTCTCACCGCCCACGGCATCACCCCGCTGTTGATCGCGGAACCGGCCCCGACCCCGACAATTTCTCATGCGGTGATTCGGTGAAAAGGCGGACGGCGCTATCAATTTCACCGCTTCGCACAATCCTCCGGAGTACAACGGCATCAAGTTCTCGACGCCCGGACGGCGCACCGGCCCTGCCTGAGGTTACGAAGCGAATCGAAGCAGAAATCAAGGCCAGCGATGCGGAGAAGCGAAAAGCCGAAACCTTCGTCGCAAGAGCCGTGACCGCTCAAGCCTCTTGAACCTCGCGCCGCCTACCTGGCGCGATTGCGAGAGATCGTAGATTTCAAGGCCATTCAAAAAGCAAATCTGCGGGTTGTCTTCGATCCGTTCTGGGGAGCGGCGCGAGGATATTCCGATTCGCTGTTGCGCGAGGCCGGCGTGGATGTCACTACGGTCCATGATTGTCGCGACGTGCTCTTCGGCGGCCACGCTCCCGAGCCCGACGACCACCTGCTCGACGGCTGCCGCGCACAGATGCGCGTCACCAAGGCGCACATCGGCATCGCCACCGACGGCGACGCTGACCGCTTTGGCATCGTGGACGCCGACGGCACTTTCTTCACGCCCAACTACATCGTCGCCCTGCTGTTTGATTACCTGGTGGACAGCCGGGGCTGGAAGAATGGCGTGGCCAAGTCTGTCGCTACCACCAACCTGATCAACGCCGTGGCCAAACATCACGGCATCGAGCTGCACGAGACTCCGGTGGGATTCAAATACATCGGCGAACTGATCAAGCAGGACAAGATCGCGATCGGCGGCGAAGAGAGCGCGGGACTCTCGATTCGCCATCACGTCCCGGAAAAAGATGGCGTGCTGGCCGGTCTGCTGTGCTGTGAGATGGTGGCGAACCGAGGCAAGTCTCTGGGGCAGCAGTTGCAGGAGCTATTTGTCGAAGTTGGTTCCTTTTACAGTCTGCGAGAGAACTTTCACTTGACCCAGGAGGCGAAGGAGAAGTTCACTGGAAAGTTACGCGGAGAGCCTCGCGATCTGATGGGCCGAAAGGTCACTGAGGTGGTACGCACGGACGGCTTGAAACTGCTGTTCGCCGACGGCTCGTGGGTTTGCTACCGCTTGTCGGGGACTGAACCGGTGGTCCGGGTATACACGGAAGCCCGCAGCACGGAAGATCTGGAGAAGCTGAGCGCGGCCGCTAAACAATGGATATTCGAATAGAGCAGATACCGAAAATCCGGGTGATGCCGCGGGCCCAGCGCGGACTTAACGCGCTGGTCGACCGCGCTCCTCAGGCCGAGGCCCTCGGGCAGCGCGTGCAGGAGAAGCTTCGTCCGGCTTCCACCTGGCTGTACAACTCTCGACGGCGCGTGGCCACTTTGGGAGTCGCCAGCCTCACGGTGTGGCTGTTTCTTCACGTGATGTTCGGAGCGAATGGAATGGTGGTGTATCGGCAAAAGCGTGCCGAGTATCAGAGCTTGCGCCATGAAATTGACGTCCTGCAGAAGGAAAACGAGCACTACACGCGGGCAGATCAACTCTCTCCAGACTGATCCCAAGACGATCGAAAAAGAAGCTCGCGAGCAGTTGCACTACACTCGCCCGGGCGAAGTCGTATACGTGGCGCCCGCGCCCCGCCGATCCCGATACCCTCGATCAACGCCGCCCAGAAGTAATGTAGGCGCGAGCGCCCTCGCTCGTGCGGGCAGGGCCGCACGAACTGGTCCTTCGTCAGAAATTCCTAGCGCGATTAAAGCGCATCACGCTCTCCGCGTCCCTGTCATGCTGAGCGGAGGGAGAGCGGTCGCTTGCGACCGCTCTTCTGTAGTCGAAGCACCCCTATTCCCTTCACGGTCACTTCCCTCAGATGATGTCGCAGGCCTCGGCGACTTCCGATCAGCTCGTAGGGGTCCTTCGACTGCGTGGCTGCTTTGCTTCGCGAAGCGGCCACTCCGCTCAGGATGACAGGGTACGTGCTGCAAAGGAAGAAGTGCGGCTTGGGACGCCCGGGCCGATGACTAGACAGAAGCCTTCTGGGCAATGGCTTTGGGGTGGGGGCCTCGCTGCTTGCGCAGTTCGGCCTGGAAATCTGCAGACGCGAAGGTCGCTCTTTTCCGGAAGAGGTCCAGCAAAGGGTCTTCTACACCGTTGCTGGATTTGTAGCGGCGACCGGATCGCCGATGTCCAGGCCTTCCGGTTCCACCAGCAGATTCGGGGAGAGACGCCGTTGGTGTTGGTCAGAGCCTGGATGAATTTCTCCAGGTCGTTGCGTTGCGGATCGGTGGTTCGAGCGAATTCGATCCCCATGCCCAGGTCGGAATGCATGACCAGAACCACGCCTTCGGCTCTGAAGCTTGCGCCGACAACCTTCATCGAAAGGATGATGCGAGTGCGCACCGGGAAGGGCGAAGCAGTCGCCAGATAACAACCGCCCAGGCTCAGGTCGGTCAGCTTGCACGGAGCGGGCGGATCGTCCTGCTCAAACTCCGGGCCGCGGCTTTCCAGCCAGGCGTTCAAGTGGTCGCGCATCGCGGGAGCTAGATTCAGGAAGCGCAGTCCAACCTGGCGGCCGGGATTTTCCCAAGCCACTTCACCGGCGCATTCGATGTTGTCTTCGGTCCCGGGCAAGGAGAACTGCAGGGTGACGGTTCCAAGATTCTTCGGGCGGTGCGCGAGCTGGATGGCCATGCCGCCTTCGCCGATATCGCTGCTCACGGCGCGCAGCTGGCCGGCGCCGTCGTTCACCTGGATCGTGACCGGAGTCTCGACTCGCGATGCGGGCATTGCGGCGGCGTTCGCGCTTCATCAGAGCTCGAACGGCGCGAAAACTGGTTTTGGCGCGTTCCGGAGAAAGCGGTTGGTGCAGGACGAAATGAGCGCCCAGGTCTCGGGCAGCCTCCCAGCGAGGTCTGGGCGCCGACGATGGCGACCGCCACGGCCCGCTTGTTGCAGGGAGCGGAACGGGCGCTGCGCAGTACGCGCGAGGCGGTGGCACGGGTCTGCGCAGTCCACGATGACTGCTTCAAACCTCCGCGCGGGTCAGTTTGTGAATGGCGGATTCGGCATCGGCGCAAAGCTCCATACCGATTTCCAACTCACTCAGTACCCTCCGCAGGACGCGAACGACCTTCTCGTCGGCACAAAAAACCAGCGCTTGTAGACTCATAAGACGGCTTCAACTCGGCTCCGCTCGTGGCCAGGTTCAGCCCCGGCCGGCAGCGCCCTCGGCTTCCTCTCGCTCGTCGTCGAGCAGGTGGGCCACGCCACGGAGCTGTTCCGCGGCGGTCTGCAGAGCTTCGATCTGTTTGCCTAATTGAGCTTGCTCTGCCTGTTTCTTGCGCAATACCTCGTAGATATCCCTCACAGGTTTTTGCCTCCTTATCGCACTCTAGGTAGGTCTGTGACGACCGTCAATGACCCGCCGTGGACTGCCCGTTACCGGGGTAACTCGGCATTGGGAGGGGCAATACTTCGGCAATCGCCGGGATGGGTTAAGAAGTTCCATTCACGGCGTTTAGTTTATGTACCGTGGCGTACCAAAGCGAAGTGGCGGCAGCCGGGGTGCCGCAAAAGTTCCCGATACGGGACCCTTTGACCGCTTAAGTCCTTAGCTTTTCAAAATATAGCTTGCCGGGGGAGGAGTATGGGATCATATTTTCATTGACTTATGGAGTCAAACGTCCTAGAATCATTAGCTTCCAGTCATAAGCAGGGTATCTTGAGTAGTAGGGGCTGGAGTGCGAATTGGCGTGAATCTTCTGCGACGCCGATGGAATCTAAGCTTTAAGTTCATTATTTGCAGTTTCATCCCAGGTACGAGGCATAATCTTCATGGCCAAGCGACGTGGAAATCCCAACTGGGGCAAGCCCGAGCCGATTGGGCCGATCACCCCGACCATCACTGAATTCGAGCAGGTTGTGCGCGAGTACAAACTTTCGCCCGACCAATACCTGCGATCCACCCGCCTGCGTGAATGGGCGCGGCGCAACAAGAATTCGAAATACATCCCTGAGCCGCTGTTGGAAGCCTGGGGCTTCGAGATCGAGTCCACGCTGTAACCGAGCTGATTAGGAAGGTAAGGGCCGCCCAACCGGCGGCCCTTTTTATTTGCCGTTCAAGAGCGTGGCGAAAGGATTTGGCTGCGCCTCCCCGACGGACTATCCTACTCGCGTGATGAAATTCTCTCCCGATCAGATCGTAGCGACCGTTGTCGCCACCAGCTTTGCGGCCGGGCTGAACGTCTATGCCACGGTAGCTACGCTGGGACTGCTGGCCCATCTGGGAGTGCTGGCGCTGCCGCCGGCGCTGGAGATTCTGGCCAGCTGGTGGGTGATCGGAATCAGCGGTGCGCTGTTCGCTATCGAGTTTTTCGCCGACAAGATTCCAGCCTTCGATCTGGTCTGGAACACTTTGCACACTTTCATTCGGGTGCCGGTGGCGGCACTGCTGGCTTATCGCGCGACGGCGGCTTTATCGCCCTGGGAACAGCTGGCAGCAACCGCGGCTGGCGGCTTGATTGCCTTCGCGGCCCATGGCGGCAAGACTGCCGCCCGGGCTGCCGTGACCGCCTCACCCGAACCTTTCTCAAATGCGGCGTTGAGTTTAGGGGAAGACGGCCTGGCAATCTTTCTGACCTGGTTTGCGACCCAGCACCCTTATTCGGCAGCGGCCATTGTGGCGGGGCTCTTGCTGATCATCGTGCTGTTGGCGCGCTGGGTGCTGCGGGCGTTACGAGCGCTTTTCCAGGGGACGGAAGAAGTGTTGGCTGGGCACCAGTAGTGGCAGTTTGCGGGAAAGGCTTTTAACCACGGAGGACACGGAGTGCACAGAGGAACTCACGGATCATTGGCTCTCCTTCGGGGTCCTTCGGGGTTAGGGGTTTGCTAGAATCAGGCAATCATGATGGTGCATTCACCCTTTACTGACGTTCCTACCGCAATCGAGGAAATCCGCGCCGGGCGGATGGTTGTGGTGGTGGACGATGAAGACCGGGAAAACGAAGGCGACCTCACGCTGGCTGCGGAGAAGGTGACGCCGGAAGCTATTAATTTCATGGCAAAGTATGGGCGGGGGCTGGTGTGCCTGGCTATGACGGAGGAACGCCTCGACCATCTGCGCATCGGGCAGATGACGGCGGAAAACACCTCGAATTACGGGACTGCGTTCTGCGAGGCCATTGACGCTCGTGAAGGCGTGACTACCGGGATCTCTGCTTATGATCGCGCCCGCACGATTAAAGTTGCCGTCGATCCCGCTACGCGGCCCTCTGACCTGGCCCGCCCCGGCCATGTCTTTCCGCTACGGGCGCGCAAGGGGGGAGTGCTGGTGCGCGCCGGACAAACCGAAGCCGCGGTGGACCTGGCCCGTATGGCGGGGCTGGTGCCGGCAGGCATCATCTGCGAAATCATGCGTGACGACGGGACTATGGCGCGGGTCCCCGATCTGATCGAGTTCTGCCAGGTTCACGGCCTGAAGCTGCTGACCGTGGCGGAACTGATCCGCTATCGGATGCAGCACGAGCGCTACGTGCATCGCGTGGGCGAGGCCTTGATTGACACCCAGCACGGAGAGTTCCGTCTGATTGCCTACGAAAGCGAAGTCGAGGGCGGCGAGTCTCACATAGCTTTGTTGCGCGGCGACATTGAGAGCGGCGATGAACCGGTGCTGGTGCGAATGCACTCGCACTGCCTGTTGGGCGATGTTTTCGGATCCACGGGGTGCGACTGTCACGCCACCATCGAGGGCTCGATGCAGAGAATTGCCCGCGAAGGCCGGGGCGCGCTGATCTATCTGCACCAGACTTCGAAAGGCTTTTCGGTGGAGAAGCTGCCGGAGCGGACTGCCCTCACTTTTCACCGGGACAAGCGTTTGCCGGCGTTACCCGAAAGCGAGCGCAAGACCCAGCGCGAAGTCGGCATCGGCGCGCAGATCTTGTCGGACCTGAATTTGCGGCGCATCCGGCTGCTCACCAATCATCCGCGCAAGGTTGCCGGCCTGGAAGGATTTGGCATCGAGATTGTGGAACAGATTCCGGTGGCGCTGGACCGCAACCGAATCAAGCAGTCCGTGTAACGCTGGGCGCACGGCTTGAACCACAGAGGACACGAAGGATCACAAAGGAAGAGCCCCTTGTTCCACTCTCGCTCACTCCTCTGAGATGACAACCGCTCGAAATACCTACGTAACCCTGCTCCGTGGCATCAATGTCGGCGGGCACAAGATTATCAAGATGGACCAGCTGCGAAAAGCATTTGAGGGGCTGGAGTTTGAAGACGTAGCTACCTATGTTCAGAGCGGAAACGTAGTCTTCAAGTCGCCCAAGAAAGCCTCTGCGGATCTGTCCAAGAAGATTGAGGAGATGTTGCTTCGCCAGTTCAGTATGTCGGTGCCCGTGATTGTGCGAACCGTGGAGGAAGTTGACGACGTCTTAAGAAATAATCCCTTCCTCAAGGAACGTGGCCTTGACGTTACCAGGCTGCATGTTACTTTTCTCTCGCATACTCCAGAGAAGACGGCCATGAAGGGACTGGACGCGATTGCGTCTGGTCCGGACCGATTTCGGTGCCGCGGCCAGGAAATATATCTCTACTGCCCGAACGGCTTTGGCGGGACCAAGCTATCCATCAATGCGTTCGAGAAGGTGCTTGCGGTGGGCGCGACTACGCGCAACTGGAACACGGTGAACAAGCTTTACGAGATGGCACGAGGTTAGCTACGGCACAACATCGCCATTACACTCGTTGGAGTCGTAGTTGGTGATAACGCCAGTTAACGACAGCTGAGAATCGTCGCCATCGGCCATTACTCAAGATGATACGTGCCCCACGTGAACGTCAGCTTTGGGTCGCAGCTCTTTGACTTCACTTCCCAAGCGGACTCGCCGGACTTCTTTCCACTTACGTATGGCAAGATTGCTGCGAAATAGGAGCCGTCCGCCTCGGCTTTGGCCGTGTCATGATGCTTTTCATTGTAGCTCTGGCTGTCGATGGTCAGCTCGGTACCCGGCTCAAATCCATCACCTTGAACAAAGGTCAACTCCCCGTTCGGCGTTCCGATAATGGATTCCAATCTGCACCCTTTGTCCGTTGTCGCATTGGGGAAAGGAACTGCAGCGACAAAATCCCTTCACATGCGCTTCATCGTCAGAAACCAGCCCGAACCTCTTGGGTTCTCCCTTGCCTGCGTAGACCACCAAATCGATAGGGTCGTTGGGACCGTTGCGCTGACAGGTGCCCTCCCGACCGGCACAGATGGCTTGCCCGACTGGCATCTAAAGTCACGCCGTCCATGACTTGGGTGACGCTGCCGTCAATCTGAACTTGCACAGCGCGAACGTGGCCTTTGAAGGTAGTCCAATCCCATATAATCTGTACCTAACCAGCGTGCGGTCTGCCGCTCGTGAACGAGTCGTCTCCTTCAAAGACAGCTCCACACCCCGGCTGTTCATCTTCTTGCCAAAGTTTTTTTGAATTTTACCGAGTTGTTCTACTTTCGCCTTTTGCTCTGGCGTGAGGTCTTGAGATGCACCGCCAGTTGACGCGGGATTTTTTTTGGCACCGTGGTCTGACTGCGCAACGGCAACCGTGAGCAAAATCAAAAGGAAAACGGGAAATGCCGCATGACGCCTCAAGTTCAACGCTCCTTACTGGTAGGGTAGGCTACCTCGGAGGGATAATTTTTGTAAAATCGCGATTACACTCATTGAGACGGATTGTGATTCCAGTCGCCTGTAGTTGGCTTCCGCTTGCGTGGCTGGTAACTGCCTCCACTTCACCCACTCAGCGAGATTGCTCAGACTTATCATGCTTCGGCTTGATTACGAAGACATGATAAGTGACGGCGTCCCATGCGTTGTGAATGCCGATAAAGAGCAGCAGGAGCGCTGCTGTTGCGACGCCAAACAGGCACTCGGTGGGATAGGCGCGAGCCGCGCACGCCGATAGAGAGAGGGTCGTGTACGCCGCGAAGGGCAGGACGGCATGAAACAGCCAATCTTCGAACACGGGCTTGTATGTGGTTTGTAGCCGCTGGCGCCGAGCCACGATGATGGCATACACAACTCCGGCGAGACCCATCAGACCCCAAAGAACCGCGGCTCCGCCTATGCTTTGCCATGGAGCACTCAGGGCGGCTGAGAGCATCAGCACGGCTCCGAAGTGAACGATGGTGGGAGTTGCAAAGGCGTGGCCGGCCTGTGCCTGAACCGGTGTGCGGGGCAAGTCAGCGACGAGGGCCATAACGACGAACTGCAGTCCGATCAGGGCGCCGGCAGACGAGCCGACGATTACGTAAAAGTTTTGCCATCCCGCGAGTGCTGTCATACGGTCGCCTCGAATTGGATCAGATGGCCGGTGCAAATCATTAGGAGAGCCATCCGCAGTCGCCGGATGACAGCCTGCTAATTTCAGATCAAGTCGCGTCGCTTTGAACTCAGTCGGAGTGGGAGAGTCGCTTGGAGATCAGAGTGGCGTAAAGTACGCCCTTGTCCCAAATGCCTCTGGCGATCACTCGATCGTTGTCCTTGACCTGGGTCGGGTCAATGTCATTGAACTTCTTGCTGCCATGCGCCTGGCTGACCCACCGAGTCCCGCTGTCATAGTGGACGATCCTTTCAGCGTTTGAATCCACGCTCCGAATCGTCAAGGTGGATTTTTCCGGGTTGCTCCGAATGACGTTTCCCTCCCAGCGTCCTTCGCTCGCATGCTTGTGAGTCTTCTCTTGAGCGGGAGACACCACTGTCAGCGAGAACACAATCACAGGCGCGCACAAAAGAACGACTAGCTTCTTGACCATCACGACCTCCCTTTTAAAGTGCTCTGGCTGCGCAAAACAATAGACCTCGGGCCTCTGGAAGGGCAAGCCCGGGCAGAACTGATTCAGACGGTCCAGCCTGGCTGGCGCTTTTTAGGATGTAGATCGTAGGCAACGCGGGAGTGATTTTCTGCGCGTCGCGACAGGACTGAAGTCGTGCCCTTCCCGGATGACGGCAGTTTTGGGTCAGCAGGGCTTGCGAATCACGATGTCGCTATCGTTGATGAAGAACTGCACCGAGCACTGATCGGAGCCACAGATTACGGGCAGCAGGCCGGCCAGTTGTTTACGCGTGATAAGGCCCAGGGTGCCGCAGTCGGGACAGGCGAGCACGGCCCAGTAGGGATCTTCCTTCTCGCCGACGTGGCCGGCATTTTCCAGCACGAAGATGGTGCCGGGCTGCATCTGCTCGGGAATCCACTCGTTCAGGACGTTCAGTTCTCCAACCATCTCGCCTCCCCGGGAGTCAAACTTTTTGGAGCCAAACTTTCCTGCCTATGACGCTTTTCTGCGGGCCACTTGCATTGTGCTGCCGTTAGCTTTTTTTTCCGCGTTGCGGATTACGGCTCGAACCTGGCGCACGGTGTCGCTCAGACAAATCGCCAGCATGGGCTGACGGGAATTTTTCAGGATGTCCACAATCTGCCGGGCGGAAGTCTCCAGATAGAGGGTGCGGCCGTCGGTGAGCAGATGGTAGTCAGACGAGCCGGTGACGGTTTCCGCCAGACGCTTGCTGAACTCGCGCTGCAGAAAGCGCATGACCTTGCGTACCCGCTGCAGAGAGAAGCCCCGGCGGCGCAATTCGCAGATGACTGCGACCTCGGCCAGGTCTTCGTTTGAGTACAGGCGGCGATGTCCTTCGCGCGCTGGGACGACGATGCGGCGCTCGTCCCACCACTGCAACTGGCGGAGCGTGATGCCGGTCAGCGCCACGACTTCGCGGGATGTAAAGTGTTCCTTCATTAAGCAGATGGAAATGTTTCAAACATTTTGGATAAAAAATGTTTGAAACATTCTAGGCGCGAAGGGGCGAGTGTCAATGGAAGATTTGCGGAATGAGGTGACTAGAGGAGTTCCTCGACTGGCTGGGCCTGAGACGCTGAGGGCGGGACGCCCTCAGGACGGCCGGCGGGATCCTGGCGCTACGAAGCTCCTCCGCCAACGAAGTGGACGATTTCCAGGCGGTCGCCTTCGGACAGGTTGGTTTCTGTCCACTTGGCTCGCGGGACGATGTCGCGGTTCAGCTCTACGGCTACGCGGTCCTGTTTCATGCCGAGCTGTTCGATGAGCAGGGCAAGGGTGGTCGGGGCGAAGGTTTGTTCCTGCCCGTTGATGGTGATTTTCATTAGATCGATTTTCGCAACTAACAGACGAAGGAGCAAGCAGAGGCCACGTGGGGACAGCCGCCCTCGGCTGTCCGGTCGAGCGCAGCTCGACTTTCTTTTGACTGCGACAAAACTTAGCGGAGCTTCGCTCCGCCGGACAGCCGGGGGCGGCTGTCCCCACGTGGCCGGTTTAGGCTTCTACTTTTCTGAGCTGGAATTTGCGGGTGGCGGTGCGGCCGGAATAGCTGGCTTGCACCAGGACTGACGAGTCAGGCAACGAAGACTCGTCCACTTCAATTTTCATCTCGGTGTCGCCGGAGGGGTCGGTGACCACTTGGGCATAGAAAGGCGCGGAATCGGGGCGGGCGAAGCGGATGGTCAGGCGTGCGCCGGGCACACCGGAGCCGCTTTCCGTGACCCGCAAGCGCATCGTCAGATTACGGTCGGAGTGGACGGAGTTTGCGTTCAGCCATTGCACATCGAGCTCTTTGACCGCGGCCAGCGTCTCTGGCGTGTCGCGTTTGTCGAGGATGTCGTCCAGATGACCGTCGCGGATCGCGTCCAGAACCAGGCGGTGCTGGTCGCGCAGGCCGTGTTCTTTTTGCTGGTCGGTAAAGCCTCCAGCCAGCTTGTCTCCGTAGGGGGTCGCCCGCTTGCCGATGCAGCGGCCCCGGACGAACACCTGGGTTTGCAGCAGAAGCTCGCTCTCGCGGGCCTCGCTCTGCACGTGGTAGACGGTGTCGCCTTGCTTGATGTCGGTGTTAAAGCCGAAGATCATGCGCTCTTCTTCACTATCACAATTTCACTCTCAGGAAAGAGATCGTGCTTATCGATTAAACAGTTTTAACCAAACTGCAACAAAGGCAGCCGGTCGCTTGACACCACCAGTATCGAAATCTAATCTAGAATGTTTAATTGGCGCTTGGCGCGAATTATATATAGCTCTCCCATGCCCGACAATTACTTCGTCCGCTACCTGCCACTGCTGATTCACTTTCTGGTCGCGGGAGCCCTCGCGGGCGTAATCGTCGTCCTGTCCTGGCTGATCGGCTATCGCCGCCCCACGCGCGCCAAAATGTCTCCGTATGAGTGTGGCATGACACCCATCGGGGACGCCAGAGAACGTTTCTCAGTCAAATTTTATATGGTGGGCATGCTGTTCATCCTGTTTGACATTGAAGCCATATTTCTCTATCCCTGGGCCGTGATTCTGCGCGATCTTAAGATGTTTGGTTTCTGGGAGATGCTGGTCTATATCGGCATCATGCTGGTGGGCTTTTTCTATGTATGGAAGAAAGGCGCGCTGGACTGGGGTAAACCTTCCGCCCGCCGAGGCCAGGTCTGATGCCCTTCCAACCCGCCATCACCGAATTGGAGCAACTGAACAACCACCCGGCCGTGGCCAGGTTGTTAGCCTGGAACCCGGCTGCGGTTGAGGGGGCAAAGTTCGATCGCGATGAGATGACTATTTACGTGGAGCGCTCGTTCATCCGTGACGCGTGCAAGCTGCTCCGCGAACATGCAGATTGTCAGTTCAATTATCTTGCCGACGTGACTTGTGTAGATTGGTTTCCTTCGGAGCCGCGCTTCGAGGTGGTTTACCACCTGCTTTCGATTCCCAAGAAAGAGCGCGTGCGATTGAAAGTGCGGCTTGACGGCAGCAGCCCGGCGCTCGATTCGGTGACACAGGTCTGGCCCGCAGCCAATTATTTCGAGCGCGAAGTGTTTGACTTGTTTGGAGTGCGTTTCGCCGGACATCCCTACCTGCGGCGGCTTTTGATGCCGGAAGACTGGGAAGGCCATCCCCTGCGCAAGGATTATCCGGTGGAGGGCTACCGCTAGGTCCCGCCATGGCTCATCTTTCCCCCGCGCCGTCGCTCGAACCCGGTCAGGACCGCACCATGATCCTGAACATGGGCCCGCATCACCCTTCGACCCATGGTGTGCTGCGCCTGCTGCTCGAGATTGACGGCGAAAATATTGTGCGCATCATGCCCGACATCGGATTTCTGCACACTGGAATTGAGAAGACCTGCGAGGCCAAGTTCTACCAGCAAGTTGTCCCCCTGACTGACCGCATCGACTATCTGTGCCCGCTGACCAACAATCTCTGTTACGTGCTGGCAGTCGAGAAATTGCTGGGCCTTGAGATTCCGCCCAAAGCGCAGTGGATGCGGGTAATGCTGAATGAGCTTACGCGCATCAACTCGCATCTGGTCTGGCTGGGTACGCACGCTCTCGATATTGGGGCGATGACCGTATTCCTTTATTGCTTCCGCGAGCGCGAAGACATCCTGCGGCTGTTCGAGATGGTCAGCGGACAGCGCATGATGACTTCATATTTCCGCATTGGCGGGCTGGCGCTCGAGCCGCCCCTGGGATTTTTTGAGCGCGTGCAGGATTTCGCGACGCGTTTTCCTTCGAAGGTGGATGAATACGAGAATTTATTGACCGGAAACCCCATCTGGGGGATGCGCACCAAGGGCGTGGCTCGAATCACCGCGGAAGACGCCGTCGCTCTGGGCGCGAGCGGGCCGACGCTGCGGGGCAGCGGAGTGGATTTCGACTTGCGGCGCGATATGCCCTACTCCAGCTACGAGAAATTCAAGTTCAAAGTGCCGGTGTCGCAGGATGGCGACGTGTTTGCCCGCTACGTGTGCCGGGTGGCGGAACTGCGGGAATCCATCGCCATGGTGCAGCAGGCGCTCGATGGCATGCCGGAGGGCCCGATCAAGGCCACGGCGCCGAAGGTTATACTGCCTGACCGCGAGATGATGAAGACGCAAATGGAAGCGCTCATCTACCACTTCAAAATCATTACGGAAGGCTTTGCCGTGCCGGCGGGCGAGGTCTATCAGGCGGTAGAATCGCCGCGCGGCGAAATGGGATACTACGTGGTCAGCGACGGAACGGCGAAACCTTATCGGGTGCATATGCGTTCGGCGTGTCTGGCTAATCTGCAGGCGCTGCCTACGATGTGCGAAGGAAGATTGCTGGCGGACGTGGTCGCGGCGATCGGCAGCATCGACATTGTTTTGGGGGAGATTGACCGGTAGAGATTGAGTAATTGAGAAATCTGGTAATTGAGTAATTGAACATCCATGGTGATCGCGATGAAAACACAGCCGGAACAACTTAGGGACCGGACGAAATTGTTTGCATTGCGCATCATTAGACTTTTTCGGTCGCTACCGTACAAGCCTGACGCACAGATCCTGGGTAAACAGCTGTTACGATGCGGAACATCGGTTGCTGCGAATTATCGGGCAGTATGTCGTGCAAGATCCAAGGCTGAATTCGTCGCGAGGATGGGAATCGTGGTGGAAGAGGCTGACGAAGCCGTGTTGTGGTTGGAGTTGTTGACGGAATCGGGGATCGTCTCCGGGGAGAAAACCCGGGAACTGCTGACGGAGGTGCGGGAGCTGACGGCAATATTTACGGCATCGCAACACACGGCCCGGAGCGTCGCATAGCCTTAAAATTGCACAATTACTCAATTACTCAATTCTTAGATGAGGTTTTCGGAACAATTCGAAACACGCTTCGCGGAGATGCTGACGCATTATCCGACCAAGAGGTCTGTGCTCGTCCCGACGCTGCTGTATGCGCAGGACGAGGCCGGATATCTCTCCGACGAAGTGATCGACGAGATTGCCGGACGACTGGAACTGACATCTCTCGAAGTCCGCAACGTGATCAGCTACTACTCCATGCTGACCACCAAGCCACGGGGCAAGTACAACGTTCAGGTCTGCACCAACATCGCCTGCATGCTGCGCGGCGGCGAAGAACTGCTGGAGCATTGCGAGAAGAAACTTGGCATTGGACACAAGCAGACCACGCCCGACGGTCTGTTCTGTCTGGAAGAAGTCGAGTGCATTGGCGGCTGCAGCTGGGCCCCCGCGGTGCAGGTGAATTACGATTTTCATGAGAACCTGACCACGGAGAAGATGGACAGGGTTCTGGACGAATACAGAAAGAAGAGAATTGAGTAATTGGGAAATTGAGTAATTGTGTAATTGAAAAAGCACAACCGTCACGTCGGACAAATGTTTTTCAAAATTGCTCAATTACTAAATTACACAATTACCAAATTTCAACATGGCTGATCTGGTTTCCCATCCCGATGAAGTAAAGGTCGTCTCCCGGCGTTTCGGCCTGGGCGCGACCAATATTGATCGCTACCTGGAGCTTGACGGCTACAAGGCGGTGCAGAAGGCTTTGGGCATGGGAGCGGATGGCATCGTCAACGAGGTCAAGAACTCCGGCTTGCGCGGACGCGGAGGCGCGGGGTTCAGTACCGGCCTGAAGTGGTCATTCGTGCCCAAGCAGGCGTCGAAGCCGAAATATATCTTGTGCAACGGCGACGAGAGCGAACCCGGCACCTGCAAAGACCGGCTGATTTTTGAGCACGACCCGCATGCGGTAATTGAAGGCGTGATGATCGCTGGGCTGGCGGTTGGCTCGAAGACCGGCTACATCTACGTCCGCGGCGAATACCGCTATCTTCTGGAAATTGTGCAGAAGGCCATTGCCGACGCTTACGCGCGCGGGTTTCTGGGCAAGAATATCTTCGGTAGCGGACAGGACTTCGACATTTACTGGCACGGGGGAGCAGGCGCCTACGAAGTGGGAGAAGAATCGGCGCTCATGGAATCGCTTGAAGGCAAGCGCGGCATCCCCCGCATCAAACCTCCGTTCCCTGCCGTGGTCGGGCTGTGGGGCGGACCGACGGTAATTAACAATGCTGAAACGTTGGCCAGCGTGCCGCACATTATTCTGGGCGGGGCGGAGTGGTACGCCAAGCTGGGCCCGCCGAAAAATGGTGGGACGCGGTTGTTCTGTCTCAGCGGTCACGTCAAGAAGCCCGGGGTTTACGAACTGCCGATGGGATATAACCTCAGAAAGATGATCTTCGAAGTAGGTGGTGGAATTCCCAACGGCCGCGCGCTCAAGGCGGTGGTGCCCGGGGGATCGAGCACGCCGATATTGAAGTCCGACGAGATCGATATCGCCATGGATTTCGACAGCGTGGCCAAAACCGGATCGATGCTGGGGTCGGGCGGCGTGGTCATCCTCGACGACACCACCTGCATAGTCAAATTTGCGTTGCGGACCATGAAGTTCTACCAGCACGAGAGTTGCGGCTGGTGCATTCCCTGCCGCGAAGGTACGGACTGGCTGAAGAAGACGCTGATTCGCTTCCACTCCGGCGGCGGAGTGAAAAAAGATATCGACAACATGTACTACCTGTCGGAAAACATGCTGGGCCGGACGTTCTGTCCGCTGGGCGATGCCGCGGCCATGCCGACGATGGCGTTCATCAAGAAGTTCCGGCAGGAGTTCGAAGATCATTTGGACGGCAGGCCGTGTCCTTACGAGAAAATCGAAGCGGCAGTGGTAGCTTAAAGATTGAGTAATTGCGGAATTTAGTAATTGAGTAATTTGCGATGAATACGCAACCCGAGCAACTTCGAGATCGAAGCAAAGCCTTCGCGTTGCGCGTGATTCGCCTTTTCCGCACCCTGCCCTACCGGACTGATACACAGGTTCTGGGCAAACAGTTATTACGATGCGGGACTGCGGTCGCTGCAAATTATCGGGCCGCTTGCCGCTCAAGGTCGAAAGTTGAGTTTATCGCACGGATCGCTATTGTCGCTGAAGAAGCCGATGAGGCAGTTCTTTGGCTGGAGTTGTTAACCGAGTCGGGAATTATTACATCCGATAAGACACATTCGCTGTTGGCAGAGGCGCGGGAATTGACGGCTATTTTCACCGCATCCCGGCAAACTGCGAAAAGGGCGGCCTGAGTGTGATTTTTCAATTACTAAATTACTAAATTTTTCAATTACCCGATCTCTAATATGCCTGACGTAAACATCACCGTGGACGGCAAGAAGGTCACGGCTCCGGCTGGGACTTTGCTGATTGAAGCCTGCAAGAGTGCGGGCATCGAAGTACCTTCGTTTTGCTACTACCCGAATCTCTCGCTGCAGGGCGCTTGCCGGATGTGCCTGGTGAAAGTCGAGAAGATGCCCAAGCTGCAGACTGCGTGTACGACGGTCGTCGGCGAAGGCATGGTTGTGATTACCGACAGCGATGAAGTGCATCAGGCACGCAAGGGGATGGTGGAATTGCTGCTGGGCAATCATCCTCTGGATTGTCCGGTGTGCGATGCCGGGGGCGAGTGCGAACTGCAGGACATGACGTTTTCGTACGGCGCCGCGGAATCGAAGTACATGGAACCCAAGAATCACAAAGAGGAACAGCAGTGGTCTCCCGTGGTGTACTTCGACCGGCCGCGCTGCATTCTTTGCTACCGCTGTGTGCGAGTGTGCGGCGAGGGCATGGACGTGTGGGCGCTCGGTGTGCAGAACCGCGGCGTGGGTTCGATCATCGCTCCCAATAAAGAAGATCACCTGGAGTGCGAAGAGTGCGGCATGTGTATCGACATTTGTCCGGTGGGGGCGCTGACTTCCGGGGCTTATCGTTATAAGACGCGTCCCTGGGAAATGAACCATGTCAGCACCACGTGCACCCATTGCGCGGACGGATGCAAGACCACGCTGGGCGTACGCCGCTCCGAAACCGGCATGGAGATCGTGCGCGGAGACAATCGCGACAAGAGCGGCATCAACGGCGACTTTCTCTGTATCAAGGGCCGCTATGCGTTTGACTTTGCCAATCGCGAAGATCGCCTGACTCAACCGCTGATCAGGAAAGACGGACAACTGGCTCCGGCTACATGGAAAGAGGCATTTGAGCTGATCGGAAAGCGCTTCAAGGAAGCTCGCGAGCAACATGGAGGGCAGGCGCTTGGAGTCGTGGGCTCGAACCGCACCACTAATGAAGAGAATTACCTGTTGCAGAAGTTCGCACGCGTGGTTTTGCAAACCAACAACATCGACCACCACCGCACCGCTGACTTCCCTGCTTTTGCCGCGGCGCTCGGGGGGAAGCCGGAATCTACCGCCAGCATGCGCGATGTGTTCAACGCGCCGGCGATTCTGCTGATTGGGAATGATCCCACCGAACAACATCCATTGCTGGCCTGGCAGATTCGAAACAACGTTCGTCTGCATAACGCGAAGTTGTATGTGGTGAATTCTGCGGACATCAAGCTGCACCGGCAGGCGAGTGGATTTTTGCGGCTTCCTGCGGGTGGTGAGGGGCGGTTCGCTGCATTCTTGGCGGGGGATGATTCTGCGGCGGGAGGGCTCGCGACAGTTGAGGCCTCCGGCGCTGACGCGGGCGAGGGCGCCCGCGCCACACAAACCACACCGGCTGCTTTTCGCGATCAGCTTCGGGGCGAGCAGAATTTGGTCATCATTTTTGGGGCGGAGATCCGCGGCGAGGATATTGCATCCCTGGTGAAGTTTGGCTTGGGCATTCCTGGCGCGAAGTTTCTGTGCCTGGCTGACTATGCCAACTCGCGGGGTGCGGCTGACATGGGGCTCTATCCCGACTTGCTGCCCGGATATCATTCCATCGCCGATTCTGGAAAATTCCACGAGGAGTGGGGCGGGGTTCCGCAAACTGCCGGGTTGACCTTGCCGGAAATGGTTGAGAGTGCCCGCGCCGGAAAATTGAAGGCGCTCTACGTGGTGGGCGCGAATCCAGTGGGGCGATCCGGCATCGATCCGTTTGTTTTCTCGCAGAGTTTCGTAGTGGTGCAAGACATGTTCCTGACCGAAACTGCTGTTTTGGCTGACGTGGTGCTGCCGGCAGCCAATGCCTATGAGAAATCCGGGACATTCACCAATACTTGTGGCGATCTGCAGTTGGTGAAGAAGGCGGGAGAGGTCAGCGGCAGCAAGTCCGATTTCGAAATGATCGTTCGCTTCGCGGATGCGATGGGGGCGGACATCCGCAAGCTGGTTCCGTTCGGCCGGGGCGAGGCAGCGGACATGGGACAATCGCGCGGGGCACAATCGGGCGAGGCTGACCGGCACGCGGTGTGGCTGGACGCACACGGGTTGGAACCGAAGATGAGCCCGTTTGACCCGATGGCGATTCTGGACGAAATTCAGCGGCTGGTGCCAGGGTACGAAGTTTCACGGATGAACGTGCTGGCGGGGAACGATCAGCACACGACTCTGGTGGGCATCACGGCCGGAGCTTCGCAAGACCCGGCGCTGATTGTGCCCGCGAATGACAATCTATTTAGTTCGGGTACTCTGGGGCGCTATTCGCGGACGCTGAACTCGGTGATGGAGAACCACAACCGGCAGCCAGTGGAATCTGAAGTTGCGGCGGACTGACAATTCTTTCTACATTCTTATAGGAACAAGGGCGAGACGACCTCGCGACAGCCGGCGAGACGCCGGCGCTACCTGGGAATAACGCGTTGAATGTCACCACCTTCATCATCGTTTCTTTTATCAAGACTGTGCTGGCACTGTTTGTGCTGCTGACGGCGGTGGCTTACACCGTCTGGCTGGAGCGCAAAGTGGTGGGGCACATGCAGAACCGCTGGGGTCCGACCCGAGTGGGCCCGTTCGGACTGCTGCAGCCGCTGGCGGACGGAATCAAGTTCCTGTTCAAGGAAGACCTGACACCGCCGCACGTATATCGGCCGCTGTATATCGCGGCGCCGATCATTGCCGTGATGTGCGCCCTGACTTCAATCGCAGTGATCCCGGTGGGCAACTGGATCACGATCGGCAGCCTGCACATTCCGCTGGAGATCACGGACGTCAATATCGGCCTGCTGATCATCCTGGGCGTTACTTCGCTCGGAGTGTACGGCGTCGCGCTGGCGGGCTGGTCGTCGAACAGCAAGTATTCCCTGCTGGGCGGGCTGCGGGCCAGCGCGCAGATGATCAGTTACGAAATTTCGCTGGGACTCTCGCTGGTGGGTGTGTTGATGCTGACCGGCAGCTTCAGCTTGCGAGACATTGTGGACGCGCAGAGCGGGACCTTTTGGTGGATTATTCCGCGCTGGAATATTTTTTACGGGGGGCAATTCATTGCCTTCTTTATTTATCTTATGTCGGCGTATGCGGAAACCAACCGGATCCCGTTCGATCTGCCCGAGGCAGAGACCGAGCTTGTGGCTGGCTATCACACCGAGTACAGCGCCATGAAGTTTGCCATGTTTTTCATGGCCGAATACGCGAATATGATTACCGTGGCAGCTGTGGCTTCGCTGCTCTTTTTGGGCGGCTGGCATGGCCCCGTGTTTGGACCGCCGATCTTGCAGGCGCTTCTGCCGGTGTTTTGGTTCGTGCTGAGGATCTTTGGCTTTCTGTTTGTATATATATGGGTGCGCGGCACATTGCCCCGATTTCGTTATGACCAGCTGATGGCATTCGGATGGAAATTTCTTTTGCCGCTGGCAATTGCTAATTTGGTGGTGACGGCTTTGGTGGTGGCCTTGCGGGCTTAAACATCAGTTCTCGGTTCTCAGTTCCTAGTTCTCAGTTCCTGGTTCTCAGTTTAATGACTCATCTGATTGTATTTCTGTTCTTCGGGGCGCTGTGCGTGGCGGGAGCGGTAAACCTGCTGGTGCAGCGGCATCCCATTAACAGCGCGCTCTCTCTGGTGGTGGTGATGGGGGCTCTGGCGGTGGAATACCTGCTGTTGGGAGCGGAGTTTGTGGCGGCGGTGCAAGTGATCGTTTACGCCGGCGCGGTCATGGTGCTGTTTGTCTTTGTCATCATGCTGTTGAACGCGGGAGAGGAAGAGCGCACCAAGGGAAGCCGCGTGGCGCTGCTGTTTGGAATCCCCGGAATGCTGGTCGGAAGCGTCTTGGTGGGGTGGGTGCTGATCGAGCGCACCGGCAACCAGACCGTATCCGCCGGAGCTCTGCCGGGTGCCCCCAGGACCATTGGCTGGCTGCTGTTTCACAACTTTCTGCTGCCCTTTGAAGTGACTTCGATACTGGTGCTGATCGCCATCATGGGCGCTGTCGTCCTGGCCAGCCATCCGGACGCGGACCAGGGAAAGAAGGGGAGCTGATGGTGCCGATCTCGTATTACCTCATTCTCAGCGGAATTTTATTCGCCTGCGGCGTGACCGGGTTCCTGATCAAGCGCAACATCATCAGCATCTTCATGTCAATTGAACTGATGCTGAATGGGGTGAATCTTTCATTTGTCGCATTTGCTGCGCAGTGGCATGCGCTGAGCGGGCAGATCTTCGTGTTCTTCGTAATGGTGGTGGCAGCGGCCGAGGCGGCGGTGGGACTGGCGATCATCATCGCGGTCTACCGCACGCGCGAGACTCTGAACGTTGACCAGGTGGATTTGCTCAAACTATGACGCCCGACTTGCATCTGTGGATCATCCCGGTGCTGCCGCTGGTGGGCGCCGCCATCAATGGTTTCCTGGGAAAGAAATTCTCCCGGCAAACCGTCGCCGCCATAGCCCTGCTGTTCAGCGGCGCGGCATTTGCGATGGTGCTGTTTGTCGCCTCCCGTTTCTCTTTGCTGAGCACGCCGCATATTGAGTTTCTCGCCACCTGGATCCGCGCAGGAAAGTTTCAGGTGGACTTCTCGTTCTACCTCGATCAACTTTCGCTGGTGATGCTGCTGGTCGTGACGGGCGTCGGATTCCTCATTCACATTTATTCCGTCGGCTACATGTGGGAGGAAGGCGGGTTCTATCGCTTCTTCACCTATCTGAATCTGTTTATGTTTTTCATGCTGACCCTGGTGCTTGCCAGCAACTACCTCCTGATGTTCATCGGATGGGAAGGCGTGGGGCTGGCATCGTATCTTCTAATCGGTTTCTGGTTCACCAAGGACTCTGCGGCGTCGGCCGGCAAGAAAGCATTCATCGTCAATCGTATTGGCGATTTCGGATTTCTGATCGCGCTCTTTGTCCTGATCAAACACTTTGGCTCGCTGAACTTTGACCAGGTGTTCCAAAGCGTGGTTCCGATCGGCCCCGAGACCGGCGGACCTGGACTGCTAACCGCAGTCGGCCTGCTGTTGATGGTTGGAGCCGCGGGCAAGTCGGCGCAAATTCCGCTTTATGTATGGCTACCCGACGCCATGGAAGGCCCAACTCCTGTCTCTGCACTGATTCATGCTGCGACTATGGTGACCGCGGGGGTGTACATGGTTTCGCGGTCGCATGTGATTTTCGAGCGGGCGCCAATGGCGTTGACGGTCGTGGCCATCATCGGAACCTTGACGGCTTTGTTCGCTGCCACTATCGGCATCACGCAGACCGATATCAAGAAGGTGCTCGCTTACTCCACGATTTCGCAGCTCGGATACATGTTCATGGCCTGCGGCGTGGGGGCTTTTTCGGCAGGTATTTTCCATCTGATGACGCATGCGTTCTTCAAGGGGTTGCTGTTCCTTGCGGCGGGCTCAGTCATTCACGCGGTGAGTGGCGAGCAGGACATGCGTCAGATGGGCGGGTTGCGTACGAAAATTCCCTGGACCTTCTGGACTATGACCGTCGCTACGTTTGCGATCGCGGGAATTCCGCCGTTTGCCGGATTCTTCAGCAAGGATGAAATTTTGTGGCGGGCTTACCAGGCCAGCTGGGTCTACTGGTTTGTCGGATTGTTCACGGCGTTTCTCACTTCCTTTTATATGTTCCGGTTGTGGTTCATGACTTTCTTTGGGGAATATCGCGGGTCGGCGGAAGCGCATGAGGAAGCCGCGCACGATTTGGCGCATGACGACATGCGGGCGGGGGCGCCCGCACCACACGGGCATGGGCATGGCGGGATTCATGAGAGTCCGCGGCTGATGGTGATTCCACTTGTGGTACTTGCGTTCCTCTCTCTTACCGGCGGGTGGATCGGTGTTCCGGGGTCGCTGGGCGGCAGCAATCGCTTCGACAAATTTCTCGGGCCAGTATTTCACTCGACCATCGCGGCCGGCGCTGGAGGCCATGGGTTGGCAGCGGCGCCGGAGAGGGAAACGGAGGGTCCCGAACCCCAGACTGGTCATGCGACCGAGTTGATCTTCACCGGGATTTCAGTGTTGGCCGGGTTGCTCGGGTTTGTTCTGGCGTGGCAACTTTACTATCGGAATCCGCAGTTACCGCAGCAGATCGCGGCGAGTCTGGGAAGCCTTTACGAAGCAGTGGTCCACAAATACTACATCGACGAACTCTACGCGACTCTGTTCGTCAAGCCACTCGTCGCAGGCTCCGCCCTGATTTTGTGGCACGGCATTGACCAGGACGTGATTGACGCCGCAGTGGATAACGGCGCGCACGGCGCTAATGAGGTTTCTGACTCGGTTCGGCACATGCAATCCGGCAACCTGCGCTCTTACGCCGGATGGGTAGCAGCAGGGGCCGCAGCCGTGATCGCTTACATGGTCTGGATGGGAACACGATGAATGCAGGCAACTGGAGCCCGGTCATTCTCACGCTGGTGACCTTCATCCCGCTGGCCGGAGCGTTGCTGCTGCTGTCATTGCCGCGGCGTGATCGCGACATTCGTGTATTTTCCCTGGTGGTGACGCTGTTCACGTTTGTCCTGTCATTGCATCTTCCGGTGCACTTCCATCGGGCCCAGACCGGATTCCAGTATGAAATCGATCGCGCCTGGATTCCTACGCCCAACATTCACTACCACATGGGCGTGGATGGAATTTCCATGTGGCTGGTGGTGCTGACTACGTTTCTCACACCATTGTGCGTGCTGATCTCGTGGAAATCCATTCATGAGCGGGTGAAGGAATTCTTCATCATCCTGCTGGTGCTAGAGACCGCGCTGATCGGCGTGTTCGTGGCGCTCGATCTCTTCATGTTTTACTTCTTCTGGGAAGCCACCCTGATTCCGATGGCATTGCTGATCGGGATGTACGGGCATGGCCGCAAGGTTTACGCCGCCGTCAAGTTCTTCATGTACACCATGATCGCGTCGGTGTTCATGCTGGCGGCGATTCTCTGGCTTTATGCCAAAGTCGGGACCTTTGATTTTGTGACCATCCAGAATGCGATCCGCAGCGGGCAGGTGGAGAATTTTGCCAGCGCCGCGCAATGGCTTTTCCTGGGATTCTTCATCGCGTTTGCCGTCAAAGTTCCGCTCTTCCCTTTTCACACCTGGTTGCCTGACGCGCACGTCGAGGCGCCCACTGCGGGGTCCGTACTGCTGGCCGGCGTACTGCTGAAGATGGGAACCTACGGCATGCTGCGTTTCAACCTGGGATTATTTCCCGACCAGGCGCGCGCCAATGCCTGGTGGGTGATGATTCTGGCGCTGATCGGAATTATTTATGGCGCGCTGGTGGCCTTGGTCCAGCCCAACATGAAGAAGCTGATCGCTTACTCTTCGATCAGCCACCTGGGCTTCGTGGTGCTGGGAATTTTCAGCTTCACGCAAGCCGGGTTGGATGGCGCGACGTTCGTAATGCTGGCGCACGGCGTTTCAACCGGAGCTTTGTTCATGCTGGCGGGCATCCTATATGAACGCCGCCACACTTACGAGATTTCGGAATTCGGCGGGCTGGCGAGTTCGATGCCGGTATATGCCAGCTTCTTCCTGTTTGTGGTGCTGGCCTCGGTTGGGTTGCCCTTGCTGAATGGCTTTATCGGAGAATTCCTGGTGCTTAGCGGAGCGTTTCAGGATCGTGCGATCTACGGAGTGCTGGGCGCGACCGGCATTATCTGGAGCGCCGGATACCTGTTGTGGATGTATCAAAGAGTTTTCTATGGAAAGATCACGCATTCCGTCAATGAAACTCTGCCTGATCTGGATACGCGCGAGCGCATCGCACTTCTACCCGCTGCCGCGGCCGCGCTGGTGATGGGGGTGGCGCCGCTGCTGTGGTTGAACGCCATCGATCCCGCGGTCCAAACCGCGTTGGCGCCGTTCGCGCAATTGGCCAGCAGGGTGGTTGGCCAGTGAGTGCCGCTGGAATGACCCAGACCATACCTCAGAGCGTGGAGTATGTCCGCATTCTGCCGGAGATCGTACTGTCCTTGTTTGGCATGGCGATCATGGTGCTCGATCCGCTGGTGGACGAGCGCAGCAGCCAGAGACTGCTGGGCTTCATCGCGCTCATCGGCTCCGTGGCGGCGCTCGCTGCAACCCTTTACCAGTCGCAGTTCCCCGGCCTGGGATTCTGGGGCGTAATCAAAGTGGATGCGTTCAGTACCTTCTTCCACGTACTGATTACCGCGATCACTGCCGTGGTCATCCTCAGCTCTTTCGAGTATATGAAGGCGCAGCAGATCCGGGCTGGAGAATACTACGGGCTGATTCTTTTCGGCGCGGTCGGCATGTGTCTGATGTCTTCGGCGGTCGAGCTGGTGCTGATCTTCATCGCGCTGGAGATTTCTTCGATTTCCACTTACGTGCTGACCGGCTTCCGCCGGCGCGCGGCTATCAGCAGCGAAGCTTCCCTGAAGTATTTTCTGCTGGGTTCTTTTGCCACCGCCTTCTTCTTATACGGCGTGGCGCTGACGTTCGGCGCAACCGGGTCTACGAGTATTTCGCTTATCGCCCAGGCACTTCGATCGGGCCCCATTCCGCTGCTGGCCTATGCCGGAATCGCATTCATGTTCGTGGGCCTGGGTTTCAAAGTGGCAGCCGCTCCATTTCATATCTGGACACCCGACGTGTATGAGGGTGCTCCCGCGCCCGTGGTGGGATTCATGTCAACCGCTCCCAAGGCAGCAGCGTTCGCGGTCCTGCTGAGGGTTATGTTTGAGGCCAACGCACCCGGGCGGGTTTGGCTGATCTGGGTCGCGGCCGCGCTCTCCATGACGCTGGGGAATGTGGGCGCGCTGGTGCAGCAGAACGTCAAACGTCTCTTGGCATACTCTTCTATCGCGCACGCCGGATATATCCTGGTCGCGTTTGCCGCATTGCCTAACAATGGCGTTCCCGCGGCCATGTTCTACACCGCCTCTTATGCAGCCATGAATGTGGGTGCGTTTGCCGTGATCAGCCACATCGCGGGCGCCGGCGAACGTTACGTGACGCTCGATGACTACGCGGGACTCGGACGGCGTTCGCCATTACTTGCTGCCACGCTAACGATTTTTTTGTTGTCACTGATCGGAATTCCGATGACTGGCGGCTTCTTCGCCAAGTTCTACGTGTTCAGCGCCGCGCTGCAAGCCAACCTGATCGGACTTACGATCATCGGCGTGCTCAACAGCGCCGTGGGCGCTTACTATTACCTGCGGATCATCGTGGTGATGTATATGCGTGAAGCGCGGGAGGAGTTACCGGAGATTCCAGTTTCACCCGCTCTGAGCGCGGCGCTGGCCATCAGTGTGGCCGCCACGCTGTACCTGGGCCTGCTTCCAGGACGCGTGCTGGAATACGCTTCGCGCTCGGCGGTGGAGCTTTTACATTAGGTTTTCACGGCTGCGTTCTGCACAGTAACGGGTTACCGCGGTTATCCCTCACGCAACTTTAAAATCATCCAAATCCCGCGTCCAGCGTGCCTTTTGACGATACAAGAAATGTCTCGAATTCTGCGATGAGCAATTGACAATCGAGCACGATGCGTTCATCATGAGTTCCTAATCGAGAATATTTTGGAGCCTTGGAGGTCAGTCATGAAGAACCTGATTCAGAGAATGTGGTCCGAAGACCAGGGACAGGACATCGCGGAGTATGCAGTCATGCTGGCCGTGATTCTGGTTCTGGTTGTGGGCACGATACGACTGGTCGGCTCTAACGCCAACAACGTTTTCTCTAACGTCGCAAGTTCGGTTCAATAGCGGCAGCATCGCCAGCCGAGATTCCATTTTTTAGCCGGTACAGGGTTTCGCCGGCGTGTGGAATCAACTTGACGCCCTGATCTTCGCGTCCCTGCCAATCTTCAAACCTGATGGTCTTGGGATCGACGTGGTTCAGGTTCAGGCGGCGGCAGCGTTCTTCGGAGATGCTGGTCGCCAGGGTGACTTTTATCCGCAAAGTCTCAACGCCCGTCGAGGCGTCGTATGTGCCCTGCCCTATCAGGTGCGTGGAATGTGCGATCACGCCACGGGGGACATCAGCGAACCGGTCCCACTGCTTGAGAAAGTAGTCACGGCAGTGATAACCAATGCGATCGAGGAAAGCGCCGTGGGTGTAGCTGAATTCCGTAATGTGCGGAGCATAGAGAACGACCTCGCCGCCGTCCGCGATGGCAGGCTCGAGTTTGTACATTCCCTTGGCACCGGTCCAGATGTCGTCATACATCTCCGGCAAGACAGAAAGAACGCGACGAAAAGGACGAGCTTCCCACCGAACATGCTCTCGTGCTGACAGCTCCGCTGCCTCTTTCCAGGCTTCCCGTGCGGAACCGAAATAGATACCGGCGACGTCCTGCTTTCTCAAGACCAGAGCGAAACAGGCGACAGGCACCGTAACTTTCTCGGCGGCCTGATCGATCAGGGCGCGAACCGGGGTGCGGGCGGTGCCGATGAGGTTATAGCTCCCCAGTAGAGCCCCGAGCCAGTGCGTCTGGTTGATCATTTCTCCGCTGCTCACTCCCGGAAACAAATATTTGTTGCCTCCCGAAAACCCCACCACTTCGTGGGGAAATACCGGTCCGCAGATCAGAACCTGGTCATAGTCGAAAAGCAGGCGATTGATCTTGACCAGGATCGGTTCAGAAAGAAGACCGCCGGAGGCTTCGGCAACTTTATCGGTGGGGATTCTGCCCAAATCAACAAAAGTGTCGGGAAGGTCCCAACGGTGGTTGAAGACGCGGGCGCTGCCGCAGGATCCGTTAACAACAGGATGTCCCAGCAGACGGGTAAGCTGGGCCTCGTTCATCAACGAATGTGTGCCCAGGGCGACGAGGTAGTCACAAGCTGCGGCTTGAGTGCCGATCTCCTGCTGCAGAAGTTGAAACATTAAAGGCATGGGCATGGTGCGGGTGCCATCGGGAATGATGGTCAGCACGCGCTTGCCTTTGAGGTTAAGTTTGTCAGCCGCCTGGGCAACAACTTGGCGGAGTTCATCGTGGGTCAGCACGCGATCAACGACACTTTTGCTGAGAGTCATTAGTTGCAGCCCTGCTGGTGCATTATGTCATCCGCCACGAACCACGTGGGGACAGCCGCCCCCGGCTGTCCGGCGGAGCGAAGGTCCGCTTTCTTGGATGGCGACGAACCTGTCGAGCTTCGCTCGACTGGACAGCCGGGGGCGGCTGTCCCCGCGTGGTTCATGGTGACTCCTACTGGTTGACGCCGCTGGCCAGGAAGCCTCCATCCACGGCCAGGACGTGGCCGGTGACAAAGCTGGCGGATTCGGAAGCCAGAAAAACCGCGGCTCCGCCAAGTTCGTCGAGCTTGCCGAACCTCTTCATGGGCGTTCGCAACAGGAATTCACGGCCGCGGTCAGTGCCGTCGAGCAGAGCAGTGTTCAACTCGGTGCGAAAGACTCCGGGAGCGATGGCATTCACGCAGATGCCAAACTTGGCCCATTCAATCGCAAGCGACTTGGTCAGCGAAGCCACCGCCGCCTTGCTGGCGCTGTATGCGGCAACTTCGTACAACGACACGAAAGAGGATAGCGAAGCGATGTTAATAATGCGGCCGTATCCGCGCTCAATCATGTGGCGGCCAAAGACCTTACAAGCCCGCAACGTTCCGTTGAGGTTGGTTTCGAGGATCCCATTCCATTCGGATTCCGGGACGTCGAGCGTGGGCGTACGCTTGGTACGTCCGGCGCAGTTGATGAGGATCTGCACGCCGCCAAATTCCGCAGTCACTACTTGCAGAAGGTGATCGAGGCTGGTGCTGTCTGTGACATCGCAAGTTTGAATGAGCGATCGCCGGCCCAGAGCCTTGACCTCGGCGACAGCGGCGTTCAACGGTTCGGGCCGGCGGCCCGAGGGGACAACGTTCGCGCCGGCTTGAGCCAGCGCCTTGGTGAGAGCCAGTCCGATGCCACTGGTTCCGCCGATCACAACCGCAGTTTTGTTCGTCAAATCGAGAAGGGGATAGCCCATCATTCGTTCCTTGGTTGCAGCAGTTTTTGTTGCTCTGAATTATAAGGTCAGTTGAGGACGGGCGTCCCGCCCGTCCTGCACAGGCCGTTGCCTGACTGGCGAAGACGCTCGTCCTCCATTCGGTATAACATCTTGTGACCATTTCTTTCGGAGGAACAAGTTTGAAAGCCATGATCCGCGTCTTCCAGGGTTTGTTTGGGACCTTCGCCGTTTCTGCACTTCTGCTCTCCTCGGTTTCAGCTCAAAACGCAGACTTCCACAACGCCCCGGCATCGGCCAAGGCATTGAAGAGCCCATACGAAGGGCAGCAGCCGCCAAATGCGAGGGCGTTGTTCCATCTGCGCTGCGCCCGCTGCCACGGGGAAAATGGCGAAGGCTCGGGAAATATTCCTCCTCTGAAGGCGGAAAGGATCAAGGCGGTGACGCCAGGGGAAATTTTCTGGTTCATTACCAAGGGCGACGTGTCCAATGGTATGCCGTCGTGGGCAACTTTACCCAGGCAACAGCGCTGGCAGATCGTCAGCTACGTGCAATCGCTGGGTCAACCGCAGAGTGCGCGATCGAACCGCCAGCCAGCAGCCCAACCGGTGGCTGAGAAACTGAATGCGCCGCCGCCCAAGCCGCCGTTTACTGACTTCCGATACGAGAAGCCTGGGCAAGTTCGCAAGATCACTCTGAAAGATCTCCCAGTTCCCTTTGCCACCGAGTCAGCGGGCAACGGGCCGCAGTTGGTTGCGCGTCCGGAGGGCGCCTGGCCGCAGGTCCCGGACGGATTCAAAGTGGAGCAATACGCGACCGGACTCGACAATCCGCGTATCATTCGCACCGCTCCCAATGGCGACTTCTTCGTGGCGGAGACCAAGGCGGGCGACATTCGAGTGTTCCGCGGCATCACCAGCAACGGCAGGCCCATGCAAATGGCGCTGTTTGCCAGCGGATTGAACCGGCCGTTCGGTATCGCGTTTTATCCCCCCGGCCCGAATCCGGAGTGGGTGTATGTGGGCAATATGGACTCGGTCGAGCGTTTCCCCTACCAAAACGGCGATTTGCAGGCCCGCGGCCCGGCCCAACACATCGCGGACCTGCCAAGCGGGGGAGGCCACACGACGCGTGACATCCAGTTTTCGCTCGATGGCAAGAGAATGTTTGTCTCGGTGGGATCGGCTTCCAACGTCGACGACCCGGACACCACGCCGGCGGAAAAGAACCGCGCCGATGTTTTGGCATTTAACCCCGATGGTTCAAACATGCAGGTTTACGCCTACGGCATTCGCAACTGCGTGGGACTTGGGGTGAATCCAATGACGGGGGAGTTGTGGTGCTCAACCAACGAACGCGACGGACTTGGCGACAACCTGGTTCCCGACTACATCACTCATGTGCAGGAGGGCGGCTTCTACGGGTGGCCCTGGTGGTACATGGGCGGACATCAGGATCCCCGGCTCAAGGGCAAGCGTCCGGAGTTGAAAGATAAAGTCATCACCCCGGACGTCATATTGAATCCGCACAACGCATCGCTCGGAATTACTTTTTACTACGGCAAACAATTCCCGGCGGAGTATCAAGGAGACCTTTTCGCGGCAGAGCACGGCTCGTGGAACCGCGCGGTTCGCGTCGGCTACGAATTGATCCGCGTTCCTCTGCATCAGAGCGGGCAGGCCAGCGGCGAATATGAAGACTTCATGACCGGCTTCGTCGTTGACAACGGGCAAGTGTGGGGGCGACCGGTTGGTGTCACTACCGCTCCAGACGGTTCGCTGCTGGTGACTGACGACGGCTCGAATTCCATCTGGAGGGTCAGTTACACGGGAAAGTAGCTCTTGATTCATAAATGTGACGCTCTGATTCTTGGCGGCGGCGCTGCCGGACTGATGTGCGCCATCGAAGCGGGCAAGCGGGGCCGGCGGGTCGCGGTCCTCGAGCGCGCTGAGCGCCTGGGGAAGAAAATTCTTATCTCCGGCGGTGGACGCTGCAATTTCACCAACATCAACTGTTCGGCGGCCGATTTCATCTCGGCGAATCCGCACTTCGCCAAATCGGCGCTGGCCCGGTACACCCCCGCGGATTTCCTGGACCTGGTTAAGAAGCATCGCATTCCTTATCACGAGAAGACGCTCGGCCAGCTCTTCTGCGATCACTCCGCTCAAGACATTCTCACCATGCTCGAACAAGAGTGTCGCGAGTCAGGAGTTCAGCTCTTTACGAACATCGCAATTCAGGAGGTAACGCGGAGCGATGAGTTCATCGTAAAAGCTGAGGCAAGAGAGTTTCGCGCTCCGGCGCTGGTGGTGGCCACCGGCGGGCTGTCAATTCCTAAAATGGGGGCCACAGCGTTCGGGTATGACCTGGCGCGACAATTCGGGTTGGCGATACGCGAGACGGGGCCGGGACTTGTGCCGCTCGTGTTCGGTGCGGAGGATGCTAAACGCTACACCGACCTGGCAGGCATCTCTGCTGAAGTAATCGCCGCATGTGGCAGCCAGAGTTTCCGCGAAAAGATGCTGGTGACGCATCGCGGGATCAGTGGGCCGGCGATCCTGCAGATTTCGTCGTACTGGAGGAAAGCGGAATCCATCGTTATCGACCTCGCGCCGGAGCGCGAAATCGCGACCGAGCTTCTCGAAGGCGCCATGCCGCGGAACATTGGCTCGCTGCGAGAGGCGTTGCGTAAGTGTCTCCCAAACCGTCTGGCCGATCGCTGGTTGGAATTGCACGAACCCGAGAGCTTGACCAACGCCTCGCTCAAGGAAGTGGAGCGCAAGATTCACCAGTGGTCTCTGTTGCCGGCGGGGACGGAGGGCTATGGAAAGGCCGAGGTGACCGTTGGCGGCGTGGACACTGACGAGTTGTCCGCGAAAACGATGGAGAGCCGGAAAGTGCCTGGGCTGTTTTTCATTGGAGAAGTGGTGGATGTGACCGGGCATCTGGGCGGGTTCAACTTTCAATGGGCATGGGCATCGGGCGCGAGCGCCGGGCGGGCGTTGTAGACGAGTGTCCGAATAACCACCAACCACGTGGGGACGGCCGCCCTCGGCTGTCCCCACGTGGTTCGTGACCTCAGCGTCATGATGATGTTGACGTGTAGACGGGGATTATCGATATTGAGCAACGGCCCCGGGGACTAGCTTCTTGACGCCAATCAGAACTGGGTTGATGATCACTGGTCGGACTTCCATCTTTTGAAATTCACTCGGGAGCCTTGAACCGATGACCTGCACTTTTTCCGTATCAGGACGGCGGATCAAATGGAGCGCTTCCCTGCTGCGGCTGGTATCGGCGAGCTTGCCGGGAGCGAGTACGCCGAGGTCATCACGGCCGAGCAATTCGGCGGCGACGCTCGTGGCTGCCCGCAGAGCACGGGCGGTACTGAGCCCCGCCTTGACCAGAGCTTGGAACTCGAGAATGCCGTGGCTGAAAGGAAACATGCCGCAATCGGTGCCGTAAGCGATCTTTAGTCCGACTGCCAGCCAGCAACCGTTGCGAGACTAATATTTGCTGGTCATCGCGCCGAAACTTCCACACGGCTTGGCACGGCAGTGTGCCAGCTTGAATTCCGTGCAGATCTTCCTGGGTCATCTGCATTGTCGGCACGATATAGGACCCGGCGCGCTCGGCCATCTCGACCCCCTCAGGATCAATCAGGTAGGCGTGCTCTAAGCTGCGCGCGCCGTAACGGACGGCCTGTTTGCAGCCCTCGGGGGCGCCCGTATGCACGGCCACCGGCATTCCGAGTTGGTGGGCGGTCGACGTCAACGCCTCCATCTCATTATCGAACCACGTCACCCGCGCGGGATCGTCGCCCCGGCTGAAGTAGCCGCCGGTGTTGGTGGTCTTGATCCAGTCGCTGCCGAAAGTGTGTTCACGTCGCACGAGCGCCCTAATACTCCCGAGGTCGTCGGCGATCGCAGAAAGCGGAAGATTCCACCTCGACGCATAGAAGCCGCGGAGGTCGCCGTGGCCGGCGCTTGCACTGATAATGTGCGCCGCGACGACGAGCCGCGGCCCTTCTACCAAACCGGCATTGAGGGCATCGCGCAGGTCGACCGTCGGCCATTCGGGATCGACGCTCCCGAGGTCGCGCAGTGTCGTGAAACCAAAGCTCATGTACTGCTGAGCGATGCTCAGCCCCTTGAGTGCCTTCGCTGCCGATGACTCAAGCGTCTGCGCCGCCAGATTGGCGGCGTCCATCGTAAGGTGGACATGCGTGTCGATAAAGCCCGGGCTGACTGTCCGATCGGAGAGGTCGATGATCTGGGCGCCAAGCGGGCGGCCTACCGTTCGCTCGATCTGCGAAATCCGCTTGTCCTCAACAAGGATCTCGCTTGGACCAGCTAGTGTCTCCGAGACGCCGTCGAACAACTTACCGCAAATCAAAACAACGGTCGTCATTTCGCACCTCATTTGCGGCCAAACACACGCTTGCTGGATACAGTCGAGGACGCGAACTCACGCTGTGTCCCTTTGCGTCGTCACCGCTTTCCGGTCGTCTGGCGCGCTTACTCACCGGCCGATCGATCTGGCTAACGCGCGGTGGGAAGGTGCCATTCCCAGCGGATGGCCATGAGCCGGAGCGCGAAACAGAGGATCGCGCCTGCGATGGTTACCGCGACTGAGGGGAAATGCAGCACGTTGCCGATTACGACGACGGCAGCGCCCGCAAGTGCAGCGACGGCATAAAGATCAGTGCGCAAGACTGTGGGAACTTCGGCCAGCAAGACGTCACGTGCCATGCCGCCGCCAATTCCGGTCAGCATGCCGAGCAGCGCCGCCATAATTGGATTAAGCCCGTAGTCGAGCGCCTTCTGCGTGCCGGATACAGCGAAGAGCGCAAGCCCCGCACCGTCGAACACGAGCACGGGACTCCACAGTCGCTTAATGATGGCAGGCCACCAGAAGGTGATCATGCCGGCGAGAATCGAGACCGCCAAATATCGCCAGTCGCTGATCGCCGCGGGCGGCACCGCGCCGATGAGCACGTCGCGAGTGATTCCACCCACGTTGCCCACTACAAACGACAATACCAGCACTCCGAAGACATCGAGTTGACGCTTGACCCCCGCCGTTGCTCCGCTTAGCGCAAAGACAAAGGTGCCGATTAAGTCGAGCACCAACAAGAGCGTGCTCATTGCAAGCGCCGGTCCGAAGTGGGGCCACGCCATTAGTCTACACGTCCCCATCATTGATGGAAACGTATGTCGCCTACGCTGCCGCCAACCATGCCTGTGCGGCGACGATCAATGTTTCCACGCCCGTCTTGAGAGTGGGATGAAGAACTGGCGCGAACTTCGGGCTGTGATTAACCGGAAGGTCGTTGATACGGCCTGCTTCCTTCGCTTTCGCGTAAGTGTCGGGATCTGTGCCGCCCACAAACCAGAAGACGGAAGGGACGTGCCATTCGGTCCCGAATGACCCGAAGTCTTCGCTCGCTGGCGCCGGTCCGGTTTGCCGAACACGGTCAGCAGGGAAATATCGGCGGAAGGCATCGACAACTCGTGCGCTCGCGTCCGCGTCATTCACATTCAAAGGATACCGGTCCAGGGGCGTTATTTCAGGAGCTCGAGGGGCGCCGGAGGCGGCGGCCTCGGCGTTGACAATCCGTTCGATGGCGGCGAGCACACGCTTACGCACGCCGGCGTCGAACGTGCGTACGTTCAGCTTAATAATCGCCTCGTCGGGTATTACGTTTTCCTTCGTGCCGGCTTGTAGCGAGCCCACGGTGACTACAGCAGCCTCTGCGGCGGCCACCTCGCGAGACACCACGGTTTGGAGCCGCATCACCGTCGCTGCCGCCATCACGACGGGATCGATGCTGGCCTGTGGCATCGAACCATGCGCTCCCCGCCCGAAGAGACGGATTTGCAAGCTGTCGGCCGCCGAGGTGATTGCTCCAGCGCGCCCCGCCACAGTTCCAGCCGGTCCAACCATAACATGCTGACCGAGCACAACTGCGGGCTTGGGGAAACGGTCGAACAGGCCATCATCAATCATGGCCTGGGCACCTTCCGCCGTTTCTTCGCCCGGCTGGAAGACTGCCATCAGCGTCCCTCGCCATTCCGTTCGTGCTCGTGCCAAGAGCGTGGTCGCACCGATGAGCCAGGTTACGTGCATGTCATGGCCACACATATGCCCGACCGGCACCGTTTTACCCTCGCGGTCTTGCGCCTTGACCTTGCTGGCATAAGGGAGGCCAGTCGCTTCCTCGATGGGTAGCGCATCCATGTCAGCGCGCAACATGACCGCCGGCCCGTCCCCGGTCCGCAGTAAACCTACGACTCCAGTCTTTCCGACGCCCGTCGTGACGTCATAACCGGCGGCGCGAAGACGCTCAGCTGCTAACCCTGCCGTACGCGTCTCCTGCATCGAGAGTTCTGGATGTGAGTGCATATCTTTGTACAGAGCCTCCAAATCCGGAAGGAGACCATCAAGGTTGCGCAGTATCAGTTCGGAAGAACTCGTATGGGTCCCGCTCATGATTCAGATCCTTCTCCTTTAAAGAGACCTCCGTCCCGGCGCGGCGCATGGGCGGCAATATGACGCGTTGGTTCTACACCGCGGCGGATAATCCGGTTCAACGGGCCGGCTGGCCTCATCCATCATATAAACACCTCAGTGGCGAAGCTGGTCGACGGCGAACAGAGGAACAGGACTATTGCAGCTATGTCATCCGGACGCACCGGATGAGAAGGACCCCTGATGTGGGTAAGCCCTTCTGGAGTCTCTAGCCGCATCCTCGCTGCATATGGCTTTTGCTGGCGAGCCGCCTCAGCTCGTGCGCACGCGGGGCTGAACCAAGCGGCGAAGATCCGCGGCCAGCCAGATCGCCGCGCCCATAGGATCCCAGAGTACCGTAAGCCGCATATTCCCCCAAGGACACGAGGCTCCCCATGTCGCGATATTTGAAACGACCTAATGAGGTGCCGCTCTCGATGTGGTTGGCCAAACTCTTGGTCAGAAACAGCGCCTGCTGTCTCGCCACCTGAGCGGTCGAGGGAAGCGACTTTCCATTCGCACCAACGAGATCAGAGCAGTCGCCCAGCGCGAAGATTCGCTCGTCGCTGAGCGACCGCAGGGTGTCGCCCACCCGAGTCTGCCGCGCCTGTTGATCTCCACGCCGTCGAGATTCGACATGACGGCCGGGCCTTTAACGCCCGCTGCCCAGACGACCAAGTCGGCTTCGATGCGCCGATCCCCGTCTAACGATACGCCCTGCGCGTCCACACCCACGACTTTCGTACTGGTGCGTACATCGACACCGAGGCCCCTAAGCTTGGTCTCGACCGAGTGGGAAATCTTCTCCGGAAACGAACCAAGCACCCTGTTAGCGGTTTCGATCAAGCTCAGCCGCAAGTGGGTCCGTGTCACGTCGCTGTCGTAGCGTGAGACGATCTCCATGCGTTCTGTCAGTTCTGCGGCGAGTTCAACGCCGGTCGCGCCACCGCCCACAATCACCACATCAAGGTCTTTGCCTGCATTGGCCGCGAGAACCACCTTGCTGCGAAGCAGATCGTTGAACACCGTCGCCTGCTTAATGTCATCAATGAAGTGACAATGCTCCAGGACTCCGGGCGTCCCGAAATCGTTCGCCTGGCTGCCAAGCGTTAGGACTAGCGTATCATAGTGGATTGTCGTCGCAGGCAGCATCTCACCCGCTGCCGGCAGCGCGGTAGGCTTGAGTTTGATAGTTTGAGCTTTGCGATCCAGACCGCCGAAATCGCCCGGCCAATATTTGTAGCCCGTCAGCTTCGCATGGGGGATGAAGCTGACATTCTCGTACGCATAATCCGACGTTCCGGCCGCGAACGTGTGCAGCATGGGTTTCCAGACATGAGCTCGGTTGCGATCCACTAGTAGGACCTCGGCCTTATCCGAACGTCCCAGTCTTCGGACGAGATGGGTGGCTGTCACTAAGCCGCCGACACCGCCGCCCACAATGACAATGCGATGCAGTTTACGTCTTTGTTCGACAGCGGTCATCGCGGTAACTTTCCGTGCGATGGTGACGACGCGATGCAGTTTGTGTCCTTGTTCCACCGCGCTCATCGCTGTTACTTCCGTGCCGTGGTTGGCTCCGCGGGCAGTCAGCAGTGCAAATCTGCGCACTTGCTGATGCCATAACTAAACGTTGGACTCGGCCCGCCTCCAGGACAGGTAGGACATTGTTTTCTTTCCTCCTGACATGATCGGCGTTGCCGAGCTAAGGTGAAGCATGTCACCCTCAATCTTCACCACGCGTGGCTGTGTCTGCCCCAGCCAGTTAGGGAACAGCGACACAAACATGGAATGCGTCAGGGTCTGCTTTTCCTCGTCCGTGTGGAAAGGGCCACTGTAGGCGATGTAGCCAAGCGCCTCTTCTTTGATCTCCTCGTCACTACCACGAAACCAGTCGCCTGACCGAACTTGGGACGACCTGGGTGCATGAGCTGCGCCGACATATAGCCGTCGGGCGTGTACATGATGATGCCCTGCGGCTCCTCTCCCATGGGATAAAAGGGCGCGGACCCATCAACCGGCTCTTCGACGTATGACACCAACTTCCATGCGCCGATCAGTCGCTCGCGTAATCCTCGTGTCATGAAAGATCATCCGGTTCGGTTGTCGTTCGCGTCCTACGCGGAAGTCTGTGCATCGTTGTCGATGGGCAAAACCTGGCCGGAAATTGATTTTCCCGCGTCCGACGTCAGGAACAGGATCAGCGCAGCAATGTCCTTGGGGTCGACGAAACGCTTCAGCGACTGGAGACTCATTGCGGTGGCTCTTGCCTCCTCCAGCGTTTTGTGTTCGGCGGTGGCGCGGCCCTGAAGAACGCGTTCGATTCGGTCGCCGGCGACGGCTCCGGGCGCGATGGCATTGACACGGATATTGTACTGCCCCAGTTCACGCGAAAGCGTTTTGGCAAAACCGATCAGGCCCATCTTTGCGGTGCAATATGCGCTGCGGTTCGGATACCCAAAGCGTCCGCCTAGCGACGACATCACGACGATGCTTCCGGCAGCAGATTTTTTCAGATGAGGAATGCTAAGACGCGTGACATGAAACGTCCCGATGACATCGACGGTCATCACCGCCTCCCATTGGTCGGGGTCCGCCTCCTCGACAGGGGCCGTCTGCCCTGAGATGCCGGCGTTGTTCACCAGCACATCGAGCCCACCCAGCGCTATCGACGGCAGCCGCGACCATGCGTTCAATGTCGTCACGCTTTGAAACGTCGCAGACGACAGTCTTCAGACCAGGAATATCCTTCGCTGTCGTCTCCAGCGCCTTCACATCTGATGTCGCAGACGCAGACGCTGGCACCGATCGCGGCGAAGGCTTTCGCGATTTCTTTTCCGATGCCGGACGCGCCGGCAGTGATCAACACGCGCTGCGCCATGTACGACTCTCCTAAATCTCTGCTGAAAATTTTCGGACATGAGAGACTTGATGATGGCAATAAGACAGCAACACAAAAGTTTGGGCGTGAACCCACGCCGCGGTCGGACAAAATGCTGGAATCGATCGGGCGCTAAGCCTCCACCGCGCGTACCAACTACTTTACCACCAACGATACGGCTCAGGAGCGTCCGATTAGGCGCGTACGAGCGGAGTATCGACCAGGTGTTCTGCCAGAAACCATGCCTCCAGCTCATTGGTGCGAATAATGTCGGACACAATTAGGTCGTTCGTTCCGTCGTCCCCGAGTTCGGCCGTCTTTTGCGCAGCATCATGTGCGTCGGTTAGAATCATTTCGTGAGCTTCTAGTAGCCGCGACAACATCGCCGGCACCTCTTCGCAGCCGTTCGGCGGCCGGGGAACCCGGGTAATCTCAGCGACATGCCTCGGATCACCGACCGCTATCCCGCCTAACGTCTGGATTCGCTCTGCGATTTGGTCGATGAGCTTAATCTGCTCATTAGCATGCTATCGAGCAACAAATGCAGTTGGTAAAACGTCGCTCCTCGCATGAGTCAGTGATGTTTCTTGTACAACGAATACAGAATCTGGGTATCGGAAAGGATTTGATTTTAATCGCTCGCACGAATAGAGCCGGGCCTCATGGGAAAGGGCGATAGGAAACAACCGCACAGTGCCGAACGACTGTATTTCACGGCCCTCCTGATGAAGGCACGGCTGGCTGCTATCGCGATGATGTGCAGACGCCGCCTGTCGCGCAGACTTCGTCATGTTCCGCTCTCCGTCTTAAGGGCTGCAAACTGGTACCATGCTGTGCCCTCGACAATTCACATTAACGAATGTCCAAGGAACGTCCAGGCGGCAAAGTTCGTTCCGTCACAGTCTGACGGCTGCTCTTCGAACGGGAACGTTTGATCGCGCACCGGGACAGTGTTCGCCGGGTCGAGGCGCTCGTCAAGCCTTCGAGCCTTACCCCCAACGAATGGTCGTAGCCGGACGTCCGTTTCCACCCTGCGCTACTGCCGCGGCCCGGGGTGGGGAGTAACTAGCTCGCAAATGAAACACAATATCGTCGGACGACCGAGTGGGTGCCGGATGCGAATCGCAGTGATTGTGCCCACTCGACTTAACGCAAGCTACAATGGAGATCTCGGTGAATGCATTCAGATGGATTTTCATTTCTTCCATTCCTTTTTGTAATCAAGCCACTTGCTAACTCCGGCGGGGGGCTTGCCGTATTCCAGCGCGCGCTCAATTTGTCGCCGCAACCCGCTCAATCGGCGTCGGCCGGTTCGGCCGCGATCAAGTGTGTGACCCTGGCCGGCTCGCGGAGGAACTGTATGAGCTCCTGCTCGACCAATTGATCTGACCTGGTAACGCGCTGATGCTGCCGTAGGTGTTCGATCCAAGACTCCAGAAGGAAGGTTTCGACAAATCGACTAGGATCGGCTGTGTCCTGAAAAATGCCCCAGGCATACGCGCCGTCGCGCTTTCTTTCTGCGGCGACCCTATCGATGGCTTCTAGAAATGCATCGCGCTTCTCGGGATCGACGAAGTATTGCACGGTGACGAGGACTGGCCCAGCGTCGATTTCCACGTCTGCGGCGATGACCGGCTCCGGCCAATGCATCGACGGCGTCAAATCCAGACCGGGCCCGGTCTGAAGCTTCCATGCCCAAGTCAAGGGGATTGCTAGAACCGCACCGGCGGCGGCTGCCAAGTGCCCCCAGCGCAAACCGACTACGTTGGCAAGCTCTCCCCAAAGTATGCTGCCCAGCGTCATTGTCCCGAAGAAAACAGTGACGTACATCGCTAGTCCGCGACCACGCACCCAATCCGGTAACGCAATCTGCGCCGAGACGTTCAGCGAAGCGAGCACCGCAATCCAGCAAATGCCGGCGATGACGCTTGCGAAAGCGGCCATTATCGGCTCGTAAGCAAAGGCGAATAGGACCAGCGCTAGCGCCGTGCCGAGCTCTCCCACCACGACCATACCGTTCGCGCCCAATCGTTGCCTTGAGCTTCGGCAGTACAAAAGCGCCCAAAATGGCCCCGATCCCAATTGCAGCGAGCAGAATGCCGTAAAGTTGCGGTCCACCGTTGAGCTGGATTCGCGCGACTAAAGGAAGAAGCGCCCAATAAGCGCTTGCAAAGAGGAAGAAGCCCACCGCGCGAGCAAGGGTCGCGCGCATATGCCTATTGTTGCGGACGTAACGGTATCCTGTCCTAATTGCGCTCGTCACCCGTTCGGCCGGCAATGACCGTGGTGGCGTCTGTCTCGACCGCCACCACCAGAAGACGCCGATCACCCCAACGTTACTGACAGCGTTTAGCCAGAAAGGCGCAGCTATCCCGACCGCGGTTATGATCACCCCAGCCAATGCCGGCCCGATGGCGCGGCTGATATTGACGCCAACACTATTGGCGGCGATGGCGGAGCCGAGATCTCGCTTTGGAACCAGTTGGGGGACGATGGCTTGCCAGGCGGGCGCCTCGAGCGCTGCGAAAAAGGCGACGAGGAACATGAACACCAGGAGCGTTCCAGGGGTTACCAGGTCTAATGACACCAACAAGGCAAAAACCGCGGAGACGACGGCAATTAGGATCTCGAGCGCCAGGATGAAGCGGCGCTTGTCGATGATGTCCGCCAACGCACCCGCCGGTAGCGCGAACAGAAACATTGGCAAGCTGTTGGCGACCTGAACTAGCGAGACTAACAACGGACTTGGGCTGAGACTCGTCATCAGCCAGCCCGCCGCGGCGTTATACATCCAGGTGCCCGTGTTCGCGACCACGGTCGCCAACCAGAGCCATCTGTACACACGATGACGAAATGGGCTCCAAAAAGATGGAGTGGTACTCTCCGTCACGCTGGTTTGGCTCGACGGATCCGATCGAGGCTGAGACGAGGTTTCCATTTACCCAAAGCCTCGGGCTATCGCGCGATGCGCAACCAAGGAGGATCTCATGACAACGCACAAGGTCGGTTATCTTATCGGCAGCCTCGCCAAAGCATCGATCAACCGCAAGCTAGCGATGGCGCTGGTGCGGCTAGCCCCACCTGAACTCCGAATGTCGGAGATCTCGTTTCGGGATTTGCCACTCTACAGTTATGACTACGACGCCGACTACCCGCCGGCCGGGCGAGCCTTCAAAGAGGCCATTGCATCGGTCGATGCCGTGCTTTTCGTCACGCCCGAATACAATCGTTCGATCCCCGGAGGATTGAAGAATGCGATAGATTGGGCAAGCCGCCCCTACGGCAAGAATTCATTTGCCCGCAAACCGTCTGCCGTCATTGGAACGTCGCCAGGCGCGATTGGCACTGCCGTGGCCCAGCAAAATCTGCGCAGCGTGCTCGGCTTCTGCAATTCGCCGCAGATGAACGCTCCAGAAGCCTACATCCAATTCACGCCTGACCTCATCAGCGATGACGGAGAAGTCACTGTGGAATCGACTAAAAAGTTCCTGCAGAAGTTTATGGAGGATTTTCACGCCTTCATCGCTCGCGTGCTCCAGGTGCTCCCACCCGACGCCTAAAAGTTTGTAATTCAGTAGCGGGCGCGGCCGGTTGGTGGGATCTTCGGCTAACGAGGCGGCAAGCTCAGAGCTGCTGGTATGCTAAAGTCCAAGATCGTGCCGCCGCAATGGGTAATCAGTGCTTCAAACGAGCCGGTGTCGGTCGGCGCAATTTCAGCT
>CAWFMU010000031.1:0-59429 GCA_963816865.1 Terriglobia bacterium
CGGCCCACCCGTTCTCCACGAGTTTTTGCTTCACGAAGCGGCTGGGTACGAGGAAGCGAGTTACGCAGGTCTCATAGCTCCGCAGCCATTTGTGGAGGTAAGCCTCCGCCGCCAGCACCAGACTCGCACCCGGAGGTCCGGCATAGCAGCCTTCCGTGACCACGTGCCAGAACCTTCCACCGTGGCAGCGCTCACAGGAGCGACCCCGTGCCACCATGTTGTAGCTGGGACAGAGCAGTTTGAAATCGTTCAGGTGATAGACCACGGGGACGCCTTGGGCCTTGAGTTCCCACAGGATCGAGGGCGAAAGATGGTGATAGATGTTGCGCACGTGAGCGACGTCTGGGCGAAAGGCCTTTACCATCTCTCGCAATTTTTGCCGGGCCTGGCGCGAGTAGAGCGCGTGGGCCGCCTGCCGGGCGCTCTCCAGAAGGCCCGCGCGGGCGGTCTTGAAGTTGATGGCCGGAACAAAGTGCTGGTCATATTTCGTCGGTTCTCCGCGCGGGTCTTTCATGGAGAACAACGCGACCTCGTGCCCGTGCGAGCGCATCAGGTCCATCAGTTCGAACAGGTAGACCTCGGTGCCGCTGAAGGCGAAGTTATATTTGTTGCAGTACAGGATTCTCATGGGAGTAATGCCCTACCTTTTGGGTGATACGTGAGACCAGCAAGTCAGCGAAGGCAGCGAGGTTTTTCTCCCGGTCAAAGTGCTCTCGCACGTGTTGACGGGCCGCATCGACGCAAACGCGGCAGGGCCGCGTGTAAGTGGCGGATCGTTTCGATTTTGGCAGTGAAGTCTTCCAGCGACCCCGTGCGATACAGAAAACCGGTCTCGCCATCCTTCACCAGTTCCGGAATTCCGGTGATCGCAGGAGCGAGAACCGTCTTGCCATGCGCCATCGCCTCCATCAGGACCAGCGGAATGCCTTCGCTGCGGCTGGTGAGCACGACCAGGTCACACACCTCGTAACAGGCATCGAGTTGCTTGCGGGACACATGGCCCAGCAGTTTCACGTGAGCCTCGAGCCCGAGGTTTCGAATCAGGTGTTCGAGCCAGGGACGCTCTGGTCCTTCGCCCGCGACCAGGCACAGGAATTCGGTGTGGCGTTTCTTCAATTCATGACAGGCCCGCAGGAGAAAAGCATGGTCCTTCACGGGGTGCAGGCGACCGACAGCCAACATCGTCAGGAGATCTGATTGATGTGATGGCTGTGACGCGGAGGTCACCGAGCACAACGAATCCACTCCCAGCCGCCGGACCAAAACCTTGGTCGGCTCCACGCCGGGGTAGTGCTCAAGGACGAAGCGCCGATTGAATTCTGAAACTGTCACGCAGAACAAGCTGTGTTTGAGCTTGGTATCCAGATAGGCGCCGTGCAGCAGCAAGTCCGAGCCATGCAGGGTCACGCTGTAGTCGATGTCGAGCAGGCGGGCCGCGACCATCGCAATCCATGAAGCAAAATATCCGTGATGGACATGGATGTGTCGTACCCCGCGCCGTTGCAACTGCAGCGCGAAGCAGGCACCCAGCAGGGTATGCAGTAACGCACGCAACCGCCGCGCGGGAGGCTCTTTGCCTTGCGTCATTACACGCGCAAGAAGATCAGCCAGCAGCGTGCATCTCCACAGACACAGCCAGAAGGCGCGGAAGAGCAGTCCGAAACCGAGGGGCTCAAGGTACAGCGTCTCGGATGCGAATGATTTCTGCCGGAGGTCTGGCACGGCCGCGTTGGGGCGACGGGCGCTGCAGGGGATTACGTGCAATCCGCGCCGGCGCAGTTCCTCGATCTCTTCGAAAACATACGGCTCTACCGGCGAGGGGAACTGATTGGCGAAATAAGCGATCGTGGGCACTGCAGAAAAATGCGAGGTCAGACAGGGAGGGCATGCACCCGGGCATCACTCTGGCGATTCTGAGCCGCCAGCACGCCCGCAATCGTGAACAGCAATCCGTTTACGAACTGGTAATTCATCACCACGAAGCAGCCGTTGAAGAGGTAGACCGCCAGCAGGACGGGCCAGAGTGAGCGGAATTGTTCATCCAGAAAAGTGCCCTCCGCAGAAGGCGTACGAGATTGCTGGTTTCTACCCAGGCGGAACAAGTCAACCACGATCCATAGATACAAACTCAGCCCCAGCAGCCCATGTTGGACGGCAATCTCGAGATAAGTGTTGTGGAAGAAAAAAGCCGCCTGGTGAAACTCGTAGACGCGCTTCGCCAACTCTGGCTGCAAGTCGCCCAACCCCCAGCCGGTCAGCGGCTTCTCCAGAAACATCTCAGCACCGGTCTGGTACATCACCACGCGGAAGTCCACCGGACTGCGTTCTTCCAGGCGAGCGAAAATTGAGGAATTCGTGTCCTCGAAGCTGAGCGCCGTCAGAAGACCCACACTTCCGGCCAGAAGCAGACAGAGGCAGGCGCGGCGAATCCGTTTGCTGGAAGAAAAGACGATCAAAGCCGGAATGCACCCGGCAAACGACAGCCACACTCCGCGGGTGCGAGTCGCCAGAATTGCCAATGGCAACGCAACCGCCAACAGTACCGCGGGCAATCCTTTCAATCGTCCGCGGCGATACGAGTCCAGGGCGATGAGTCCCAGCATATTCAGCGTGACTCCATTCGCCACAGCTTGCAGAAAAGGTCCGCGGGCTCGATCGGAATGTATGCCGAGGCCCTCGTCGAGAATGTAACGCGGGAAGATAAACTCCCGGGCGCCAAACAGAAACAGGATCGCGATCAGACAAAGATAGCCCAGCACGATTAGCGCAAACGTCTCGAAGCGACGCAGGGACGCCGGACTGTCGAAGACATATCCGGCCAGGTGATAAAGCGCGAACGGTACGACCCACTTGGCGGCAAACACACTCCAACTTTCTGCGTCATACGGTTGGGCCAGAAGGCTGGCAAGCCCTAACAGCAGCAAAGCTGCCATCGGCCACAGGGCCGGTTCGACAATGCCGGCTCGCCGGCGCAAGACGAGCGCCCGCAACATTACGATAAACAACAGAACCAGGAATGCGATGCGATCGAGCCAGTAAAACTGCAGGTCAGGTGGGCGGAAGAGCATTATGGTGAGAGTCGCCAGAAACAGAATCGCGGGCGCTGTCATCAAGGCGTGCAACGGGCGCAACGCGGCGACCACGGTCCAATGTCCCAGCGCGGGCAGTGAATTCCGCAACGTGAGTTGTTCTGTCGAGGCCATTTTCAGGCGCCGTTTCCCTGCAGGATCACGAACACTGTCTTCCACAGAATCCAAAGATCCATTCCCAGGCTCCAGTGCTCGATGTATTCCAGGTCCAGTGCCATGTTGCGGTGAAACGACGGATCGCGCCGAGCTGTCACCTGCCACAGCCCGGTGATCCCGGGGGTCACGTCCAGACGTCGCAGATGTTCCAGGCGATACTGCCCGAAGTCGTCCAGAGGATGCGGCCTTGGACCGACCATGCTCATCTCTCCCCGCAACACATTCCACAGCTGCGGAATCTCATCCAGACTGTAGCGTCGCAGGAATTGCCCAACCCGGGTAATGCGTGGATCGGCGGCAATCTTGAAGCAAGGCCCCCGGCGCTCGTTGTCGGCGCGCAAGATGTCCTTCAACCGGTCGGCGTCGGAAACCATGGTGCGGAACTTGTAGCAAACGAATCTTCTGCCCTTGAGTCCCACTCTCTTGGCCTGGTACAGGACCTGTCCGGGAGAAGTGATCTTGATCATCATGGCGATGGTCGCCATCAAAGGAGCGGCGACAAATAGCGCAAGCGCCGAACCCGTAACATCGAGCACTCGTTTCCAGAACAGGCCCGAAGCCGGAGCGCCTTCCTCGTGCAGTGTGAGCACGGGCATGTCGCCGAAGTACTCCAGACCCAGCCGGCCCCGTTCCGGCCCGGAATTTTGGTCCCACCCATAACCATAAAGGTCGGGGACGGCCCTGATGCTGAGCCGGCTCCGCCGCGCCTCACGAATTACCCGGAGCGCCAGGTCGTGCTGGTTGGGAATGGCAAGAATGACCTCGTCCACAAATTCAGCCCGGGCGATTCGCGCAAGGTTCGCGACTCGGCCCAGCACATCGCCGGTGAGTATTTCGAACTCATCCAGGAAACCCACCACCGTGCGGCCAGCGACGTGCTCCCGTTCCAGAGTTGCGGCCAGTTCCCGACCCACGGGCCCGGCTCCAACAATCAGGACATTCCGTCCGTGCCGCCGCTCGATGGGCCGAGCAACGACCCGCGTATTCCATCCCTCACGGTCGATTCCTGCACGAGACGCACCGAAGCATTCATCCAAGGCGAGCGACTGTAGTTTTTTCGCCGGAACGAGTCGCGGCGATGCTGGCACTCGTGCGCTCCCAGGATTGAATGGCGCGGGAAAAGACATTCAGACCATCTCCAGTTCGTATCCTTCTATCGTGACCGCCACCGACCGTTGAATACACTCAATCGAGATGACCAGGGTCTTCTGACTGCTCTGCGCCAGGATGCCCTCCAGACCGTCGAGGCAACCACCACGAATGCGCACGCGCTGTCCCACTCTCAGAAATGCGCGCAGCGCACAAGGAAGCTTCTGCGCCAGCAGCCGGCGCAGATCGTCGATCTGCCGGGGAGGAATCGGGCTCGCGTCGCCGTGCGCATTCACAAACCCCATGACCCCTTCCGTGTGCAACACCCTGGTGCGAGCAGAAGCCGACGGGCCCAGCCGCACAAATACGTATCCCGAAAACAGGGGTAGAGAGATCGTCTTCTGCCGGTCACTCCAGGTGTGAGTTTCGTTGAGGACGGGAAGAAAGGTTTCTATGCCTTTGCCTTCTAGTTGCGTTGCAACCTTGCTTTCGAAGCGGTAGCGGGTCTGGACCACGTACCAGGGCTGGGCTGAAAACAGGTCTGCCTCCAGAAGTTCCGGCATCAACCGGTCGGGGTAGGTTGTCATGGGACGTCAGTGTGGATCGGACGAAGCTCTGCTAAGTGAGTCCCAATCGGTTTGTTGGCCGGTTATCCACAGAATGACTTCAGCGTCAGCGAGGCTGGATAAATGGGGCTTACAGCCTCCGGTAGATTCCTTCCGGGATGGGAAATGTTCGTTTGCTCAAGACCGATCCCAGGAGCCGTGCGTTGGTAGCTTGCAACATCTGGACTGCCCGTTGTGCCGCTGCGCGCCGCGTCGCATTTGCTTCAAGCACGAGTACGACTCCGTCGCTTAAGTAGCCGAGCAGCGCGGCATCGCTGCACAATGCAGCCGGTGGACCGTGCACGATCGTGAAATCAAACTCGAGGCGCAATTCCCGCAATCGGCCGGGTAACCATTCGACTGAAAGGCCCGCCTCGTTTTCACCCAGGAACATCTCGCGCGGCACGCGCCACAAATGGCTGGAGACTCGCCGCGCCGAGTCTCGCAAGGGACGGATCCCGCCCGGGCGAAACACGGGCACAGGAGTTCCATAGTCGTCTCTTTCCTGAGTGGATTCGAGATGCGCTTCCACGAGCGCTACGGATCCGGGAATCTGCGCCGCCAGGACCTGACTGGTGCGAAGGCAGATTCCGGCGACGTCGCCGTCCTCGACCGCGCAAAAAACTACCTGTCGAGCCGGCTTCGGCCAGCCTGGGAGGAACACCTGCCGTACCAGGCTGCGGATCTGTTCTTCTCCGAAGCGATCAGGATTCCACGCGATCGACTCACGCACAGCCCACGACTGCGGCTCCGCCACTTCCGTGTCGAAGATGTCGCCTGCCAGCGCGTGTTCCAGTAAATCCGGCCGTGTGCTCATAAATGTTCCGTTCGTGTACCCGCCGCTCTCAAGGCAGCGACGCGAGAACTGGGATGCCCAGATATGCGATGACCTCATCCGGCGTCCGAAACCCCGGGTTCAGGTAGTCGGCAGCGAACGCCAGGCTCGTGCTAAAAGTGCCTCCCACCAGCACTCCGATCAATCCAAAGACCCAGGCTGCCCGGGCCGGCAGCGCGGGCACTCTCGGCTCCTGCGCGATGGTCACGTTCAGAATTCCGCCCTGATCGAGAGCGTCCTCGATCCTCGCTTCCTCGCGCTTGTTCATGTACAGCAGATATTTTTCCTCGGCTGCTTTCATCTCTCCGAGCAGGTCACCCTGCCGGAGAGCGTTCCCCCCAAGCCGCTGCGCGACTTCCCGATAACCCGCCACCTGGACGCGTGTCGCCTGTCCGTGGGCTTCAAGCGTGCCCAGCGCAACCTGTGCCTTGATCAGTTCGGACTTCACCCATTCATGATTCGGTTCCTGGTTGGTGGTCTCATCGCGCAATGGCGAATGTTCCTCGCCGGCGATACTGGTTTTGGTTTCCGCGATCTGCTGGTCCACTTCCTGCACCAGGCGGTAAGAAGGATCGAATTTGGTCAGCAGTTCGGTGCGCTTGAGTTGCAGTTCCAGCAGCTTCGACTTCATTTTTTCCGCCAGCTGCGGGTTGTCAGCGTTTCGAATTGCGGTCAAGGTCCGCTCCGGCAGAGTCTTCAGTTTGGACTGCAAGTCCTGAATGCGTTGCCGGGTCTCAACCATTGTCACCTGGTTCTGGCGATCGTTGGCTTCGGCATCGCTGAGTTTTTGCAGCGCCATGTCGCGCTCCTGAGCCGCCGAGACTACGCCTTGATCGCTGCTGAAATCCATCAGGCGAAACTCGGCGTCCAGCAAACCGCGGCGTGATTGCGCCACTTGCTGTTCGAAAAATTCGTACTCGCCCGAGGGACGCCGCACTCGTTGCTGTCTTTCGAGGTAGGCGTGCGCCAGGGCATGAAGCACCGCCGCCGCCCGCGCCGGATCCGACGCCGAGTACTCGACCTGGATCAGATTGGTCTTGCGTATCGGCTCGACAGTCAACCGGCTCGCCATCCGCCGCACTGATCGCGCCAGACGGGCTTCTTCGCTGCCACCGAGAAAACGTTCATACCAGGGGACGCCAGCCAGTCCAGCAGACTGCACCACGGTGCGCAGAATTTCGTCGTCACGAAGCAACTCCACCTGCGAATTCAGCTCCTCTTCGGTGATTTCATCCCGCTGAAACATGGGCGATGGAGTGGGAGCGGGTGTCACCAGAGGGTCAACTCGACCTCGGCGCACCAGTACATTCATATGGGCTGGATAGGAAGGAGCGAAGACGCCATAGCCGAGAACCGCCAGAAAGATTGCCCAAAAAGAGAGCAGGACAAGTCGCTTCTGCCGGAAGACCACAGCCAAGAGGTCGCGCAGCGTGGGAGAAGTGATCGGCACGGGCTTGCGAATGATCGTGAGCTCTTCTCCCATACGGAGTTCTCCCGTTCCGGTGACGTTCTATTCACTTGTTTGTTGATATCGGGCAGCGGCTGTATCCGCTTGAGGGCACGGTAAGCCCGGGAGGCTGTTGCAATTCGATCTGAGACAGTTGCGGTCCGCGCCTCTTCTTTAAAATTGGGTTGGGTTTACGTAGGTGCTGAGACTCGAAGTCGGCAGGTAGCGCCGGATCTTCGAAATCCTGTTCTGCGGGACGTACAACAAATCTCCCGCCCGCAGATGGAAATCCTCAGCCAGGTTCCGCGTGTTCAGCATTTGTTTGACGTTCAAAATACGGGCCTCGGTCCGCTCCTCGGAAATCCGCCGGAACAGCACTACTTCGGAGTGCTTGGCCTGCTCCGTGAATCCTCCGGCCAAAGCCACGCCTTCCGTCACGGTTGAGTCGCCGCGCAGTTCGTACTTGCCGGGGCGCGCCACGGCTCCGGTGGCAATGAAATAAGGCTTCTCAAAGTCTTTGAGAGCGATCGTGACTTCCGGATCGTGCAGCGTCGTGGCGTAAGCCAGCCGGATTGCGCTGCGCAACTCGGCGACTGTGAGCCCCTCGGCATAGAGTTCCTCAAGCCCTCGGAGCGTGATAAAACCATCGGGCTGGACACTGAGCGTCTGGTCAAACTCAGGCGCGAAATTAAACTTGATCTCGATCATGTCGCTTTTCCGAAGCCGGTACAGCGGACGGCGGTTCCCCATCTCGTCTGGACTCGATGCACCGTCCGCTATTCCGGGTTTCGTGGCTTCCGCCGGCCCCTGGCTGGTTTTGATCGCTTCCTTCTTCTCCTGAGCCACGGCCGCCACCAAACCTGCCTGCGCGACAATCCAACCAAGCATCGCCGCGCAGATCAGATTCCGATTCATTTTGTCTCTCTCTGTTTACCGCCGCCTCTCGTGCGGCATTTCTGTTCTTCGCAAGTTATCTCGGCGAACAAAGAGCAGCAAGCCTTGGGAAGTGTTGTCTACTAAGGTGGTACGTAGCCCGGCATCCTGCTGGCTGTCCCGAGGGCGTTCCGCCCTCGGAACGCGGTGGGCGAGACGCCCGCCGGGACGGCGCCTCTACACTGACAGTGCGTCTCGATTGAGAGTCCTGTTTCACCGCCGGGTAAGAGTATTTGTTCCCATCTACTTTAGGAGCACCCACGAACGTAGACTGGCGCATTCTTCTGGCGTGGTCGTGGGGCAGATGCCATCGGCTCATATCGGGTCTATCTGTAACTACCGTACGCACTTAAAGGCCAACACCGGCAGTGCCGCCATTTCCTTCCCGAAATGGGGCGTGACGATCCACAGGTTATCTGACCATCTGCGATGTTGAGATGTCACAGAAACGTACCCCTTCAATCTCGTAGGCTGTCAGCAACTCGCACTGGATTGCGACCAGGAGGATGCGAGAGCGTCGAAAGGAATTGTGGAAACGACATCGGTTGAAACCTCGACTTCGATCGGAGTGCTGGTCGCTGACTCCAATCAGATGCAGTGCCAACTTCTGGTCAGTGCACTTCGCCGGCGTCCGGACTTCCACGTCACCTCGTGCGTGCTTGACCCGGATGCCATTCTGCGGACGACTAACTCCTTGCCGATTCACGTCGCCATCCTTAACGCCGACAACCCCAGAGACGGCTGGCCGGACATGACGGTAGTGCGCCGATTGCACCTGGCTCATCCCGAGGTCGCCAAAATCATTCTGCTCGACACTTACGATCGCGACATCGTGGTCAACGCCTTCCGTTCCGGCGCACGCGGCTTGTTTTGTTTTTCGCAGTATCCCTTCCGCCTGCTGTGCAAGTGTATCCAGAGCGTGCATCAGGGACAGGTGTGGGCCAACAGCGAGCAGATGCAATATCTCATCGAGGCGGTAAGCCAGGTTCCTTCGCTGCACATGGTGAATTCACGCGGGATGCGGTTGCTGACTCCACGCGAAGAGCAGGTCGTCGCCCTGGTAGCTGACGGCTTGAGTAATCGCGAGGTGGCGCGTGAACTCGCTCTCAGCGAACACACTATCAAGAAATACCTGTTCCGGATCTTCGACAAGCTGGGCATCTCGAGCCGCGTGGAGCTGGTCTTGTACGCGCTCAGTCACGGCGGCTCCCGGCAAGCGGAGTGGGTGGCGGGAGCGAGAGCGTGAGCTTACGGCAATTCTGTCATCCTGAGCGGAGTGGTTGCTTCGCTTCGCGAAGCAATCGCGCAGTCGAAGGACCCCTATAAGCTAAATCGCAGCTTTCGCCTCGGTGCTTTCTGCCCGCATCGCACGGAGGCTAGAAAATCTCCTCATGCGACGGGCCCTGTGAGCTGATAGGGGTCCTTCGACTTCGTTTACCCATTCGCAAGCGAATGAGCAAACTCCGCTCAGGATGACAGAGTTTTAAATTGAGGCAGACTGTGGGCTATCACCTGGTCTGCGGCATCTTCTTACAAACGATGACAGTGTGTCCGGTTTTGGAATCGATCCGGGTCGTGACTGGCTCGCAGCGGCATGAAACCGTGTTCGCGTTCTCCTGCTTGGTTACTACGCAGTGCTCGATGACCTCGGCGGTTGGCGGCGGCATTTGGCTGCGAACTGGTGCGGGCACGGCGGCCGAAGGCGGACGGAGGCGGAGGCGTCGCAGCGACCGGCTTCTTCTTGGCGCAACACCCAGCCAGGCAAAGAATCGAGAACAGAAACAGGATAGAGCAGAGTTTTCTCATCAGACCCTATCTGCTCAATATAACTCTGCCTGGCTGAACAACCTATAGCATTGAGGATACCAGCGGCGTAAGCTGCACAAGGCGAGGGTGCCCCGTCAGGATTGTGGATACATACGTTTACATCAGCGCGTACAGGAAGCCATCCGTGCTGCCCACGTAGATCACGTTATTCACTACCACCGGCGATGACAGCATCGCCCCCACGCTCAGCATCTTGTTGACGCCAATCACCATGCTGTCGTAGAAATTGTCTCCAAACGCGGCTTCGTAATTTGGAGTTCCGTCCGGCTTGGTGAATGCCGGCCCGTTCTGCCGCGAAGCGTCGGTCTCAAATGTCCAGGCTGGTTTCTGGGTCGCGAGATCGATGGCGATCAGCTTTCCCTGATGCGAACCGATGTAGAGCATGCCGCCGGCGATCGCCGGAGACGAAAAGAACGGCCAGTCCTTGAACTTCACAGAAAAAATCGGAGTTCCGGCCTTGGCATCCAGGGCGTAGACCGTCGCACTGTCCGAGGTGGCGAAGTACACTTTGCCGTCCTGCACGGCCGGCGAGGTGATGACCCACGAACCCTTGTTGTTGAAGGCCCATTTTTTCTCTCCGGTGCGCGCATCGAGCGCGTAGAAGTTCGAATCGCGGCAACCAAAGTACACCACTCCGTCCATGATCGCGGCGGAGGACTGAATGCCGACCTGGTTGTAGATGTTGTGATCTTCCCCGGTCTTGAAGCGCCACTTCTCTTTTCCGCTGGCGGCATCGAGAGCATAGAAGTAGGAGTCCCAGCTTCCGATGAACACGGTTCCGTCGGAGATCGCCGGAGACGCATGGACGACATCTCCGGTGTGAAATTTCCATTTGAGCGTGCCGGTGGCCGCGTCCAGGGCGTAGACGTTGCCGTCGCCGCTTCCGAAATACACCGCCCCGCCCCACAACGCCGGAGACGACAAGTAAACGTCATAGGGATCGGGCATGAGTTCCGCCGCGGGTTGGGACCCGTGCAGGTGCTTGCCCTCGAACCTCTTCTCACCCTCGGTCTGAAATTTCCACTTCAGTTTGCCGCTGACCGCATCGACGGCGTAGAACCTGCCGCTATAGCTTCCGAAATATACGACTCCGTTTTCTACAGCGGGCGAAGACGTCACCCGGACCCCGGTGAAGAGCTTCCATTTCTGCGTGCCGGACTCGAGATCGACCGCGTACAGATTGCCGTCCGTGCTCCCGAAGAAAGCCATTCCGTTCGCCACCGCAGGCGACGAGATCACCTGGCCGTCGGTGTGGAATTTCCATTTGACCTGGTTGAACTTGGGAACGCCAGTGGCGGCGTATACGCCGGTGTGGGCCAGGTTCCCGCGGAACATTGCGGCATCCTGAGCGAGCGCAGTCAGACCAAGAAAAAGCGCGGCGAGTAGAGAACGGCGGACCATTTTCATCCGGAATAGACGAGGGATTCTGGATAAGGTCACCACAGACCACGTGGGGACAGCCGCCCTCGGCTGTCCGGTCGAGCGCAGCTCGACTGCTCTTTGCAGATAGCCAAACCTTAGCGAGGCTTCGCCCCGCCGGACAGCCGAGGGCGGCTATCCCCACGTGGTTCGTAAAGAAAAAGGGAAGCCGAAGCTTCCCTTCTGTGGACTTCTGTTTTGAAAACACTACAGCGCGGTGCAGACCGACTTTACTTCGGTGTAGAGCTCCAGCACATCGTGACCCATTTCGCGGCCCCAGCCCGATTGCTTGTACCCGCCAAAGGGCAACGCGGCGTCGAATACGTTGTAGCAGTTGATCCACACCGTGCCGGCGCGCATTTGCGACGCCAGGCGATGCGCCTTCGCGACATCTTTCGTCCAAATGCCCGCCGCCAGTCCGTACACCGTGTCGTTGGCTTGCCTGAGGCACGTCGTCGTAGTCGGTGAACGGAATTGCGGACACCACCGGACCGAAGATTTCCTCGCGCACCACTTTCATATTTTCGTTGGTATCGACCAGCACGGTCGGCTTGACGAAGTATCCCTTGTCGCCATGCCGCCCGCCTCCAACCACCGCCTTTGCGCCTTCGGATCGTCCGGATTCCAGGAAGCCGCAAACCCGGTTGAGCTGTTCCTCGGAAACCAGAGGACCCATATCGCTGGAGTCTTCCCATCCCGGACCAACGTTGATCTTCTCCGCCTTCGCCGACACGCCTTCGACCACTTCGTCGAAGATGCTCTTCTCGACGTACAGTCGAGATCCGGCGCAGCAACACTGTCCGTGATTAAAGAAGATAGCGCTGGCCGAACCGGCGATGGCTGACTTGACATCGCCGTCGCCGAATACGACGTTGGGAGACTTGCCGCCCAACTCGAGCGACACTTTCTTGAGGTTCCCGGCAGCGGCCTGAAGAATCAGCTTGCCGACTTCGGTGGAACCGGTGAAGGCCACTTTGTCGACGTCAGGATGCGACGCCAGGGCAGCGCCCGCGGTTTCGCCATAGCCCGGGACGATGTTCACGACTCCGTCGGGAATTCCCGCCTCCTGAACCAGTTCGCCCAGCCGCAGGCAGGTAAGCGGCGTCTGTTCTGCCGGTTTGATCACCACCGTGCATCCCGTAGCCAGAGCCGGGCCCAGCTTCCAGGCCGCCATCAGCAACGGGAAATTCCACGGGATGATCTGACCGACTACTCCGACCGGCTGGCGCAAGGTGTAGGCGAAAAACTTCCCGGAAATCGGGATCGTATTGCCTTCAATCTTGGTCGCCCAGCCCGCCATGTAGCGGAACAGGTCCACGGCCAGCGGGACGTCCGCCACCCGCGCGACCTTCAGGGGTTTTCCGTTGTCGAGCATTTCGAGCTCGGCAAACTCTTCCAGGTTTTGCTCCAGCAGATCTCCCAGCTTCCAGATCAGGCGTCCGCGCTCGGAGGGCGTCATCTTTGACCAGGGGCCGGTTTCGAACGCGGCCCGAGCAGCTTTGACGGCGCGATCGATGTCTTCGCGATCTCCCTCAGCGACGCGCGCCAGGACTTCGCCCGTGGCCGGGTTGTAGGTGGGGAAAGTCTTGCCCGAAGCGGCTTCGACCCATTGTCCGTTAATCAGCATCTTGCGGTTCTTGGAGATGTAGCTTGTGACTTTGTCGTCCATGTGAACGCTTGATAATACGGTTGCCATGATTCCCTCCTCAGTTGCTAAGTTTCAGATAGGCGTACGTCGAGGTACCGCCCCAGGACGGGGCAAGAGCAGGGCGTCCCGCTAAACCAGATAATAGCCGAGTTCGTAAATCCAACCGGCCAACCATTACCCGCACCACCGGGGATTGTAGCTCATTCCGGTGTGATGTGGGCGCGAGCGTCCCCGCTCGTGCCATCTGGAACCCATGAGGAACGGAGGCCCGTGCTGCTGCCGCACGAGCGATGACGCTCGCGCCTACACATGCACCCAGGCGGAAATCGTGTTTCCATCGCGACCCACTGTGTCTACAATGGGTTTTCGCCTCCGAGGTCATATTGACAATGCTCGATTCCCGCTCGCGCCGTTGGACAGTGATTGCCTCTGGGCTGCTGTGCGGGGCCCTGGCCATAGTCGTGCTGTTCACCAATCGCGGCGCGTTCTTTAGTCCGTTGGCGGTGGTGGTGATGGGCGCCGTCGGACTGGCTGCCGTTCTGCTGCAACTCCGTCTGCAAAATCGAGATCAGGCGCAATCATCAAGTTCACCCGCCTGGCTCAATGCCCTGGGTATTCTTTTTGCCGTAGCCGCGTTCTTCGCCGACTTGTTTCACCGCGCTCAGCCGGTCACCGAAGCCCTGGCTTTGGGGGCGGTCGCGAGCTTTGGCGTGAGCGGGGTGATCATACTGCGCAGCTTCCGTAAGCGCGCCACTTCCAAATGAATTCGGACGCGTCCATTCTTCCAGCCGTTAGCAAGAAGGAGTCCGTAATGCCGCACTCTTGTGTACTTTCGATCGTTCCGTCCTGTCATCCCGACCGGAGCGAAGCGAGCGAAGTGGAGGGACCTTGTGCTCCGGGCTCTGGTGTGTAGATAGGTGTCGGCAGCGCGGAAAAGCGATCTATGGCAACGCGGCACGTAGAACCCAGCATTGACGAATACCTCCGCAAGAGGCTGATGCCGGTGGAGGGCGCGATCCCGCATTTGGACGGGATCGACATGTATGGCAACTCCATCCCCGCGAGCACGGTCGGCGGCGATCTTTTCGAGTACATCAACTTTCAGCAGCGTTACAACATTGACGCTCGCATCGCACGCGCGCTCAAGCTGTCCCAGGACTACCTCGAACCTCTTCCCAAAGGCCAGACTCCTCGAAACGCGGTGGACGCACAGGTGCAATGGCTGAAGTCCCGGCCGGGCTACAAGGCCGCTGTGGCTGCTGAGTACAGAAGGGCGAAGAGTTCTGAACAGCTAAGAATCGCTGAAGATCTGCACGAGCTGTACACCACCGCAGGAGTGCTGCTGGTGGATGCTCAGGGTCACGGAATCATCTCGGCAAAGATCGCCTCAACTGTGCACGACACTTTTCACTCACTCATGCTTTCCGAACTCGATCACAGCGGAAAGACGACTCCGGGCTTTTTCGAGAAGATCAATCTCAGGCTGGCGCAATCTGTTACCGCACGGAACGCTCTGGGCCGCGACCCCAATGACAACTCGCGCGAAATCGCCACCATGCTCTACGGCGAAATACGTCCTGGCGGGAATTTTCGCTTTGTAAACTTCGGCCATCCTCCCCCGCTGGTCTTCTCCGCCGAATTCGACAAGTTCATGGAGATTGATGACGCCCGCATGGTGCAGTTTCTGGCGCTCGGGCTGGAGATTCCCGAAGACCATCCCGACCGTAACAAATATCTTTCGATGGCGCTGAGGACCAGGCAGATCAACTCTTCAGACGTAGCGGAAATCACTCTCATGAGCCCAGGGGACATGCTTTTTCTCTATACCGACGGCGTCTATGATGGCAGCGACGAAGAGGACCGCCGGCAGATTGAAAAGGTGATCCGCGAACACAAGCATGAGGCGGCGAGAGAGATCTGTAACGCGATCCTGCAATTCGCAGTCATGCAGGACCATCACTTGCAGGAGATCACGGAAGACGACCGCATTGATGACAAGACCGCGTTCATCATCAAACGCAGCTAGCACCTAGTCGCTGGCAGGGTCAGTTATTTTCAAAATGGGAAAACATAATCCCCACACAGGAGGTTTTGCGCCACGCAGCCTGTACTGCGGTAGTGTGTTCGGTGGGTGGAGCAGGCCTTCAGGCCTGCATTTGAGACCTCCATCAGACGGGCTTCAGCTCCTGAGGTACTTCGTGACAATCCCATACCGTGGAACCACCGGAGCCGGAACCTATTTCATCACCGCTTCAACCTGGGAAAAGCAATGCCTTCTTCAATCTGAGCGGATGGCCCAATTGTTCATGGATGTCCTGTTTCACTATCAGAAGAAGAGCAAATATCACCTACATGAATTTGTGGTAATGCCAAACCATTTTCACGCACTACTTACGCCAGTTTCGCCCGCGACCTTGGAAAAAGCTGTCCAGTTCATCAAAGGCCGCTTCTCCTTCAGAGCCAAAAAAGGGCTAGGGGTTGTCGGAGAAATCTGGCAGACCAGTTTCTATGACCACAGAGTCAGAGATGGAGAAGAATTTTCCCGCTTCCGGCACTACATCCACATGAATCCGGTGCGGCGCGGCTTGGTTCCGATTCCCGAGGAGTTTCCCTACAGTTCGGCGATGCTCAAGCTGGACGAAGTACCTCAGTGGCTAAAGCCAGCCGCTTAGCCACTTGTAATGCAGGGCTGAAAGCCCTGCTCCACCCTCTTGTTCCGACTCCTGAGGCCTGATCTTGGGTAGAGCGGGCCTTCAGGCCTGCTCTTAAAACCGTAATCGTCCTTCTACTTCTTCACTTGTATCCCAAGTTCCTTCAGCTGTGCGTCACTCACCGGCGTCGGCGCATCCACCATCAGATCCACGGCCCGCGCCGTCTTGGGGAACGGAATGACTTCACGCAGGCTGTCTGCGCCGGCCAGAATCATCACAATGCGATCGAGTCCGAGCGCGATGCCGCCATGCGGGGGCGTGCCATACTCCAGCGCTTCCAGAAAGAATCCGAAGCGGGAGCGGGCCTCTTCTTCGGTCATCCCCAGAGCGCGGAATATCTTGCTCTGAATATCCTGGCGATGAATACGGATCGAGCCCGAGCCCAACTCGGTGCCGTTGAGCACGACGTCATAAGCCAGTGCGCGAATTTCTCCCAGCGGAGATTTGGGGTCGCCCGTCGTGTCGTAGCTCGTCTCGAGCTTCGCCATGTCCTCATCGTGCAGCGAAGTGAAGGGATGATGAGCGGCGTTCCAACGCCCGGACTCGCGGTCCCATTCGAACATCGGGAAATCAGTAACCCACAGGAAGCGGTAGTCTTTTGCCGGATCGCCGGTCTTGGCAAAAGCACCATGCTTGGCCGCGTACTTTTGCGCGAGATCTAGCCGCAGCTGGCCGCAGGTCTGGAAAAACTGGTTCACACTCTGCTTCGAGTCCGCCTTGCGCACCACCAGCACCCACAAATCTCCCGGCTCGACGCCCGCAGCTTTCAGAATTGGCTCAAGCGAATTGGGATAATCGCGGGCAAAACGGTTGGGATCAGTCATCAGACTTACGTGTGACGTCCCTTGAGCGTGCGCGAAGGCTCCGTAAGTTCCGATGGTGCGCCGCTCCGTCCCAGAAATATCTCCAGCCTTCGGAATCCGGATGAGGAGCGAAGTGAAATCCTGGCCGACCTTGAATGCCGACGCGAATTTTTCCAACTCCTCCGGCGTGAAGGCCGCGCGCACGTCCACCATTGCGGGCAGCCGCATGTCGGGCTTGTCGCTACCGTAGAGACGCATCGCCTGGTCATAACTCATGCGTGGGAACGGCGTCTTGATCTCATGTCCCGCGGCTTTGAACGCAGCCGTCAGGAAGCCTTCGACTACCTCCCAAACCCGCTCCGGCTGGGGATACGACATCTCCAGATCGATCTGGGTGAACTCCGGCTGCCGGTCGGCGCGCAAGTCTTCGTCGCGAAAGCAGCGGACGATCTGGAAATATTTGTCGAATCCCGAAATCATCAGGATCTGCTTGAACATTTGCGGCGACTGCGGCAGGGCGTAGAAACTGCCGGGTTGCACCCGGCTGGGCACCAGATAGTCGCGCGCGCCTTCCGGCGTCGAGCGCGTCATGAACGGAGTTTCAATTTCGAAAAATCCCTGCTCCGAAAGATAGTCGCGAATCGCCAGCGCGACCTTGTGCCGCAGCTCGATGTTGTACTGCATGGCATCACGGCGCAGGTCGATGTAGCGATATTTCAGCCGCATTTCCTCGTTGGGCAGCACCGTTTCGCTCGGCAGGAAGGGCGGCTGCTTCGATTCGTTGAGGATGCGTAACTCTTCCGCGATCAACTCCACTTCGCCGGTTGCAATGTTCTTGTTTACCGTGTCGGGAACACGCTGCTTCGCCGTGCCCACGACAGCGATGACGTATTCGTTGCGCAGCGCTTCGGCTTTCTGGTGGATAGCCGGGTCGCGTTCTTTGTTGAACACCACCTGGGTAACGCCGCTGCGGTCGCGAACATCAATAAAGATCAGGTTGCCCAAGTCACGCCGTCGGTTTACCCATCCCATGAGCACAGCCTTCTTGCCGGAATCAGCCGGACGCAGAGCGCCGCACATATGGGTACGTCGTAGATCGCCAAGAAAATCGAGCAAGTTGTAGCCTTCAGTGGAAAATGGAGTTGTAGGTCGAATCAAGGATTATAAATGGAGACACGGGCGTCCCGCCCGTGCGGCAGGGTCTGGAAGCAGTTTTCAAGTCGAATACTCAGTCAATCGGCCGCGCCGCGGTTGCCTGCTGGAACTTGAGCCGCCACTGGTCATCCTGCTTCACCCAAAGATCGGAAATGTGCTGATATCGTGGCGCCATGCCGGGAGCATCGCCTTCAGGCATATGAATGATGCAGTCGTAAGTGACGATCGCCGCCTCATCGTCAACCGGCAAGACTCGCAGATTGTAAGGGTAGAAATCTTTCAGTTCGCCATCGCGCGCAGTCTCGACAAACTCTTCTTTGTCATGCAGTTTGCCTTCGCTGCCCACGAAGACGAAATCGTCGGTTAGCGTACGCTTCAGGAAGTCAACGTTCTTGCTCTTCTGAGCTTCCGGCACGGCCTTGGTATTGGCGATCAGCGCCTGCTCCAGAGGGCTGAGTGGCTTCGACGCGTTGCTTTGTGCTCGCGCGAACGTAAGGGCCGAGAGGCACAGCAGGCAGGCAATGAACGCATGATTTTTTAGACTTGGTTTTCTCATAGTGTTCCCGTCAGCAAAAAGCCCCCACCCCGGCGTCATCCTGAAGGACTTCAGCCCCGAAGGGAGTCAGGATCTGGCGCGCAGGTGTACGACTTTGACCAAGTGCACATCCGCTTCGCGCGAGATGCTTCGCAAGCTCAGCATGACGCCGGTCTTCGAAGACGGAGCCGCCGCGCTACTTCGCTTGAATCTTAGCCGCCAGTTCGGCACGCGGGACTGAAACCTGCTCGCCGCTTTCCAGATTCTTGAGCGCGAACGAACCTGATTTCACTTCGTTTTCGCCGACAATAAGGACGTAACGCACACCCAGCTTGCTCGCGGTTTCGAACGATTTCTTGAGACGAAAGTTTTCGTCTCCCAGTTCGACCACCAGATCGTGACGGCGCAACTCGCGCGCCAACCGTGCTGCTTCGCGATCCATCCCAGCACCCAGAGGCGCGATATAAACATCCGGCTTGCGCTGCACCGCCTCGGACGATTCCTGCAACGCGAGTACAAGCCGGTCCTCGCCAATGGCAAAACCGATTCCGGGAGCGCTGGGACCGCCGAGCGACTCCGAAAGCCCGTCGTAGCGGCCGCCTCCGAGGATCGCATTCTGTGCCCCTAAAGCCCCGTGGGTGAATTCAAATGCCGTCCGGGTGTAGTAGTCGAGTCCGCGGACAAGTCGATCGTCCAACGTAAAAGGCACGCCGACCGCTTTCAGGATCCCCTGCACCTCTTCGAAGTGCTTCCGGCAACCCTCATCCAGAAACTGGCTGATGCGTGGCAGTTTCTCGATGATGGGCTGGTCCTCGGGAACTTTGCAATCAAACACGCGCAAGGGATTGGTAACAGCGCGGCGCTGGCAATCCTCGCACATGCCGCCAACCACGGGCTCGAGCGCCTTACGCAAAGCTTCGTTGTATGCCACGCGATCGTTGGCGCAGCCAACCGAATTCAGCTGCAGCGTCCAATCTCGGATGCCAAGGCGATCGAGCAGCGTCGCCAGTAACTCCAACACTTCCGCATCGCGCGCCGGAGACTCGCTGCCTGCGCTGGCCGGCCCGATGACCTCTGCCCCAATCTGATAGAACTGGCGATAACGTCCCTTCTGCGGACGCTCGCGTCGAAACTGCGGCCCGATGTAGTAGAGCTTGTTCAGCCCGCGATCCCAGAGTTTGTGCTCGATGTAGGCGCGCACCACGCTGGCGGTGTTTTCCGGGCGCAGCGTCAGTGACTGGCCTTTTTCACTTTGCGCCCGTCCGCGGTCTTCCCACGTGTACATCTCCTTCGCCACCACGTCGGTTTCTTCGCCTACCCCCCGGGCAAAAAGTTCGGTGGACTCGAAAATCGGGGTGCGGATCTCGTGAAAATTGTAGGCGCGGAAAACGTCACGCACCGCGGCTTCGACGAAGTTCCACAACGCCGTCTCTGGCGGAAGAAGATCGCGAGTTCCTCTTACAGCTTTGATCATGAATTGAGACCAGCTCTCAGTTTCAAGTTCCCGGTTCTCAGTTAGTCCCGAACGGGAACCGTTCGAAAGGATACCTCAATCACGCGGCAAACTCTTCGTCACGCGGCACTGGCATGGGCGGAGGCACGCGATCTGTCACTTCGGCAAGCACAGCGAGCTTCTCGGCCAACGCACGGGTCAACGATCCCGGCTGATAACGCCACCGAAAGTTCCCATCGGTAACGCTGGGAGTGTTCAGGCGGCCTTCGCTGCCCAGCCCCAGCACATCCTGCAACGGGACCACGGCCAGGCTCGCGACCGACTCCTGCGCCAGACGAATAAAAGCCCAGTGAATACCGTCTTCGCACGGCCCAACATACGCCTGGATGGCCCGCCGCTCGCTCTCCGAGACGCCCGATTTCCACCACCCCAAAGTGGTGTCGTTATCGTGAGTGCCGGTATACACGACACGATCCGGCGTGAGACGGTGCGGCAGATAAACATGGGCGCCGGCATCGGAAAAACCGAATTGCAGCACTGCCAGTCCGGGAATCTGGTGACGCTCACGCAGGGCGTGCACTTCAGGCGTGATATGGCCCAGATCTTCCGCGAAAAAAGGCAGCCCGCCCAGGGTGTCACGAAGTTTGTCGAATAACTCGTCTTTCGGACCGTCCACCCAGCGCCCGTTGACCGCGGTCGGCTCGTTGGCGGGAATCTCCCAGAATTGTTCGAAGCCGCGAAAGTGATCGAGGCGGATGTAATCACAGGTCTCGGCTCCCCAGCGCAAGCGGTCAATCCACCAGTCGTAACCGCGCGCCTTGATCGCCACCCAGTCATAGAGAGGAGTGCCCCAGCGCTGGCCGGTGGCACTGAAGGCGTCAGGCGGGACTCCGGAAACTGCCTCGGGCTCGAGATCTTCGCGCAGCCGGAAGAGGTCGCGGTGCGCCCACACATCCGCGCTGTCGTAGGCCACGAAAATGGCGATATCGCCCACCACTCGGACTGATCGTTGCGCGCAGTAGCGACGCAACGCGTGCCACTGCTCGTAAAAGAAGAACTGAATCACGCGCCGGATATCCATCTCGGCAGCCAGTTCCTGTCGGGCCGAGGCCAAAGCCGAAGCTTCGCGGCGGGCCAGCGCGCTCGGCCACTCCTTCCAGCATCTCCGGTCGTAGCGTTCACGCAGCGCATCGAAAAGGACAAAATCTTCCAGCCACCAGGTGTTCCCTTCGCAGAAATCTTCAAAGCGATTCCGCGGGTTGCGCCGAGCGTTCTGAATAAACTTTCGGGCCGCCTCGACGATCAGCGGCAGCTTACGTTGAAATACTTCCTCGTAGTCCACTGAGTCAGCCTCGCACTTCAGGCCGGCCAGCTGCGACGATCCCACCCAACCGCGCTCAGCCAGGCGCTCCAGGCTGATGAGCAAAGGATTGCCGGCAAATGCCGAGGTCGAAGAGTAGGGAGAATTGCCCGTAGCCGGCGGGCCGAGCGGCAGCACCTGCCACAAGCCCTGGCGCGCCGACGCCAGAAAATCAGCGAATTCGTAGGCGGCTGGGCCAAAATCGCCAATACCACCGCGCGCAGGAAATGATGTCGGGTGCAGCAGGATACCGGTGGCGCGGGGGAATGCCATCACTGGGGACTACAACGATGCTAACAGCAATTGCGGATGCGGTGGGCTGCACCCCGATTTACTCTCCCTGTTCCGGGGCGGCCTGCGCGCGAGTCAGGTTCTTCATCTCGTCCGCGTTGATCTGGATTTTGCCGGCCTTTTCCATCTGTGCCCGAAGATTGCTTACGAACAGGGCAAACATTTCCTGCTGCTGGTTCTGGATGAGCGCATCCCGGGTCTGGTCCTTCTTCGTCTCAAAATCCTGCGGCGTTGGCTCCTGCTTTTCCGTGACCGACAAAACGACTCCAGTGTTGCCGTTGGTAATTGGCCCGCTGATCTCGGTGACCTTCAAACTGAAAGCCACCGACGCGCCCCCCGACATGGATCCGATGTCCGGCACCTGCCCGTCCGGCAACACGAAGTCGCTGGTTTTGATGGTTGCGCCCGCCTCCTTGGCAGCCTTTTTCAGGTCGTGCGCGGCCTTGGCGCGATCTGACAGCTCCTGAGTCTTCTGGGTAAGCAGGGCAGCGACTCGCTCGTTCCTGAACTCTTCTTCGACCCGGCTGCGAATCTCTTCGAACGTAGGAGTCGAAGCCGGCTTGACTGCCAATACCTCGAACACGGCGTAGCCCTGCGCTACCTGGACCTGGTCGGGCGGGGCCTTTTCGGCCTGGCCGAATACCGCGCTCATGAATTGGGGCGCGCTGCCAATGCCCGGAAGGGAATCGGTACGGCTCACAAAGTCGGTGCTGATGACGTTAAGACCCTTGGCCGCGGCCGCTTTATCCAGTCCCGAGCTGCGCGCCTGCGACAGCAACGCATTCACCTGATTTGCCGCAGCTTGGGCAGCTTTCTGTTGCCTGATGGAGCCTTCGATTGGATCCTTGACCTCATCCAGAGTCTTCACATGCGCAGCCTGCTTATCGTCGAGACGGATGATGTGGAAGCCGTAGCTGCTCTGCACCAGGCCGCTGGTCTCCCCTTTCGCCAGGGAGAACGCGGTCTGTTCGAATTCCGGCACGGTGCGGCCTTTGCCAATCCAACCCAGGGAACCACCGTTCTTGCCGCTGCCCGGGTCTTCCGAGTATTTCTTGGCTAGCTCGGCGAAATTCCCCCCTGCCTTCAACTGCTTCAGGACGTCGTCGGCCTTTTTGCGTGCCTCTTCCACTCCCTTGGGATCCACTTTCCCGTCCGGCCCAGGCAGCGGAGTCTTGATCAGGATATGGCTCACATTGACTTGCTCGGGTACGCGGTAGTCGTCGCGGTGCTGGTCGTAGTAGGCCTGCAGGTCCTCGCGAGACACGCTGACTCCGGCTTCGATCTTCGCGCTGTCGAGCACGACATACCGGACTTTGCGCTTTTCCGGAATTGAGTTGTTGTAAGTCGCTTTGTTGCGCTCGTAAAAGGCCTTCAACTCCGCTTCATTGGGAGTGATCTGCTTCAGCAAATCATCTTTCCGGAGGACGGCGTAATCGAATTTGATCTTGGTGTTTTGCTTCGCAAATTCCCGGCGCACGTCATCGTCCGTGACCAGTGCGCTTCCAGTAATGAGGTTGCGCAGCTTATCCAGCAGAATCTGGTCCTTCAAGCCCTGTTCGAATGTGGACACGCTCAGATCGGCGTTCTGCAGAATGTTCTCGTATTGTTGCTGGCCTACAAACTTGCCGCCGGGGAAAAAAGTGGACGAATACATACCGTGCTGCAATTCGTCCCGCGCCTCGTCATCCGTGACCCGCAGGCCCAGCCGCTCAGCTTCCGCGACCAGGGCCTTCCGGCTGATCAGGGTTTGCGCGGCGCGCTCCGCAAAGTAGGGGAGCAGCATCTCGGTTTGTGCTCCGCCCCGCGGAAATTGCTGGCGAAGCATCTGCCGGGCCTCGCGCTGTACTTCCACGGTGGTGACGGGCTCGCCGGCCACTTTGGCCACGACACCCTGTCCTGGTCCACCCAAGCCAATGCTGTCGCCGATGCCCCCCGGAACGAGCGTTATCACCATGGCCGCGCAAATAACCAGCAACATGCCGCCGAGAATAATTTTCTTCGTCGGGCCGGGGGTTTGCAGAAATCGAATCATGGGCTAATCACTCCAAAATTTGAGGCGGAAACTTTAATTATAAACTACAGGCTCGATGGAGGATGAACGTCCCGCCCATCATGGCACAGGTGCGGCAGAGACGGGCGATGACCGAGGTGCTCTATCACATCGCGAAAATCAGCCATTGAAACGTATTAATACTACGTGTTATTAAGCTATGGTCGTCTTCGAGCGCTCCGGCTGTCGAGTGGCGCAACCGATCAGATGCGACATAAATGGAGCGCGCCCGTGAAAATTAATCCAAAGGATCTCTTGATGAAGAGAAACAAGAGCAGCCTGCTGTGCATCTTCGTATTTTCCTTTACCGCTCTGATTTCCGCGCAGGAGGCGACCCGTCTCCATCCTGAAACTTCCCTCCAGCTGCGGGACGGCTGGACGCTACAGGCTTCCGGCAAAGTGGATGCGAAAGGTGAGGCCGTTTCCACCACCGCCTTCCAGCCCAAGGATTGGTATGCAGTCAGTGTCCCCACGACAGTGGTTTCGGCACTGGTCAAGCACAAGGTGTTCCCCGATCCATTTTTCGGGACGAATCTGCGGACTTTCCCGGGGGTCACTTACCCCATCGGCGCGAATTTTTCCAACATACCCATGCAGCCCGACAGCCCCTTCATCGTGCCCTGGTGGTATCGCAAGGAGTTTGTCCTGCCCGCGAGCTTCAAGGGCAAGACCATCTGGCTCAATTTTGGCGGCATCAACTACCGCGCCAACATCTGGCTGAACGGCAGGCAGCTCGCCAAGTCTGAAGATGTAGCCGGCGCCTGGCGGACCTACGAGTTCGACATCACCAACTACGCTGTTCTGGGAAAACCGAACGTTCTAGCCGTGGAAGTCTTCTCCCCTACCGACACTGACCTGGCCATCACCTTCGTAGACTGGAACCCCGCTCCACCGGACAAGAACATGGGCCTGTTCCGCGACGTGGATGTCACCACCAGCGGACCAGTTGCGGTGCGCTATCCCAGCGTGGTTTCAACAGTAGATTCGCCGGCCAACGACAAGGCCCACCTCACCGTAACAGCGCTTCTGAAAAACTCCGCCAAGCACCCGGTAAAAGGGACACTCAAAGGACGCATCGAGAAGACCGAATTTGCCCAGGAAGTCGAGCTCGGGGCAGGCGAATCGAAGGATGTGACCTTCTCACCCGAACAGTTTCCCCAGCTTAATCTCGACCACCCGCGCCTGTGGTGGCCGGCGCAGATGGGCAAGCCGGAGCGCTATAGCCTCAGCCTGGAATTCAATCTGGATGGCAAAGTCTCTGACCACTCGGAGACAAAATTCGGCATTCGCGAGGTCAAGTCCGAGGTGCTTTCGGCCAACCGGCGCCTGTTTTCCATCAATGGCAAGAACATTCTGATCCGGGGAGGCGGCTGGTCTCCCAACATGATGCTGCGCGAGGACTCGCAGCGTCTGCGCGACGAGTTCCGCTACGTGCAGGACATGGGGCTGAACACGATCCGACTCGAAGGCAAGTTGGAAACCAAGGAATTTTTCGACCTCGCCGACGAGCGCGGAATTCTGCTGATCGCCGGCTGGTGCTGTTGCGATCATTGGGAACACTGGCCGAACTGGAAACCGCAGGACTTCGCCATCGCGGAACAATCCTTGCGCGACCAGATTTACCGCCTGCGCGGCCATCCCAGTCTGCTGGCGTGGATGAACGGCAGTGACAACCCGCCCCCGCCCGACGTGGAGCAAACGTATTTGAAGGTCGAGAAAGAGCTTCTCTGGACCAACCCGGTGGTGTCTTCCGCAACCGCAAAACTCGCCGGGTTCTCGGGTGAAAGCGGCGTGAAGATGACCGGGCCGTATGAATACGTCGCGCCTTCCTACTGGCAGACCGACAAAACCGACTCATCCCGCCAGTGCAACCAGGGCGGCTGCGGCGGTGCCTACGGCTTCAACACCGAAACCAGCATGGGACCGGCCGTGCCGCCGATCGAGAGCATTCGCGCCATGGTCGGCAAAGACCACCTTTGGCCGATTGACGACACCTGGAACTATCACGCCGGCGGCGGGGCGTTTAAGGATATCCATGTTTTCACCGACGCATTGAATGCCCGCTTCGGCCCCGCCACCAGCGCCGAGGACTACGCCGTCAAAGCGCAGCTTCAGAGCTACGAAGGCATTCGCGCCATGTACGAGGCCTACAGCCGGAACAAGTACACTTCCACCGGCGTGATCCAGTGGATGCTCAACAATGCCTGGCCTTCGATGATCTGGCACCTCTATGACTTTTATCTGCGCCCCGGCGGCGGCTACTTCGGCGCCAAGAATGCGATGGAATCGCTGCATCCAGTCTACGGTTATGACGACCGCTCGATCTGGCTGGTCAGCGGCCAGTACGAGGACGCTAAGGGTTTGAAGTTAACCGTGCAGGTTCTTAACCTCGACATGAGCGAAAAGTTCGCCAAAGAAGTCTCGCTCGATGCCGCCGCCGACAGCACAAACAAATTGCTGACTCTGCCTGACATCGACGGCCTGAGCCCCACATATTTCCTGGTGCTTCGGCTGCACGACCCTTCCGGCAAGCTGGTTGGTTCAAATTTCTATTGGCTATCCACGAAGCCCGAAACACTCGACTGGGAGAAGTCGAACTGGTATACCACGCCGACTTCCTCCTACGCCGACTACACTGCCCTATCCCAGCTGCCAAAGGTGAAACTGAAAGTTGCAGACCGCACTGAGCGTCACGGCGGCGAAGCCACCACATACGTCACGCTGGAAAATCCCAGCAAGAGCCTGGCATTTTTCGTTCGTCTAAAAGTGAACAAGGGCAAAGCTGGAGATGAGATTCTTCCCGTGATCTGGCAGGACAACTATATTTCGCTGCTGCCTGGCGAGAAACGGGAAGTCACGGCAACGTATCGGGCGCAGGAAGTGGGGGCGGCCCAGCCGGCTGTCGAAGTCAGCGGCTGGAATATAGAGTAAGAAAGATCCACCAAGGGTGGAGCAGGGCTTTCAGCCCTGCATTCCCGCTACCCTATGCGGCTGGCTTCAGCCACTGAGGGACCTCATCAAGCTTCAGCATCAGGGGGATATGGGAAACTCTTGAGGATTCGCCACCAGGTTCGTCCCACCTGCGCCGAGAGTTCCGTAGTTGTCATGAAGTACCTCAGCGGCTAAAGCCGCTCGATATCGGGCCTTCAATGCAGGCCTGAAGGCCTGCTCCACCCCAGGTCAAACCCTGAAATCACTTCTTGCCTGTCGCCCGGCGAAGTTCGCGTATGGTTCGCTCATGCTCCGAGTCTTCGATCAGCTGCGTTAGCCGCTTCAGCCGGGTCTCTTCCTTCTTGGCGCTAATCACCCACCAGCTTGCGGTCCGCCGGTACCACGGCGGCTGCGCATGGAAGAATTTCCATGCCTTCTTGTTGGCACGAAATTGCTTTTCATAAGCACCACTAAGCTTGACGCCCTTCCTTTGCTCGTAAGCGTAGATTTCGGAACGCTTTCCGGTTCGCAGCTCAAACGCTTGAGTGCCTTTGGGCCGCATCAGGCCCAGCGACTTGAGTTCGGCCACCCGCCTGATATTTATCGCGCTCCAGATACTTTTCGCCCGCCGCGGAGTAAACCGAATCACATAGCTGGTTTCGCCCAGGCTCTTACGCACGCCGTCAATCCATCCGAAGCAGAGCGCGCCATCCACGGCTTCAGGCCAGGTGATGCTGGGTTTGCCCGAGCCGACCTTGTGGAAGCCGACCCACAATTCCTCATGCTTCTCGTGGTTCTCTTCCAGCCAGGCGTGCCAGTCAGATGGAGATGGGAAAAACTTGGGCTTCATCGTCTCAGTGCTCTGTCTCTCTCTGCTGTGATCTCCCCCACTCTGTCATCCCGAGCGAAGTCGAGGGACCGTGTGCTGAGCCGGCAAAAGGCGGCGTCGCCAAACCCAAGGTCTTTCGACTCCGGAAACGGACTCGCAAGCGAGTCCGTCTCCTCCGCTCAAGATGACAAGAACTTGTAGGTTCATTCCTCTTCGGGAGGCACATCGAAATTCACCAGGTTGCTCTGGAAGCCTCTGGTCTTCCAGGCTCCGTAGGCAATCCCGGCGATCATCCAGATGGATCCCGTGATCAGCGCCAGGTTCGACAAATGGATCCAGATGAACAGGCAAATGATGAACCCCAGCACCGGCGGAATCAGTTGTCCCAGGGAACGGTCCGCGCCCCGAATGTAGTAGTGAGTGAGCGCCGCCAGGTTGACGCCCATGAATGCGATCAGCGCGCCGAAGTTAAGCAGCTGCGCGCCGTTGTCGTAAGTGATCAGGAAAGCCCCAAGCAATGCAATCACGCCGACGAAAATCACGTTGTTGGCGGGAATTCGGGTTCTGGGGTGGATCGCGCCAAAGAATTTCTTCGGGATCGCGTCGCTGCGTCCCATCCCGTAGAGCAGTCGAGCCGCGCCGAGTTGCGATCCCATGCCCGAACCCACGGTGGCAATCAGCAGCGTGATGCTGATCGCCTTCGTCATAAGCGTGCCGCCCGCGATTGCGGCGACGTGGCTGAATGCATTCTCCACTTCGTCGGCCGAGAACTGATACTGCGGGCTCAGCAGTTGTGCGCCGTAAACTTCAGCCGCAGCCAGGAATCCCGTGATGACGCAGACCAGCACCGTAGCCAGAAAAATATTCCGCTTGGGATTGTCCACTTCTTCCGAAAGGGTCGAAATGCCGTCGAAGCCGATGTAGGTCAGGACCGCCACCGAAGTACCATGGAAGACGCGATTGATGGTAAAAGTTTCCGGGTTGTAAAACGGACGCAGGAAGTAAGCCTCTGGATACTGCGGCAAATGGAAAATGTAGCGGATGGTGTACCAGAAAAACGCCAGAATCACCGCTCCCATGATGGCGCATAAAGTCGAATTGATTCGGGCCGAGGTTTTCACCCCGCGCAAATTCAGCGCCGTAAATAACACGGCAAAAATGATCGGCCACAGCAGGCCGGGATACGGAATCTGATACCGCGTCCCACTCAGCAGATCGGCCATCGCCTTGGAGCACCAGATGGTGCAGATCAAGGGATTAAGCATGTAATCCATCGTCATGCTCCAGCCGGTGACATATCCGAGAGAAGGATGCAGCGCCCGTCCGACGTAGGTGTACGCCGAACCCGCGCTGGGATACACCCGCGCCATGCGGCCATAGCTCATGGCGGTGAAAACCATGGCGACCATGGCGATCAGAATCGAAGTGACCACGTGGCCCTGGCCGGCATTGCTGAATACGCCGTAAGCGGGCATGGGCGCGGTCGGCTGGATGACAATGATGCCGTAAAGAATCAGGTCCCAAAGGGTGAGCGATCGGCGAAGCCGCAAGTTCGAGGAGGAGGTGGAGCCGGTCGGAGTGGTTGCCATTCCCGCGTATTGAATTATGCCGCGTGCGGCGCTGTCAACGATTAAAACGATTTTGTGGGTGTGGGGCGGGCGCCCTCGTCCGCCGCTCTTGACCTGGAGTTGAACTTCGAGAGGTCTTTCACGGCCAGGTGGTGGCAATTAAAGCAAGATCTACTTCAAAGGCGGCGGGCGAGGGCGGCCCGCCCTACACGAACTTACTTTTTCGGCGCTACGGTCAGGCCGAAGATTGACGTCTGCCCCTGTCCCGCCACATTCAGCCCGCGGACCCCGCCCTCGGTGGGCAGGTACAGGGTCTTGCAATGCTCACAGCGATACACCTCGGCGTCTGGCCCCCAGGCTTCGGCCGCGTCGCCACAGGCCTGCTCGACCACATCCGTGGTGTAGAACCAGCGCTTCAGATGTCCGCCGCAAAATTTGCCCTTGGCGTCTTTTTCGTTGCAGGAGCGTTGTCCCGGCTTCTTGATCTTCACCTTGTGATGGGGAAGCTGCGGAGGAGCAGTCACGGTTTCAGTAGGGGCCAAGGGCTATCCTCGTCGCTGCGGCCAGGGCCGCCGGATTTACCGATTCATTTTACTCGAACGCATTTCGGCGGAGCTATCCGGGCATCAATCGAACTGCCGCTTGGGCGGGGTCTGCTCCGCCCCCACGCGACCAGTCACGATGTCAGCCACGAAATAGTTTTCACCCTTCACTGGCCCGCCGGCCATCCGCCGCAGCATCGCAATCTGGCCCACGTGGGTCAAGGCATCGGCAAGTGGCGCCTGCAAGAGCTTCTCCGCCGGCGCTTGCAGCGGTTCCGCCGAAGCCAGGTAGTCGTCGAATTTCTTGAGCGCAGCAAAAAACCGGTTGGTTTCTTTGTCCCAGGCCAGAGGCTCCGAGTTATTCCAGCTTTGACTGCCTTGCGCGATGGAAAGCCCCCAATCGAGCAAGTCGCCGATGTGCGCCAGGATTTGCGAAGCCGTCCGCCCCGACTCGCAGCCGCGAAATTCGGCAAATCCTGCCGGTGCATTGCGGACAGCGTTGCCGCCGCGGTAGGCGAGCGTAGCCAGAGTGTGACGGAGGAAGTCACGTTTCGGATCAGAATTTGAAGTCATGACCGTTTCTCTCTCATTCAGAATTTCAAAGTTCTGTCATCCCGAGCGCAGACCGTTCATTCGCTTGCGAATGAACGGCCGAAGTCGAGGGACCCCTATCCGCTTACGTGACCTGTACGTACACCCTCTAGCCCGGCAATGCCTCGGGGAATCGGCCAAGCTTGCTACGCCTGTGGTAACCATAGGGGTCCTTCGACTGCGAAACTGCTTCGCGCAGCGAAGCAGTTTCTCCACTCAGGATGACAGATCGTGAAGGGCAACTACGCTATCCACGCTTCTTCCCTTTCAATGCTCCTGCGGCTCTCACCGCACCGCGCACGCGCTGCCTCAATCCGCGTGCAAACTGAAAATCCAGCAGCCCTTCCATCTGGCGCGCGAAAGCGTTTCCATATCCGTACCACCAGATCTTTTCCATCCCCGGCAGCCGGTCGGAATCGAGATATTTTACCCGCACCATTTCTTCGAGACCAAAGCGTCCGTGAGAGCGCCCTATGCCACTGGCTTTCACGCCTCCGTGGGGGGCTTCGCTGATGCCAAAGCAGGAGACCACGTCATTCACCATGACCGTTCCCGCCTGAATGCGCCGGGCTAGCGCGTTCCCACGGGCAGAATCGCGTGTCCACACACTGGCGGCCAAGCCGTAATCCGAATCGTTGGCCAAGCGGACCGCCTCGTCGTCACTGTCGAACGCCATCACCGGCAGAACTGGACCAAATGTCTCTTCGCGCATGATGCGCATCTCGTGGGTTACGTCCGCCAGTATGGTCGGCGCATAGTAGTTAGCTCCGATTTCCGGCAGGCGTTTTCCACCCACCAGCAAGCGCGCTCCCTGCCCCCGTGCATCTTCTACCTGCGATTCCACATTCCGCAACTGGCGTTGGTGGATCAGCGGGCCGACTTCGATCTCGGGATCCATGCCGTTGCCCACTCGCAATTGCTCGGCTTGCCGCACGCAGGCCTCGAGAAACGGCCCATACAAGCTGCGATGCACATAACATCGCTCGACCGAGAGACACGCCTGTCCGGCATTGACGAATGCGCCCCAGACCGCGCCTCGAGAGGCGATTTCGATGTCGGCATCGTCGAGCACCAGCATTGGGTCCTTGCCGCCAAGTTCCAAAACTACCGGCAGCAAGCGTGCTGCTGCGTTCTGGGCGATCTGCTTGCCAGTGGGAACACTTCCGGTAAAGACCAATTTGTCGATGGCACCGTTGATCAGAGCGGCTCCGGTCGCGCCATCGCCGACCATCACTTGAAAAATTTCCTTAGGCACGCCAGCTTGGTGCAGCAGCGACGCCAGTTCAAGTGCGGTGAGCGAGGTGAACTCAGAGGGCTTCACGACTACCGCGTTTCCTGCGACCAGCGCGGCCAGGCTCTCCGTGGCCGGAATTGAAAAGGGATAGTTCCAGGGCGAGATGATGCCAATCACGCCATATGGTTCGCGGACCAGGCGGCCCGACTTGGTCTTCATCGCGAGACTGCCGTGGGGGACGGGTTCGTCCTGCAGCAGGCGATATGCGTGATCGATGAGGAAACGCGCGGCATCGAGCACTACCATCACTTCTGTGAGCAGCGCTTCGACATAGGGTTTTCCGGCTTCGCGGGTTACTAACTGCGCCACTTCGGATTTTCGCCGGTGCAGAAGGCGTTGGAAGTTGCGCAAGATCGCGATTCGCTTCCTCACACCCAGAGCAGCCCATGATGGTTGCGCCGAACCTGCGCGCGAAACCGCAGCATGGATCTCCACTTCCGATGCGCATTCGAATTGGCGCAGAGCTTCGCCCGACGCGGGATTGATCGACGCGATCTTGCGAAGGGCGATTTTTAGATCAGTTGCCATGGAAAAACAACAACGAAAGCAGCGGGCGGGGGCGCCCGCCCCACACATGCACTTAGTACTCTACGTCTATCAGGCACAGCCCGCTTGCGGGCGCTGTGGCTCCCGCCGCAGACCTTGAGCGCGCTTCCAGAATCGACTTCAAGTCGGACGGCTTCATCGTCCTCTTTCCTGCCAGCAGAAAAGTTCCTACCAGATTTCGCACCATGTGGTGCAAGAATCCGTTTCCCCGGACTGTGTAGACAAGTTCATCGCCTTGCCGCCCCCAGCCCGAACTGAAAATATGCCGGACATTCGACGTCTCTTCCCGTCCCCGCTCCGGATCCACTGCAGCAAACGAAGTGAAATCGTGCTCGCCGACGACTAATCCAGCTACCTCTTGCATCTCATCTTCGTCCAATGGATAGGGATAATGCCATACATAGCGGGCGAGAAAAGGCGGACAGATCGCACCGCGATACATCCGGTACCGATAAGTCTTGGCCCGGGCTGACTTCCGGGCGTGAAATCCGGCAGGCACCTCGGCTGCTTCCAACACCCGGATCGCGGCAGGCAGAATATCGTTCAGGGCAATGACCAGGTTTTCCGGCGGGATGGGCGATTGAGTGACAAAAGTTGCAACCTGGCCGAGGGCGTGTACTCCAGCATCGGTACGCCCCGAGCCCTGAGGCAGGACTTTCTCGCCGGTCACCCGTTCAATGGCCAGGGCCAATGCGCCCTGTACGGTAGCCGCCTCAGGCTGGACCTGCCACCCAAAGAACTCAGTGCCATCGTAGGACAGGACCAATTTGAGATTGCGCATGATGATTTGTTTGGAGTCGTATCGGGCGCGATCGTCATCCAAACCTGTGGTCAATCTTTACAAAGCTTTACCGGGCGCACCCCGTTGCCGTCTCAAAATTGGATAAACGCGTCAGCTATACTATTTCATTCAAATCGCGCCCAGGGACGAGAAGCAGAAATAGCGCCGGTGAGCACAAAAATGAAACCTGGCGCCCGTGTTTTGCGTACCATCGCTTGATTTCCAGAAGCCTTAGCGCTCTTCATCATCAGCTTTTGCAGGGAGAGAATCGAATGTTTTTGTCTGCATTGCAATGTGCCCTCCGGCGGACTCTTGCGGTCGTCCTGGCCGGTACCATGACCGCCACCGCCTGGTCCCAAACCGCGGTCCAGCCCGATCAATCGGCGCCTGAGGGTCCAAAACCCCAGCGTTTCACGGTGGAGAACTACACCAAGGCGCGCTCGCACTTCCCCAACCCGATCGCGCCTTACCGGCCACAGTACATGCCTGCGCCAGACCTGAGCAACACACCCCGGCTTGAGCAGTTGCTGCGCGACGGAAAGCTCTATTTGTCAATGAATGACGCCGTGGCCCTGGCCATGGAGAACAACCTGGACATCGCGATCCAGCGCTACAACCTGAACATCGCCGATACCGACATTCTCCGCGCCACGGCCGGCGGAAGCACGCTCGGCGTCAACAGCGGCACCGTCTCGGGCACGCCCGGTGGAGGCACGGGCGGCCTTAGTGGATCGGTCGGATCCGGCACCGGAGGCACCAGTGCTGGCTCGGGCGGCGCAGGAACCGGCACCGGCGGATTGGTTAACTCCACGCTGGGCAGCGGTCCCGCCATCACCAGCTTCGATCCTGTGCTCACCGGCACGCTGCAAATGGATCGGCTGTACACCCAGTCGTCGAGCATTTTCAGCCCCATCCCGGTGTCCAATCAGAATACTGGGACGGCGAACTTCAGCTACCTGCAAGGTTTTAAGACGGGCACGAACTTTTCAGTAGGATTCACTAACACCCACACCACCACGGATAACCCAACCGCGACTTATAGCCCCACGATCACCTCCGGTTTGAATTTCAGGCTCACCCAACACCTGCTGCAAGGTTTCGGCTTCGCGCCCAACACGCGATTTATTCGGATTGCCAAAAATAACCGCGAGATCTCCGACATCGCGTTCCGGCTGCAAGTCATCACCACCGTGGATCAGATCGAAAACATCTATTGGGACCTGGTGTTCGCCTACGAGAATGTGAGGGTCCAAAACGAGTCGTTGACGTTTGCGCAGAAGACCCTTTCCGACACTCAGAAGCAGGTTCAAATCGGAACCCTGGCGCCCATTGAAGTAGTGCGGGCGCAGAGCACCGTGGCGACTGATCAGCAAGCGCTGACCGTGGCCCAAACCAATCTGCAATTGCAGCAGTTGCTGATGAAGAACGCTCTCAGCCGAACCCTAGTTGATCCCCGGCTGGCGGATGCGGAAGTCATTCCCACCTCTACCATGCAACTGCCGGCGACCGAGTCGGTGATTCCGACTCAGGATTTGGTAAACGACGCCCTCAGCCATCGCGCCGAACTGGCAGAGGCGCGCATCAGCTTGACCAACAACGAAATCAGCAATAAGGCCGTCCGCAACGCGCTGTTGCCGACTCTTGATCTTTATGCGTACTACGGGGGATCGGGGCTCGGCGGAAACGTGGCGCTGCCCAATTGCCCGCCGGGCGGCGGCGGCGCGTTCGAAGCCTGCTTTAATCCCGCCAACGCCGCGCCGCCCTTCCGCGGTGGCGGCCCGGTAAGCTACAGCAATTCTTTGGGACAGTTGGTGGATTCCAGCGCTCCGGACAAGGGCGTGGGCTTGAGCTTGACCATTCCTCTCCGCAACCGGGTGGCTCAGGCGACGCAGATCCGTTCGGAACTGGAATATCGCCAGTCCCAGATGCGGGTGCAGCAGCTGGAAAATCAGGTCCGCATTGAAGTACGCAACGCACAGTTCGCAGTGACCCAGAACCGTGCCAGCGTGGCTTCCGCCCAGGCCGCGGTTGATCTGGGCCACCAATCGCTCGATGCAGAGCAGAAGAAATACGCTCTGGGTGCCTCCACGACGACTCTGGTCCTGCAAAATCAGAGCGCCCTGGCACAAGCTGAATCAACACTGGTGTCTGCCATGGCGGCTTACGAGAAAGCCCAGGTTGAACTGGATCGCGCGACCGGCCTTTTGCTCGATCACGCCGGAATACAGGTCAACGACGCCGAACGCGGCGAAGTCACGCACATGCCGAGCATTCCTTTCGTAGCTCCTCGGGCTGATGTGCCCGGCTCGGTGATGCCGCAGCAGAGCGCACCGCCACCGCAGTAATCGGCAATGTTCACGTAGGGGCAGGTGTCCTCACCTGCCCAGCGGAGCCACGCTCCGCTATTTCCAGGCGAGTTTCGCTCGCCTGGCCGGACGAGGGCGTCCGAGCTTACGTGGTTCCTGCCGGGCATCGCTGCGGGCATTCCGCTGCCCATGCTTCCCGGTTTATTCTCTCCCCGTGCAACTCTCCATCGTCCTGATCACGCACAACGAGGAATCCAACCTCGCGCGCACGCTCGAAAGCGTGAAGGCCCTGGTGCGTAACGGGCAGGGCGAAGTCATCGTGGTGGATTCGGGTTCGACCGACGGCACGGTGGAGATCGCGAAATCGTTTGGTGCAAAGGTCTTCGTTGAACCCTGGAAGGGCTATTCCGCACAGAAGAACTCCGCAATCGAGAAGGCAGTTGGAGAGTGGATTTTGAGCCTCGATGCGGATGAAGAATTGGACGCCACCGCGAGTAAAGTGATTATCTTCCTTACGTCAGGCATCAAGGGAGCAGGGGATGCTGAACTGGCAAGCCTCGGGACTCGTTCCCGGGAAGACTCATTGGACACAATAGAAATGGTCATGGCGCCTGAGGAAGTAACTGGGAAACGAGCCGCCGCGCAAGGGTTGAGCGGTTACTGGATCCCGCGCAAAAACGAGTTCCTCGGGCAATGGATCAAACACGGAGGCTTCTGGCCGGACCCGAAGCTGCGCCTCTTTCGTCGTGGTCGAGGCCGCTTCGAGGATCGTGCGGTGCACGAGACCCTGATCGTCAATGGCCCGACCGCCAGGCTCAAGCACGGCGCGATCCTGCACCACTGCTATCCCACGCTCTCGGACTACATCGAGCACATGAATCGCTACTCCTCGCTGGGCGCGGAAATGGCGGTCGCCGAGGGACGCACCGGATTCAGCGTCATCAATATCGCAGTACGGCCGCTCGTGACCTTCGTCTATAACTATTTTTTCCGTCTCGGCTTTGTTGACGGACGAAAGGGCCTTCTGCTGCACCTCTACCACGCAGTTTACGTTTCGTGGAAATATGCCAAGGTGTGGGAGTTGGCGCACGTGCGCAAATCCTAACCGGCGCGGGTCCCATCCGGCACCGGATTTTCCGGCATCGCCAGCACCGGACGCACGCCGTCGGCATAGCCGATATCGAACAGCATCCCTTCCGAGAGGACGCCTCGCATCTTGCGCGGCTCCAGATTGACCACGAACAGCGCCTGCTTGCCGACAATCTCTTGCGGATTGGCTCGCTCGGTCTTCATGCCCGCGACAATCGTGCGTTCGTGATCGCCAAAGTTCACGCGCAATTGGAGCAGTTTGTCGGAGTTCGGAACATCCGCGATTGAGACGATCGTGCCCACGCGAATATCAATCTGATTCAGTACTTCAAGAGAAACCACAGGTTTGATGGGAGCTGTCATGCTGACAAGCTAACCACAGAGGACACCGAGGACACAGAGGAAAATCGTTCAGCTTTTCTCCGTGTCCTCGGTGTCCTCCGTGGTTAGCTTGAGCCTTACAAATTCGATGATCTGAGGCGTGACGTAGAGCGGCGGAGAAATACGAAACATGGGGCGTCGAGCGACCGGCTTTAGCGAAATCTGCCGCCACGCCGCGTCCGTCGTTTCGCTCTGGTGCAGGATCACCGCGTCGGCCCGATCGAGAAACTCCTGTGCCGATTTTTTGAAGTCTGCAACGTCTGGATCAAGCACAGTGAGATAGAGATCGGGTCGCAGAAACTTGAGAACGCTGTTCGACTCGAGAATCGCATTCTCGGACTCGGCCAGCTTACCGCGAACCGCCGGCATGGCCTCCGCCAGACGTCCTTGCTCCGTCCGCACCCACCAGGCCCGGACCGCCCCCGCAGTCAGAAAGCGCGAGGTGTCGGACTCCCCAGAACGATCCAGCTCTTCGGATATTGCCCAACTGTGATCGTCGGTCGCGCAGTGACAGGGCTCTCCATCCATAGAACAGACGCCGTGTCCGTACTGCGTAATTTTCAGCGCTGTCCAGTTGAATTCCGGCAAGGCGGCAATCAACCCGGCAACCACACTGGTCTTGCCGACGTTGCGCGAGTGTCCGCCAATAACGATAAGAGCCATAAGGCAGTCGTTGGTCGTTGGTCGTTGGTCTTTGACCGACACTACAGTCGTCATGGATTTGCTGACGACCAACGACCAATGACCAACGACTATTTCCTTGCTAGCCGCGCCAACGCCGCCAGTTGCTTCAAATACTCGCGCAGTGGGCGCGCCGGCGTTCCCCAGAATGCCACGCCGTTGCCGCGCAGCACTTTGTTGGGCAGCACACCACCTTGCCCGCCCAGCATCACGCCTTCTCCAATGCGCGCGTGTTCGCCGATTCCAACCTGGCCGCCGAGTACAACATTCTTCTCGATCACGATGCTGCCCGAGAGCCCGGTTTGCGCGGCAATGACGACGTCCTCTCCAATCTGGCAGTTGTGCCCGATGTGGACCAGGTTATCGATCTTTGCGCCGCGCCCGATGCGCGTGACTTCAAGCGCTCCCCGATCAATGGTCGAGTTGGCTCCGATCTCCACGTCATCTCCAACTTCGAGCCGCCCGACCTGGGGAAACTTTTCGTAGTGTCCGTTCGCAGCGTCGCGCACGTAACCGAAGCCATCGCTGCCCAACACCGCTCCGGCATGGACGGTCACACGATCGCCGAGTTGTGCGCCTGAGTAAATCGTCACATTGGGATAAATCTCGCAATCGGTCCCGATAGAAACGCCTGCCCCGATGACTGCTCCGGCGCCGATCCATGTCCTGTTACCAATCTCCGCCTTCTCACCGACGACAACTCGCTCCGCCAACCCGACGTCCCCGCCAAGCCGAGCCGAAGCGTGCACCACCGCACTAGGATGCGTTCCAGGCTGCCGGTCCGGCGTCGCATACAGAAGCCGGGCCGCCCGCGCGAATGCCAACCGCGGATTCTTCGCAATCAGCAGCGGTTTAGAGCCAGCCTTTCCCTTCGATGACTTCGCTTTGGGAAACTCGCCCACAATGACCGCGGCAGCCGGCGACGCCAGCGCCACGAGCAGGCTCTTTTCGTCTTCGACAAACACCAGGTCTTTGGAGGTCGCCAGCGCAATACTGGCGATGCCGCTCACTTCGACTGCACCATCTCCTACCAAATGAGCCTGTAGCGATTGGGCAACCGAAAGGAGTGACCGCTTCATTGCACCTTTGTATACGTTTAGGCAGGGAAAGAAAAGCTGACGCAGGTCTAGAATATTGAGATGGAGAAGAAAGTCTTCTGGATCAGCTTCACAGTCCTCGGGCTGATCGCAGATTTCGTCCTGCCCATCTGGTGGGCCGTGGCCGCAACCATCCCCGTTGCGTATGCCAGCTGGTGGATTGCATATCGGAGTGATTGGTTTTGAAAAACAGCTTTTAGCCATTAGCTCTTAGCTTTTAGCCACCAACTCCCGGTACCAGCGATCTCGCTAAGAAGCTAAAGGCTAAGAGCTTCTTCTCAGTACAACCCCGGCTCCCCCGCCGGCCTTGTCTTCCAGCGCCGATGTACCCATAACCACTGGTCGGGATAGCGGCGCACATAGTCCTCGGTGATTTTCGTAAACAACTGGGTATTGGTGACGATATCTTTCTCGTCGTCCCCGGTGCGCACCAGGTTGACGGCGGGATCAAACCGCAGGCGATATTTTCGCAGGACAGGGTCCCAGATGGTGAAGCCGGGGACTACAGCAGCATCAGTCCGCAGGGCAATTCTGGCCAGTCCGCTGGCCGTGCATGCCGGAATTCCAAAGAAATTCAACGAACACTCCCTGTGGCGGGGTCATGTTGGTGTCCATGAGCAGACCGACGACTTCCCCCGCCTTCATCGCCTCCAAGAGCCCGCGCACGAAATTATCTTTGCTGACTGTGGTGTTGCCATGCATGGAGCGATAGCGCTCGATCAACCGGTTCAGATAAACGTTGTCCAGGTTTCGCACCACCACGTGCATGGGGTGGCCATGCAGCGAATGAACAAACGCGGAAAGCTCCCATCCACCAAAGTGAGCGGTAAGAAACAGCACACCCTTGCCCCGGGCGACGGCGCGTTCGTAGTTTTCAAAGCCGTCGTAGATCACGACCCGGTTTACGTTTTCCTTGGTGTAGCGGGGAAACTGACAGACCTCAGCCAGCTGCCGGCCGAGGGAGGTAAATTCGCCGCGCAGGATGCGGGCATGCTCGCTGCGTTTTTTCTCCGGCAGAGCCATCGCCAGATTGCGCATGCCGACGTGGCGCAGACGAGCGTGCACCAGGTAAATCATCCAGGCCAGCGAAATCGCAGCCGCCCGCGAGAGGGGGCGAGGCAGCAGACTCAGAGTTTTGATAAACGGCCACGCAAGCGCGTACTCGAGTCGCTGACGCATTAAGGGAAGGCTGGGTGACGGTAACAAGGGGCAAGTGGGATGTCAAACGCAAGCGCTCGTGTAGGCGCGAGCGCCCTCGCTCGTGCAGCAGCTTTCGTGGCGCTGCCGCACGAGCGTGGGCGCTCGCGCCTACATAAAACCTATTTTGCGGCTGCTGTCTTGGCCCACTTGGCCAGCGTGTTCAGGAACGGATACGCATTGGGCGGGGCTTCAATCGTGCCCTTCAGCGAAGTCCGGAAGGGCACCATGCGGCCATAGAACTGGCGCGTGGCGTCCTTGTCCTGGCTGATGGCGGCGCCGCTCAATTCCAGTCCGGCGAACAGCCCGCGGGCCCGCGAATAGCTGAGCACCTGCGCCTTCAGCTTCCAGTCGGTATCAGCGGCGGCATGGCGTCCCACGGGCCCGGCCGCGACGCTGGCGTCAGCTCCCAGTTTGAACTGGCTGCTCAGCAGATTCTTCATGCCGTTATCATTCATGATCAGCATGACCAAATCCACCGCCTGGGCGCCAATCTGCAGACCAAAGCTGCCACCCTTGATGGTGAAGAACGCGGGAGCGCTCCAGCCTTTTTCGGTACGGCAGCTGGCAACGCCGCGTCCGAAACGGGCGCCGACGATGAATCCACCTTTAAGCATGGTGGGCACGACAGCCACGCATTGCGCCGATCCCAGCACCTCTTCCGGAATGCCCTGGTCAGGCGCGGATTCGATCTCTTCCAGCACCGTGCTGGCCGCCTTGACGCGGTCTTCGGCTTTGTTCTTGTCATCATCGTCATCATCTTTGGCGAAGGTCGAAACAGTGAGACACAGCACTACACACAGAAGCAGCAATTTTTTCATTTCTTCCTGACTTTCCGGAGCTTGATTGGGTTATTTGAAACTCAATGACATTGATTCTAACGGATTTTGTTGAGAATGAAGCGAAGGGTGGCCGGAACGGAAGTGGGCAGGGCAAAAAAATCGGGGCTAGCAGCGGTGACCCTAAATCTCCGCTTCCAACCCCGTCTCCCAGGTTCTGTGGTAGGTGAACTGAGTATGCGGGGCGCCCGGTAAACCGACAAGATTACCTAAGTCATTGTCCTAAAGTAAGCGCGCCCAGGCTCGAGTCCAACCTGAGACCTGTCATCCCGACCGAAGCGAGCGCAGCCAGCGAGTGGAGGGACCTTGCGTTTTGTAGGCGCCTACTTCGCTGTAACTAGCGAATGCGTAATGGCGTGAACCGAAAGCGCAATCCGGTTCTGGACTCCAACCTTGCGCATCAATTTGGCGACGTGCGCCTTGACGGTGCGTTCCTCGATCCCCAGAGCGGATCCGATTTCTTTGTTGGAGCGGCCCGCGACCAGCATCTCCAGCACTTCCTTCTCGCGGTCGGTAAAGGTCACGCGGCCCGCGGGAAAGATGCGGCCAGGAGCAGAACTCACGCGCTCGATGAACAGGGAGAGCACGCGCCGCGGCGCCCACACCGACCCCTGGTTCACGATCCGGATGGCCTGCACAAACTCGGCTGGCGATGCGGCTTCGTCCACATAGCCCTTGGCCCCGGAAGCAATAGCTTTCAAGATGGTTTCCTCGTCCATGCCCGAACCTGTCACAATGATGCGCAGGTCAGGACGGCTGGCCTTCAGGCTGGCCATCAGGTCGAAGAGGTTCTGACCGTTGCGGTTCCCCAGCAATACCAGGTCAATATTGGGCAGGCTTCCGATGTCGGGCAGAGAGGCGGCAATCAGTTCGAAGTCCGTCTCCGAGTCAAACAGGGCGCGAAATCCAACAAAACGAAGTGGATCGCTCTCCACTACCGCAAGGCGGATAGCCGGTTTCTTTGCGGGTGAAGCCTTCATGGCGGTTGCAGCCTTCATAGGGTTTCCTGTTTGATAGGGTTTCCTGTGTAATCTAGAAGCTGGGTTCAGCATAACTACATTTGCGGGCGATGAGAACATTCGAGTGTCGTATGGCGATTACGCCGGTAACGTGGCAAGCATCCAAAAACTGACGGGTAAACAACGAGGTAGACCAGTGAAACGACGTATTCGGTGGGCTTCAGCGATGGTGCTTGTTCTCGGTCTGGCAGCCGCCGCGCAAACTCCATACCAGCCCAAGTTCAAGGGCGATCCCGCAAAATCGGACTCGGAAGCCGCTGCCCTGGGCTACATGCGCACCGTGCTGCGCGCCCAGAAGATCTACTACAAGAAGAACAACAAGTATGCTGCCTCCCTCGCAGACCTCGTCCATACCGGATCATTCACCAAACGCATGGTGAATCCGGATCGAGGCGACTATTCGGTGGGGTTTCGTACCAACAAAGACGGCTTCGACCTCACTCTGACTCCGAAGCAACTCGACGCCGAGCACCGCTCCTTCTACGCCGACGAAGACAATCAGATCCACGCCGATGACCAGGCGCCGGCAACGGAGAAATCGCCAGTAGTGAAGTGAGGTACTACGAACCACGTGGGGACAGCCGCCCTCGGCTGTCCGGCCGAGCGAAGCTCGGCTAGCGGTCTACCCTCCCGAGATCTCCGCCGCCTTGCCATTCCGAAACGTAATCGTCACCGGCTTGCCTCCGTTGGGATAGTGCACGGTCTTCACCGCCGGATCGCTCGAGCGGTCTGGCACTCCCATCCCAATCGAGAAGTACGCCTGGAACTCATTCATCCCCGGCTTGATCTGGTGTTGCTCGATGGATTCCCAGACATCCGCCGACCAGTGCTTGTATAGCTCGCGAGGGTCCTGGACGAAAAACATTTCGTCGGAGTAGATCTGATAAGTATCGCTGCTTTGTGATCCGATGGGGACAGCGAAAGTCTTTCCTTCTTGTTCGAACACCGCCATCACCTGGCGTTGATGCGCAGGCGTGGTGTCGGAGACCACGTCCTTGATGTCCAGCTTTTGGATGGGCAGCAGCAGGCCAGCCTCGTGTGAAAAATCCGTGCGGCGGGTCGCGCGATCGTAGGGGTAGTAGGTAAAGCGGTAGCCTTCTTTAACCCACACCGGCTGCTGGGTGAGTTGTTTCGCCGACTTCAGATCGTAAGGATAGAGCTTCTTGGGAACAACATAGTAATCAGGATTTAGCGGCGGCGCCTGCTTGCTCGCTTGCTCAACTCGCTCTGCGTGTCGCTCATACACAACATACCCAGCCCGAATCGCGGCCACCGCGATCACGATCACCAGCACCAACTGGATTTTCTGTTTGGCTTCGGAAGTCATAGGCTCTACCTGAACACCAACGCCAGTCGGACGTGTAAACTATCCCTGCGAACACTCCACCCGCCCCGGGAGTGCCCGATCTGAGGAGAACCCGATGGCTACTCTCACCGAGGACGAAGTCTTAAGCGCGTTGAAGCAGTGTTACGACCCGGAGATTCCGGTCAACATCGTGGATCTGGGTCTGATTTACGGCGTCCGTTTTGATCCCGCGCCAGAGGAGAAACAGGACGTCACGGTGGATATGACCCTGACCGCTCAAGGCTGCCCCTCGCATGTCCAAATCGGAGAACAGGTCAAGGCCCGAGTGGAACAGATGCCCGGCGTGCGCAACGCCACGGTGAACGTGGTCTGGACTCCGCCCTGGACCCCGGAGCGGCTCAGCCCCGACGCCCGCAAGACTCTGGGTATCGAGTGATTAAGAAATAGCGCCGGCGTCCCGAGGGTGTCCGCCCTCGGCTGCTCGCCCGCTAAATTAACTACTACTCAGTAGCGACTCGTACCACGTCCCCCGGCTCTCGGCCGCATCCGCCAACCGGTCTCCCACCCGGCTTGCGACTGCAAGGAAATTGTTGCCGCGCTCGATAAAGTCGGGCAGCCGATCACGCACTTCGGCGAACTTTTCCGGATACTCCGACGCAATCGTGGCTATGCCGACACCGGCCAGGATCACGCCGGCGGTCCATTTTTTCTTCAGAAACAACGCCGTGCCTATGCCCGCCGCACCACTCACCAGTGCCACCTTCCAGTTTTCCATTCCACCCTCCGCCTCACGGAATTCTAAGCCCTTGCGATCCCGAACTTGAGATACCTTATACTGCCAAACTTACCATGGAGGACTTTGATGCTGAAAGCAGGCAGAGCATTGCTCCCTGCCCTGGTTTTTTCGTTTCTTCTTCCGACTGCCACGGCCCAGACTGAGCCGCGCGCCCGAGACCTGGGCGTCCCGTTCGACGGCAACCCGGGCCCCTTGAACGCCATCACCGACGTAAAAGGTGTCGAGGTTGGCCACACTACGCTGATTTCCGGCAGTGGGGCTCTGAAAGTCGGCGTCGGCCCGGTGCGCACTGGTGTGACTGCCGTTCTTCCCCGCGGCAAGAATTCCCTGGACGCAGTATTCGCTGGCTGGTTCACCCTCAACGGCAACGGCGAAATGACCGGTACCACCTGGCTCGACGATTCCGGCTTCCTCGAAGGCCCGATCATGATTACCAACACCCACAGCGTGGGCGTGGTGCGGGACGCAGTCGTGGCATGGCGCATAAAGCGCGCCCCGCCGGACGATCAAGGATATTCGTGGTCACTGCCGGTGGTGGCCGAAACCTCGGATGACGACTTGAATGACATGAACGGATTTCACGTGAAGGCGGAACACGCTTTCCATGCTCTGGACACCGCCAAGGGAGGCCCGGTGGAAGAGGGCAGCGTGGGCGGCGGCACTGGCACGATCTGCAATGAATTCAAGGGCGGAATCGGGACGTCCTCGCGCGTGCTCGATGCCAAATACGGCGGGTATACGGTTGGAGTCCTGGTGCAGTGCAATTACGGACTTCGCAGCCAGTTACGCATTGCGGGAGTACCGGTGGGGCGCGAGATCGGCGATCACACCGTCCGCGAGGACGAATTGGGATCCATCATCGTGGTGGTAGCGACCGACGCGCCGTTGATTCCCACCCAATTGAAACGAGTGGCCCGCCGGGTCTCGCTGGGACTAGGCAGGGATGGAAGCTTCGCCTCCGACGGCTCGGGAGACATTTTCATCGCTTTCTCAACCGCAAATCCCGGTGCTGCCGGATCAAAAGGGGTGCGCCAGCTCACCATGCTTCCCAACCAGCGTCTGAATCCTATCTTTCTGGCCACCGTCCAGGCCACTGAAGAAGCGATCGTCAACGCCATGGTCGCGGCCAAGACGATGAAGGGAATTAACGACTTTGAGGTGATAGGCCTGCCCCACGACCGGTTACGCGAAGTGATGAAAAAGTACAACCGGCTTGTGAAGTAGCGTCGTGAAGTGTGGGGCGCCCACCCTCGACTGGGCTTAGTAGATCGCGTAACCAGGTGCTGGGGTCCGTAGGTCCGGCTTCGACGCCATCAGCAACAGCGCCCCCATTTTCTTGAACGCACGCAGATCAGCGAGGCTGTTGAAGGACTTTGTCTGATAGTCATCCGGCGTGGGCGTATCGTCCGGAATGCGCCGGGCCTCAACTTTCTCGAAAGCATGCTTTTGTAAGAGCTCGACATACTCCGCTTCAGAACGCACATGCACGGGGACTTTCAGCTTGTCCACCCATTGCAGCGAGTAGGGATTGTCACGGTATAAATTGATCAGGATGAACAAGCGCCCGTGCGGCGCCATCACGCGAAAAAGCTCGGACAGGGCCCGGTCCTGGTCGGCATAGTAATAGAACGATTCCACCGACAGTACTTTGTCGAAAAAATTCTCCTCCCACGGAATCTGCTGCGCCGACCCCCACACGTACAGAATATTTTCGAAGTCTTTGGAAGCTGCACGAGCCTGCCGCACCATTTCGTCGGAAACGTCGAGACCCACAACCTGGCCAAACCCCTCGGGCCCGTCGCCTACCAGGCGTGAGAGCAGCCGGGTAGCCCACCCCGATCCGCAACCGAGATCAAGCACACGCTCGCCGGGCCGAAGATCCATCAGGCGCAGGGTCTTCTCCGTGATGTCGAGATGATGGTTCTGCATCTTCTCCGCCTTCGCCGGCCTGCGCCCAGCGGTTGAATTCCAGCTTGCAGCTTCTCATCGGGAGTGGGAGATTTGTCAGGCAGATGGTTCTCCTTCGTGCAGTTTCCAGTTTCTAGTTTCCGGTTTCAAAACCAAAAGAACTAGAAACTGGAAACTGGAAACTAGAAACTAGAAACTTAAGAATATATGCTACATTTGCCGTCCTCATGAGCTCAACTCCGCAGCCGGAGCCTGACCCCGAGCCACTTTACTGCCCGCGGTGCAGTCAGGAAGTCTCCGACCCGCTGACGTGCGGCGACTGCTCCGCCGTGATCTGTCGTCGCTGCGGGACCCCGCTCGAATCTCCCGACGAACTGGGGATGGGATAAATAATGGAACCCTCGATTGCCTCTCCCGCAGCCGCAGGCAAATCCTCAGAAGCCCAACCCACGCTGGTTCGCGGCCTGTCGTTGCTGGACTCGGTACTGTTGCTGGCAGGCGGCATCATCGGCTCTTCCATTTTCCTGACCGCAAAAGATATCGCCGGCCCCTTGCCGCACCCGTTGCTGTTTCTGCTCGTCTGGGTCCTGGGCGGCGTGATCTCGCTGTGTGCCTGCGTCGCTTTTGCCGAACTGGGTTCGATGTTCCCCGATTCCGGCGGACAGTACGTTTACCTGCGTGAAGCGTACGGCGATCTCCCCGCATTTCTCTATGGCTGGATGCTGTTCAGCGTGGCCAACGGAGGAACCATTGCCGCCCTCTCGGTGGCTTCGGCGGCGTATCTGGGCGGGATCGTTCCCTTTATTTCGCAGGAGCACGTGGTCTTTTCGGCGGCAGGCATCGTTCTTACGCGGGCACACGTGGTGGCCCTGATTTCGATCATTGCCGTGACCTGGATCAACGTAGTCGGACTGCGATGGGGCACAATTTTACAAAACCTTGCCACCTGGGCGAAGTTCGCGGCCATGGCCGCTTTCGTAATCTTGGGGTTCGCAATCGGTAAAGGCGACTGGCATCACTTTTCCGCGGCTCCGGGACAAAGCCTGACTCTGGGCCTGAGTTCTGGACAACTGATTTCAGCGTTCGGCGTCGCTTTGATCGCAGTTTTCTGGGCCTACGACGGATGGGTCTACATCACGTGGGTGGCCGGCGAAGTGAAAGAGCCGCGCCGCAATGTTCCGCTGGCGATGGTTCTGGGCGTGGTGGTGGTCGGCGTCATTTATATCGCCATGAACATGACCTACGTGTACGCCCTGCCCCTCGGCGAGATCGCGAAACACGAAACCATCGCACACGCTGCCGCCACGGCTCTTTTTTCTCCCGCTGCCGCGCTGTGGCTTTCGGCCCTGATTGCGATTTCCTGCTTCGGCGCGATGGCGAGTTGCACCATGAGCGGCGCGCGCGTTTATTACGCCATGGCACGGGACGGCGCCTTCTTCCAGAAAATGGCAGAGATTCATCCCAAATGGCGCACGCCGGCGTTCAGCCTGATCGGGCAAGGTATCTGGGGCGCGATTCTTACCGTGAGCGGCCGCTATGATCAGCTCTACACCTACGTGATGTTCGGCATGGTGCTCTCGTACACGATGACTGTAGTCGGCCTGTTTGTCCTGCGCTGGAAGCGGCCCGACATCGGGCGTCCCTACCGGTGCGCCGGATATCCCTGGCTGCCGGGAATCTATGTGCTGATAGGAACCGCTTGGACCTTGAACACGATTTTTACCCGGCCCATCCGAAGCCTTCTGGGGCACCGCGATCATCCTGGTCGGCGTGCCCGGATATTTGTACTGGAAACGGAACAGCCGGAAGGCAGCGGTGTAACGGCTGGCCTCTGCGTCCTCCGTGTCCTCAGTGGTTAGATAGTAATTCTCATTCCAGCGATGACCTGATGCCCAGTCCAGTCGCCGAAACCGAGCGCCCCAACCAACCCAAGCCGGTCATGGGCTTCCGCGACCTGGTGCTGTTCTACGTGGTCACGGGCGTCAGCCTGCGCTGGATCGCCACTGCCGCTGCTGCCGGCCCCAGCTCGATCGTCATCTGGATCGGCGCCCTTCTTTTTTTCTACTCTCCACTCGCGCTCTCGGTCATTGAGCTTTCCTCGCGTTATCCCGAGGAAGGAGGGATTTACGTCTGGGCAAAGCACGCGTTCGGCGACTTCGCCGGTTTCAACACTGCCTGGACATATTGGGTCTGCAACCTGCCTTACTTCCCTGCCGTGCTTTACTTCGCCGCCAGCAATGCGCTCTATATTCGTCACGACTGGGGTCGCCTCTCGAACAATACGACCTACTACGTCGTGTTCTCGCTGGTCGCGCTCACGCTGGCCACCCTGCTTAATATTTTTGGACTGAACGTGGGCACCTGGCTGCACAACGTCGGGGCATTCGCCATGTGGATTCCGGTGGGGATCATCGTTGCCATGGGAGCGGTTGCGTGGCATCGCTACGGAGCGGCAACTTCGTTCACCATGCATTCCATGACGCCCGGTTTCCAACTGAAAGACATGATTTTCTGGTCGGTTCTGATCTTCGCCTTCGCGGGATGCGAGACGGCATCGATCATGGGTGGAGAAATCAAGAATGCTCGCCGCTCCATTCCGCGCGCCCTGTTGATCGCCGGAGTGACGGTGACGTTTTGCTACATCGTGGGCACGATCAGCGTGCTGGTGGCGCTACCCGCTTCTGAAGTCGGCAATCTGCAGGGATTGATGCAAGCCATCTCGAAGACCGCGGAGCGGGTGGGGTTCGAGGGCATAATTCCATTCGCCGCGCTGCTCATCATGCTCAGCAACGTTGGTGCTGCGGGCGCGTACCTGGCAGCGGGCGCCCGCTTGCCGTTCGTGGCCGGGATTGACCGTTATCTGCCCCCCGATCTTCGGCGCGCTCCATTCGCGATGGAAGACGCCGTGGGTTGGTCTGCTGACCCAGTTCGTCTTCGGTGCACTGTTCATCTTTCTGGGACAGGCCGGCACGAGCATCAAGGGCGCATACGATGTGCTGGTCAGCATGGGCATAATCACGTACTTCATTCCGTTCCTGTATTTATTTGCGGCCATGTTCAAGCTGCAGAAGGAACCAGTTGGGCCGGATGTCATCCGCGTCCCTGGCGGCAAACCGGTGGCCAGGTTAGTCGCAATCATCGGCTTTGCGACCACGACGTTTACGATCGGATTGTCGCTGATCCCGCAACCGGACGAACCCAACAAGCTGCTGGCGGTAATAAAGATCGTGGGGCTGTCCGGGCTGCTGGTGCTGATTGGCGCCTGGATTTATTGGGCAGGAAAAAAGCGGGCGCTAAGATAAACCATGTGGGACCGGGTCTCCGACCCGGTCGGGCCGAGCGAAGCTCGGCAGGTTTGTCCGGCGGCAACCACAACCCTGTCGAGCTTCGCTCGACCAGGACGGGTCGAAGACCCGTCGCCACACGGCCTGGGCTAAACCGGCGTCGCCGTCTTTCTCTCCGGATTGAAGAACGGCATCTTCACCACCTTCGCCGTCACCTGCTGCCGCATGGCTTCGATGGTTATTTCCAGCTGCAGCTTGGTCCCGATTTGCGAGTGGGCCGTGTCCACGCTGGCCAGTGCAATCATCTTCTTCAGCACCGGCGACCAGGTGGTCGTCGTAGCTTTGCCGACTTGTTTCTCTCCCAGATAAAGCGGCACCGCCACCCGCGACGCCTGGCTCGGAGCTGCCGGCGAGAGTCCGAACTCCTCGTAGCGCGCTTCAACCTCGGGCCAATCAATTTCCAGTCCGACGAACTGACGCGGCACACCCTGCTTCTGCTGTTGCGCCAACGCGGCTTTGCCGATGAAGTTCTCTTTTTCGAGGTGGACCATCTTGCCAAAGCCCAGTTCGTAGGGAGAATATTTCTGCGACTCGATCAGAGCTTTCTTCGCGCTGCTGTAATCCACTTCGATCAGCAGCAGACCAGCTTCGACCCGGGCCACGTCCAGCGCCAGCATTCCAGCGGCATGGATGTCGAACTGCTTGCCTTTCTCCATCACCGACATCCCAGACTTTTATCGCATCGCTCCATGGCACCCAGATTTCGTATCCGAGATCACCGGTGTATCCGGTGCGCGAGATGTCCACGAAAACGTTGCCGATCTTGCCTCGCGTCATGCGGAAGTATTTGAGATTGGCGATGTCGGCTTCCGCGACCGCCTTGAGAAGCTTGCCTGACGTCGGTCCCTGCAATGCCAGTGCGGCAACTTGTTCGGAGATGTCTTCGACCTGGACGTCCATGTTCAAGCCGTTCTGCCGGAACCAGCGCAGGCTGGGATCGGCGGCAGTCCAGCGATATTTGTTGTCCTCGAGACGCGTGATGGTGCCGTCGTCGATAACTTTTCCCTGTTCGTCGCACCAGCAGCAATAAATCACCTGACCGACTCTCACTTTGGTGATATCGCGCGTGATGATGCGGTTCACCAGCTTGGTGGCATCCTTGCCCGTGATCAGATATTTGTAGAGCGGCGAGATGTCAATCAGCGCGGCTGCGTTGCGGATGGCGTTGTACTCGTGCTCGTGGTGCACTTCGTAGACGCTGACGGCGTAGTAGCCCGACCACTCGCGGTAGTTGAGACTTTGGCAAAGGGGAAAAGTTCTCTCGTGAAATGCGGTTCCGACTGGCAAAAGGCAGCTCCTTCGATCTCTGCGTCCTCGGTGTCCTCCGTGGTTAAAGAAGTTCATAACCACGGAGGACACCGAGGACGCAGAGGAAACCTGTGCTGGATTATATGCAGTCTTGATCGTTCCCAGCAATTGATGAAGCGGTTTGCACCTGACTCTCAGTCAGGCCGGGACAATTTGTGCAGACAAAGATTGCCCTTCCGGCTACAATCAATTCTGCTTTTTGTCATCGAGAGATCATGCGCTCCTCCTGCAACGCGATGTTGAACTGGGCCGTCCTCAAAAGCGGGCTCTGACCTGCTCCCCGAAGGTTTCCGCGAACGGGAATCCTGATCGCTGTCCCGTCAGCTTCCCAATCATTCCTGTTAGAATCCCTGCGACTTGAGTTCAGCGCCCGGCGCTAAAGGTTGATATGGCTGCTGCCAACGGCAACTCGAAATACGACGCAATCATCATCGGAGGAGGCCACAACGGCCTCACCACCGCCGCCTATCTGGCGCGCGCCGGGAAAAAAGTTCTGGTGCTGGAGCGTCGCCACGTCCTCGGCGGCGCGGCCGTCACCGAAGAGGTTTTTCCTGGATTCAAGTTCTCGGTTTGCTCCTACGTAGTCTCGCTGCTGCGTCCGGAGATCATTCGCGATCTCGACCTCCCTCGTCACGGTCTCGAAATTCTCCCGCTCGACGGAACGTTCACTCCTATGCCCAGCGGCGACTATCTGTGGCGGGTGAACGATCACGGCAAAACTCATCGCGAGATCGCGCGGCATTCGAAAGTTGACGCCGAGGCTTACGACGAATTCGGCAAAGCGATGCAGGCCATGTGCCGTTTCGTGAAACCGATTCTGAGCATGGTGCCGCCCGACCCGGCCACGCTGAATCCGAAAGAACTGATGAAGCTGCTCTTCATCGGCCGCCGCTTTCAGGGCATGACCAGCGAGGACAAATATAACCAGGTTCAATTGATGACCATGAGTGCCATCGACTTCCTGGACCAGTGGTTTGAGACGGATGTGCTCAAAGCGACGATGTCCGCGTCGGGCATCATCGGAACGTTTCTGGGCGTGCGGTCGCCGGGAACAGCTTACGTTCTGCTGCACCACTACATGGGAGAAATCGACGGCGCCTTCCGCTCCTGGGGATTTGCCCGCGGCGGCACCGGAGCCATTTCGAATGCCATCGCCGATGCGGCCCGCGAGGCTGGCGCCGAAATCCGCACCAAAGCCCCGATCGCGCAAATTATCGTGAAGAACGGCAAAGCCAAGGGAGTGGTCCTCGCCGACGGCGACGAGATCTATGCTGACATCATCTCTTCCAGTGTCGATCCCCGGCTGACCTTTACCAAACTTCTGGAGGCAGGAACGCTGCCGGCGGAATTTCTGGAAGACGTAAACCGTTACAAGTATCGCGGATCCTCAGGCAAGGTGAACCTGGCTCTCGACGCGCTGCCGAACTTCAAGGCCATACCCGGACCGGGCGCTCATCTGCGGGGCGCGATTTCCATCTCTCCCAGCGTCGAATACATGGAGCGCGCCTACGACGACGCCAAGTACGGTAACTTTTCACGTAAACCGTACATCGACATGGTCATTCCCACGCTGACCGATCCCTCGATCGCGCCTCCGGGCAAGCACATCATGTCGTGCTTCGTGCAGTACGCGCCTTACAAGCTGCGGCCCGGCCTTAACTGGGATGATCAGAAAGAAGCGTTCGGCGATAACGTGATCAACACCATCGCCGAATACGCGCCCAACATCAAAGACATCATTCTGCATCGCCAGATCGTCACGCCGCTTGACCTGGAGCGCGAGTTCGGCCTCAGCGAAGGCAACATCTTCCAGGGCGAGCTCTCCCTGGAGCAGCTCTTCTTCCTCCGGCCGGTGCCGGGCTGGGCACAGTTCCGCACTCCCATCAAGAACTTGTACATGTGCGGATCGGCCACGCATCCCGGCGGCGGCATCATGGGCGGCCCCGGCAGGCTGGCGGCCCTAGAAATCCTGAAAGACTTCAAGGGGGCAGCCTAGGTGCCCGAAACAAAAAATCGCGATGTCGTGATCATCGGCGGCGGACACAATGGGCTGGTCACCGCCTTCTACCTGGCCAAAGGCGGATACAAGCCTCTGGTGCTGGAGCGCCGCGCTCAACCCGGCGGCGCCGCCATTACTGAGGAGTTTCATCCCGGATTTCGTTGTTCTACGCTGGCTCATTCCGCTGGTCCGCTGCGGCCCGATATCGTTCGCGACATGCAGTTGGAGAAGCACGGCCTCAACATGATTTCGACCGAGGTCGCGGTAACTTCCCTTTCTCCCGATGGCCGCGCTCTCATTCTCTACAAGGACACCGAAAAGGCCGCGCAGGAAATCGCGAAGTTCTCCGAGAAGGATGCGACCAAGTACCCCCAGTTCCAGGCGTCACTGGCCAAGATGGGCCGGGTAATCGGCAAGGCGCTCACACTGGCACCGCCTGACATCGACAATCCTACCTCGGGTGACCTCTGGGGCATGCTCAGCACCGGACGCGCCGTTCGCAACCTGGGCAAGCGCGACATGTACCGCCTGCTGCGTTGGGGGCCCATGGCGGTCGCCGATCTGGTAGCGGAATATTTCGAGACCGAACTGCTCCGCGCCACCATCGCCGCCCGTGGAATTTTCGGAACATTTCTCGGCCCCTGGTCCGCAGGCAGCAGTCTCGTTCTCTTGATCCGTGCAGCGGGAGACGAGCAGGCCGCCGGTACTTCGTGGTTTGCGACTGGAGGGATGGGCGCCGTGACGAAAGCCATGGCCGCGGCGGCACAGCAGGCAGGCGCGGAAATACGGAGTGGCGCAGAAGTCATCGAAGTTCGCGTCAAGGACGGCATTGCCAGCGGCGTCGTGCTCTCGAGTGGCGAAGAAATTACTGCGAGAGCGGTCATCTCGAATGCAGATCCGAAGCGTACCCTGCTCAAGCTGGTGGACCCGGCACAGCTCTCGCCGGATTTCGTGATGAAGCTCCAGCACTATCGGATGCCCGGCACGGTTGCAAAGGTAAACCTTGCGCTCTCCGGACTTCCCAGGTTCACCGCGCTCGAAGGAGAGAATCACGATCGCGCGTTGAGCAGCCGCATTCACATCGGTCCGGAAATTGATTATCTGGAACGCGCCTTCGACGAATCCAAGTACGGAAATTTTTCGAAACAACCATATCTCGAAGTAGCAATCCCGTCGCTCACCGATCCCAGCCTTGCGCCCGAAGGCAAGCACGTGATGTCGATCTACGTGCAATACGCTCCCTACAAGCTGAAGGGCAGCGACTGGGAAAAACAGCGAGTACCGTTGGGCGACACGGTGGTCAAGACGCTGGCGCAATATGCTCCCAACCTGCCCGAGCTTATTTTGACCCATCAGATCATCACGCCTCAGGACCTGGAAGAGACCTACGGACTGACTGGCGGGCACATCTTCCATGGCGAACTCTCTCTGGACCAGTTCTTCACCATGCGTCCGCTGCTGGATTGGTCGCGCTATCGCACGCCCGTCCAGAATCTCTATCTGTGCGGTTCAGGCACGCATCCCGGCGCAGGTTTGACCGGCGGCTCGGGCGCGAATGCAGCCCGCGAAATCCTGAAAGACCTCAAAAAGTAATTGTCATCCTGAGCGCAGCAAGCTCGCTCGCTTGCGAGCGAGCTTTCGGAGTCGAAGAGCCTGCCCCGAGCGAAGCAGCTACTCCGCTCAGGATGACAGGGCACTTTAATCCCGATTCGTCCCCATTGTGACTTTAGTGCCACTCCCTCGGGAAAACGATTGTGCCTTGAGCCCACGTTAGGTTTTACTAATTCAAACCTGTGTTCACAGCATTCCGCAGGCTCAGATCAGCGGGAGTGACAGTGTGGTAGAGGATCCGAAATGGGAGTTGGCCATCCTGGCCACGGTGCAGGGCTTCTATGAGAAGCTCCTGCAGGATTCCATTGGAGGCGAAATCCCGGTTCCGGCCGGCCTCGAGGCCATTTCGCTGCAGGAAGGCGATGGCGAAGTACACGCTACGCTCGACCGGATGCGCCGGTGGTTACGCCTGCTCGACCAGGCCATCACGCCGGCCATGCTGCGCCGAGCGTTCACCACTGAGACGGACCCTGAAATCGCCGAAGCCGTTCTCCGCTATTTCACTCGCAAGAAAGATACCAGCGACGTTAACCGTGACAAGACCGACCTGGTCGCTACATTTCTTTACCGCCATCCGCGGGTGCCGGGACAATGGGAGCGGCGCGGCTTTGGGCTCGACGGCTCGCTTCCGCTGTCACCCTTCGAAATTGCCCTGATTGAAATTCTTGCCGATAACGACGTGCCCTTCCTGTCCGAGGAGCATGTGCAACTGCTGCGGCGCTTCGATCCGCTGCAGGAGGAAGCCCAGAACTGCCGCGACCTGAACTCGCTGCTCGAGTCGGAGATCATCACCCGGGTACGGGACCTCAAACAGGCGCTGGATTCGTCTTTCTATCATCCTGGAGTGCTGGCCACCATTGCGCCATATAACGCAGCCTTCGGTGCAAAATTTGACGAGTTCTTTCACGCCGCGGCCGCCGAAATCAGAGAGTTCGCTTTAGCTCTGCAGGAGCAGGGTGGCAGTATTCTGGGCAATGTGGAAGGCGTTGACGTCACGGTCGAACACGTCGCCGGTCTGGAAGAAAGCGAACTGCTGAAAATCGACTACAGCACGGCTCTGGAAAAGTTTCGCCGGGTCTCGAAACTGAAGCAGGCGCTGGAACGCCGTCCACCGATTCGCCGGACGTCATACCTTGCCTCGCTTCCAACTCCCGCGCCCGCCAGAAGGCCGGTGGCGGTCAAGGGGTCTCCCGCGCGTCCGCAACGTCGGGCGGTTGATGTGCAGGCGATGCGGTCAGCCGTCACGCCTCAGCAAATTTCCACCGAAGAGACCAAGATTCGCCAGGTCGAAGAATCCATCCGGATTTTTGTTCGCGTGGCCGACCCTAAATTCCGCCAGGTGGTTCCCATGCGTTTCTTCAACCTGACTCTGACCCCGGCTGAAGCGGACGCATGCAGCGCGGAATATCTCGACGAAAAGAGTCCTCGCGGCAGCGTTGCCCGCGCGCTCCTGCGCATCGTGGCCGTGGTGGCTCGCATGACCACGGAACTGGAAGAACTCAAACGGGCGGAAAACTCGCCGTCATTGTGGAAGCTGCACGCCGACTCGCTGGTCACGCTTCTGGAGGTGGCAATTGCCCTGTCGGAAAGCGCCTCCCGCGTCGTCGTGGAAGCGCGGGAGTCCGGGAACAACGCCGCCGGAGAAACCATTCAGGTCTCGTTGCAAAGATTCCGCCATCGCTGCAGTCTGATTGGTGACACACTCGCCAAACCCGGAAGCCAAACCCAGACCGTGTGAACGTTCGGGTCCTGACTGCGATCAATTGGCTGTCCTGACTAAGTAAACTGCGGAAAGCACTTCCGACTTGCCATCGTTGCACCCACTCAGGCACCTTATAGGCTTGCGGATTTTGAGGGGCGGCCGTACATGAGCACTGCCGACGACAAATTTTTCCACGCCAGAGTCACGCAGCGCCGGGACTTCGCGTCCGACCTGTGGATGATCCGCGTCCAGCCCAATGGCGAGTTCAAATTCGCTCCCGGCCAGTACGCCACCCTGGGCGTGCAGCGCCCGGAAAAACGTTCGGAGCGTCCTTATTCCATCGTTTCTTCCCCGTACGAGAGCGAAATCGAGTTCTTCTTCGAACTGGTCCCCCACGGCGAGCTGACACCGGATCTCTACAAGCTGCAAGTCGGCGATGAGATGCTGATGCGAAAAGTTCCCAAGGGACGCTTCACTCTCGACACCAAGAGTGGACGCACCAATCACCTGCTGGTCTCGACCGTCACCGGCGTCGCGCCTTTCGTCAGTTATGTCCGCACCCTGCACAAAGACTGGAAGGAAGGCAAGTTTTCCGGCGATCAAAAATTATTTCTGCTCAACGGCGCCAGCCGCTCCTGGGAATTCGGCTATCTCGACGAGCTACAGAAATTCGCCGCCGAAGTGCCCTGGCTGAAATACATTCCGACGGTCAGCCGTCCCTGGGACGATCAGAAATGGATCGGCGAAATCGGCCGGGTCGATGATTTGATTCGCAAATATGCGGACCTGTGGGGTCTTAACGGCACTAACTCGGTCGGCTACCTGTGCGGCCATCCCCAGATGATCGAGCATGGCAAGGGAATGCTGCAGCGCATCGGCTTCACCAGGGAAGTTTTGAAAGAAGAAATTTACTGGATTCCCGAGAAGGAAAGCGCGGCAAAGTAGGTCTGCGATCCGTTCCGCTACTGTCTCCGCCGGAGCGAAGAACACCAGAACCACAAGCTCCTCGGCGATGTCGTAGAAACGATGCTCGTACTTCCGCGGCAACAAAAATCATGCTTCCCTGGGCTGATGGCCCGGTCCTCCGCGCCCACTCGCATACGCGCCCGGCCGCGCACGACGTAGTACATCTCGTCTTCGTTGTGGGGCTTCTGCGGATCGGCGGCGCCGACTGGCAAGGTATACACTCCGGCGCTCATCGCCGGCACGCGCAGAAACTCCAGGTATGACTTCCCTGCCTGCCCGCGTCGCTGCTCCAGCTGGTCAATCTGAAAAAATTCTTCTTTCCTTCATGCCGCTACCTGAGCATGTGTCGATCGCTTTCGAGACACGCTGATCGAAGGACATAAGCTCAGCGTGCGCGTCCTCTAATACCACGACCACGTGGGACAGCCGCCTCGGCTGTCCGGTCGAGCGAAGCTCGACTGCTTCTCCTGCACACAAACAGCGGAGCTGCGCTCCGCCGGACAGCCGAGGCGGCTGTCCCCACCTGGTTCGTGCCGCTGATGGGGTCCTTCGACTGCGCGGCTACCTCGCTGCGCAAGCAGCCACCCGCAAGCATGATAGACCCTGAAACCAGATTGCCAATCGCCGCCGTCCGGATTCCAAAGATGAACCTTTCTCTGTCATAATCTTTCTCCCATGGATCTCAAACATCGGAGTCACGGCATCACTGACGGACGCGACCGGGCGCCGGCCCGCGCCATGTTCAAAGCCGTCGGATTTACCGACAGCGATTTACGCAAGCCTCTCATCGGCGTCGCCAACACCTGGATCGAAACCATGCCCTGCAACTTCCACCTGCGCCGTCTCTCGGCGAAAGTGAAGGAAGGCATTCGCGCCGCCGGCGGTACTCCCATGGAGTTCAACACCATCGCCATCAGCGATGGCGAAACCATGGGCACCGAAGGCATGCGCGCTTCGCTGGTCAGCCGTGAACTGATCGCGGATTCGATTGAACTGGTTTGCCGTGGTCAGATGTTCGACGCGGTGGTGTGCGTTGTGGGCTGCGACAAGACGATTCCCGCCGGCGCCATGGCGCTGGCGCGGCTGAATATTCCCGGCCTGGTGCTTTACGGCGGCACCATCGCGCCCGGCAGCTATCGCGGCAAAGACGTAACCATTCAGGATGTTTTCGAAGCGGTCGGCGCCAACGCCGCCGGAAAAATGACGCGACGCGGAATTGCACGAGCTGGAAAATGTCGCGTGCCCCGGCGCGGGCGCGTGTGGCGGCCAGTACACGGCCAATACCATGTCCACGGTCATGGAGATGATCGGACTTTCTCCCATGGGATTCAACAGCGTTCCTGCCATGGACCCGCAGAAAGACCAGATTGCTTACTGACTGCGGCGCGGTGGTGATGAATTTGTTGCGCCAGGGCGTCACTCCCCGAGACATCCTCACGCGCGCCGCATTCGATAACGCGATCGCGGGCGTCGCCGCCACGGGAGGCTCGACCAACGCGGTACTGCACTTGCTCGCCATCGCGCGCGAGGCCGGCGTCCCTTTGCATATTGACGATTTCCAGAAAGTCAGCGAACGCACTCCGTTGCTCACCGATTTGAAACCTTCAGGGCGCTTTGTAGCCGCCGACATGCACCGCGCCGGAGGCATACGCCTGCTGGTGCAGCGCCTGTTGCAAGGCAAGCTTCTCCACGAGAACACGATCACGGTGACCGGCAAGACCTTGTGCGCCGAAGGCTCGAGCGCGGTTGAAACGCCGGACCAGGAAGTGATTGCGCCACTGGACAAGCCGCTGAAGAAAACTGGCGGCCTGGTTATTCTGCACGGGAATCTCGCGCCCGAGGGATGCGTCGCCAAAATCAGCGGCCACGAACGCTTGAGCCATCGCGGACCGGCGCGCGTCTTCGAATCCGAAGAGGACGCCATGACCGCAGTCACCGAAAAGCGCATCAAGGCCGGCGACGTGGTGGTAATCCGCTACGAAGGACCCAAGGGTGGTCCCGGAATGCGTGAGATGCTAAGCGTGACCGCAGCGATTGTGGGCGAAGGCCTGGGCGGATCGGTAGCTTTGTTGACGGACGGACGTTTCAGCGGCGCCACCCGCGGCCTGATGGCAGGGCACGTTTCGCCGGAAGCCGCATTGGGCGGCCCGATCGCCGCTGTGCATGAAGGCGACACCATTCACTTCGACGTCAATCAGCGTGTTCTCGAAGTCGAGGTCAGCGACGCCGCTTTGCGCCAGCGTTTGGCCCAGTGGAAACCACCGCAGCCGCGCTATCCGAGCGGGGTGTTCGGAAAGTACGCCGCGTTGGTATCGTCGGCATCGGAAGGCGCAATCACCAGGCCAAAATAGTTAGTGAGTGTAAGAATGTATGTTGCTCGAAGCTCCAACTGGAAAATCTGCCGTTGGTGTGCCGGCACGAATCCACTGAAAGATCCCCTCATGAAGTTCACCTCTCCTTTCCGCGTCGTCGTCGCTGTCTTTCTGATCACAGTCGTCGGCCTGGCCCAAGGGCCGTCCATACCCGCGCCGCCAGCAACGCCCAAGCGCCCCGTCACCGATGAATATCAGGGCATTAAAATCACCGACGACTACCGCTGGCTGGAAAATTGGGACGATCCCGAGGTCAAACAGTGGAGCACGGCGCAGAATGCGCGCAGCCGCGAGTTTCTCGACCATCTGCCATCGCGTCCTGCCATCCGGCAAATGCTCAAAGAGGCGCTCAGTGCCAGCTCCGCCGAGCCGGCTGGGAGGCCCAAAAGAGCCGCCGGCCGGGCCGCCGGCAGCCGCCGGCGCGCCGGGAGGACGGCAATGGCAACGATGAGGGCCGGACCGGGGCGCTGACGCTGACCCGGGTCCGCACCAAGAAGCCCTCGATGTACAAGGTGTTGATGCTCAACGACGACTACACGCCGATGGAGTTCGTGGTCGACGTCCTGCAGCACATCTTCCAGAAGAACCGAGAAGAAGCGACCAAGATCATGCTCCATGTCCACCAGAAGGGCGTGGGGATCTGCGGTGTCTATACCTACGAGGTGGCCGAGACCAAGGTCACCCAGACCGTCGATTACGCGCGCAAGAACCAGCATCCGCTGCAGTGCACGTTGGAGAAAGAGTAGAATCTCTCAGTTCGTAAATCAGTCGAGGTGGTTCGATGTCCAGGTCGTCCAAGAACCTCGAGAAATCCCTGCACCGCGCATTCGCGCTGGCCGGCGAGCGTCGGCACGAATACGCCACGCTGGAGCACCTGCTGCTGGCGATGACGGAGGACGAGGATGCGACGCCCGTGCTCAAGGCCTGCGGTGTCGATATCGACCGCCTGCGCCACGATCTCGAAGCCTTCATCGACAATCGCCTGAAAGGCATCGTCACGCAGACGCCGAGCGAGCCGCT
>CAWFMU010000032.1:0-44952 GCA_963816865.1 Terriglobia bacterium
CGTTCGCGGTGGGACACATGGTATACGGACCCGCCAGCAGCGACCCCGCGATGTACGACTACGACTTCGTCAGGTTCCGGCAGGACACGCGATCATTCGCGATCATGGCGATGTACCACACCTACCCGATGTCATTCGTCGGAGCCGGCGAGCCGGACCGCTTTGCCGGTGCGCGCGTCACACCCGGCTTTCTCGCCGTGCTGGGCGTGCGGCCGGTCGCGGGGCGTGACTTCGCCGAATCCGACGACATGGCGCCGGTGCTGATGATCAGCCACGCCATCTGGCGCGATCGATTCGGCGGCGACACCGCCGCTATCGGACGCTCGATCGAAGTGGACGGCGAACGACGTACGATCATCGGGATCCTGCCACCGGGATTCGACTTTCCGTCGCACACGCACGTCTGGCTGAACAAGCACAAGTAGAGGAAACGGCTCCGCCGGTGAAAGCTCCCCCAGCATCTGCGCCACCGGAGGCAGCGGCCCCAACCGAAACGACCGCGCGTCAAGAATCGGCCACGCCGCAGCAGGTTTCCAGCGCGACGATAGTAACCACCGGCGGAGCTCTCCACATCGCGCTGACAGCCGAAGAGGCCACCTGGGTACAGGCAAAGGCGAACGGCAAAGTAGTGTTCTCGGGAGTCATCCAGGCGAACGAGACGAAATCCCTGCAGGCGGGCGATGCGATCACATTGCGGATCGGCAACGCCGGCGGCGTATCGATCAGCCTGAACGGCAAGGCGATTCCGGCAGTCGGCCCCAAAGGCCAGGTGCGGGTTGTGCAGTTGACTCCCGACGGCAACGTGCAGGTAGAGCCGCCGAAGCCGGTGACCCCTCCGCAGCAGACGCTATAGGAAAGATCAAGTCAAAAGTCTTTTCCAGGCGCTAGAATGGCCCCGATGCCCCCACCACGCCTCCTCCTGTTCACGGCAGCCCTAGCTCTCCTAGCCCTAGCCGCAATCCGATCCCCGCCTGGCAATCGGCGTCCCCCTCTCCCGCCCCGGCCAGGAGGACCTGACCTTCTGGGTGAATCACAACGGGCTGGAACAACTCGAAGTGCTGGGCGAAGTGGGCTTCGGCGACATGGCCCGCATCCTGATGCGCCGGCGCGCCAATGACGAAGCCTTCCGCAAACTGCGCGACCGCTTCACGTTTCGCGTGAAGGAAATGAGCGCCATCCAGACACCGGATGTCGTTCCGCGCCGAACTGACCGCGAGCCGGCTGCGAGTGGCGCAACCAGCCGGCGCGGTTCGTCATCGCCGCGGGCCATACGTTCAATCTGCCGCTGATCGTGACCAATTCCAGCGGCGCGCCGGCTCAAGGTTCAGGCTGACTTCACCGGCACCGACGGCCGAGAGCAAATTTCCGCGCCTCCGATCTGGCCGCCGGCGCCACCGCGCGGTTACTTCCTGCGCGTCGTCGAAAGCCAGCCCGGAATGGCGCAGGGCAAGCTGATGGTGCGCGCGGGCGATCGCGAAGCTGCGGCCGCGATCGCGCTTCGATGTCCGTCCCCTGGTGCACCCTGCGGTGCAACTGGTGCGACGAGCAGGGCCGTCCCGCGGCGGCGCGCGTCTACCTCACCGGCGCCGACGGCCTGGCGTACGCGCCGCGCGGCTCCATCAGCCGCGTCACGGCCATGAGCGCCGAATATTTCTTCCACGCGCAGGATCAGTTCGAGCTCGACGTGCCCGCCGGCGCACACGCTGATCGAAGCCACGCGCGGGCAGGAATACGAACTGGCGCATCAATCGGTGGACCTCCAGCCCGGCAAGCCCGCCACGGTGCGCATCGCGCTCAAGCGCTGGGAGAACCTGGCGGCCAAAGGCTGGTACTCCGCCGACGCGCACATCCACGCCAACTACACCGCGCACGATCACCAGGTGATCGATCGACACGCGACGTCCGCCTGCAAACCTACGCGGAGGATCTGAACAACGCCAACCTGATGGTGGCCAACAGCGGCGGCGCTTTCCTGCACGACGCGCAGTATTTCGAAGGCCGCCCGAACGCGCTCAGCACGCGCAATTTCGTCCTCTATTGGAACGAGGAGATGCGCAACAGCGGCGTCTACGGCCACATGGCGTTCTTCAAGCTGAAGAGCCTGGTGTATCCGCTCTACACCGGGTTTCCGCAACACGAAGTACTGGGAAGACTATCCGCCGAATTACACCCAGGCGGAGGCGGCGCAAAAGCAGGGTGCGGCGGTGACCTACGTGCATCCGGGGATGGTGCCGAATTACGAGGCCCTGGGCGGCGCGGGCGCGCACGAATTGCCGGTCGACCTGGCGCTGGGGCAGGTGGACGCGATGGACGTGGTCAGCAACAACGACGAGATCGCCGTGCATGCGAGCTCTGGTATCGCCTGCTGAATTGCGGCTTTCGCCTGGCGCATTTCCGCCGGCACGGATTCCTTCACCAACGTGGCCGACCACTACACGCCCGGCGGCGGCCGCGTCTACGTCCACGCCGGGCAACGAAGCTGCGCTACGACGAATGGGTGGCGAACTACAAGCGCGGCCGCTCGTTCGCGTCCAACGGTCCGGTGATCCTGCTCACGGTGGACGGCAAAGAGCCCGGCGACGATATCCACTTCCCGACGGGCGCCGACAGCAGAAGGTGCAGGTGCACGCCACGCTGCACACGCAGGTTCCGGTGGACAAATTCGAAATCGTGGTGAACGGCAAGCCCGTGATCGCGCAAGACGCGGCCGGGCAGAAGCAGCTACGATCGACGAAACAGGTGCCGCTGACGCACAGCTCCTGGATCGCCGCGCGCGCCATCGGCCCGTGGAGCCGGCTGGTGCTGAACGATATCCAGGCCTTCGCGCACACCAGTCCGGTCTACGTGCAGTTCGGCGACGAGCGCATCGCCTCCGAGGAAGACGCGCGCTTCTGGATCGAGTGGATCGACAAGCTGATCGCGCAGGTCAACCAGCGCGGCCGTTTCGCCACGCCCGAGCGCAAGCGCGAAGTGGTGGAGCTGTTCCAGCGCGCACAGGAAGTCTACCGCCGCATCAGGCCAACGCGGCGGGATTCAGCCTGCGGCAGGGCATGTCCAGCCGCCCACCGACTTCGATACAATCCTTAATAGCACCAGAGGGCAAACATGCGGTTTTGCGTATCGATCATTACGTTATTCCTGGTCCCCGCGTTCTGCGCGGACCGGACCATCCTCTTCAACCGCGACGTCCGCCCCATCCTCTCCGACAAATGCTACGGCTGCCACGGCCCCGATGCCGTGGCGAAGAAGATCCCGCTCCGCCTCGACAGCGAAGCCGCGGCCAAAGCCGACCTCGGCGGCGGACGCCATGCCATAGTCGATGGCGATCCCGCGCCGAGCCAACTGGTCCAGCGCATCACGGCCGAGAACAAGGCCATGCGCATGCCGCCGGTCTACTCCGGCCTGAAGCTCTCCGACGAGGAAATCGAAACGCTGCGCCTCTGGATCGCGCAGGGCGCGAAATGGCAGAAGCACTGGTCGTTCATCCCGCCCGAGCGCCCGCCGCTGCCCGCCGTCAAGAACGCCGCCTGGCCGCGCAATCCGATCGACTCCTTCGTCCTGGCCCGGCTGGAGCGCGAAGGCCTGACGCCCGTCGCCCGAGGCCGCCCGCGAAACGCTGCTCCGCCGCGTCACGCTCGATCTGACCGGCCTGCCGCCGACGCCCGGCCGAGGTCGACGCCTTCCTCGCCGACAAGTCGCCGAACGCCTACGAGAAGGTCGTCGATCGCCTGCTCGCCTCGCCGCGCTACGGCGAGCGCATGGCCGAGCGCTGGCTCGACGCGCGCCCGCTACGCCGACACCAACGGCTACCAGACCGACGGCGAGCGCGTCATGTGGCGCTGGCGCGACTGGGTCATCGACGCCTTCAACCGCAACATGCCGTTCGACCAGTTCACGATCGAGCAGCTCGCCGGCGACCTGCTGCCCAACGCCACGCTCGACGCAGAAGATCGCCACCGGCTTCAATCGCAACCATCGCGGCAACGCCGAGGGCGGCATCATTCCCGAGGAGTACGCGGTCGAGTACGTCGTCGACCGCGTCGAGACGACGTCCACCGTCTGGCTCGGCCTGACGCTCGGCTGCGCGCGCTGCCACGACCACAAGTACGATCCGATCACGCAGAAGGAGTTCTACCAGCTCTTCGCCTACTTCAACAACGTGCCGGAGAAGGGCCGGGCCATCAAGTACGGCAACTCGCCGCCGCTGATCCAGGCGCCGACGCGCGAGCAGCAGCAAGAGCTCGATGACGCTGGACGGGCGGCATCTCACGAGCTGGAGGACGTTTCTGCGCGACGGCGCTCGGCCAGCATGGACAAAGCCCAGAAGCCGTGGGAAGCGGCCTCTGGCCGACAGCGGACGCCTGTCGTACTGGTTCCCCAGCGACGAAGCGCCCGTCTGCACGTTGCAAAGCCGCGGACGGCGGCGATGTTCATGGCGCGCGGCCATCTCGGGCGAAGCCCGCCGCACTTCGACGGCAAGGCGCTACCTCGACGCCGGCAACGTCGGCGGCTTCGACATCGACGACCAGTTCACGCTCTCCGCCTGGATCTACTCCGACTCCGACGCCCAGACGGCGGCGTCCTCACGCGCATGACCGACAGTCCCAAGGGCAAGGGCTACGGCGTGCTGTCTCAACGACGGCAAGGTGCAGGTCCACCTGACCAGCGCTATGGCGGACGACGCCATCCGCGTCGAGACCGAAGAGACGCTGGCGCCGAAGCGCTGGTATCACGTGACCGTGACCTACGACGGCTCGCGCATGGCGGAGGGCGTGCAGCGTCTACGTCGATGGCAAGGCCGCGAAGGTGCAAGGTGCTGATCGAACACGCTGAACCAGCCGTTCGCAACGCCGGCAAAGCTTTCCGAGCCGCTCCGCATCGGCGCGGGCGGCGGCCCGGCCGGCCGCTTCCACGGCATGATCGACGACGTCCACATCTACCGCGCGCGTGCTGAGCGAGCAGGAGATCGCCGCGCTGGCGCTCGGCGAGTCGATCGCCGCGCTCGCCGCAAGCCCGCCGCGAGCGCAGCGCGCTCGAGAAGCTGCAGCTGCGCTGGTACTTCCTGGAGAACGCAGCCGCGCCCGAGATCCGCGAGGCCTGGCAAGAACTCGACGGCGCTGCAGCGGACAGAGGAGAAGCTGAGCGCAGCGTTCCCGACCGTGATGGTGATGGAGGAGACGCCCGGCGCCGCGAGACACGCATCCTGCTGATTCGCGGCGCCTACGACAAGCCCGGCGAGAAGGTGCAGCCGGGCGTGCCGGCCGCCCTGCCGCCCTGCCGCGCGGGCGCGCCGAACAATCGTCTCGGCTTCGCCCAATGGCTGATCGATCCCGGCACAATCCGCTGACGGCGCGCGTGACGGTGAACCGCTTCTGGCAGATGTATTTCGGCACCGGGCTCGTGCAAGACGGTGGAGGACTTCGGCTCGCAGGGCGAATGGCCGTCGCATCCCGGAACTGCTCGACTGGCTGGCCACCGAGTTCATCCGCACCGGCTGGGACATCAAGGCGATGCAGAAGCTCATCGTCACCAGCGCCACCTACCGGCAGTCCTCGAAGGTGACGCCGGAGCTGCTGCAGACGCGATCCGGAGAATCGGCTGCTGGCGCGCGGGCCGCGCTTCCGGCTGCCGGCCGAGATGATCCGCGATCAGGCGCTCTGCGCCAGCGGGCTGCTGGTCGGAAAAGCTCGGCGGCCCGTCGGTGAAGCCGTATCAGCCGGCCGGCTGTGGAAGGAGCTGACCTGGCAGGACATGGATTACATGCAGAGCAAGGGCGCCGACCTCTACCGCCGCAGCCTGTACACGTTCTGGAAGCGCACCATCGCGCCGCCCACCATGGTGACGTCACCATACCCGGACCGGGCGCTCATCTGCGGGGTGCGATTTCCATTTCTCCAGCGTCGAATACATGGAGCGCGCGTACGACGACGCCAAGTACGGCAACTTTTCGCGAAGCCGTACATCGACATGGTCATTCCCACGCTGACCGATCCCTCGATCGCGCCCCCGGGCAAGCACATCATGTCGTGCTTCGTGCAGTACGCGCCTTACAAGCTGGGGCCCGGCCTCAACTGGGACGATCAGAAAGAGGCATTCGGCGACAACGTGATCAACACCATCGCCGAGTACGCGCCCAACATCAACGACATCATTCTGCATCGCCAGGGTGGTCACGCCGCTCGATCTGGAACGCGAGTTCGGCCTCAGCGAAGGCAACATCTTCCAGGGCGAGTTCTCGCTCGAGCAGCTCTTCTTTCCTCCGGCCGGTGCCGGGTTGGGCGCAGTTCCGCACCCCCATCAAGAACTTGTACATGTGCGGATCGGCCACGCATCCCGGCGGTGGCATCATGGGCGGCCCCGGCAGGCTGGCGGCCCTCGAAATCCTGAAGGACTTCAAGGGGGCAGCCTAGGTGGCCGAAACACAAAATCACGATGTCGTGATCATCGGCGGCGGCCACAATGGGCTGGTCACCGCCTTCTACCTCGCCAAAGGCGGATACAAGACCTCTGGTGCTGGAGCGCCGCGCCCAACCCGGCGGCGCCGCCATCACGGAGGAGTTTCATCCCGGCTTTCGCTGTTCTACCCTGGCTCACTCCGCTGGTCCGCTGCAGCCCGATATCGTCCGCGACATGCAGTTGGAGAAACACGGCCTCAACATGATTTCGACCGAGGTCGTGGTCGACTTCACTTTCTCCCGATGGCCGCGCGCTCGTTCTCTATAAGGACATCGAAAGGGCCGCGCAGGAAATCGCGAAGTTCTCCGAGAAGGATGCGACCAAGTATCCCCAGTTCCAGGCGTCGCTGGCCAAGATGGGCCGCGTCATCGGCAAAGCGCTCACGCTGTCCCACCGGACATCGACAATCCTATCAGGCGATCTCTGGGGCATGCTCAACACCGGACGCGCTGTCCGCAACCTGGGCAAGCGCGACATGTACCGCCTGCTGCGTTGGGGACCGATGGCGGTCGCCGACCTGGTAGCGGAATATTTCGAGACCGAACTGCTCCGCGCCACCATCGCCGCGCGAGGGATTTTCGGAACTTTCCTTGGACCCTGGTCCGCAGGGAGCAGCCTCGTTCTATTGATTCGCGCAGCGGGTGACGAACAAGCTGCCGGTACTTCCTGGTTTGCCACCGGAGGCATGGGCGCTGTGACGCAAGCCATGGCCGCCGCGGCGCAGCAAGCCGGAGCGGAAATACGCGGCGGCACAGAAGTCATCGAGGTTCGGGTGAAAGATCGGCATCGCCAGCGGTGTCGTGCTCTCGAATGGCGAAGAAATTACTGCAGGGCGGTCATCTCGAACGCGGATCCCAAGCGCACACTGCTCAAACTGGTGGATCCGGCCCAACTCTCGCCGGATTTCGTGATGAAGCTGCAGCACTACCGCATGCCCGGCACGGTGGCCAAAGTAAACCTTGCGCTCTCCGGACTCCCAGGTTCACCGCGCTCGAAGGCGAGAATCACGATCGCGCGTTGAGCAGCCGCATTCATATCGGTCCGGAAATTGATTATCTGGAACGCGCCTTCGACGAATCCAAGTACGGCAATTTTTCCAAACAACCGTATCTCGAAGTCGCAATCCCGTCGCTCACCGATCCCAGCCTCGCGCCCGAAGGCAAGCACGTGATGTCGATCTACATGCAATACGCTCCCTACAAGCTGAAAGGCAGCGACTGGGAGAAACAGCGGGTGCCGTTGGGCGACACGGTGGTCAAGACCCTGGCGCAATATGCTCCCAACCTGCCGGAATTGATTTTGACCCATCAGATCATCACGCCGCAGGACTTGGAAGAAACCTACGGCCTGACCGGCGGACACATCTTCCACGGCGAACTGTCTCTGGATCAGTTCTTCACCATGCGTCCTCTGCTGGATTGGTCACGCTATCGCACGCCCATCCAGAATCTTTACCTGTGCGGTTCAGGCACCCATCCCGGCGCAGGTTTGACCGGCGGCTCAGGCGCCAACGCGGCCCGCGAAATCCTGAAAGACCTCAAAAAGTAATTCCGGAGGGCAGGCTCTAGGGTCCCCCGTCGAAGCTCCGCTCGGGCGGGGAGGTTGTTTGCGAATCAAGCGTCGGCCGATAGTCGAGTCTCATTGAACCGGCACCGAAACGCTCTCTTGATGATGACGTCGCCAATAGACCCCCGCCCAAGCGGAGCTGGACGGGGCGCCCTCGGGAGTAACGATTCGGATCTCCCTCCATTGTGACTTTGGTGCCACTCCTTTGGGAAAACGATTGTGCCCTGAGCCCACGTTAGGTTTTACTAATCCAAACCTGTGTTCACAGCGTTCCGCAGGCTCAGATCAGCGGGAGTGACCGTGTGGTAGAGGATCCGAAATGGGAGTTGGCCATTCTGGCCACGGTGCAGGGCTTCTATGAGAAGCTCCTGCAGGATTCCATTGGAGGCGAAATCCCGGTTCCGGCCGGCCTCGAGGCCATTTCGCTGCAGGAGGGCGATGGCGAGGTACACGCCACGCTCGACCGCATGCGCCGCTGGTTGCGTCTGCTCGATCAGGCCATCACGCCGGCCATGCTGCGCCGAGCGTTTACCACCGAGACCGACCCCGAAATCGCCGAAGCCGTCCTGCGCTATTTCACCCGCAAGAAAGATACCAGCGACGTCAACCGCGACAAGACCGACCTGGTCGCGACATTTCTTTACCGCCACCCGCGCGTGCCGGGACAATGGGAGCGCGCGCGGCTTTGGGCTCGACGGTTCGCTTCCGCTTTCACCCTTCGAGATTGCTCTGATTGAAATTCTCGCCGACAACGACGTGCCCTTCCTGTCCGAGGAGCACGTGCAACTGCTGCGGCGTTTCGATCCTCTGCAGGAGGAAGCCCAGAACTGCCGCGACCTGAACTCGCTGCTCGAGTCGGAGATCATCACCCGGGTGCGGGAACTCAAACAGGCGCTGGATTCGTCTTTCTATCATCCTGGAGTGCTGGCCACCATCGCGCCATATAACGCAGCTTTCGGTGCAAAGTTTGACGAGTTCTTTCACGCCGCGGCCGCCGAAATCAGAGAGTTCGCTTTAGCCCTGCAGGAGCAGGGCGGCAGCATTCTGGGCAACGTCGAAGGCGTTGACGTCACCGTCGAACACGTCGCCGCTCTGGAAGAAAGCGAACTGCTGAAAATCGACTACAGCACCGCGCTGGAAAAGTTTCGCCGCGTCTCCAAACTGAAGCAGACCCTGGAACGACGTCCACCGATTCGCCGGATGTCATACCTTGCCTCGCTTCCAACTCCCGCGCCCGCCAGGACGGCCGGCGGCGGTCAAGGGGTCTCCCGCGCGTCCGCAACGTCGTGCGGTTGATGTGCAGGCGATGCGGTCAGCCGTCACGCCTCAGCAGATTTCCACCGAAGAGACCAAGATTCGCCAGGTCGAAGAATCCATCCGGATTTTTGTTCGCGTGGCCGACCCGAAATTCCGCCAGGTGGTTCCCATGCGTTTCTTCAACCTGACGCTGACTCCGGCTGAAGCCGACGCATGCAGCGCCGAATATCTCGAGGAAAAGAGTCCTCGCGGCGGAGTTGCCCGCGCGCTCCTGCGCATCGTGGCCGTGGTGGCTCGCATGACTACGGAACTGGAAGAACTCAAACGGGCGGAAAACTCGCCGTCATTGTGGAAGCTGCACGCCGATTCGCTGGTCACGCTTCTGGAGGTGGCAATTGCCTTGTCGGAAAGCGCCTCCCGCGTCGTCGTGGAAGCGCGGGAGTCGGGGAACAACGCCGCCGGAGAAACCATTCAGGTCTCGTTGCAAAGATTGCGCCATCGCTGCAGTCTGATTGGTGACACACTGGCCAAACCCGGAAGCCAAACCCAGACCGTGTGAACGTTCGGGTCCTGACTGCGATCAATTGGCTGTCCTGACTCAGTAAACTGCGGAAAGCACTTCCGACTTGCCATCGTTGCACCCACTCAGGCACCTTATAGCCTTGCGGATTTTGAGGGGCTGCCGTACATGAGCACTGCCGACGACAAATTTCTCCAGGCCAGGGTCACGCAGCGCCGGGATTTCGCGGCTGACCTGTGGATGATCCGCGTCCAGCCCAACGGCGAATTCAAATTCGCTCCCGGCCAGTACGCCACGCTGGGCGTGCAGCGCGCGGAGAAACGTTCGGAGCGTCCTTATTCCATCGTTTCTTCTCCCTACGAAAGCGAAATCGAATTTTTCTTCGAACTGGTTCCCCATGGCGAGCTGACACCGGAACTCTACAAGCTGCAAATCGGCGATGAGATGCTGATGCGAAAAGTTCCCAAGGGACGCTTCACGCTCGACACCAAGAGCGGACGCACCAATCACCTGCTGGTCTCGACCGTCACCGGCATCGCTCCCTTCGTCAGTTACGTTCGCACCCTTCACAAAGACTGGAAGGAAGGCAAGTTTGCCGGCGAGCAAAAATTGTTTCTGCTCAATGGCGCCAGCCGATCCTGGGAATTCGGCTACCTCGACGAGCTACAGAAGTTTGCCGACGATGTGCCGTGGCTGAAGTATGTGCCCACGGTCAGCCGTCCCTGGGACGATCAGAAATGGACAGGCGAAATCGGCCGGGTGGATGATTTGATCCGCAAGTACGCTGACCTGTGGGGTCTGAACGGCACCAACTCAGTCGGCTATCTGTGCGGCCATCCCCAGATGATCGAGCATGGCAAGGGAATGCTGCAGCGCATCGGCTTCACCAAGGAAGTCCTGAAGGAAGAAATTTACTGGATTCCGGGGAAGGAAACTCCGGCAGCTTAGGTTGCGGATCCTTCCAGCGATTACGTCTCCGCCGGCGCGAAGAAAACCAGCACCACAAGCTCTTCCACAATGTCGTAGAAGCGATGCTCGACTTCTGCCGCTACAAAGATCACACTTCCCGGGCTGATGCCCCGATCCTCCACGCCCACGCGCATACGCGCGCGACCGCGCACCACGTAGTACATCTCGTCTTCTTTGTGGGGCTTCTGCGCATCGGTGGCGCCGGCCGGTAACGTATACACTCCGGCGCTCATCGTCGGAACGCGCAGGAACTCCAGGTACAGCTTCCCTGCCTGCCCTCGCCGGTGCTCTAGCTGATCAAGCTGGAAAAATTCTTCTTTCATCTCTACCCCCTGTCATCCTGAGCGTAGCGTGTTCGTTCGCTTGCGAACGGACACGCGGAGTCGAAGGACCCCTATAAGCTCAGCGTGCGCGTCTTCTAATACCACGAACCACGTGGGGACAGCCGCCCTCGGCTGTCCGGTCGAGCGAAGCTCGACTGCTTCTCCCTGCACACAAACAGCGGAGCTGCGCTCCGCCGGACAGCCGAGGGCGGCTGTCCCCACGTGGTTCGTGCCGCTTATAGGGGTCCTTCGACTGCGCGGCTACCTCGCTGCGCGAAGCAGCCACTCCGCTCAGGATGACAGACGTAAGACCAGAATGCCAATCGTCGCCGTCAAGGTTTCTAAGATGAACCCTTCTCTGTCATAATCTTTCTCCCATGGACCTCAAACACCGCAGTCGTGGCATCACTGACGGACGCGATCGGGCGCCGGCCCGCTCTTATTTCAAATCCATCGGCTTCACTGACGCCGATCTTGCCCGGCCCCTCATCGGCGTGGCCAATACCTGGATCGAAACCATGCCCTGCAACTTTCACCTGCGCCGGCTCTCGGCCAAGATGAAAGAAGGCATTCGCGCCGCCGGCGGCACGCCCATGGAGTTCAACACCATCGCCATCTCCGACGGCGAAACCATGGGCACCGAAGGCATGCGCGCTTCGCTGGTCAGCCGTGAAGTGATCGCCGATTCGATCGAACTGGTCTGCCGCGGACAGTTGTTTGACGCAGTGGTCTGCGTCGTCGGCTGCGACAAGACCATCCCTGCCGGTGCGATGGCGCTGGCCCGACTGAATATTCCCGGCCTGGTGCTTTACGGCGGCACCATCGCGCCCGGAAATTTCACGGCAAGGACGTCACCATTCAGGATGTATTTGAAGCGGTCGGCGCCAACGCCGCCGGAAAAATGAGTGACGCGGATTTGCTCGAACTGGAGAATGTCGCCTGCCCCGGCGCGGGCGCGTGTGGCGGCCAGTACACCGCCAACACCATGTCCACGGTGATGGAGATGATCGGACTTTCTCCCATGGGCTTCAACAGCGTTCCCGCCATGGATCCGAAGAAAGACCAGGTCGCCTATGACTGCGGCGCCGTGGTGATGGATCTGCTGAACCGGGGCGTCAAACCCCAGAGACATTCTGACGCGGCCTGCGTTCGACAACGCCATCGCGGGCGTCGCCGCTACCGGCGGCTCGACCAATGCGGTTCTGCACTTGCTCGCGATCGCGCGCGAGGCCGGCGTCCCGCTGCACATTGACGATTTCCAGAAAGTCAGCGAGCGCACTCCGCTGCTGGCCGACCTGAAACCTTCAGGCCGTTTTGTAGCCTCCGATATGCACCGCGCCGGAGGGATACGACTGCTGGCGCATCGTCTGTTGCAGGGGAAGCATCTCCACGAGAGCGCGATGACGGTCAGCGGCAAGACTATTGGCGCTGAGGCCGGAAGCGCGGTCGAGACGCCGGATCAGGAAGTGATTGCGCCGCTCGACAAGCCGTTGAAGAAAACCGGCGGCCTGGTGATTTTACGCGGCAATCTCGCGCCCGAGGGCTGCGTCGCCAAGATCAGCGGCCACGAACGCCTGAGCCATCGCGGGCCGGCGCGGGTTTTCGAATCCGAAGAAGACGCCATGACGGCGGTCACCGAAAAGCGCATCAAGGCCGGCGATGTGGTCGTAATCCGCTACGAAGGACCGAAGGGCGGCCCCGGAATGCGCGAGATGCTGAGCGTGACCGCAGCGATTGTCGGCGAAGGCCTGGGCGGATCGGTAGCTTTGTTGACCGACGGACGCTTCAGCGGCGCCACCCGCGGCCTGATGGCCGGGCACGTTTCGCCCGAAGCCGCGCTGGGTGGCCCCATCGCCGCCGTGCACGAAGGCGACACCATCCACTTCGACGTCAATCAGCGCATTCTGGAAGTCGAAGTCAGCGACACCGCCTTGCGCCAGCGCATGGCCCAGTGGAAGCCTCCGCAGCCGCGCTATCCGACCGGTGTGTTCGGAAAGTACGCGGCGTTGGTGTCGTCGGCGTCGGAAGGTGCGATTACCCGGCCAAAGTAGTTAGTGAGCCTAAGAATGTACGTCGCTCGAACTCTCAATCGGAAAATCCGCCACTGGTCCGCCCGCACCAATCCACTGAAAGGTCCCCTCATGAAATTCACCTCTTCTTTCCGTGTCGTCATCGCCGTCTTTCTGATCACCGTCGTCGCCCTGGCCCAGGGGCCGTCCATTCCCCCGCCACCCGCAACGCCCAAGCGCCCCGTCACCGACGAATATCAGGGCGTTAAAATCACCGACGACTACCGCTGGCTGGAAAATTGGGACGATCCCGAGGTCAAGCAGTGGAGCGCGGCCCAGAATGCGCGCAGCCGCGAGTATCTCGACCATCTGCCGGCGCGTCCTGCCATCCGGCAAATGCTCAAACAGGCGCTCAGCGCCAGCTCTGCCGCCTATTACGATCTGCAATTTCGCGGCGGCACTCTGTTTGCCATGAAATACCAGCCGCCGCAACAGCAGCCCATGCTGGTGGCTTTGCCTTCGGCCGATGATCCCGGCTGGCGCCAAGGTCATATTCGATCCCAACGCGTCGAGCGCCAAAGGCTCCACCGCGGTGGATTTTTACGTGCCGTCGCTGGACGGCAAATTCGTCGCAGCCGCGCTTTCCGAGAACGGATCTGAGGACAGCTCCGCTCACGTCTTCGAAGTGGCCACCGGCAAGGAGCTGTCCGATGTGGTGCCTCGCGTCAACTTCGCCACCGCCGGCGGAAGCCTGGAATGGAAGGGCGACAGCTCAGGCTTCTATTACACCCGCTTTCCGCAGGGCAACGAGCGCCCGCCCGAGGACGCCAATTTCTACCAGCAGGTCTACTTTCACCGCCTGGGCACCGATCCCAAGCAGGACACTTATGTCATCGGCAAGGAGTTTCCCCGCATCGCCGAAATCCAGCTGCACGGCAGCGACGATGGTCAGTGGCTGATCGCGGCCGTGGCCAACGGCGATGGCGGCGAGTTCGCGCACTACGTCATGGACCCAGCCGGACACTGGACCCAGGTGACGCATTTTGCGGACGGAATCGTGTCCGTCAAACCGGGGCCGGACGCAGCCCTTTACCTGCTCTCCCGCAAGGACGCACCGCGCGGCCAGATCCTGCGCCTTCCGCTTGCGCATCTCGACCTCGCGGACGCCAAAGTGATCGTGCCGCAGACCTCAGGCCCGGCGGCGGACGAGAGCGCCCGGGCTTCGATCGAAGATTTCGTGCCTCGCGCCCGGACATCTTTACGTCGCTGATGTCGTCGGTGGACCCTCCCGCATCCGCGTATTCGATCTGCAGGGCCATCCTCTTCCCAGCCCGCCGCTGCCGCCGGTTTCGGCGGTGTACCAGATGGTGCCTACTCGCGGCGGCGACGTGATTTTCAGCGTCTCAACCTATCTCGAGCCCTCCGCCTGGTATCGCTTTGACGCGGCCACCGGCAAGTCGGTTCGCACGGCTCTGTTTCGCACTTCTCCCATCCACTTCGACGACACCGAAGTTGTCCGCGAATTTGCGAGTTCGAAGGATGGCACGCGCGTCCCGGTGAACATCATTCGCCGCCGCGGCACCCGGCTCGACGGCAGCAATCCCACGCTGCTCGAGGGCTACGGCGGATACGGCGTCAACATGCAGCCGTTCTTTCTCGGCGCCTTCACCCGGGCGCTGGCTCGATCAGGGCGGCGTCTATGTGATCGCCAACCTCCGCGGCGGCGGCGAGTATGGCGAAGAGTGGCACCAGGCAGGGCGGCTGACCACGCAAGCAAAATGTCTTCGACGACTTCATCGCCTGCGCCCAGCACCTGATCGAGCGCAAGTACACTTCGCCCGCACACCTGGCGATCGATCGGCGGAAGCAACGGCGGATTGCTCATGGGCGCCGCTTTCACCCAGCGTCCCGATCTCTTCCGCGCGGTCGTTTCTTATGTCGGCATCTACGACATGCTGCGCGTCGAACTCGATCCCAACGGGGCCTTCAACGTCACCGAATTCGGGACGGTGAAGGACCCTGAACAGTTCAAGGCCCTGTACGCCTACTCTCCCTACCACCACGTCAAGGATGGAACCGCGTATCCCGCCATTCTTTTCCCCACGGGAGAGAACGATCACCGCGTGAATCCCATGCAGTCGCGCAAGATGACAGCCAGACTGCAGGCCGCGAACAGCTCGGGCCGTCCCATCCTGCTGCGCACCAGCTCCAACGCAGGACACGGCATCGGAACCGCAGCCGACGAACAAATTGAGGAAGAAGCGGATGTGCTCAGCTTCCTCTTCGATCAATTGGGAATCAAATACTCCGCGAAAATGTAGGCGCGAGCGCCCCGCTCGTGCGGCAGCGGAACCGGCCGTAGGGTTTACGCCGCACCAGTAGAAGTTCGGCTCCACCCGCGGAGCCACAGCTGTGCAAACTTTTGCGCAGTTCCCGCGTAGACAGTCCTTTACACACCGGAAAGTTCAGTCTCCTCAATCACTTGGCAAAACAGTCTTTTGGCAGCCAAACTGCCATTCATAAGATCAGGTAAGCGAGCATAAGCGGTGGTCACAACCCGCTAAACTCGCCGGCTCAGGCAGATGTGAGCCGCCAAAAAGTGTCTGGAGAACAGCTTTTCGGGGGAGAGGTTGTTCAGCGAGCGCCTTGGACTTAACCGAGTCCAGGGCGTTTCGTTTTGTGGGGGTCGTTTCCTGGGATCCGCTTCCTACGACCTGCGAGCGGGCGCGGGACCTGGAGGCAGAATCTCAGGCTCTCCGGTGTGAATCTGGTGGCGGGTCACGAAGAAAACTGCAGCTGTCCAGGTGGGAAACAGGTCGAAGCCGGGAACGAGTTCCGCCGCGAGGGTCGGAAGAAAAGCCCAATGCCATCCCAAGAGCTCGATTAGAACGACGGCCGCCGCGGCGTCAAGCGCAACATCCACGGGCGACAGGCCTCCAGGGGCAAAGAGAGGCAAGGCGACGATCTGGATGGTGTCCGCCGCGATGGCCACCAGCCAAGCCAGCCGGAGCTTCGGCGACTTGATCCCTTTTAGAAAGTCCAACAGTTTCATAAAACCCTACTGTTTAAGGATACACCTGAGAGGCAGCGGGCAGAAACGTCTTTGGGTGGAGCAGGGCTTCAGCCCTGCATTTTGGGGCAAGTGAGGGATGGGGCTTCAGCCCCTGCGGGACTTCGTCAAGCTCCCCCATGGGCTGAAGCCCGTTCAAATTTGGAGCTTTTGTGCAGACCTGAAGGCCTGCTCCACCCAAATCCGTTAGCCACCTGCCGGCAGAGCCCTCAGTGGTCCTACTTCGGCCGCCGCTGGCCGCGCCGGAGTGCCGTCTGCCTTGACGTAGTGGGCGTACCACGCCAGGTAGCGCTCAAGGCGATCCTTGAGATGCGAGGGCGCCTTGAATTCGTGGTATTCGCCGGGATAGACCACCAGTTCGGTTTCGCGGCCCAGGGTCTTCAGCGCCTGGTACATCTGCTCGCCACCCAGGATCGGGACATTCGAGTCAATATCGCCGCCCATGAACAGCGTGGGAGTGGTGACGTTGGCAATCTTGTAAAACGGCGAGACCTTGTCCCAAACCGCTCTGTCCCTCCAGGGATATCCCAACTCGTAATCGTAGTCGCGAGTGTACTCGTCATGTCCGTACATCGAGGCAAAGAGCCCCGCACCGGCGCCGGAAATGGCGGCCTTGAAACGCGTGGTCTGGGCGATGATGAAATCGGTCGAGATGCCGCCGTACGACCATCCCCCTACGCCGAGCTTGTCGGGATCAGCCATGCCCTGCGCGATGGCATAGTCAACCATGGCCATGTCGTCCTGAAAGTCCTTGTTCCCCCAATCGGCGTCAATCGCTTTGGCATAAGCCTGCCCGTAGCCAGTGGAACCGCGCGGGTTCGGATACAGCACCACGTAGCCGTTGGCCGCGAAGAGCTGCGCCAGGTGGGTGAACTCGGCGTAGTAAGACCACACCGGGCCCCCGTGCGGACGCAGAATGGTCGGATATTTTTTCCCCGGACACGTAGTCGAGCGGCTTGTAGAGATAGCCGGAGACAGTGGTGCCGTCCTTGCTCTTGAACTTGACGTACTCCGGCGCGGTGAGCTTGAGCTGCGACATGAGGTCGTCGTTGGTGTGCGTGATGCGAGTGAGCTTGCCCCCGGCAATGGTGAAAATTTCGCTGGGCCGATCCATGGTGGTGACCTGCGCCGCCACTTCGCCTGACTTGGCGACGGAATACGAGTAAACCATCAGGCGGCCGCCGATCGGACGCGTGATCTCGCCGCCACCCACCGGAACCTGGCAGAGGTTCTGAGTACCGTCATCATCGGCGATGAAATAAATGAATTTGCCGTCGGGCGAGAAGTGCGGCTCGCTGGACATGCGGTCGAAGTTCAGCGTGAGTACTTTTGCCTCGCCGCCCGCAGCGGGAGAGACCGCGACGTGGCTGGTGGCGTAGACGAGCAGCTTGGGCTCGAGCTGGGTCACGTAGGCGATCCACTTCCCGTCAGGCGACCACGTCGGCGAATCGTCGGATCCGGGATTCGTCGTGACCTGGGTCAGGTGCGCGCCCTTGTCGGTGTTATCGGCAGCCACGACCCAGATGTTGGAGTCGTAGTTGCGGTCCGCGTCGGGAGTGGAGCGATTACTGCTGAAGGCGAGAAGCTTGCCGTCGGGCGACCAGGCCGGGTGCATGTCATCGAAATCGCCGGAGGTGACCTGGGTCAGCTTCTTGCCCGCCAGGTCGAAGACGTAAAGATGGGCGCGGAGCCGCTCCAGGTAGCCAATCTCATCTTCCTTGTATAGATAACGGTCAATCACCCAGGGACGCTGGGCTTTGGGATTCTTGTCCTTGATCTCCTTGCCCTCGGTCTCTTCTTTGGTTCTTTCGTCAGCTGCCTCCAGGTCCTCCGGCGACGGATCCTGCAGCACCAAAACGATGCGCTTGCCATCCGGCGACCAGGCGAAGTCTTTGACGTCCTGAGCGGTCTTGATGAGAGGTTCGGCCTCTCCGCCGAGGCGGTTCAACAACCAGACGTAAGTCCGGCCTTCATCGCGCTTCGAAAGAAACGCGAGATACTTTCCGTCCGGGCTCCAGCGCGGATGCTCCGATGAAGTTTCCTTGGAGGTCATGGCTACGGCATCCCCACCCGCCGTCGCCACCATCCAGATGCGCGTCTTGTCTTCGTCGTCTTTCAGCGATGAAGTCGAGACCGTGTACGCGACCCACTGGCCGTCGGCGGTGATCTGCGGGTCATCAACCTCTCGAACCTGAAACAAATCGTCCACGGTGATGGGACGGGGCGTTGCGGACGTCGCTTGCGCGCCAGAGATTGTTGGGGAGAACGACAATGCGAAGAGAACCGCGAGAGGAAAACTCAGTGGCCGAAGCTTCATCCCTGTGACCCTTGGACACAAAAAACATGATTTTCGAAAAAAACTGTCGGAGTGTAGCACAGAAAGATTGATGTAGGCGCGAGCGTCCTCGCTCGTGCGGGAGTCATCACGAACCACGTGGAGACAGCCGCGCCGGCTGTCTGGTCGAGCATAGCTCGACAGCTCTTTGCCGATAGCCAAACCCAGCGGAGCGTTGCTCCGCCGGACAGCCGAGGGCGGCTGTCCTCACGTGGTTCGTGGCGCTTATAGGGGTTCTTCGCCTGCGCAGCTGCTTCGCGAAGCGAAGCAGCCACTCCGCTCAGGATGACGAACTACGTGATTACCGGAGCGTTGCTGACTCCGGCCGTACCGAACACACGCCGGTAGCGTTCGATTTCGGAGGGCGGGCCCAGTGCCTTCGAATAGTTGTCGGAGAGCTTGACCGCCGGCCGGCCGTCAACCTCGGTGACCTTGCAGATCAGGCTGACCGGATCAAATCCGATGCCGCCGGCCGGATCACAGCCGCGGAAATCATTGGTAAGCAATGTGCCCCAGCCGGCGCTGAAACGCGCCCGTCGTCCCGGCGTCCATTTCTTGCGGTCACGGAAATCAGCCGCACTGCGAAAATCTTTCGCCGTCACGCCGGTCGCCATGTTGCCACCAAAATAAGCATGCAGGCCGAGGATTACATCAACCTCGAGCGCGTCGGAGGCAATGATCAGTTTGTTTTGCGGGTCTCGGCCGCGCGCCTTCAACCACTCGATGTATTCGTCGCCCGCGATATACGGATTCTTGCTGTCAATGCGCTGTCCGGTCCAGTCGGCCGCCCACTCCGGCGCGTCTTTCAGAAACTGCGTGGTTCCAAACGTGTCGGGCAGCATGATCAGAAGTTCGCCCTCATAGGTGCTCTGCCACATTTCCAAGACGCGATACTGGGAAGCCTTGAGGACGCGATCATCCGGCGCCTGCGCCGCCAGGACCATCGGTATCTCGTGCGCGTTCGTTCCAATCGCTTCCAGATCGTGCTTGTGAGCAAGAAAGGCGTTCGAGGTCCCGGTAAAGGCGCTTCCCAGGTTCGACGCCATGGCCTCGACCACATATTCCTGCCACAGAAAACTGTGCCGGCGGCGGGTCCCGAAATCCGCGACATGCAGATCGGGAACGCCAACTAGTTGTTCGATCTTTCCCCACAGCTTGGTCTTGGCCCTGGCGTACAGGATGTCGAGGCCGAACTCGCTCAGCCTCTTCAAACCGGCCCGGGTCTTCAGCTCGTCAATAATTGCGAGGGCATAGAGTTCCCACATTGTGGTATCGGTCCACAAACCTTCGAAGCACAGATCAAACTGCCCGTCCTTGACCGACAACTTGTAGTCTGACAATTTGAAGTCCCGCTCCAGCCAGGCCAGGAACGCTGGCTCAAAAATCCCGCGTTGACCATAGAAGGTGTTGCCCGCGAGCCACACCAGTTCCGACTTGCGAAAGCCAAGACGGCGAACGTGTTCGAGTTGCGCGGTTAATTCTTCAAGTGGAAACATCTCCGCCAGCCGGACCGACGTGCGGTTCACCAGAGAAAATGACACCGGAGTTTTGGGATAGTGCTTCCAGATGAACTGGAGCATCAGCAGCTTGTAGAAATCGGTGTCGAGCAGGGATCGCGTGACCGGGTCGAGTGCCCAGTTGTGGTTATGCGCCCGCTCCGCAAAATTCACAATCATCCGTCAATATCCTCGGGGTGGAGCTGGAGGCCGGGCCTCCACTAAACCCTAATGCGACAGCACGTTTTGCAAATCGTCGGCCGCCTGGTTGATGCCGGCCGCGACGTTCTCGAGCACCTGTGCTACCTGAGGAATCTGCGCATCGGCCTCCTTCCATTTCTTGGCGTCCATATATTCACGAACGGCTGCGATCGGCTTCGCCCCGTATCCCGTGTAGGCGCCCGGCGCGTAAACCTGATTCTTGAACCACGGCCGCTCCGGCAGTCCCTTTTCGTTCAGGAACAAACGCGAAATTTTGAGCAAGTCGGCGTTCACCTGCTGCAGCGACTGCTCAGAAAGAGCCGGCGAGCCTTTGGCGTGCCAATCCGAAAGCGCCTTGGAATAGCGCTCTGAACTCTTCTTAAGCAGCTCAATCGCATTCTTCATGGGAGCAAAATTCATGTACGGCGGCACCGTTTCGAGCGGTGGCGGCACGGACGGTTTGCGGGGATCGGCCGTGGCTGTAAATACTCCCTCCTGCAGTTCCAGATTGCGCTCGGTGAATTCGTCTTGCTTGTCTTTGAGCAACTTCTCCAGCTCCGCCTCGTATTTCGCAATGGCCTCGGCTTGCGGGGCGTAATCCACGGGGATAAGGTCGGCACCCGCCAGGCGCATCATCGCGGTGCCGGCGGTTTGCGCGAGGGCGCGCCCGTAGGAGAAATCAGTGTCGGCGAAGTGTGTGTACCAGTAGAAATCGTCGTAGATGGAATGATACTGGTCGCCATCGTCTTCGTCGCCGAACTCGACGCTCAGAGTCGAGATGCCGGCAAAATCCTGAAAGGCAGTGTAGTCCGATCCGTCCCCCACGGCCTTAACCACAAGGTCGCCGCGTTTGCGAAGGTCTTTGCGCTCCTCCGCGTCTTTCGCTTTGGCGATGCTCGCCAGATGTGAGCGTTGAAAGACTGACGTGTGAGTTTCAGGGTCCTGAATATCGCGAGCAACTCCGCTGATGAAGGTCTGCAAGTCCTGTGTCCCGCCTGGAAAGAGAAATCCTCTCTCATTACCATCGGAATTGAGGTATGCGACAGCATGTGCCCTCAATTCATCCAAATGATCCTCGACCCACTCGACGGATCCAAGCAGTCCGGGCTCTTCTCCGTCCCACGCGCAGTAAATGATGGTGCGCCTGGGAGTCCATCCCTGGCGATGCAGTTCGCCCAGCATGCGCGCTTCTTCCAGCATGGCGGCCTGGCCGGAAATCGGATCGTCGGCGCCGTTTACCCACGCATCGTGATGATTGCCGCGCAACACCCAATGCAGGCCGCCATCCGTGCCCCGCAACGTGCCGATGACGTCGTAGATCGGCTTGATGTCCCAGTTCGATGCAACCTTGAGATGCACCTGCGCCGGCCCGGGACCGATGTGATAAGTGATGGCCAGCGCTCCACGCCAACCATCCGGCGCGACCGGGCCTTTCAGAGCCGAGAGCAGCGGAAGCGCATCAGCATAAGAAATCGGCAGCACCGGAATTCTTGTAATCGTCTTCGCTTCTTTGATGGAGAGCCGCTTGGCATCCGCCGTGGCGGCCACCCCGGGCGTCAGTGGGTCTCCAGGATAGTCAGTATCCATCACGCTGCCGCGTTGTACTCCCTCGCGCGGCCGCCCGCCCCCGGCAGGATAGTCGTCCCCCTTGTAGTATCCATCCTCTTTCGGGTCTGAATAGATGATGCAGCCGATCGCTCCATGTTCTGCCGCGACCTTGGGCTTGATGCCGCGCCAGCCGTCTCCGTAGCGGGAGATAACGATTGCACCCTTGACTGAAATCCCCAGGCGATCAAGCTGCTCATAATCTTCGCGATTGCCGAAGTTCACGTAAACCAGCGGGGCCGTGACGTCTCCATCGATTGAATAGGCGTTGTACGTCGGGAGTTGCTCAGCGGTCTGGCCGCTGGTGGGATCGACCGGCAACACCGGTTCCTGCATCTTGGCCTGAAACCTGGTGGGTTGCAGCATTTCAAGCAGGCGAACTTTCGGAGTCGGAAATAACACATTGTAGGTTTCGATCTTGGCGTCGAATCCCCACTCTTTGAACTTGGCCAGAATCCATTCGGCATTGTCTTTGTCGTACGGCGATCCCACATGGTGAGGACGCGCCGACAGGCGACGCATGTTCTCGCGAATGTTGTCCGGTGAAATGCCGTTCTGGAATTTCTTCTCCCAATCCATCTGAGCCGGAGCGCTTTGCGAACTGTACCCTGTGATCGGCGACGGTGGTGGTACGACTGTGGCCTGTCCAAACCCGGGCTGGGCCGAAATGAACTGACTTATGGCGAGCAGTGAACCACATATCCACCGAAGTGTCATGAATCCCTCTGATTGAAATGGTAATAGAAACTACGGCGGAGACATTCCGCCGCATGGCATTGACCTAAGAATTCGCAATAGGAACGCCTCCGCCCCACGCCACATTCGCGCTATGGATTCTAACGGATATGCAGATCCGCTGCGCGCCAGGTCCCTTCGACTTCGCTCAGGGCAGGCTCTTCGCAAGCTCAGGATGACTCCAACAAAGTAGATTAAGGAAATTAAAATAAAGGCACTACCCCGATCCAAACGGATTATTGTAAATAACCCAATCACCACTGATAATGTGCCGGGGGTTCGGGGATGCGCAGAGCGGCTTGGATAACGATTTTTGCCGTCGGAACAGTCTCAGCATGGGGCCAGGCTCCGCCAAAAAAGCGGGTCGCAATTTTTGATTTCGACAATGCCGCCGTCCATGGCGGCGTCACGTTACCCTTCGCCGAGGCTAACACGCCCAATCTCGGAAAAGCCGCCGCCGATCTCCTGATCACCAAGCTGGTGCAGGACGGCAACGTGAGCGTGATCGAGCGCAGCGCCATTGACAAACTCCTGACCGAGCAGAACTTCAGCAACAGCGATCGCACCGATCCAGTCACCGCAGCCAAGCTGGGCAGGGTGCTGGGGGTGGATGCCATCATTCTCGGCACCATCACGCGTTACGACTACGCCGACAAGACCACCGGCGGCGCTGGTGGCGCCCGTTTCGGTGGTTTTGGCGGCACCTCGATGAAGACCAAGCACGACATCAACGCCAAAGTTCAGATCAGCACGCGCCTGGTCAGTCCCGACACGGCCGAGGTGCTGGCGGTATCTCAGGGGACTGGCGAAGTTAATCGCAAGGGCGTCAAGGTGGACATGCGCGACATGAGCAGCCAAGTCGCCATGATGGGAGGCAACGCCAACAACCCGCTGATGAACGAATGCATGGACAGCGCCGTCACGCAACTGACGGCGCAACTCAAGGAGGCGTTCCCCAAACTGCCTCCGCACACACCGGTGATTGATGGGATGGTCGCGGACGCCAGCGAATCAGGTCACCTGGTTCTCAACATCGGCGCTCAAAACGGGTTGAGGGTCGGGGATCGCCTGCAGGTGTGGCGTGCTGGCCGGGAAATTCGTGATCCGGTGAGCGACAAAGTTCTGATGCGCGACGACACGCTCCTCGGCGAAGCTGTCGTTACCACCGTCACCGACATCTCCGCGGTTGCGCAGTACAAGGGCACCGAGCCCGTGAAGGTCCGCGATCTGGTCAAGAGCATTCCAAAGCAGCAATAGGTGCGTCAGGTCACCCGTCACTTCCAGCCCACGGTATGCTTCAGGCGAATCGCATTACCTGACATCCAGAGGTGTTGACACGCTGCCAATCTGACCCGTCAGGTTGTCGCGGACTACAAGCCGCAGTTTGTACTTGCCTGGCGCCAGTTCCAGGGTGTCGCCGTAGCCCAGGCCATTGGTCTCGATTTGCTGCAACTGCGCAGGATTGAGATTCAGATTATAAGAAGTACCCTTGTGGGCGGCGTCCTTTCCAGCCGAGGTCCAGACCGCGTAGGCAATGTCGACGTACATGTGGTTCTTGTCGTCGCTGTCAATCTTCGTTGCCTTTGGCGGCATCATCATCGCAAAGGTCACTTTTCGTTTGTCTCCAGACGCGGCCGGAGAATTTAAGGTGATCCTGACGGGCAAACCCGTATAGTCCAATGCTGACGTGAGCGCATTGTCCATGTCGTACTTGGCTGTGTTGATCGGATCGACGGTTGTCTTCGTCAGAAAATAACCGTGGCGAGCCCGTATGTGATAGTCGCCGACTCTGACGTTGATCTTCCGCCAACCTTGGCGCCGATCACTCTTGTCGACGGCGTAGCTGAGCATGTAATAGGCGGAGCCATCGAGTACCGCATCGCGGATCGCGCCGCGAGTATCGTTGGTATTGACGTAAGCACGGCCGCCGGTCATGTCGGCAAAAGCGCGCATCGTATCTTGCGTATCCCTCAGTTGATTGGACATGTCGCGGGTTAAGCTGGTGTTCGCCAGCATTTGCCGGGCGCTGTTGTTCGTGGTCGCATCAAGTTGCGCCGTCACCAGTCCGCGCGCATCCACCGGATAGACAGAAATGAGCTGCTCTTCCAGTAATTGCATGGTGTGCTGGTAGGCCTCGAACGATGTGCCCGAATTGACCGAGGCACTGACTGGATCAATGGAAAAGGGGAAGCTGCCAGTGATCCAGATAAGCGACTTGCGTCCGGGAATGCCACTGGCGCCCTGCGCGATTTGCTGCAGCGCGAGCAGCGTGCTGTTAATCGCGTTGGCTTGGTCGGCTAGAGGTTTTTGCACGTCCACTTCAGAAAGAAATGCCGCTATTCCCTGCTCTCTGCCGGGGGGCGCAATGATGGGCGTTCCTATCTCAGGATCCTCTGCCGGTCGGCCGGCGGCGGAGGGCCCGGGATCGGTGTTTCCGGCACGTTGGGTGAGGCCCGAATTCTCAATTGACGTGGGCAATTTGCTGCGGACGCCTTGGAGCGTCGCGATGAGAGAGGCCGTGTCCTCGGTATAGTCATGCAAAATTCGCAGCCCATTGTTCTCGACCGCCACCAACTGGTAGAGACTGTCTGGCTCGATGTTGTCCGACAGGTATGTAATCATGGCGCGACGGGAACGCACCTGTTCCTCGAAGGGCGTATCCACCATATCGAGCGCAATGATCACCAGACGGCGGGGCGTTACATCAGCCGGAGTTCGGTTGGTAATCTCGCCGCTCGATGTCGCAGGATGCGGAAGCGCTGTAGCTGTCGGCTTGAATTCCTCGATGCTTGCAACCTTTTGATCCCTTCCGTTTTCCTGGATCTGGAAGTCCTCCTTCCTGAGACCACTGACAGGTTTGCCATCCTTACCGGTCACGATGACGGGCACCAGGACGTAGATGGGTTTGCTGGTGAAAGTCAACGGAGCCTTGTCAAACGGCTGGAATTCGATAGCAGTCTGGTTCGTAGGATCGGGCAGGCGGCTAAAATCCGGGATAGGCTGGGGCGTCGCCACCCGCGGTGCCGCGCCACCGCCACTCCTTTGAGCGATGGCAAGTGGGACGAGAGTTAAAGCCAGGAGAGCGGTGACGAAGCGCGAAGAGCGTGCCGTATGGGACATTGAAGGCCCCCGGGTGTGAAGTAGTCGCACACTGAAAATGCGAACTCACCGATGATGGTAGTCCTGCCGACAGTGGACTGCAATCTGCGCGGTGCGAGTGAGAGTTAAGGTGCTGCTTGCATCTCGCGACTGACCTGTTCGGCGGCTGCCAGCACGCGAAGCGTATTTTCGCCCAGGATTTTGCGGATGTCAGCTTCCGGGTATCCCTTCTTGAGAAGAGCGTCTGTGATTTGCGGCAGGTGGCTCGACGTCCTCCATTCCTTCGGGCATCGAGGCGCCGTCGAAATCGGAGCCGAGACCCACGTGATCGGCACCAACCAGTTTGACGGCGTAGTCAATGTGATCGACGATCCGCTCCCAGGAAACATGCGGCAATTTGCCTTCAGCGATTGCTTGCTTCTCCCGCTCGGCCATCTTCTCTCCCATGCAGGCCTCGTCGTCGCCACATTGCTTCTTCAGTTGATCCATCATTTCCACGACGCCGCCTGACTGTTTCTCCAGGGCATCCTTGTAACCCTGATCGATAAAACTTTTTTCGTAATTGATCTGGATCACGCCACCTTTGGCCGCCAGCGCCTTGATCATATCGTCAGTCATGTTGCGGGGATGATCGCAGAGAGTACGACACGAGGAGTGTGAAGCAATCAAGGGAGCCTTGCTGACTGCAAGCGCATCGTAAAACGTTTTGTCCGAAACGTGCGAGATATCAACCATCATTCCCTGCCGGTTCATCTCGCGAACAATCTCTTTGCCATAATCGGTGAGGCCGTTGTGCGCGGGCTTGTCGGTGGAAGAATCGGCCCACTCGTCATTGTAGAAGTGAGACAGGGTCATGTAGCGAACCCCGAGCTCGCTGTAGATACGGACCATGCGGATGTCGTTTCCCAGCATGTGGCCGCCTTCAATGCCCATCAGGACGGCAATTTTTCCTTGTTCGTGGGCGCGTCGAACGTCATTGGCGGTACGGGCGAAGACGAGATCCTTCGAGTACTTCCGCACGTTTTGCTCGACGGCGTCAATCTGGTCGAGAGCTTTTTGAATGGCGAGCGGGCCCATGGTGCGGCCATCAATCCATATGGAAAAGAAAATCGCGCTCAATCCGCCCTCCCGCATGCGGGGGATGTCGATGTGCCCCGTGGCGTTGCGCTTGCCAAGGTCGAAATCCTTGGAGAAAAAGCGCTGCGTAGTGTCGTCGTGGGTGTCGACGACGATGGAAGAGAAATGGAGCCGCCGCGCCTGATCAGAAATGGGGCCAGGGTCGGCGGGAGCGGAAACCAGCAGAGCTACACCGCCGAAAAGACAGACCAGCACAGTGACGAACGAGCGGATCATCAATCCTCCGAAAGAGCACGCGTTGGTCGCTGAGGCGCGTACTTCTAAAATCCTGTTTCGCGAATTCAGTGACGATTGGAGCCACTCAAAATTACTACAGTTTTACTGGAGTTGGAGGATTTCCGCTGGATGCCGGGGGCGGCGTTCGATTCTGCTCACTCCGGCGCCGGACACGATAGGCAAAGATCGGTCGTCGTCACCGGCGATGGAAAAGCGTTCTTTAACTGCTCGACTTCACCCTGAACCTTCGCCCAGTCTTTTGGCTTTCGCTTCATCGTGTAAGGCGCATCCGGATGCCCAAAGAATTCCAGCAGCTCGGCCTGAACTTGCGGCGAAGCACCGCGGAAATCCTGCTTGGCCAACGCATCGAGCAACTTTGCGTGGGTCTCGTCGTTGAGGCGATATTGTCCAGGGCCGCTTATTTGACCGGTGTCGAAATTGTCGTTCGGCAACTGAAGCCGGTCCGTACCCACCTGGCCCAGCAGCTGCCGATAGCGATCCAGAGTCGCATTAAAGCTGGCTTCGAACATGCGCTCGGTTTCAGGCGTGGGGGTTCTGAGCTGTAATACTTTTAGCGGACCGAATTTGGGAAGAAGGCGAACCAGAAAGGCCAGAAATCTCTCCCCGAACGTGGGCTTCTGATATTGGGTTCCCCAGTTCTTTTGGTAACTGGCGCGGGAAAGATTGTAGAGAAACTTCCTTTTCGTCATGCCAGGTTGGTCCTTCATGATCTCGTTTTTCTTCAGACTCCAGGCAACACGAGTCGCCTTGGGAAGAAGTTGGCTGACATCGTGACGGTAGGAACCGATCGCCGCCTCTTCGTTCGAAAGAACCGCTTTGAGATCCAGGCCGTAAGTCTCCTGGAAGGCTTGTTCCAGCAGCGGAGCTGCCACTCCGAACCCAATGAAGTCGTGGTAGCTGTCGGGAGCGTACCGTCCATGCGCTACTTCAAGTACGTCGAATCCAAATTCCGTCTTTACGTGCGCCAGCTTGTCCTGCTCATAGGTAACGGAATCGCCATACTTCTTTTTCAACTTGGGATACAGGATCGGGACCGCACGATTGGTTCCCATTGGATGACCGTCGTTGTCGGCCGCGTAGTGAGCGAGAGCGCCCAGGGCAAACGCATAGCCATTAAGATCGCTGGAATCGCGCAGAAGGGCCACGACAAAATCTCCGCTTCGCACATAATGCGTCAGGTCGCTGAAGAAAAAACTTCCGTGCGGATAGTAACCAAGGTCCTGAATAATCGCCCCGCCATAGGCGTAGCCGTGAGCCTCTCTGATCTCAGCTGCAGTCGCAGCGGGAAAGCGCTTCAGAAGTAGAGGACGTATGTTGGTGTCCCACGCGCTATCAACGATCGCTTCGTGGGCAAGAACGGCATAGGCTTCGGTTTCGGTGGGATAGCCGAGGGCCAGGACGAGCGTCATGATGATGACGACGGTTCTCACAGAAACGGTTTCTCGACGTCCCATTCTGCCCTTTCAAACTTCGGCGTGGCGCTACTTCACCCCCGAAACGCGTGCGATTTGGATGCTGGCAGGCCCGAAGCAGACGTACCGGAAATGCGGCCGGCGGGCTCCACGAGCTATATTGCATCAATATTAGTGCAGTTCTCACCGCCAGAACCCCAAAAAGTCTTCAGACGGCAACATACCTGACAACCCCGGACCAACAGTAGGACTCCAAGACAGTCTCAAGTTCAGCAATCTCAAGTGCTCACAACCACCCCGATACGCGGATCACGATGGATTAAAGTTGCGATTCTGTCTGGGTTGGGAGTGGGCCTTCTGACCATTGCCTTATTGATGGCGTTCTTCTGGCCCTTTCGCCTTGACGCCATTACGAGGGAATTGGCGAACGAGAGCGACAGCAAGGTGACTGCGGGTTCCTTTCGCGCGACATACTTTCCCCATCCCGGCTGCATTCTAGGTCAGGTCATTTTTCAGCACAATCCGACAAGCGGCGCCCCACCGCTGATCACCATCAAGCAATTGACCATTCGAGGCACCATTGCAGGCATTTTTGCCAGGCACGTAAAGCTGGTTGTAGTGGAAGGCATGCATATTCTGATTCCTCCGCTGGGCAGCGAGCATTTTAAGACTCCCCCGAGATCGTCAGTCGTGATTGATGACTTGGTGGCAGACGGAACAATTCTGGAGGTAGCATCGCGCCAGGCAGGCACTCCGCCTCTCCAGTTTGTGTTTCATGCATTCACCATCAGCGATGTGGGGAGCAGCGCTCCGGCAGTGTTTCGGGCCGCGCTTTCAAATCCAGAACCGCCTGGCGAAATCGCTACCACGGGGAAGTTCGGTCCTTGGAACGCTGACAACGTCGGCCAGACTGATGTCTCCGGCGAATATCGTTTTGAACATGCTGACCTGGGCACCTTCCCCGGTATTGATGGCTTGCTTGCTTCCTCGGGAAAATATGCCGGCATGTTGGAACATATCGAGGTTGAGGGAAATACTGATGTTCCGCTTTTCGCCGTAGCGCGAAGTTCAAATCACACCGACCTTCAGACCCAGTTTCACGCCATCGTCAATGCTGAAAACGGAGACGTGTTCCTGCAAAACGTAAATGCGAATTTTCGCCATACCACGATTTGGAGCCAGGGACGCGTGGCGGGAGAAGCGGGTCAAGCCGGCAAGACTACCTCGCTCACCATGGCCAGCAAAGAAGGAAGAATCCAGGATCTTCTATTGCTCTTCACCAAATCGCCGCAGGCGCCCATGTCCGGTAGCGTCAACTTCAACGCAAGAGTCTCCGTACCGCCAGGAGAAAAGCCTTTTCTAAAGAAAGTGGAGTTGCAGGGCGACTTTGGAATTGATGCCGGCAGTTTTACCAAGACTGACACGCAACAGGGGTTGAACAGCCTCAGCCTGGGTGCCCGGGGAGAGAAAAATCCCAAACCCGAAAAGGATGATACCGAGCCTCAGAACGTGCTCTCAAACCTGAAAGGTCACGTTCTCCTTAACAACGGTGTGGCCACGTTCTCCGATCTATCCTTCGGCGTACCCGGTGCCTTGGCACAAATGCGCGGCACCTACAACTTGATCAGCGAGAAAATTGATCTTCACGGAACCTTAAAAACCGAGGCTGAGATTTCCAAGACTACTCACGGCATCAAATCGCTGATGCTGAAAGTGCTGGATCCTATTTTCAAAAATAAGCCCGGCGGCTACCTGGCTCCGATCAAGATTAGCGGAACATACGACCATCCGCAATTTGGCTTGGACTTAGGGAACCAAGGCAATGATAGTCAGAGTGCAAAGGCGCATACACCTCGCCTCCAGGAACGGGCAAAGCAGTGAAATTCAGCTTTAGAAACAGGCCACGCAGCTTACCTTCGGCAACAGATTGACATCAAACGTCCTGATATGACTAGGCTATCTCGCTTCTTCTTCTTGCTCATTGTCGTGGTTGCATGCGCGCGCGATAGCGCGAATTCGCAGACCACGAATCCCGCCTGGCCTGATAGTCCATCCCACACCAGGGAGGCGTACGGAGAAAGCCCGGACTCGCCCTCAAACCGCGAGGTGTCGTGGCGCAGCCTGCCAAGGGATTTCCTTCACGATCAAAAAGGCATTTGGCTCTTGTTCCCTGCACAATTGGCAAAGGGGCACTATTGGCTGCCCACCCTCGCCATCACAGCTGGGACTGCCGGGTTAATCGTGGCCGATCCCCACGCTATGCCTTATTTTCGTTCCCATGCCCGAAACCTGGACGATGTGAACGACACCTTCGACGCCCCGATTACCACTGCGGAGGTCGTAGCCTTGCCCGCGGCGCTGCTGGTTGCAGGCTATGCCCGGCATGACTCGTATCAGGTGGGCACAGCCTTGCTGGCGGGAGAAGCTTACGCTGACAGTGCGGTCGTCGATCTCGCGATAAAGGCGATTACGCGAAGAAGACGCCCGTCTGAAGTGGCCCCAGGGATGCCATTCAATGACACCTTCTTTGCTGGCGGGAAATCACCGTTCAAAGGAAGCAGTTTTCCATCCGGGCACGCCGCCGGCGCTTTTGCTGTCGCCACGGTCATTGCCACGCGCTACCACACGCACCGCTGGGTACCTTGGGCGGTCTACGGATTCGCGACCGCGGTCAGTTTTTCGAGAGTAACCACCAGCGCTCACTTCCCCTCAGACGTGTTTCTTGGCGCAGTGCTCGGCTATGCCGTTACGCGCTACGAAGTGCTGCGACCCAGGTGAACTTGTGAGGCGGCAACCCTTTTCGGTTGTATTCGATCGAGTATTTGTCCCCATGCCATAGGGATTGCTGCTAAGGTATCCGCGCCAGGGAATCAGGTCGTCATCGCCCATCTCTCACGACCAATGATGGGCTTCAAAAACCGAGGCAAGCTCTGGTGCCGGGAGGGGGAATCGAACCCCAGGATCCGAAGGTCGGCGGATTTGAGTTCACAGGCGGGTTCTGAACCGTTTGGAAAATTTCCTACCTACTCCTCTTTTCAACGGATTACAAGCCGGTCAATCTGATCCGATCTGCCTGGAAATGATTCGTTTTGAACATGGAACTACTACAGTTTTACTTCAGTGGATTGTGGTCGCACATGTCAGCTCTCGAAAAGCCCTAGTGGGTGGTAGGCGCAACTGAATGGTTACCAGGGCGAAAGCGTCGGGTATAATCCTTGCCGCTCGGGCCGGGACAGCCTGAAAGCTGCGCTGGAGTGTAATCAACAATGAGAATTGCCCATAGAGGTGCGATGGCGGGTCTGCTCGCCATCTTCGTTTCGTTCTCTGCAGTTTGTGTTGTGGTCGGCCAGGACGCCGCGACATTGCGTAAGCGTTTCACCAACCAGGACGTCATCGAGATGGCGAAGCTGGGCCTGTCCGACGACGTGATCATCGCAAAGATTCGCCAGGCCTACGAGGCTGGAGCGGACTCGGTCAGCTTTGATACCAGCGTCGGCGGATTGACGTCGCTCAAAGCCGCAAGCGTTCCCGACTCGGTCATTAAAGTGATGATCAACCCCGCTCCGCCACCGGCACCGGTAATCGCAGGTGCGAGCCCGATTTCGGTGGATCCAAACCTCCCTCCGCCAGAGGTGGGCGTGTACTGGCGCGACCAGGGCAATTTTATGCGGATTCAGGGCCAGGCGGTGACCAATACCAAGACGGGCGGTAAGGCGGGCAGTCTTTTTACGAACGGGCTACGGAATCAACATTGGGACGCGACGATTGAAGGCCACACCTCGAGGAATATTATTCGCGACCGCCATCCGATGTTTTACCTGTACGTTCCCGATGGAGACGACTCATCCGACTACGTGTTGATCAAGCTCAACAAGAAAAGCGATCATCGGGAATTCCAGATCGGTTCCTTCGGCGGCATTACGGGCGGCAAGTCCGGCGTGCAGAAGGATAAGGAAATTCCATTCCGCGCCGAGCATGTCGGAATCAGGATGTACAAAGTTACGCTATCGGAAGAAGACATGAAACCGGGGGAATACGCGTTCTTCATGGGCACGGGCCAGAGCAACACCATGGCGGGCGCTCATGGCGGCAACCGGTCCGGAGGATCGGCCTCTGGGAGGGTTTGGGACTTTACGATTCCGGAGTGAGCATTCAAACAAAAGAAGATAATTGTGGTGCCGGGAGGGGGAGTCGAACCCCCAAGACCCGAAGGTCGGCGGATTTTGAGTCCGCTGCGTCTGCCAGTTCCGCCATCCCGGCCTTGCGAAGAAATCAAGCTTAGATGATGATGTTTGCCTTTGCAACTTGTCGTCGGAGGCCGTCTTGAAGCGATCTAGCTTCGCGTTCTTTATTTTGATTCTTGTACTCTCCAGCCAAGCGTTCTCTGACGCGCAGCGCTGGTCCGAGGAGAAAGCGAACGGCTGGTACCAGCAGCAGCCATGGCTTGTGGGCAGCAATTTTATTCCGTCCACTGCGATCAACGAACTCGAAATGTGGCAGGCCGAGACGTTTGATCCGCAGGAGATTGACAAGGAACTGGGTTGGGCCCAGAGCCTGGGTATGAATACGATGCGGGTTTTTCTGCATGATCTGCTTTGGCAGCAGGACGCCGCCGGCTTCAAACAAAGAATCGACGCGTTCTTGACCATTTCCGACAAACATCACATAAGGCCGGTTTTTGTCGTGTTCGATTCCTGCTGGGATCCGTTTCCCAAGCTCGGTCCGCAACACGCGCCCACGCCCGGAGTGCACAACTCGGGTTGGGTGCAGAGTCCCGGAGCGGCCGCTTTGCAAGATCCGGCGCAATATCCACGGCTCAGGGAGTATGTGCAGGGTGTGATCGGGGCGTTTGCCAATGATCAACGCATCCTTGCCTGGGACTTGTGGAACGAGCCCAACAACACCAATGACAGAGCTTACGGATCGGTTGAACCCAAGAAGAAAGCTGACCTGGTGTTGGCACTTTTGCCTCAGGTTTTTGGGTGGGCTCGCTCCGCCAATCCCTCCCAACCTCTCACGAGTGGGCCGTGGGAAGGCGACTGGTCGTCGCCCGATAAGCTTTCTCCGATACAACGCATTCAGCTCGACCAGTCAGACGTAATTTCGTTCCATAACTACAGTGAACCTGAAGATTTCCAAAAGCACGTGGGATGGCTCCGGCGTTATCACCGGCCAATTTTGTGCACCGAATATATGGCTCGTCCCAAAGGGAGTACTTTTGAGGCGATCCTGCCCATCGCGAAGAAGGAGCAGGTGGCGGCGATCAACTGGGGGCTGGTGGCGGGAAAGACGCAAACCTATTTGCCGTGGGATTCCTGGGAAAAACCTTATGTAAAGGAACAACCTCCGGTGTGGTTCCACGAAGTTTTCTATCAGGACGGCAAGCCGTATCGCGAGCGGGAAGTTAAGGTCATTCGAGAACTGACCGGCGTGAAGTAGACGCCCGTTGTGTGGGGCGGGCGCCCTCGCACGCCGCCTTTGAAGTGGACTTGCTGGATTTCCTGAACCAACTCAAGATCAAGTTCAAGAGCGGCGGGCGAGGGCGCCCGCCTCCACACGATGGCGTTAAAGGACTCGTTCGTGGGAGTAGCCGGCGGCCAACAGGGCGGAGAGCAATTCGGCGATCTGATCTGGGCCGCGGGTTTCCATTGTGATGTCGATGGCGGTCTCTCCCAGGTTCACTCCGTAGTAGGCGCGATCGTAGGAAGTTTCCACGATGTTTGCCCGGTGGTCGGCGAGAATTCCTGTCAGCCGATGCAGCGCTCCAGGATAGTCGGGGAGGTGGACGCGCAGCCGCACCAGGCGTCCGTCTTTTACCAGACCACGTTCGATGATTCGCGACAGCAGGGTCACGTCCATGTTGCCGCCGCAGACCAGCACTGCAATTTTCTTTCCGGCAATCTCTAGTTTGCGATTGATCAAGGCCGCGATGGCGGCCGCGCCTGCACCCTCGGCCATGGTTTTTTCGCGTTCCAGCAGAAGAAGGACCGCGTTGGCGATTTCTTCTTCGTCAACGGTCACGATTTCGTCCACATATTTCTGGACCAAAGGCAAAGTGCGGTCTCCCGCCCTGCGAACCGCGATGCCGTCGGCGACCGTCGCAGCGGGAGGCAGCGTCACTGGCTTACCTTCCGCCACTGCGACCTTCATGGAAGGAAGCCGGCTGGTTTGCACTCCGACGATGCGGACTTTCGGATTTGTTTCCTTGATGGCGCAGGCGATGCCACCGATCAAGCCACCGCCACCGATGGGAACCACAACGACCTCAATTTCAGGATGTTGCTGCAGTATCTCCAGTCCAAGCGAGCCCTGGCCCGCGATGACCGCGTCATCGTCGAAAGGATGGACGAAAGTGAGATGTTGATCATGACTGCGCCGGATGGCTTCCTCGCAGGTTTCGTCATAATTTGCGCCGACCAGAATGACTTCGGCCCCGTATGATTTTGTGGCCGACACTTTGATCAGCGGCGTCGTGAGCGGCATGCAGATCTGGGCTTTGATGCCACGACGTCCGGCATGATAAGCCAGTCCCTGCGCGTGATTTCCTGCCGAAGCAGCAATCACGCCCTGATCGCGTTCCTGCGCGCTCATGGTTAACAGCTTGTTCAGTGCGCCGCGCTCCTTGAATGCGCCCGTTCTCTGCAGATTGTCGAGTTTCAGGTAGATGGAGTTTCCGGTCAGCTGCGAAAACGTGGCTGAGAGCGTGCACGGTGAAAGATAGATGGATGGGCGAATGCGCTCCAGGGCGGCTTGGACGTCGGCAAGGGTGATCATCAGATTTGGTAGGGGCATTCTACAGGGAGATACGGTTTCGGTGCAGGTGCGGCGTGGACGGGCTCGCCCGCGAACGCTGCCAGTGAACGTCAAAAGCCGCGGGTGAGGGCTCCCGCGCCACACAGGCAATTTAGGCTTCTACTGGGGCACCTGTCGCGACCGGCAACTTTGCTTCTTGCCAGGCGCCAAAGCCGCCGCTTACGTTCACTACATTCTTGAAACCGGCGCGTCGCAAAAGACTGCAGGCAATCATGCTGCGGTAGCCGCTCTGGCAGTGGACTGCCAGAGGAAGATTGAGATCAACCTCGGGAGGGGAAACCCGAAAGCGATCGAGCGGCCACCATGCGGCTCCGTCAACGTGCCCCGCCATCCATTCCGCTTCGCGGCGGACGTCGAGGACCTGCACTTTGTTGGCCGAGAGTTGCTGTTGGAGCTCCTGCACGCTGACCTCTCGCAGGGTCGCAAGATCGAATCCGGCGCGCTTCCATTCGGCCATCCCGCCTTCGAGGTATCCGCGTTCGGTTTCGATGCCGACGCGGGCCAGGCGGAGGCGAGCTTCGGACACCTGTTCCGGCGTATCGGCGATGAGTACTGGACGCGACTCTAAACCGAGAATTGTCCCGGCCCATGAAGCGAATTGTCCCGACAACGGAATGTTGATGGAACCCTGCACGTGGCCGGCGGCAAATTGTTCGCCCGGCCTGATGTCGAGAGCAATCCCGCCATCCTCCAGCATGGCTTTCAGGTCCGCAGGCGAGATTGCCTTTAGCTCGGGCAAGTCGGAGAGCGCGGGGGCGCCTCCGCGATTGATTTCGGCATCCTGCAGGAAATATTCAGGACGCGCCGGCAGATTGCTGGTCAGCTGAGAGACGAATTCTTCCCGAGTTCGGATTTGCAACGCATAGTTGGTTAGGCGCTCGGTGCCGATGGTGGATGAACGCTCGGCGCGCATGTTGCGACCGCAGAGTGAACCGGCGCCATGGGCGGGATACACCAGCACTGCATCCGGCAGCTTCAACAGCTTGTTGTGCAGGCTGTCATAAAGCATGCCGGCCAGCTGCTGGGGCGAGTGGGTGCGGGAGAGATCGGGGCGGCCGACGTCACCGATAAACAAGGTATCGCCGGTCAGTACGGCCCACGGCTTGATCGGCTGGTCGTCGTCGGTAACCACCAGGCAGATGCTCTCCAGGGTGTGGCCCGGGGTTTCGAGAACCTTGATCTGAGCGTTGCCAAAACTCAGTTCGAAGCCATCGTGAATCGCCACGTGTTCGAAAGTTGCTCCGGCCTGGGCGCCAAAATAAATTTTTGCTCCGGTTCGGGCCGCGAGTTCCTTGTGTCCGGAGACGAAATCGGCATGCAGGTGCGTTTCAAAAATATGGCGAATGGTGAAACCGTGCTCTTCGGCAGCCTTCAGGTATAGGTCTACGTCACGCTGGGGATCGACTACAACCGCCGAGCCTTGCGACCCGAGCATATAAGAGGCATGAGCCAGACAGCCAAGATAAAACTGTTCGAAGTACATAGACGGACCCCTTTGAGGCGAGCTCGCCGCTTAAGAACCGGGCAACCAATCATAACCCCGGGAATCAAAGATCAATGCGTTCGCGAGAACAAACTCGCTGCGCCCTGGAACACGGAAGCGTTTTCCACATTGCTTTGAGTTAAGATCGCTGCACCCGGCGACGCGACCTGAAAAGTCTTGCGGCGCTGCTAGTCCCTTCCCCGGAGGTCGCACGATGTACCGGCCCGTATCTGGCAGCGCGCCTAGCGTCAATTCATGGCTGGACGCGCAATCCGCGATCCGCGGACTGACGCAGGATTTTGCCACCGCCTTTAATACTGGAAACTACGATCAGGCGTCGACCCTGTTCACCTCGGACGGTTTGCTGATGCCGCCACATCACGAAGCGGCGCAAGGTCCGAAGCCCATCGAGTTGACGCTTCGCAAAATCGCAGAAGCGGGCTACGAGAATCTTCGCATGGAGACGCTACGGGTCGAGGAATCGGGCGACATGGCAGTCGAAACGGGCCGCTACACAATCGCAATTTACCAGGCGAACCATACCACCGTGGTCGAGCGCGGCAAGTTTGTGCACACCTGGCGCCGTCTCGGCATCTGGCGGATGGCTGCGAACTGCTGGAACAGTGACTTGCCTGCGGCGCGATGAATTTCCCGTTGGGAGCAACCCCCATCAGCCTATGCCACAAGGCTGTCATCCTGAGCGCAGTCTTTCGTCCCGCGCAGCGGGACGAAAGCCAGCGAAGGACCTGTGCATTCCGTGCCACCCTTTCCTGCAGTATCTGCTCAAATCCAGACTGAAAGCGCGTCGCTCGATCTCGCAGGGTTTTGACGCCACCGTCGTTCGAAATGCATGGGTCCTTCGTCGGGAGTCCTTCGCGCAGCGAAGGACTCCGCTTCCTCAGGATGACACCGTGTAAGGTTCCAGCCGCCACCCGCAACCCGTTCGCCTGACATCCTGCCTCGCGTCCGTCTACAATAGCCGGGACGCAAATCCACTTCAAACGATCAGGAGAGTCGCATGCAACGCAAGGCAAACGCAATCTGGAAGGGCGGGCTTAAAGACGGTAAAGGAGTGGTTTCCGCAAGCAGCGGCGTGTTGTCCAACACTCCCTACTCCTTTGCAACGCGTTTTGAGAACACACCCGGAACCAACCCCGAAGAGCTGATCGCTGCAGCGCACGCCGGATGCTTTTCGATGGCCCTTTCCGGACAGTTGGGCGCCGCCAACCTGACGGCTTCAAGCATTGAGACGACCGCCACGCTGACTCTGGAGAAGCTCGAGTCCGGATGGGCCATCACCACCGTCCATCTCGACGTCGTCGGGCGCGTGCCGGGCGCAGATAATGCGGCATTCCAAAAGGCTGCGGAAAATGCCAAGAGCGGTTGCCCGGTTTCCAAAGTGCTCAAGGCAAATATCACGATGACCGCAAAACTGGAAGGCTAAGAACCGTCGTCGGTCCTTGGCCGTTGGTCGTTGGCAAAAGCCGACGCGGGCTTCGGTCTTGGCCAACGACCAAAGACCAACGGCCAACGACGAACCCCTAGCTCTCTGAATTTAGTATTTTCCTGATCTCACGATTAATGCGGGCGGCGTCGCGCGCGGCGGTGTCAATGGCTTGTGCCCACTTCTTGTTCTTGCCGTCGAGTTTCGCCTCCTGCAAAAGATAGGCCGCCTGCAACACCGTCTCTAGCGAGTTGCTGAGGTCGTGGGCGAGGGCGCGGAGGTTGGCGACAACGTCAGCGGGCTTGGCGGCATTTTCCATTGCGGTGCGGGGTTTGACAGCCTACGCTCCCCCTGTAGAATATTACTCGTAGTCCTTTCCTGGAAGGCGGCCCTGAAAAGGCGGCCGCATCCCAGTCACTTATTGCCATCGTGGCGGAATTGGCAGACGCGCATGGTTCAGGTCCATGTACTCGCAAGGGTGTGGGGGTTCGAGTCCCTTCGATGGCACCACGGTTTCTGGTTATTGTAGGTCCTGTCTAAACGCGACCGGTTCCGGTCGTAACTTGGCGTCCTTCGGCGGCCCGGTTCCAGATATCGGAGTCTCTGCGTCAGGCAGTTTACTGCTGAGTCTGAACGATCGGTAGAGACGCGGGATTCACCGCCGACGGATTATCCCGCAGCCTGATATAGAGCAGACTGCCGTCCGGACGCGGCACGCTCAACGTAGATTCCGCAAATCCTGTTGGCACCGGGACGGAGTGTTTGAACTCGGGATCCGAAGCGACGGAACTGATGAGGAAGAGATTGGTTCCATTGAGCGCACATTGCTTGTCCGGAGCCTCCGGACAGCCCACTTCCTTGAGGACTGGTAAGCGCACCAGGTTCGCCAGCGGTTGCCAATCGCCTCGGGCATTCCCTTCCACCGCGCGAAAACGCAGCGGGCCGAAGGCGGATGGTCCGAAACTCTTTAGCGGATCGAAAATCGCCATCACGGTGTGCGCATCCTGAGGAACCAGAGTACCGTCATCCACGCTCAAAGAGACGCTGTAGGAACCGTCTGCCGTAGCTACCTCGATCTTTTCCGAACGCGTAAATGTTTCCGGGATCTCGACGCTCAAGAAGAACGAAATCTTCCCATCCTGGGGCAGTTCATCCTGATTGCCCAATCGAATAGCGGTAGCAGCCGGTCCGGGTTGAATGGTCTGATTGAGAAGCGTCATTCGGGGACGTGGCCGATCGACGACGGTGTCAACACTCAACGTACGGGCATCCTTGAGAGTCACCTTGGCCGTGACCTTGTCGCCGGCATGCAATGTAGAAATATCTTTGGCTTCGGTCGTCAGCCGCAACTCATCTTTGTTTTCCAAACGCGAGAATCCGGAGGGAGCGAAACGGACACTGTCGAGCTCCACGCCAGCTACCTCGTCCAGTCGCGCTCCGGTAAGAGTTGCTTGTGAGTCGCCTGCATTGATCGCGAATGTGTCCAGACGCGCGGCTTCGGAATAGCTCCGCAGTTCAATTTCGTCGGCTTTTCCGGCGCCGTACTGTTTTACCAGCATGGTGATCTTTCCCGGGCTTTCATCTTTCAGGGGAACTTTGAGTTCGAGTTCGTCACCCTTTGATGAATTCCAGGTTGGCTTGATCGCCTTGCCTTGCTCATTCTTCAAGGTGACCGTTTCGACACAGGCTGCGGCGTCTGATTTGAAATGAACAATGTCCTCACGGCCCACGACCAGCGCAGTTTCGTCAGCCGCGGCGACGATCCACTTTGCCGGGTGCGAATTTTGCAGGCGAAAGGAAGGCCCTTCAAAAGAGTCGAACCCCCAGTTCCCACGCAGGGTTCCCTTAACCTCACCCTCCAACTTGTCTGCCACGACGCCATGTGTGGCGATGGAAAAACCTCCACGCCCCGCATCCGCCGTCGCAGGCAGATCAAACGCATGGCCTGACTTGTCGGTGACGTGAAGGACCATACTGTGGGCGTAGTCGGTGGAGAAGACTACCGGAGCGCCGTCCGCAGCGAGCAACAAGTCAGGCTTCTCCAGACAGAGCGCCTGATGAGCATCCACGGGCCGAAGTGGAGGCAACTGCGCCGCCTCTACTGCCGGCAAACTGACCACCATGACCGACATGGGCTTGCGAAACGAAGGCGGATTGTTAAGCTTGAGGTTCAGTTCATCATGGTAAGGCAGCGCCAGTGCAGGAATATATCGGTAATCGGGGGTATGAAAGCTCTCCAGCATTTTCGCCACGTCCACCACCGCCCCTACATAGGGGCTGTAGGCCCCTCCGCCCGCCAGTCGGGTTGTGCTCAACTGACCGACGAGATCGGGCCCGCTTCCAGAGGTGAGCGCCGCTACCATGGACTGGCTGTGACCATCATCCAGCACCAACTGATCCGTGTGTTGGGTCAGGCACGACTCCTGCTGCTGCCGGGGCTTGTAGAAACAATCATTGTCGATCTTGATGTTGAGACTGCGGGCCAGGAGAACAGACCGGTCGTGCAGGACGGTATCCTCCTCCCCGGACATTTCCCTGACCACGCTCAGATATTTATCGAGACGTGAACGGTCCAGACCGGCTTGATTCAGGTCCTGGGACGCGCGCACGAATGCGCCTGGTTTACCCCGCACTGCGGCCCGAAGGGTGCCGAAATCGCCGCCAGTCTGCGGCGCCAGGAAGATCAATGCCTGTTGGGCGCCGGCTGGAACCGTAATTACGATCCCCTCTTCGCGGACGTGTTTGTTCCAGGTTTCAACTTTTGTGAACCAGTCCTCGGGCGGTGGATTGGTCGAACCGCGCAGGAACGCGGCGATCATGAGGAATCTCACGGACTCCCCGTCCGGCATGTCGGGATGGATCCAAATGCGATCCCCCGCTTGCAGGTTTGGCACTTGGGAAATGGGCAGACGCTTGCCGGCCCGGGTTACCCTTATCTCTATTCTTGGCCCAGCCAGGTCAAACGCCGCAGTGTCAGCATGAAGCAAATTTCCAGGCAGAATTACGAAAACCAAGAGCAAGAAATAGACTCGGCAAAACATGTCTTCATTGTAAGAGGTTCTGAGCCGTTGATGGGGTGTCGGAAGGGCAGAAATTTTGTTTAACACCGCACCAAAGTAAGGTTTCCGAACTGAACCATTGGGGTCTGAATGCATCGCACAGAGGCAAATGCGGTACACTCTCGCACGGAAAAATTGTATCGACGGGCACGGAGCGTGCTAACCTAAGCGGCGCCAGCAGTCATGTTTCGGTTTCCACTATGACGAACCATAAAATGACAATTCTTTACATCCTGCTACTGACACTCTTTGCGTCTGCGGTGATGGGACGAGAGGCAGCGCCGTCTAAACGCAAGCCCGAGGCTCGCAAGGAATCGTTTGGAAAAACCGGGGACGGGAGGCCGGTCGATCTGTACACATTAACCAATTCACAGGGCGTCGAAGTCCGCGCCATGACCTACGGCGGCATCATCGTATCGCTGCGCGTGCCGGACAAGAGTGGCAAACTGGGCGACATTGTCCTCGGACACGAAAAGCTCGATGGATATTTGCCCAATCCTCCCTTCCTTGGTGTCATTGTCGGACGGTACGCGAACCGGATTGCCAACGCCACCTTTACCCTCGACGGCCAGAAATATACCCTGGCGAAAAATGATGGCCCCAACTCGCTGCACGGCGGACTGAAAGGCTTCAACCAGCAGGTTTGGGAGGCCAAGGAATTCAAAAACGCAAAGGGTGTCGGAGTTGCGTTCAGCTATTTAAGCAAGGACGGCGAGGAAGGCTATCCCGGTAACCTGAAAGTCAAAGTCAGCTACACGCTGACGGACGAGAACCAGTTGATTCTGGACTATGAAGCGACCACCGACAAAGCCACTCCGCTCAATCTTTCGCAGCATAGTTATTTCAATCTGGCCGGAGAAGGCAGTGGTGACATTCTGGGGCATCATCTGATGCTCAACGCCGACCGCTTCACCCCGGTGGACAAGACGCTGATACCTACCGGCGAGCTGCGTCCGGTCCAGGGCACGCCGATGGACTTCACCAAGCCTACTGGGATTGGCGATCGCATCAATGACAACTATGAACAGTTGGTGGTGGGAGGCGGGTACGATCACAACTGGGTAATCAACCGGAAAGATAACGGCCTGACTCTGGCTGCCCGCGTCCACGAACCTACCAGCGGACGTGTACTGGAAGTATTCACCACCGAGCCGGGCGTTCAGTTCTATTCCGGCAATTTCCTGGACGGAACTATCACCGGAAAACAGGGGCATGTCTACAAGAAGCGTTACGGCCTTTGCCTGGAGACGCAGCATTTTCCGGACTCGCCCAACCATCCGGATTTTCCGTCAACCATCTTGAAACCGGGACAGACATTTAAATCGCAGACTGTGTTCAAGTTCTCTACCCAATGAGATAGCGTTCACGGTTCCCTGTCGAGGTCGGGCGCGACACCCGGCCTCCAAAACCCAGCTGCGCTCCCGCGGCGGCACGTGCGCTCGTTCCCGTATAATCTCTAGATTCGTTATGCCCACCAGCCTGGACCAGATCGTCGCTGCCACGCGCCGTCGAGTTGCGGATGCGAAGCGCTCCGCCGACTTGCGCCAACTGGAGAAGCGGGCTGAGCAGCATGTCCCGCGAGGCTTCCGCCGAGCCTTGGCAACGAAGAGCGAGACTGGACCGGCGATCATCGCCGAACTGAAGAAGGCCTCGCCTTCCCGCGGACTGATCCGCGCTACCTTCGAGCCCCAAGCCCTGGCCAAGGAACTGGCAGCGGCGGGGGCGGCAGCGCTATCCGTACTTACGGACGAAGAATTCTTTCAGGGATCGCTCGAGAACCTGCAGCGCGCCTCCGCCAGCGTCAAGATTCCTTGCTTGCAGAAAGACTTCATCGTGGACGACTTCCAGCTCTTGCAAGCACGCGCCTGCTGCGCCGACGCGATCCTGCTTATCGTGGCCGTGCTCCAACCAGCGGAACTGGTCGCCCTGAGCAAAAAGAGCCGTGCGCTGGGACTCGATGTACTGTGCGAAGCCCACAATGAAGAGGAGTTGCATCGCGCCGTGGACGCAGGTTCCGATTTGATTGGTGTCAACAATCGCGATTTGCGAACTTTTAAAGTAGATGTAAACACAGCTATCCGGCTGGCAGAGATGATCCCCCGGGACGTGATTTCCGTGGCGGAAAGTGGGATCGGCGATGGCGGGGACATCGCCCGGCTGCGCGCCGCCGGATACACGGCATTCCTGATCGGGGAGTCCCTGATGAAAGCAGCATCACCCGGAGAAGCCTTGAAGTCCCTGTTAGCCGAGGCAGACCGTGAAGCATCTGCACTCAGCACGAAAGACTGAACACTGCATCATCTGAGAACTCCCAACTGGCAACCGAGAACTCGGGGTTCATAAACTGGGGTTCATGACTTGGATCAAGATTTGCGGCACCACGAACCTGGAAGACGCATTAACTGCCGCCCAGGCGGGCGCGGATGCGTTAGGGTTCGTGTTCTACGAGAAAAGTCCGCGGAAGATTGATGTGGAATCAGTGCGTGAGATCGTCAGCCATCTGCCGCCAAACATCGAAAAAGTTGGGGTATTTGTAAATGAGCCGGTCGCAGAGATTTTGGAAACTGTTTTTCGAGCAGGACTTACCGCCGCGCAGTTGCACGGCATTGAGTCCCGAAAGCCGGAGTACATACGAGCATTGAAAACTGGCGCGGACCTGAAAGTCTTTCTGGTTTTGTCGGGCGCCGAAAACAGCGGCAGCCTGGAGTCGAGCGTAAGCAGAGAGCCTGGCATTGACGCAGTTTTCTTTGATTCGGGGACGTCTCAACTGCCGGGGGGTACAGGAAAAACGTTTGATTGGAAGACGGCCTCCTCCAGGATTGAAGCGATCAGCGAAAAGGTAAAGGTGGTCGTCGCTGGAGGCTTGAATTCGAACAACGCGGCGGACGCCATCCGTATACTGAAACCCTGGGGGGTGGACGTGGTTTCTGGAGTTGAGGCCAGGCCCGGGAAGAAGGATCCCCTGAAAGTCCGCGCCTTTATCGACGCAGTCCGAAAAATCGAAAAGAAAAGCTGAAATGGCAACGGCAAAAGTCCAACCTCGACCCATGGCACGTACTGGCGGCTCCAGGTCCTTAACAGTTGTTCGTCCGCCTGTCGGACGGTTCGGCGTCTACGGTGGCCGCTATGTTCCCGAAACTTTGATGGCGGCGCTGGATGAACTGGAGCGGCATTATGAGAAGGCAAAACGGGATCGCAGCTTTCAGCGCCGGCTCGACATCCTGTTGCGCACCTATGCCGGACGTCCAACACCTCTGTTCTTCGCGCAGCGCCTGACGAAGCAGTTGGGCGGCGCGAAAATTTATCTCAAGCGCGAAGATCTGCTCCACACCGGCGCCCACAAGATCAATAACTGTCTGGGACAGGCGCTGCTGGTCGAGCGCATGGGCAAGCATCGCGTTATCGCCGAGACTGGTGCCGGACAGCATGGCGTGGCCACCGCGACCGTGTGTGCGTTGCTGGGTTTCGAATGTGTGGTGTACATGGGTACGGAAGACATGCGGCGCCAGGAGTTGAATGTCTTCCGCATGCGACTGCTGGGCGCGGAAGTTCGCGGTGTAGATTCCGGTTCCCGCACATTGAAAGACGCCATCAATGAAGCCATGCGCGACTGGGTCACCAACGTGCGCACCACGCACTACCTGCTGGGCAGCGTGCTGGGTGCACATCCTTATCCGACCATGGTGCGCGATTTTCATAAAGTGATCGGGCGCGAAGCCCGTGCGC
>CAWFMU010000033.1:0-20623 GCA_963816865.1 Terriglobia bacterium
CGGTTTGCGGAATGGCATAGCGGTCAGGCCCCACTTGTTGTAACTGGCCTATGGAGACGAGGTGCTTGAGGCGCTCAAACAGTTCGCGCCGGGCATCTCCGTGGACGCCGAGTTCGTGCGCCATTTGCTTGAAGCCGGCGGTGCGTTTGGGCTGCTGCTCAATCTTCTTCAGAATGGCGGAGTCGGAAAGCATAGTGACGGGTGTCACTTGTAAGGATACCGGAGCCGGAGGGCGTGTGCGTTTAGGAAGCGGAGGCCGGAAAATAGTTCTGCTCAAAGATCCTGCGATGATGCAATTCGTGACCGGCAATCATGTAGGCCAGCGCCAGCACCGTGACCTCGTTATTGCTGGCCGTTCCCCGGCGGGTCCATGCGGCTTCGTCCAGCGCGCGAAACATCAGTATGCTGGATTTGCGAACCGCCGCAAACTCCTCCACCAGTCCTGCCAGCGTGCAATGGCCGAACGGTCCGTACTTTACGTAATCATCCTGCTCGAACCCGGCCAGCGGAGTTTTGTCATTGCGGGCAATACGCATTGCGCGGTAGCTGAAGACGCGTTCGGCATCAATGACGTGCCCCAGCGATTCCTTCACACTCCACTTTCCCGGGGCATAGCGGAAGTCTCCGTCGGCCTCCGAGCCCGCCAGTAAAGCCAGCGTAACCGGCTGCTGCTTTTCCAAGGTGGCTACAATATCGCCCTCGGGCACCAGGGAAATGTACTTGCCGTAATAGGGAGCGTACTCGTTCGGCTCGGGTCGAGTGGCGAGCAACTGACTGGGTCTCATGGACTCTCTCCGCGTGGACGCTTCAGGATACCTGAGTTGGTTGTGGAAGGGCGAGAAACACATCCGGGCGCCCGGACGGCTGTACGCAATCGCTTGGGGCGAATCTTAACCGCAAAGTACGCAAAGACGGACCGCAAAGGTCGCAAAGGCTTTCTTCGCGACCTTTGCGGTGTTTCTTTGCGATCTTTGCGGTTAAGCTTCTGCTTATTGCAAGTTGAGCTGCGTCAGCTTCACGGCGCAGCGCGCGTTCCCACAGCTACCCACATTGACGACGCCCTGGGTGCTGAAGTACACGCTGGAAGCCTGTCCCGAACCGCTGGTATTGTCCACAATAATCCCGCTCACGCCCCCGGCGTAGCTGACGTTACTTAGACCGATGGTAATCGCCCCGGTGCTGATGTCGTTCGTAATGATCTGCCCGTTCGTGCCCGCACCCATAAGCCCGCTAATAAGCAGATCGTGATGGGTCGCATCACCGTCCAGGTTGATATTGGGATTGAAAATTTCGGTGTATGGAGCACAGGCCAACCCCGCGGCCGTGGGGCTGCGTGCAATCGAGCTGGTTGGAGTGGCATTCATGACCGGATAGTTGGTGAATCCGATCCAGTAGTGAAAAGGATTGGTATTGCCAGGCCCCGTCCCGCACACAAATAGCTCGCCCGTGTTCGGAGTCGCGCTGAAGTAGTTGTTGTCGAAGGCGCCGGTGTGAATATCCACGTTAGTGGTCGTGTTGCCGACGCTGCCCAGGCCAATGTGAGCCCGGACCAGGCCGGTGAAGTTCATGCTCAGCTGAGCTACGACCGCGCTGGCACCGGCAGTGCCGTCGTTGCCCGAGAAAGCAAAAATCCGCTGGCTGACACCGGAGCTATCCATAATGACGGAATCGGGAATGCCAAAAGATCCGCCGCTTGCGGTGCACGGAGCCGGAGTTCCCGTGCGGCCCGGTGGGTTAGTCGTCGTGCACCCTCCGCCGCCGATCATCACTGGGCCCGCGTTGAGGCTGGGGAGGGCCGGGCTGGCCGCGCCGGCATTGATGACCCAGAGCTCTCCGAGTTGGTCCCCCACAAACAGACGCCCGCTGGGATAGTCGTACACCGGTCCGTTCGGTCTCGCCGCTGCGCCGCCGGTGCCAGCCACCGGCAGCGTGAAAGTCCAGTCCACCGTGGGATTGGCATTGAGTGCGCAGTTAAAGACGCAACTGATCCGGTAGATCTTGCCGTCGTCCCCGCCGACGAAGGCTTTGTCGGTCTGGTAGTCCACCCAGGGAGAAGACAACGTGTCTGTGGCGGTGGTCGAGAAGGTTACGGATTTGAGGCAGGAACTGGTGGGCGCAGCAACGGTACCGGTGCAGGCGCCGTTGAGCGTCGGAGTCGCGGCAGCCGTGGCTGAGGTTCCTTCTGCGGCCTTCCAGGCCAGCACATGGAAGATTGCCGTTCCAGCGGTACTCTCCACATAAGCGATTCTCTTGCCATCCAGTGAAACTGCCGGGGAAGTACGGACCGCACCGCCGGCTGTACTGCCGTTGTATGCGAAGCTCACGGTGGGATTGGCGAGGCAGAGTCTGGGTGTCGAGCCACTATACAGATTGTTTACACCGACCAGATTGGCCTGACCGGGTGTCGCTCCAGCGACATTCAAACCGAAGACCACATAATCATTGGCGCAGTTCGGGGTCGCGTTGATGTCAAAGTTGTACTTGGCCGGGAACATATTGGGCGCGACGATGCCCGCGCCGAGAGGAATGCTCCAGTCGATTTTTATACTGCTTCTCTTGGGTCGCGGAGGCAATGCCGGGCCGCGGCCATCCCGGTCGAACCGCTCCTGCCTTTCGCCAGCCCGAAGAAGATTGCGCTCCGCCAGTCGAAAGAGGACGCGGGGTTCGCTCCGGGCGCGATCTATGTTTTCTGTGCTTAAGGGGCCGCTCACAGAGACGTGGTGATAAGTCCAGTCGAGCACCCGTCCGACGTGTGTTTCCGGGGCATTCTGCGCTTGCCCGGCCAAACCGAGGCAGGCCACAAGCGACAGGCACAACACCACATAGCGGCAAGTCCGTTTCATGCGTTCCCCCCGGGACCAAGGACAGCTGACGTGTTTTCGCGATTGTCTTCCTCTCAAGATTAAAGGACTCTAATGATTTTCAGACGACGGTCTCAGAGGACCCGCATTACATTAGTAACCTCTCCCTGTAACCATCCCCTGTCTTGATTCCTTCGTAAATGCAATCATCGTATCGAGGAAAATGGCTCCGGGGAAAAAATGCCGCCCCGGGCAAAACTTGCATAGTCTGGAAGCGGCTGCTGTAGACCGGCGTGACTGGTCGCAACGAATCATCTTCCAGTTCAGCGTTGCATGTGCTGTCGTTTCATCAAATAGGCGTTTTTCACAGGCCGGGTTTGCTGCTGGCTGGAGTAAAATGCCAGTTGGTCACCGAAGTGCGGCCTTCACCCAGAATCCATAAGAGGAAAGGACTTTTGCCAAATGTGGAAACCCACGAATCAGCCTACGACTCCAGGCCGGCCAGGTGAGCCGGAGCGCCCGGCGGCGCCCGCCCCTACCCCAACTTTCTCTGCTGCGAGCGAACCCGCGCCTGCGGCGCCGCGTCCGGTGGCAACTACGACTGCGGACCAGGCCACGATCGGCAAATCACTGGTGATCAAAGGCGAGGTAACGGGATCTGAGTCGCTTTATATCGACGGCCGGGTGGAAGGTTCCATCAACCTCTCGGGCAACCGCGTGACCGTGGGTCGCAACGGCGTGGTTTCGGCCAACATCAATGCCCGTGAAATCGTTGTCCTGGGCAAAGTTCGCGGCAACCTGACGGCCAGCGACCGGGTTGATATCCGCAGCGACGGATCCCTCACCGGGGACGTCGTGGCGGCCCGCATCTCCATCGAAGATGGAGCGTTCTTCAAGGGCGGCATCGATATCCGCAAAGCCGGCCAGAAGCCGAACGGCGAAGAAGTCAAAGCCTCGGCTGAAGCGGCAACCGCAGCCCGGGTATAAGTTTCTTTTAGAAGATCACGGCGGACACTCTTGGTCACACGAGAGCGTCCGCCGTTTTTTCTGAGAACAGAGAACTAAAAACTAAGATCTGAAATATCTTTAAGGTTCCATTCCCTTACTCAAATCTTCCGCCTGCGACTCCGCGACCCGCGGATAAGAAGCGGGCTTCCGCCGGCGAAGATCGCCGACCAATGAAGATCGCGTAATCCAGAGACCCGCAGCCACCGCCCCCGCCCAAGTGACCGTAATCAAGCCAAGTGCCTTGAAGTCGGCGACTCGGCTGTTGTTGACGAGCAATACATGGGCGACTTCATAGCTCAACAATCCCGCCACCAGGGACGTGACTCCTGCCTTCCCAATCTCCGCCCAGTTCAATTCATTGATGCGAATCAACTGCCGGCGATGAAGCAGCAGTGCCAGCGCAAGCGTATTTGCCAGAATCCCCAAGTCCGACGCCATCGCCAGCCCCACCGTCGAGAATCGGTGGAAGAGCACCGAGTATATGGGAATGGACGCCAAAGTAATCAGAGTGGTGGCCACCATGGGGACGAGCGTATTGCCCGCGGCATAAAAAGCCCGCGAGTACAGACCCTGCGCCGCCCAAAAGCACAGCGAAAGCGCAAACCAGAAAAAGTACAGAGCGGTTTCCTGAGAATCAGAAAACTGGAAGTGTCCGCGACGGTAAACCAGATCGATCAGAGGCAGCGCGGCCGCCATCATGAAGCTGGTGGCCAGCAGGGACGTCGCGACGATGCGGTAGATCGAGCCGTTCACCGTGTCGGCAAACTCGCGCATCCTTTTTTCCCCAAAGAGCTTGGCAAAAAATGGCAGCGAGGCCTGGCTGGTCGCCTGTCCAAGGACCGCGATCGGCACGGCGAACAGGCGCTTGGCATAGTTGAGACGCGTGATGTCGCCCACTGCGCCGGAAGCGAAGTAGCGCAGGATCCAGTCATCAGCCGTAACCAGCGAAACGCCTAACATCAGCGGAATCGAAAGCTTTACCCATTCCCGAAACGCGGGATTGCGCACGTCGAACGAAATGCTGTAACCAGTGCCTATGCGGGCGGCACCGATGGCGTTGATCAGGAACGGCCCCAGAAAACTCCCCGCCAGCGCGCCGTATGCAAGGGACGAGATGCCAAAGCGGTGCGAAAGCAGCACGCCGCCCAAGATGATGGCGGCGTTATAGAGCAGCGGCGAGAATGCAGGAAAGAGAAACAATCGCCGCGAAAGTAAAACTGCAGAGACTACTCCGCCCACATAAAAGAATATTTGGGCAGGCAGCAGGATGCGGGTCAGGTGCACACAAAGCTCAAGCTGCTCGGCGCTGAACTTGGGAAAAAGATGGCGTGAAATTTCGGGAGTAAAAAACTCTGCCAGCAACACTCCCACACTCAGTACCGCGGTCATCACCGTGATGATGACCGAAAAGGTTTTCTGGGCCTCGTCTTCCTTGTTCGCCGCTACAAACCTGGTGTAGATCGAAACGAATGTGATGGAAGCGGTCCCGCCCGCCACCAGATAATTGAGCCAGTCGGGGATGGTGAAGCCGGCCACATAGGCGTCCGTCGCGGGTCCGGCGCCGAAGGCGTACGCAATATAGGCCTCGCGCACATAGCCGATTACGCGCGAGAGCATGACCGCCGTCATGAGCAGCAGCGTGGCCGAGAAAGCAGTGTGCTGGTGGGACGGCTGAAAGAGGCGAATCAGTCGGGCGAAGCCGCGAACGGGAGGTGCTGCGGGAGAGTCTGCAGAATTCGCCATCAAAGGGCGATTCTACACGCAAATATTCCGCTCCCTGATAGGCCAGATGGTTCGTGAGGGCAGTTTCCAGTTTCTGGTTTCCAGTTTCTAGTTCTGGTTTCCAGCTCTGGTTTCCAGTTTCGGTCTCCGGTTTCTGGTTTTGAAACCGGAAACTAGAAACTGGAAACTACCGCGACACGCGCGTGTCCTTGTAGACCACTCCGCCCTTCATCACGAAATCAACATGCTCCAGCGCGCGCACGTCGGCGAGGGGATCGGCATTCACCGCAATAATGTCGGCATACTTGCCGGCCTCGATGGTGCCGACATTCTGGGCCCGCCCGATCAGATCGGCGGCGCTCGACGTAGCCGCGCGGATCGCCTGCGCCGGCGTCATGCCAAACTTCACCATGTAGAAGAACTGCCGCGCATTGTCGCCGTGCGGATAGACTCCTGCGTCCGTGCCAAACGCCATCTTCACGCCTGCCTGCACCGCTTTGCGGAAATTCTCGCGTTGCAGGCGGCCCACCATCCTTTCCTTGTCGAGATTTTCGGTGGGCAATCCCCACTTGGGCGCCTCGTTAAGGATGTAATCGTCGTTGTAAATGTCCATCACCAGATATGTGCCGTGCTCCTTCGCCAGTCGGATACCTTCGTCATCAATCAGACTACCGTGCTCGATCGAGTCGATTCCCGCCAGGATCGCATTCTTGATGCCTTCGGTGCCGTGAGCGTGGGCGGCAATCTTACGTCCGCCCATGTGCGCGGTTTCTGCGGCTGCCTTGAGTTCTTCAAGCGTAAACTGCGGCGCACCAGGGCTGTCTCCCTTGGACAGCACGCCGCCGGTCGCCAGAATCTTGATCACATCCACCCCGTATTTCTCCTGGGAACGAATTACGTGACGAATCTGGTCCACGCTGTCAGCGAGCGCGAAGTTGCGTTCCTCCGGAAACATCATGACCCGGGTCTGCGGCGAAAAGTTGTTGAGATCGCCATGGCCTCCAGTAATGGAAATCGCAGGGCCACTCGCTACCACCCGCGGACCTACCAGGAGACCTTCATTGATCGAGTTGCGCAGGTCAACCGCGAGAAACGGGTCTGACCCAACGTCGCGGACTGAAGTGAAACCGGCTTCCAGAGTCTTGCGGGCATTCCCTACGGCAGCGAAGGCGTGGCTGAACGGCGTGTCCTTGAAATTGTAGATTTCGTTATACCGGTCGGCGCGCGAACCCAGGTGAGTATGGCAATCGATCAGGCCGGGGAGAACCGTGGCTTGCGAGAGGTCGATGACTTTGGCGCCGGGCGGAATCTTGAGATCGGCAGCTGAAGTAACGCTCTTGATGCGCTCATCTTCAACCACGATCACGACATTTTCGCGAACATTGTCGCCGGTAGCATCAAACAACCGGCCCGCGAGGATGTAGCTGACTCTGGGAGCGGATTTTTCGCCCGCCGGAGCTGCGGCCTGCCCAAGCGCGATTGACGAAAGCATCAGACAGAGAAGTGCAGGGAAGAGTTTGTTTGTCGAGATAACTTGTTTCAAGGGCCGCTCCTGGTTCGTTAGGGTTCGGAATTATTACGGTTCGGAATTGGACAGAGAAGTCTCAAGGTTCCGCTTAGCCGCTGTCAAGCGTCGCTGAGTGCAGCGCACGCAATGAGCCGCGAAGCGGCAGAAGAATAAAGCCCACGGCGCAAGCCGTGGGTGCGCCCGAGGAACGAGGGAGCCCCCGAAGGGGCGAAAGCAGCCGGCGTGGCCGGCCCGACCGGGTCCCTCCGACTTCGCTGAGAACAGGCTCCGGCCCGGTCCTACACAATCCCTTCTCGCATTTTTTGACACTGCGGCGAGGCCGCCGGATAATCCACACTGTGTCTGATTCCGCTCGCTCCCCTGTTTTCCGCCGCTCTTTCCGCAAGACCCTCCCATCGGCAGTCCGCGGAGAGGGCGTTTACGTCTGGGACACCGAAGGCAAGCGCTACCTCGATTTTTCCGGGTCGGCAGCAGTGAATCTGATCGGACACGGCGTGCCGGAGATCACCTCCGCCATGACGGAGCAGGCTGCGCAGCTCGAATTCGTCCACACCAGCCAGTTCACCACTCCGGTCGCGGAAGACTACGCTCGCGAATTGCTCGGCTTTGCCGGCGAGAATTTCCGCGGCGGCGCGGTGTACTTCACCTGCGGCGGTTCAGAATCGGTCGAGACCGCCCTGAAGCTGGCACGGCAGTATCAGGTGGAGACTGGACAAACCAAACGCTACCAGGTGCTCAGCCGAAGACAGAGCTATCACGGCTCGACTCTGGGTGCGCTCTCGGTCTCGGGCAACAAGCGGCGACGCGAAATCTATTTGCCCATGGTGCGCGAGTTCGCGCACGTGGGAATTCCATATTGCTATCGCTGCAACTACGACTGCAAGGATGGCTGCCGCAATTGTGGTCAGGAATATGCGGCTGAGCTGGAGAGAGCCATTGAGTTCGCCAACGGCGAAGCCGCAGGGTTCATTTTCGAACCGGTAAGTGGAGCCACGCTGGGCGCGGTCGTGCCGCCGCCCGGATATTTACAGAAGGTCGCGGAAGTTTGCCGCCGCCATGGCGTCCTGCTGATTGCCGACGAAGTCATGACTGGCATGGGCCGGACGGGAAGAAATTTCGCCATCGAACATTGGGACATTGCGCCCGACATTCTGATCGCAGCCAAGGGCCTCTCCAGCGGCTACGCTCCTCTGGGCGCGGTCATTGCGACGAAGAAAGTCGTCGATGGGCTCGCCTCGGGGTCATTCATGCACGGCTTCACCTACAATGCTCATCCCATTTCGTTGGCCACTGGCCGGGCCGTTCTACATCGGGTGCAGCAGCAGAAACTGGTACAGGCATCGGACTCGGGACGCGGTGGAACCGTCGCCGCCAGGCTGGAGCGCGCGCTCTCGACGTTGCTCGATTTGGAAACTGTCGGCGAAGTCCGCGGCATTGGTCTGCTGTGCGGGGTGGAGTTCGTTGCCGATAAGCTAAGCAAGAAGCCGTTCGCTTCGGAGTTGAATTTCGCGGGACGGGTTACGAGCGCCGCACTCAAACGGGGCCTGCTCGTCTACCCCATTCAAGGATGTGTCGATGGCGTCTCCGGCGACCATCTGCTGATCGCCCCCCCGGCGGTCATCACTGCCGAGCAGATCGACTGGTCGGTTGACCAACTGAAGGGATCCATCGAGGAAGCGGCCCGTTAGCGCCGGCGTCCCGGCCAACTCGGGTTGAGCCAATGATCCCTGGGTTCTTGTCGTTGACCATCCCTGCAACGACTTTCGTATCAATCACTTCCGGGTTGACCCGCAGTTGATTCGCAGTTTACCCCCAATGCATTGCCCCAGTTTGCTACCCGGGCCAAACTGTCTCCCGGGAGCAAGAAAATGGCGAGTCCAATGATTGATTTCTGCGAACAGGCCAACCCGAATGTGCTGACCGAAGTGCGCCGCATCAAGCGCTTCGAGAACGCGTCCCGAATCCACAACGCGCTGACCAGCAACCCGGAAAAGCGCGTCCTCCTCTGGATAGCTGAACGCACACCACGCTGGATCAGTTCCGACCACCTCACGTTGCTAGGCTTCCTCGCCCAGGTTATGGCTGGGGTAAGTTACGCCCTGTCCGGCTGGAACCGGTACTGGCTCCTGGCTGTCGTCGTCTTCCTGGCCCTGAACTGGTTGGGAGACAGCCTCGACGGCACGCTGGCCCGGGTACGACAGCAGCAGCGCCCGCGATACGGCTTCTATGTAGACCACATCGTGGATAGCTTCGGCGGACTGGCCCTGATGGGCGGTTTGGCGCTTTCGGGATACATGCATCCCTACATCGCGATTGGCCTGCTGACAGGGTTCCTGATGCTTTCCATCCAGTCGTACCTGGCCACTTACACGCTGGGAGAATTTCAACTCTCGTTCTGGAACTTCGGGCCGACCGAGCTACGCATTCTGTTGTCTATCGGTAACGTGGCGCTCTTGTATCACCCCATGGTGTTCCACGGACACTTCCGCCTGTTTGACGTCGGCGGCGCCATTGGCCTCGTTGGCATGACTGCCATGCTGATTTTCTTCACTGTGCGCAATACGCGGCGTCTCTATCTCGAAGAGCAGATTCGATGAAGGCAGACACGTGGAGGTCCACCGCAAATCGCTGGCTCAAGTTCAACCTGGTCGGAGGCATGGGCATTGTTGTGCAGTTGCTCATGCTGGGCGCGCTGAAATCCGGACTTCATATTCACTACTTGATAGCCACCACGCTCGCGGTCGAGACCGCCGTTGTCCACAATTTTCTCTGGCACGAACGCTTTACCTGGAAAGACCGCGCCGGCCCGGGCTTCGCTCGCTTCTGCAAGTTCAACCTGACGACTGGATTGTTCTCCATCGCCGGGAATTTGCTGTTCATGAAGCTGCTGGTCGGACTCGCACACGTGAATTACCTGCTGGCCAACGGAATCACGATCACGGCGTGTTCCGTCGTCAACTTTCTGGTCAGTAACGGTTTTGTGTTTGCGGCGGATCGGACAGAAACTCAGTCCACGTGACCAGCGGCCTGACGCTCGACTGACCAGATGTCTTCCGGCTTTTGCTCAAACGGATACACATGCACCATCCATCCGAATATTTGAGGCATGAATTTTCCGCCGGCGGCTTCGCAGGCATCTCTGGTCGTGATTGAACCTGCCAGGCCGAACTTGGCATTCGGCCCCCAGGCATCCTTCTTTCTGTCGGCCGGCGGCATGCACAGGTTAATGTGCGCGTGCCATTGAGCGATGCTCAGCGGAATTCGCTGGTCCAGTTCATTCCAGTTGGCATTCTTGGGCGCCGTGTACATCACGCCGATCAGTTTGTACTCATCGCCATTTTTTTCGTAGAGCAGCGACGTAGGATGTTCGGGATTGAACTCGATCGCCGCCTCAAACGCATAGCGGTAATTGGTGAAGTGATACTGCCTTTGCGGCACGTTGGGCAGGAAGATTTTGTAACCGTCGGCCAAGGCAACTTTGTAATCCCCGTATTTATCTGCGGCCTTGCGCGCCGCGGACACTACCTGGTCGGCTTTCTCCTGGTCTCCGGGCTTCACATCGCGCAGGGTCGTCATCTTCATGTGCGGCCCCATGTCCATTTTGCGATCGGCCATCGAAAGCATGGCGTGGGCGCTGCCATCGTTGTTCATTCCCGCCATGTCCGGCATGTTCATGCCGCTCATCTTTGGTGCTGGTGTAGGCACCTCGAGGGGCGCGGCAGGTGGTACGTCATGGGGCACCTCGTGCGGATCTTGGGATGCATCGTGTGAAACGTCAGCGGGCGAGGCTTGCGCCGGCTTCTCCCCATTCGAAATGTCGTCGGGTGATTTCTGTTCCTGCGCCGACAATGGCAGAAGCGTGAACAGAGTGAGCGAAGCCAGCGCCAGAATCCGTTTGCTCATAGGGCTTTCCGATTGTATTAACCCTGAATGAGACGGGTAGTTTCTGCAATAGAAGAGAAGTTACCGCCGTTACGGGCGTAACAAAACGCGGAACAGTCGGCCACGCTGGTTTGGGGATCGGGTGACCGGCGGCGGGTCTGGTACCCTAACCTGAACTCTTGGAGAATTCGGATGAAAGGTGCCGCATCCGTATTTGTGTTTCTTGCTGGTGTCTGTGCGTTAGCGCAGTCAAAACCACCAGGCCTGATGCTGGGCATGGGGCAGCATCACCACTCGATTTCTACAAAGAGCCCTGAGGCACAACGTTTCTTCGACCAGGGGCTTACGCTAGTCTTCGGGTTCAATCACGAAGAGGCCGCTCGATCATTCCGGCGGGCGGCCGAACTGGATCCGCGGTCAGCGATGGCCTATTGGGGTGTCGCGTTGGCGTTAGGTCCATGCATCAATCTGGATGTAGATCCCCCTCACGAAAAGGCTGCCTACGAAGCCGTGCAGAAGGCGATATCGCTCTCGGCGGGCGTGACGGAAAGCGAGCGCGCCTACATTCAAGCTCTGGCGAAGCGTTACTCAGCCGATCCCGGCGTGAATTTAAGAAAACTCGATCGCGGACTATGCTCACGCGATGCGTGAGTTATCCAGGCGTTACCCGGACGATCTCGACGCAGCCACACTCTATGCGGAGAGCCTGATGGATCTCCACCCCTGGAAGCTTTGGGACCTCGATGGCCAGCCGACCGAAGGTACTGAAGAGATTGTTCGCGTCCTGGAATCAGTGTTGCGGCGCGATCCCAACCACGTTGGCGCGAATCACTACTACATCCATGCCGTGGAAGCATCCCCTCATCCCGAGTGGGCCTTGGCCAGCGCCCGGCGTCTGGAAACTGCGGCGCCGGCAGCCGGCCATCTGGTTCATATGCCCGCACACACCTATTTCCGGGTCGGAGATTACCCAGCATCTGCCCGGAGCAATGAGATGGCGGCTGAGACAGACCGTGTCTACCTGCGGGACAGCGGCACTACGGGCAGCATGTACGACCTGATGTATTACGCCCACAACCTGCACTTCCTTGCTGCCTCGAATAGCATGGCGGGGAATTTTGCCGATGCAAAACGGGCCGCGGAAGAATTGGCAGCACATGTGAACGATATGGTCGCAAGCATGCCGGTGTTTGAGGTCTACGTGCCCACACCGATGTTTGTGCTCCTTCGGTTTCATCGCTGGGATGAAGTCTTGAAGCTGCCAGCGCCGAACCCGCGCCTGGTTATGACAAACGCATTCTGGCATTTCGCCCGCGGATCTGCCGCAGCGGCAAATGGTCAGATTGGAATGGCAGAAGCAGAACGAAAAGACCTGGAAATTGTCCGCAAAGAAATGCCTGCCGATACCGAATTCAGTTTTTATTCCAACAAGGCGCAAACTTTTCTCGACCTGGCCGCGAACATCCTGGATGCTCGGATCGCCACGGCACACGCCGACCGCGGACGTGCGATCGAGTATTGGAAGAATGCAGTTCAGATCCAGGACCGGCTTTACTACGGGGAACCGCCCGAATGGTTTTATCCTGTGCGGGAATCACTTGGCGCTGCCTTGTTGCTGAGTGGCCAAGGTGCTCAGGCGGAAGCAGTGTTTCGCACTGATCTGGAACAATATCCTCGAAATCCCAGGTCGCTGTTTGGTCTTTTCAAGAGCCTGGAGGCCCAGACCAATACGTTGGAAGCGGAGCGGGTGCGGAGAGACTTTGAGGCAGCATGGAAGAACGCAGACGGAACACTCGAACTCGGAGACCTGTAGGCTTATCGTTCAACCTGGCGGACGCCGCGCCAAACTTACTCTGCCGCCAGCACCTGTTGCACCGCAGCCTCGCCCGATCGCACGCAATCGGGAACGCCAATCCCGCGATAAGCATTTCCGGCCAGAACCAGCCCCGGCCATTGTTTCAGCAAACCCTCGATTCGTTGCAACCGCTCGAGGTGGCCCACGACGTACTGCGCCATTGCGCCCTTCCATCTATAGATACGAGTGAAGAGCGGCTCCGCGTTCAGTCCAACGATTTGCCGAAGTTCTTCGCGCACGATATTCAGGATTTCATCGTCTGGAAGTTGCAGAACCGCCTCGTCGCGGGTGCCGCCAAGAAAACAGCGGATCAAGGCGCGGTCTTCCGGAGCGCGATGGGGAAACTTGTTGTGCACAAACGTCGCAGCCAGCATGCGCTTGCCTTCACTGTGCGGCACCAGGAATCCGAAACCGGGGGGCAACGCGGCCCGTACATCTTTGTCGAAGCCCAGCGCAACCGTCATGGAGGAACTGTATGGAATGGCCTTGAGTTCGGAGGCGAGCGCGGCGCAGGTGATCTCGAACAGAGGCACGGCAGCGGTCGCAGATGTGGCGACGATCACGGAGTCGAACTCATCGGACGCGTACCCCGCTGATACGACCCAGCCTCGATCCTGCTTCTGGACCGCCTGCACCGGACTGTTCGCCCGCATGACGCCATCAGGAAGTTTGGCCACAAGGGCGTCCACTAATTGCTGCATGCCTCCCTTGAGAGAAGTAAAAATCGGAGGAGCTGGTTGCGAAGAATTTTTATTTCTGCGCGCCGCCAGCATTCCGCGCCCCAGGCTGCCATACTTCGATTCCATCTCGAGAAACCGAGGCAGCACTGCACGCACGCTGAGTTGCGCGGCTTCGCCGCCATAGACGCCGGAGAGCAGCGGATCGGCCAAACGCTCCACCATCTCTGCGCCGTAGTGGCGCTCCACCAGCGCGGCCACGCTTTCGTCGCTCCTGGATCCGCGGGGAGCAAAACGCCATTCTCGAACCATGCGAAATTTTGTGGCTGGAGAAAAAAGCGTGGACAACAATGCCGGAGCAAGTCGGGTGGGCACCATGAACATCAGGCCATCCGGTAGCGGCGTCAGCTTGCCCTTTACCAGAATGTAAGTTTTGCGCTGGCTGTCGTTGGAACCGATCAGCTGATCTTCGAGGCCGAGCCGCCGGCAGAGGTCCGCCAGCCCATGGCTTTTCGGTGAGGAAGGAATCGGGGCCAGCCTCAACCAGGCAGCCGTCCACTTGCTCCGTGGCCAGCACTCCGCCGAAACGCGGGCCGGCTTCGTACACCGCATACTCCAGCAATTCGCCGTCCCGGCGTCGTTCCTCGAGCGTGAATGCCGCCGCCAGCCCGGAGATACCGCCGCCGACAATGGCGATGCGTTTCATAGGTTTTCAATGCCGCCGAGGGCTAGTGTCATAACTTCGGTTTCTTTGCGTCCTTTGCGAATCTACGTAGTGAGCCGCGAAGCGGCGCAAGAATGTAGCCCACGGCGCAAGCCGTGGGTCGGAGCCCGGATACAAGCGAGCCCCAATGGGGCGAAAGAGGTGTCTCCCGCGACAGCCCGTGGCGCGCAATCGTCCGTTTCTTTCGCCCCTTCGGGGCTGGTTCTCTTCTCGGACGTTCACCCACGGCTTTCGCCGTGGGCTACATTCTTTGCGCCGCTTCGCGGCTCCCCTACGTTTAATTTGCAAAGAACGCAAAAAGAATTCTGGAAGCGAAACTCGGACACTGCTCCCGGCGGATCGCCTCGACTTTCCCCAAAGCATTCCCGATCATTTTCCGTTGCGCGACCGCGCCACATCGGCCAATGCGGCCGTCAACAACCGTGAGTCATTCAGCGATTCTGCCCGCCACAACCGCATGCCTTCTTTTTCGGCGAACTCTTTGAAGCCGATGTCGATGTCGTAGAGCACCTCAACGTGATCGCAAAGAAATCCGATGGGCTGTACGAACACTGCGCGATGACCTTTTTCCTTTAATTCCAGAATCGTGCTTTCGACCGTCGGCCCAAGCCATGCTCCGCCCGACATCCCCTGGCTCTGAAAAGCAAACTTCCAGTCGTCCGGCGCGAGACCCGCCTGCTGCGCCACCAATCCGGCGGTGTCCTTGGTCTGAGTTTCGTAGGGATCGCCTTCGGTGATGGTGCGTTGAGGAACACTGTGCGCGGTAAATATGACGGGCACGCGCGCTGACATTTCAGCGCAGGCCCGCTCCCATCCCGCGCGAAACTTTTCGGCAAAGGCCGCGATCAGAAGAGGATGATCGTGCCATGACTCGACGAACTCGACGTCAAAAGGCACGCCGCCTTCGACATTCAGGGCTGCACGATAAAGTCCCACGCTGGTACGAGAGTTTTGCGGCGCCAGGCAAATAACGGTGGCGCGCGCGACGCCGTCCGACTTCATGGTGGCAATCGTATCCTTGATAAACGGCTTCCAGTTCCGCATGCCGACGTACACCGGCAACTTCAGTTCTTCCGCCAGTAATTCGCCCTGGCGAAGCGTGAGCACTGTCAGTGGAGACCGCCCGATCAGCCCGTAGCGATGCTTCACTTCTTCAATCACTTCCGGTGGGACAGGCCGGCCACGGGTAATCTGGTCCAGAAATTCCGGGATTTCGTCCACAGAATCGGGACTGCCATGAGCCAAAAGCAAAACCGCATTTCGTTCATCAGTAGCCAAACCTAACAACTCCGATCCTGTGGTCGCGGGCGACTCGCCCGCGCTACGCCGAGTTCGGCAGCGGGCCAAACCCGTTCACCCAAGCCCTTCAATATTCCTGCACGAACTTCGCCAGCGCCTTGACGTTCTCCACCGGCGTCTCCGGCAAAATGCCGTGCCCCAGATTGAAAATATGCCCAGGCCGTCCGCCGGCGCGCTGCATGATCTCTGCCGCGCTGTTCTCTATTTCCTTCCAGCCGGCAAAAAGCAGCACCGGATCCAGGTTCCCCTGCACCGCTCCGGACCCAACCGCTTTCCAACCCACATCCAGCGGAATCCGCCAGTCCAGGCCGATCACTTCAGCGCCAGTTTCTTTCATCGAAGACAAAAGCGTGGCGCTGTCCGTGCCGAAATAAATGATCGGCACTCCTGCCTTCTGCAACGCCTTCACCAGTTCGGTGGTGCGCGGCAGCACGTAACGGCGGTAGTCGTCCACGCTGAGACACCCTACCCAACTATCGAATACCTGGATCACGTCCGCACCTGCGCGCACCTGTTCCGTCGCGTATTCCGAGACCACCGCGACCAGTTTGCCCAGAAGCTCATCCCAGGCCGCGGGCGAGGAGTACATCATCTTCTTGGTGTTCACGTAATTGCGCGAACTGCCGCCCTCGATCATGTAGCTGGCCAGCGTAAACGGCGCTCCGCAGAAACCAATCACGGGCAGACGCGGTCCGAAGTGTTTGCACACCAGCCGGACGGCCTCGGAAACATAGCCCAGGTCGGCAGCGCGGTCGGTGCGCAAACGCGAAATGTCCGCCTGGTCGCGGACCGGTTTCTCGATCACCGGGCCTTCGCCGGGAGAGAAATGAAAGGGCAACCCCATGACTTCGAGCGGAAGCAACAGATCGGCAAAGATGATGGCCGCATCCACGCCCAGGGCTTCAGCGGCCGTGATCGTCACCTCGGCCGCTACTTCGGGCCGCTTGCATATCTCGATGAGCGAATATTGTTTGCGGACGGCCCGGTATTCCGGCATGTAGCGGCCCGCCTGGCGCATGAACCAGACCGGCGTCCGATCAACCGGAAGCGCACGGCAAGCCTTGACGAAGCGGGATTCGGGGGCAGACATTGACTCTTTAACTGTAGCATTTCGCCGCGACTGACGCGGCGGTGGGAGCAGCGGCCAGCTCACACCGTTGTCATCCTGAGCGGAGCATTGCGTTTCGCTTGCGAAACGCCATGCGGAGTCGAAGGACCCCTACCGTTCGCGACCGGCATTCGCGGCTGGGAGATTCGAGCGCGGCCGCGTGGAAGCTACGACCATTACCGTCGACTTCTCGATTCAGCTCATAGGGGTCCTTCGACTGCGTCGCTGCTTCGCGAAGCGAAGCAGCGACTCCGCTCAGGATGACAATTCCATCTGAGTTCTGACGCCCGAGGCCTGGATAGAGCTTAAAATCAGGCTCATGGCAAACCTGACCCTGGTTTATGGCATGCGGCTGCTGCCGTCGGACGAGGTCGCCGAAGTCGGCGACGCGACCCTCAAGCTCAAGAATGGACGCGAGGCCCACGTCACCATGCACGTCCTCGAAGGCAGCAAGGAAGAGATCGAGAAGCAATTAAAGACCAGCCTGGAAGCGTTCTTCGATTTCTACCCGGAGATCTGAAAGCGGGCGTCGGGCGTCAGCCCTCGGATCTCTGCTTATCCCTGATCCCACGCGCCCGAGGTCCGACGCCTGACGTCCGAGGTCTGAAGTCTGGCGTCCGATCTATAATCTCTTTGCGCATGGACCTGTCCCTCCGCACACTGCGTTTTCGGCTTCTGGCCATGGGTGTGTTTCCTCGCACCCGGCTGGCTCGCGCCGCCTGTTATCTGCTGGGACTGGACCTGCTTCTCTTCGCCCTGCAAAGGCTCTTCGCATATTCAAAGTTTCCTACGGTCAGGCGCTCAGCGGATGGGTAGGAATTCTCAGCGCTCTCGCCATCGTTCTGCTCGCCATTCTCGCCTACCGCTGGCTCAAGGCTCACCTGCTCTGGCGGCTGCGCAACCGGCTGATCGTGACTTATGTGTTCATCGGCGTGATCCCGGTGGTTCTGCTGGTGGCGATGGCATTCATCACCATTTATTTGTTTGCCGGACAATTCGCGAACTTCGTGGTCACTTCCGAACTGGATTCGCGGCTGCACAGCCTGCAATCGGTGAACGCCGCCATCGCCCATGAACTGGCGGCGCGGCTGGAACACGGGCAGCCGGCGGTTGCGGAGTCACTGGAAGGATTGAAGCGGAGCGATCGGGCGTGGGCGTCCCGCCAGATTTGCGCCTGGAAAGGTGGGACCCCTCTCGCTGTGTGCAACCCAGCCGCTCCCGGGAAAGACTCCCGTTCGCGCTTCCGTCTTTTCTGACCCCCGGCATTCGGAGCTATCGTTCGCGACCAGGGCCAGTTGTATTTGCGAGCGGGCACCGAACTCGGCACCGGGGCCAAAAGCTTTCGGTCGTCTCCAGTGAAGCACTGGATCGAAACCTGCTGGAGAAACTGGCGAAAGATCTGGGCGAGATCACGCTGTACGCATCCGGCTTCGACTCGAAAGGAGGGGTGATTCCGGCGCCCACCTCGGCCCCGCTCATCGCGCTGGACAGTCGCCGGACAAACAGGACCTCGCCCTTCGCAACCGGCAGGAACGGCGTGAGCGTGGACAGCGGACAGGAAGAGCTTCGCCCCGCCTTCACCGCCGGCACTTTGTCTCCCGCCGGGCAACGCCTTCGATCATGAGATCACCTTCGGAACTCCTCTTCCCGTGGTGGACTGGGCGACCGGCGAGCAGAAGAAGGCCGGCGCGGTGCTCCGGGTCCAGACCCGGCCGTCGGTGCTCTATACGCGTCTGTTCGCTGCCCTGGGTGACTTCGCGACCGGCGTGGAGTACACGCTGCTCTTCGCGGCGGTGGTTTTTGCCATCATCGAACTGCTGGCGCTGTTGATCGGAACCCGCCTCACGCGCACCGTGACCGGCGCCGTGGCCCAGCTCTACAACGCCACCGAACACATCAATCGCGGAGATTTCAGCCATCGCATTTCGGTGCAGTCGCACGACCAGCTGGCTACCCTGGCCAACTCGTTCAACTCCATGACCGCGTCCATCGAGAACCTGATCGAGGAGCAAAAGGAGAAGCAGCGGCTGCAGAACGAATTGACCATCGCTCAGGAAGTGCAGACCCAGCTCTACCCGCAGCACATCTCGCAATTGGCGTCGCTCGAAGTCTTCGGCTTCTGCCGTCCCGCGCGCACGGTGAGCGGAGACTACTACGATTTTCTCACCCTGAATTCGGACAGGCTCATCCTGGCGGTGGGTGACGTCAGCGGAAAGGGAATTTCGGCGGCGCTGCTGATGGCTACCATTCACTCCGCCGTCCGCGCCTACAGCCTGGAAAGCATGCCCAGTTTGCGAGAGCCCGTGGCAGCGGGCGCGGCGGCGGGTTCCGGACGTTCTGCTGGCCTCCGGCCTGAACGGCGCCGAGATGTCAGCCGGCGCCATGCTTTCGCTGCTCAATCATCAGCTTTACCAAAGCACTCCGACCGGAAAAATACGCCACGCTTTTTCTGGGCATCTACGACGGCCACGAGCGCAAGCTCACTTACAGCAACGGCGGTCACCTGCCGCCCATCATCCTGGGCAAAGACGGATCGGTGCGCAGGCTGGAGCAGGGAGGCACGGTGGTTGGCCTGTTCGCCCATCGAACTTATCCGGAAGCGTCGGTGGCCTTGCGGCAGGGAGAGCTTTTCGTGGCTTACAGCGACGGCGTGACCGAGCCGGAAAATGATTTCGGCGAATTCGGCGAACAGCGGTTGATTGATCTGGTTTGGGAGCATCGAGACCAGCCCCTGGCCCGGATCAGTGAGATCGTGACCGGCGCCGTCGCCGACTGGATCGGCGCCAACGAACAACCTGACGACATAACCCTGGTACTGGCCCGAGGACAATAGAGTTTGATGTGGGCGCGAGCGCCCTCGCTCGTGCTGCACCAGCAATGACACAAGCAGGGAATCAAAAGACAAGCTGCGAAACCAGGAATTTTTCGGAGCGGGCGGCGGCACATGTGTCCAAGCCTCCGCTGCCGGCTTGACTCCGGCACCGCCGCCTTCCTCCGAAGCTCCGCGGACCCCCAAAAATGGCAGGCACGCCCCTCGCGGAGCAATCTTTTTAAGAATTTGACAGGGTGAGCGAGCGCGCCGGAAGGACTAGCAGATCAGGACGCACAACTGTGAAAGGCGGGAATGAACCGCCGGAGGGGCGAGGACATCGGTAGTGTCGCTGCCCACGCGGGCGATTGGTCCAACAGGGAGAATCTGGGGTGTAACCGCAATGGCAGTGGCGAGGCCGCGGTCACACAGGCGCGAATGCGCCGCCAAAGGGGCTGTTCCGTCATGAAAGGTAAAGTCGGGCAATGCCACCTGGGGCAGGACCAGGATGACGGCGAACAACGCCAGTTCGAAAATCAGGATTGAAAATTGCCAACGCTTCATGGAACGCTAACCTGTTCAAACCAAGAATTACTCTTCGACCGGCTCCCTGTCAATTGGGAACAGCTGGAGGTAGTTTGGGCTTCCAGCCCCTGTGGCGCCACCGGGCCTAAGCGCCGTTCGTGGACAGCGTCGAAAAACTCGGCCTGGAGGGCCGTTCCACGGTGCAAGAAATGTCCTTGGAACCTGAGGGACTGGTGTCTTATCTAGGGACGTGTCCCTTAGTCTTTAACGATTTCCAACTGACCCACTACCCAGCTAAGAGTCGTGCGCTACTTTGGGACTCGGTTAGTAAACCTTGCGGAATCCAAGGTAAGAGCCGACGGTGAAGATCAGGAGCAAAAAGACCCAGAGGACGGGACCATTGATTCTGACAAAGTCGAGTCCATACGCTTGATCATTGCCGCTGTATTTCATGGCGATCGCAAAGGCTACAGTTATCGTCCAGCCGAACGCCCCAGGAGCGCTAAAATGCCGCCGAGTACACCTCGAACATAGTTTTTCATGGTACTGCTCTTTCCGCCATCCGCTGCCTGTAGGTTTTCCGGAGGGCAACGAAATCTTCCCCACCTCAGATCCGCTACCACTCAACTAGCACCCGTGCTCCTATTTTGCCTTCGCTGCCTTCGGCAGAATCGCCACCCGGGAC
>CAWFMU010000034.1:0-9942 GCA_963816865.1 Terriglobia bacterium
GTCAGCACGAGCCACGTGGTGACAGCCTCCCGGCTGTCCTGGATGGGCGCAGCTCAGCGTTCTTGTAAATCGGAAAGGTCTCATGTCTGATTTTGTAAAGCTTGCCGCTCAATCCGATCTTCCCCCCGAAGGTGAAGCCAAGGAATTTCCTCTGGGTGACAAAGTGATCTGTATAGCCCACGTGAACGGAACGATCTCCGCCATGGACAACGTCTGCCTGCATCGCGGCGGCCCACTGGGGCAGGGAGTGATCGAGGGAGACAAAGTGGTCTGTCCGTGGCACGGCTGGCAGTGGGACCCCAAGACGGGACAGGCCGGGCACAATCCCGGAGCCAAGGTTGCTGTCTATCCACTGAAAGTGGAAGGCGGCGACGTAATGATTGAAATGTAGGCGCGTGTGGTCGCGGGCGACCCGCCCGCGGCTTTTGATTTTGACTTAAACTCTCGCGGGCGAGTCGCCCGCGACCACATGTGTTCATCTATCCCAGGTATTTCAGGAATTTCCCCGCCTGGTTATCGAAGCCCGGAAAAACCTGATCCAGAGCCCGATTTCCTAGATGCAAATCAACCGCCTCGCCCAGCACGCGTCGGAAATCTGTGGTGACAGCCAGGTCTCGCCCTTCGTAAAGCTGTGACTGGTCAAGACCGGGCCAGCGTCCGTACACCTTGCCGCCTTTTACTTGCCCACCCATAACGAACATGACGTTGGCGTGGCCATGATCGGTGCCGCGATTGCCGTTCTCCCGAGCGGTGCGTCCGAATTCCGACATCGTGACCACGACTGTATCTTCGGCGAGGTCTCCGAGGTCAATCCAGAACGCTCCGAGAGATTGCGAGAAATCGCGCAGCACGTTCGCAATCTGCCCCTGCGTACTGCCTTCGTTGACGTGATGGTCCCATCCGCCGATGTCGGCAAACGCCACCTGCACTCCCAGGTTGGCCTTGATGAGCTGGCAGAGTTGACGCAGACTGTCGCCAAAGCGTCCCTTGGGGTAGTCGGCCCCGGCTGCCGGCTTGTACTTCGCTGGATCAGCCGCCTTAAGCATCTTCACAGCGTCGAAAGTTTCCTGGCCGGTGCCGTGCAAAACAGTGTCCACGGAGTTCGCGTACATGGCTTCAAAAGTGTTGGAGACGGGCGTCGCATTCGGATTGCGGCCTCCCACACCGAAGTCATTGATGTTATTCACGGCCACGGCTGGTTCGTGCCCGGCCAGAATTCGCGGCAAAGATGGCCCCAGACCAATAGCTCGAAACGCAGACTTGTCTGCGGGCGCAGGCAAAGAGTGCAACGCACGATTCAACCATCCATCCTCAGTCGCTTTGATGCCCGGTGTGCCAGACTCCATAAAATCCTGAGCATCGAAGTGCGAACGGCTCGGATCGGGAGATCCGGCGGCATGCACGATCGCCAGATGGCGCTGGTTCCACAGCGGCTGAAGCGCCGACATCGAAGGATGAAGTCCGAAAAACCCGTCAAGGTCAAGCACCGCGTTTCGTGGGATATTGATGGACGGGCGCATGGAGTAGTAGGCCTGTTCGCCATGCGGGACCACGATATTCAGACCATCCGCCGCGCCGCGTTGAAAAACGACCACCAGCCGCTTATTCCCCGCTCCGGATCCGACGGCCGAGTAAGCCGCCCGAGTGAGAAAAGCGGGAATCGCAGCTGTACCCACAACTGCCAACGCGCCGTTGCGAAGAAATATTCGACGAGACAACATTGATGCAGCTCCTGGCTTCTGGCTCCTGGCTTCTAGCTGACGACTGAAGACTGACGACCGACGACTGTTCTATCTATCTCCTCTGAAACTCTGGCGACCCCAGCAGCAGCCCTGCGATCGCATTTGTACTCGGCGGATAGCCGGAGTCATCCCGTTGGCGCGGACTGACCTTCGGATCATTCATCTGCGCCGCAATCGTGTCATGCGTCTGTCTGGACACAGTACCTGCCAGCAAACTGCCCTCGAGCGCTGTCAGGGCACCTTGGGAATCGACGGGCGACGGGCCAGGACCTAGCAGGTGGCCCGCGTCTACTTGCACGCCTTTGAGTTTTCCCGCAGTCAGCGCCAGCGCGAAGTTCATTCGCCCTAGTAGGGCCGACGAGTTTATCCAGGCGTCGGCTTTCATGGAATAGCCTGTCGGCGGCTGCATGCCGTAGAGCGGCATGCCCAGGCTTTGCAGCTGGCGAGCCAGTGGCTGCGCGTCGCTGACCTCGGCCCCGCTGGTCCGGACCGCTGAAACCACAAACTCCAGCGGAGTTTTTACTTTGGCGCGGTAGGATTCGGGCGCCCAGAATTCCGGCGAACTGAACATGGTCTTCAGTACTTCGACGATATCACCGTTCTTCTTCAGAAACGTTTGGCTCATGCGATCAATCAGCGCGGGCGGCGGATCATCGGATACGAAACGCATGGCCAGCTTGGTCGAGATAAACTTCGCTGTTGCGGGATGACGCGCCAGAAGGTGCAACACCTCGCGGCCTTCTTTCTCCCCGCCCGATTTAATGCGGTGCCCCAGTACGTGTTTGTCGCCGGGCTCATGCATCCGCTCCTCGAAAAGGAAGCCGCCACCCTGCCTGGGTTCCTTCAGCGTCCAACCGGTCAGCACCCGGGCTACTTCGGTGACATCCTTCTGGGTGTAGCCGCCATTCACGCCGAGCGTGTGCAGTTCCATCAGCTCGCGGCCGTAATTCTCGTTCAACCCGCTGCGCTTCCTGGCCTGTTTCACCGGCGCGGGACGGCGTGGTCGGGGCGGCCGCCGCCAGTTGTAGTTATTGTTGCGCCTGGGGATGCCGTTGGCGAAATCCGAATTCGGCCCGACGCTCAGCCAATTATCCAAGTAGAACAGCATGGCCGGACTCTGCGCGGTCGCTACCAGCAGGTCCTCAAACTTGCCCAGCGCGCGCGGACGGATGACGTCACGCTCATATCCGGTCAGCATGTAGCGGTCCGCGCCTTTTCCGATAAACACATTGAAGTGATTGAACCAGAAGTCGGTCATCACCTCTTGAAGCTGACGGTCGCTGTAGATGGCGCGAATCAGTTTGTTCTGCACCAGCTCACTGGTCACTACTTGCTGAGGATTGTTGAGCGCCATCAGAGTTTCGCGCTGCTGCGGCTTCATGCCTTCCATCAACTCTTCGCGCTTGTCGCCCTTAAGCGAAGCTTCGACTGCGCGCTGGTCTTCGGGCGACATCTTGAGAATTGCCTTCATACGCTCGTCGGGTGGCAAGTCCAGCAAGTCTTCCGCTTTGAGGTCCCCGTAGAGGCGGTCTTCGCGGCGGCGGGCCTGCTCTTCGTCGCTCATCTGGGAGGCTTTCCCGGATCCGCCAGCGGACGAGGGATCGGTGTTCGCGGCCTGCTGCTTCTGCTCTTGTTTCTGCTGATAGCGCTCCAACTGCGCCTCGTAAATAGCACGACGGGCGGAATCCGAAGGCATCGATTGCTTGCCGTCCGCGATAGCTTTAATCACTGCCGGCGGCGGAAAGTTCTCGACGATCTCGCGGGTGTTCATTCGTAGCGTACGGAAAGGCTGAAGGCGAGCATCGAGAGCGTGATCGTCAATCTTATCCGGATGCAATTGTTGATCAATCCACTTGTCCACACCGGTTGCTGTCACTCGCTCGACATCCCCGGGACGCGGTCCGAAGGCCAGCCGGTTGAGCGCGTGCAGGGCACGCTTTTGCTCATCCATCGGAGTGTTGGCAGGCTCCTGCTTTTTCTTGTTGGCGATGGCGAACTGAAGGGAGACGGCTAACCCCAGCGTGGATACGGCAACCAGAAGTCCGATTTTTCGTCGCAAGAGAGCCATGCTAGATGTGTCCAGGCCGAATGGTGCCTGGGTATTGTTAACCCCGCGCGGTGGAAAAGTTGCTGACCAGAGGGTTATCTGCTGCGGGTGAGTTCTAACTGTGATTGACTGGGCGTGGGTGGTTTAAATCTATGATATTAAATGGGTTACTTGGCTAGCGGAAATTCAACTCTAGGTCAGATACAGGCGGCCGTGAGTGACTTTGTGTTGCAGAGTGGCGGCGAGTTGATCAATGTCGCCGGCGGCGATGTTCACAGCCATGCGATCCTGTAGAAATGGTGAGCGGTTACTGCCGACGGAGTCGCGCCGGATTTGCAGCAGCAGTCCGTGAACTGCGTTGGGATCAAATTTCAGCGGCGACAGGCGGACGATCTCACTCAAAGTATTGCCGACCGAAAGCGGTTCGCGATAAGGGCGCTCGCTGGTCATGGCGTCGAAAGTGTCGGCCAGTCCGATGATGCGCACCGGCATGGCGACTTCCTCCATCATCAGTCCATCGGGATATCCCGAGCCGTCGCCCCGCTCGTGGTGAGAGCGCACGATTTCGGGAATGCGCGGCCAGGGAAACTCAACCCCGCTGACGATCTGGTGTCCGACCACGGTGTGGTCCGCCATTTCGCGGAATTCCTCGGCGTCGAGGGATGAGGGCTTTCCGAACAGACGCTTGTCCACCGCGACTTTGCCAATGTCGTGCAGATAGCCCGCTGAACGCAACGCCGCGACATCGTTGGGTTCCATCCCCATGGCTTCTCCGATAGCCGAGGCATAGCGCCCTACCCGCAACGAATGGCCATGAATGTTTACATGCTTTACGTCAATCGCGGTGGCGAAGGCTTCGAGCGCGGTGTCATAAAAGCCGTGCAGGGATGCCATCAGACGAAGGTTCTCGGAAACGCGCTGCGCCAAAGTCTGCGACAGGACATGATTCTGGATGGCAATCGCCACGTAGTTGCACAGCAAATCGAGCGCGCCTAATTCCTCGTCGTCGAACAGGGCATCGCCGTCGCGGCGGCCCAGTGCAACCATGCCGACAAGCTTGCCGTTAACTCTCAGCGGCGCGATGCACTTGAACAATTCAGGAGCAACATTCCCATTTGAGCTCAGAAAAATTTCATAGGCGCCGGGGTTCATGACAACCGGGCCGCGCGCTGTAGTGAGGGCATGAACATGTTTCGGCAGCAGCGGCATGATGGCCGGCTCGGGCATCAATGCGAATCCTTCCGACGCGACGGAACAAAGCATGGAGGGCTTGTCGCTGAAAGTAAAAAGCACGGCTTCGCGAGCGCCGCCTGCCTGGAGCAGCGCTGAGACCATCGCCCGCGCGGTCTGCGGAAACTCACGCTCTGCCGTCATCTCGGGGCCGAGATCAGACAGAGCTTCCATGGTTCGCAGCAACCGCCGCAAATTGTTTTTCTGCACAGCCACGCACGGATGCGGGCAATAGACCAGAGCAGAAAAAGAGTAACATGCGGCGCTACAGCGGGATACGGAGCTTGTTGGTTAGTTTGGTGCTGGAAAACAGCGGTCAGCTATCAGCCCTCAGCTGTCAGCCAAAAAACCCTGTCATCATCCGACCGGAGCGAAGCGAAGTGGAGGGACCTTGTGTTTCCGTAAGTCTCCCCAGCATTTCCCCGCCGGATATTAAAAATGCGTCCGCAACTCCGAGAACTTCTCCACCACCAGCAACTGCCGCGGCGGTTCCGCTGCGTCCACGTCTTCGTGCTCCAGCACCCATGTATTCCCATGTGGAACGAACACAGCGTTCAATCCCGCGGCCAGCGCCGGATTGATATCCGACTTCGGGCTGTTGCCAACCATCCAGGTGGCGTCGGGCAGCAGTTCGTACTTGGAAATAACCGAGCGGTAGGTAGGCACATCTTTTTCAGAAACAATTTCGATCGCAGCGAAATATTCTTTCAAACCCGAGCGTTCCACCTTGCCGCTCTGTTCCGGTACCGCGCCCTTGGTCATCAGGATCAGGTGATGGCGTTCCGATAGGTACTGCAAGGTTTCGGGCACGCCGGACAGTAGTTCAACCGGGTGGCCCGCGATGGTATGGGCGAATCCATTGATGGTCTCGTGCAGGGCAGGGGTGAGCGGTTCGACCGCCAGGCGCTCGAATGTCTGGATCAAGGAATGCGCGAAGCTATGTAGTCCGTAGCCGTGAGTCACGATGGACTCACGTTCCACCTGGTTCAGCACATCGCGCACCTGCCCGGCAGTGTACTCGTGGTGGTTCAGAAACGAGATGAAGCCGGCGATAGCTCGCTCAAAATAGATATTGTTTTCCCAAAGTGTATCGTCGGCATCGACCAGAAGGGTCTGCGCGCCATTTGGATTTGAGCTACCAAGCATCGCCAATATGATAGCGGGGAAGAAGAAACTTGGCGAGATTCCTGGCGCGCTTTGCGAATTCCTCTGCGGTCTTTGCGGTTAAAGATTTTGACTGCAAAGCCGGCCAAGCGCGCAAAGCATAGTGCCGTTTGCTAAAATCGAGCTGATGATCAAAGAGCCTTCTCTCATTCTCCTGATATTTATTATTCTGATGATTTCTCCAAGTTCTGCCCAGAAAACGAAGAAGAAGCCGGCAACCATGACGGGATCCGCGGCCAAGGGCGCGGCTTCGGGCGGCATGCAGGTTGCCCCGGATCTGGCGCTGCGGCTGGCAAAATATCGTCGCGTAGAAATGCCCTTTCACTCCGCCGGGCTCACGGAGCGCGAGAAGAAGCTGGTGGAGAAACTCGTGGACGCTTCCCGCAATCTGGAAAATATTTACTGGCGGCAGATCGATCCCGAGGCCCTGACGCTCTACCAATCGCTGGCGACCAGCAAGAGCCCGAAGGACCAGCAACTACGCCACTATCTGTGGATCAACGGTTCGCGCTTCGACCTGATCGAAGAGAACCGGCCTTTTGTCGGTATCACACCCATGCCTCCAGGCCGCGGCTTTTATCCCGAAGGGTTGACCGCGAAACAGATTGAGCAATACGTGCAAGCACATCCCGACAAGAGAGACGAAATTTACAGTTCCACCACGGTCGTGCGCTGGAACGGAGATCGCCTCGAAGGCGTGCCTTATCACCTTGCCTACCGTTCGTTCCTGGAACCCGCCGCCCGAGATTTGCGGGAGGCCGCCGGCTTGAGTGACGATCCGGCATTCGCGAATTTCCTCCGCCTGCGGGCTGACGCGCTCTTGACCGACGACTACTTCAAGAGTGATCTGGCCTGGGTCGATTTAAAAAGCCCGAAATTTGACGTCATTTTTGCTCCCTACGAAACCTACGACGACGACCTTCTCGGGGTTAAGGGCTCCTATGGCGCTGCGGTGCTGATACGCAATGATGCCGAGAGTCAAAAGCTGGCAATGTTTCAGAAATATGTTGCCGACGTCCAGGATGCGCTGCCCCTGGCTCCCGAGGACCGGCCTTCGAAGCATGGCCTGGAAACGCCGATGGAGGTTATGGATGCGCCCTTACCGTGTGGGCGACTTGCGCCATGGTTACCAGGCGGTGGCCGACAATCTGCCGAACGATCCCAGAGTCCACGAACAGAAGGGCAGCAAGAAGATCTTCTTCAAGAACTTCATGGATGCGCGGGTCAACTACGTAATTCTTCCGCTGGCGCAATACATGATGCCGCCGGAACAGGCGTCCAGGGCCTCGGCGGAAGCATATCTGCTGTTCACGATCATGCACGAGATGGCGCACGGCCTGGGTCCGGCCTACGCACGCACGTCGGCTGGCAAGGCGTCGGTTCGTGAATCCATCGGTCCCGCCTACAGCGGTCTGGAAGAAGCGAAAGCCGATGTGGTCGGCATGTTCGGCCTGAAGTGGCTAGTAGATCACGAGGTATTGCCCAAGGAAAAGCTGGAGGAGTATTACGCATCTTACGTCGCCGGAATTTTCCGCACCGTCAGGTTCGGTATCGCAGAGGCCCACGGCCAGGCCCAGATGATGGAGTTCAATTATCTTTCCGAGCGGGGCGCGGTCAAACGGCAATCATCAGGAGTGTATGCCATCGACTATGCCGCCATGCCGGGAGCGCTGGCTGATTTGGCCAAGGAACTTCTGGAAATTGAAGCGACGGGAAACCGTGAGCGTGCCGAAAGCTGGTTCAAGAAGTACGACGCAATGCCGTCCGAACTGCACGTGTCGTTGAAGGCTGCGTCGAAAGTGCCGGTGGATGTGGATCCGGTGTTTTCGTTTCCAGAGAAAATCAGATAAATGGCTTCTAGCTTCTAGCCGAGCCAAGTGTTTACGTCTTAGCCAGGAGCTAGAAGCTAGAAGCTAGAAGCGATTTCAAACAAACTCCACTCTTGCTTCTCGCGGAATGATTCCCGCTTTGTACCCCATGTCCAGCAGCCTGCGGACCGCCTCGCGGCCGTCGGGACCGTAGTCCAGGGTGCGCTCGTTCACATACATGCCCACGAATTTGTCGGCGAGTTGGGAATCCACGTCGCGGGCGAATTGCATGGCGTACGCGAGCGCCTCATCGCGATGGTCAAGGGCATACTGAATGCTGTCCCGCAGAGCCCCTGTAACTTTTGTGGTCAACTCCGGCCCCAGACTGCGCCGTATCGCATTTCCTCCCAACGGAAGCGGCAGGCCGGTGATTTTCAGCCACCACTTGCCCAGGTCCACAATGCGTTGCAGACCGGCTTTTGAGTAGGTCAATTGGCCTTCGTGGATGATGAGGCCGGCCTCGTACCTGCCGTCCACGATCGCCGGAATAATCTGATCGAAGGGCACAACCTCAGTCTCAATTCCCGGCGCGAAAAGTCGCAACGCAAGATAGGCAGTCGTGAGTGTGCCGGGGATCGCAATCTTTTTGTGTTTGACTTCGCTCGGCGAAAAACCCTGAGTCGCGACAATCATGGGGCCGTAGCCATCGCCGACGCTGCCGCCGCAGGGCATCAGCGCATAGTTGTCCTGAATGTAAGGATAGGCATGGAACGAAATGGCGGTGACGTCGTACACACCGTCGCCGTCCCGCGCCTTCTGGTTCAGGGTCTCGATATCACAAAGCGTATGGGTGAAGCGCAGGCCGGGGACGCGCACCTTGTTGGTGGCCAGCGCGTAAAACATGAAAGCGTCATCGGAGTCGGGACTGTGCGCGATACTGATCTCACGAGTTGATGCGCTTCCGTGCAATGCATCTTTGGTTTCGATGGCGGTATTTCCGGACGGGCTTTCGACGGAACTCATGCCTGCTCCTTGCGGACACTCTGCCATCCGGTCGATACTCCGGCCGCCAACATGACCTTGATTACTTCCGCGAATACAAACCAGTAAAGCCCGAAGCGTAACGCTTGCCCCAAAGAGTGGGTCAGCACAGCCAGCCACGAAAGACCTCCCGTGAACAACACCACTTCGGCCAGCAGGCCTGCCGCCGCCGCACGCGCGAAGCTTGCCTTCCCGCGCTCCATGATCCAGCCGGCAAGCCCGGCGACAAAGGGATAAGCCAGCAAGAAGCCACCAGTCGCGCCCAACAGTTGGGCTATGCCGCCCGGGCCGGCGGGGTTGAACACAGGCATCCCCGCAACTCCTTCAACCAGGTAGAGCGCCAGCGTCGCAAAGCCGCGACGGCTGCCCAGCGTAAGGCCGACCAGCAGCACGCCAAAATTCTGCAAGGTCAGCGGCACCGGAGTAAACGGTAGCGGCACGGTAACCCGGGCGCACAGCGCGACAAAGAGGCTGGCGCTCACGACAATTGCCGCCTGTTCGGCCCAGTACAGAGCCCGGCTACCGTGGCCGACGGCTATACTCGCGGGTTTCGCCATGTTGTAGGTTCTCCTGTCAGGATCTGAAATGCGTTGGTATGAAGCTCAGGCTAATCCTTGCCGTGGGTTTCTCTGGAGGAACCGTCTTTCAAGTGGCTCCGCACCCGAAGGTAGGCCGCCAATCCGACCAGAGAGACGGCTACGGTGCTCAGGGCCAGGATCAGGAACAACCAGATCATCCGCACGATGTCCTAGGATATCAAAAGGAAGTGGAATGTGCGGGCGAAGCGTGGGTGGGTACTGTGCGATTAGTCGCAAGAGCCGCGAAGCGGCGGCAAGAATATAGCCCAGGGCGTTCGCCCTGGGTCAAGATAGCGAGCTGTTTCAGAGCCCTGAAGGGGCGAAAGAACGAT
>CAWFMU010000035.1:0-161602 GCA_963816865.1 Terriglobia bacterium
CTCGTACTCCCGCAGCTTCCGCACCGGTAGCAGCTTCCATTGCGCGTCATGATGGATCCGCAGAAGCTGCAGGTGGGGGCGTCGCCCAAGTCGATGAGGCCGGCGAGAGCGTCGGCGGCGTGGACTGAACCGGGCGTCGGACCTCGGGGTTCGGACCGCTGGTCGGAAACCGGCGAGCTGGTGGCTTCTCCTACGGCTTCAGGGTGCGATCCGGCGCCGGGCGTCCGAAGTCTCAGGTTTTCGAACAGCATGCCCTGCTGGCCGGTGAGGAAGCGCAACTGGAGCCAGCGGAAGATGTAGTCCATGATCGACTTGGCGAAGCCGATGTCGGGATTGCTGGTCCAGCCGCTGGGTTCGAAGCGGGTGTGGGCAAACTTCTCGCAGAACAGTTTCAGCGGCACGCCATGTTGCAGCGCGATGGAGACGCCCAGAGCGAAGCTGTCCATCAGGCCGCTGACCGTGGAACCTTCCTTGGCCATGGTGATGAAGAGCTCGCCGGGTTCGCCGTCGGGATAGAGGCCGACGGTGATGTAGCCCTCGTGTCCGCCGATGTTGAATTTGTGCGTGATGGAGGCGCGCTCTTCCTGCAGCTTGTGGCGGACGGCGCGCGGCGGCGCGTTGAGATTTTCTTCCTCGACGTGCTGCTGGGCGGCGACCGCGGCAGCGGCATCGCCCTTCTTGCTCAGCGCAGTCGTAGTGCCGGACGCGCTCAGCGGTTGCGACTTCTTGCATCCATCACGGTAAACGGCCACAGCCTTCAACCCCAGTTTCCATGCCTGGAGGTAGCACTCCATGATGTCTTCGACCGAGGCATTCTCCGGCAAGTTCACTGTCTTAGAGATGGCGCCGGAAATAAAAGGTTGCGCCGCCGCCATCATTTTCAGATGCCCCATGTAATGGATCGACCGCGTCCCCTTGGCCGGCTTGAACGAGCAGTCGAAGACCGCGAGATGGTCGTCCTTGATATCGGGCGCGCCTTCGATGGTGCCGGTGGCGTCAATGTAGCTGACAATCTTGTCGGTTTCGTCGTGATCGTATCCCAGCTTGAAGAGCGCAGTCGGGACGGTGTTGTTCACAATCTTAATCATGCCGCCGCCGACCAGCTTCTTGTACTTCACGAGCGCGAGGTCCGGCTCAATGCCCGTGGTATCGCAATCCATCATGAAGCCGATTGTTCCTGTTGGAGCTAGAACTGTGACCTGGGAATTGCGATAGCCGTGTTTTTCGCCGTGCGCCAGGGCTTCGTCCCAGCAGTCTTTGCTGGATTCGTAGAGTGGGCCGGGGACGTTTGTTTTATTGATGTTATTTACTGACGCGCGGTGCATGCGGATTACGTCCAGGAATGGCTCGCGGTTTATGTACCAGCCGGGGCAGGCTCCTCCGGGCATGACGTTTGCGCCTAGATTGGTTTCGGCTAAACCCTTTTGCGTGGGCTCTGTGGCTGGAACCAATGCGGGGCATGATTCGGCGATGCGCGACGATTGCAGATAGGCTTCACCGCACATGATGGCAGTGACGCAGGCGGCGTAGTCGCGTCCGGCGTCGGAGTCGTAGGGGAGTCCGGCGGCCATTAACAGAGCGCCCAGATTTGCATAGCCCAGGCCTAGCGGACGGTAGTCGTGCGAATTCTTGGCGATCATCTCCGTCGGGTAGCCGGCGTTGTCGACCAGGATTTCCTGCGCGGTGATGAGCACGTCGACCGAGTGGCGATAAGCTTCCACGTCGAAGGTGCCGTTGGGCGCGAACTTCAGCAGGTTCAGGCTGGCGAGGTTGCAGGCGGAGTCGTCGAGGAACATGTACTCCGAGCACGGGTTGCTGGCGTTGATGCGAGCCGTGTTCTTCGACGTGTGCCAGCGGTTGACCGTGGTGTCGTACTGCATGCCGGGGTCGCCGCAGCGCCAGGTGGCGTCGGAGATCCGGTAGAGCAGGTCTTTGGCTTTGAAGTTCTGCATGGGGCGTCCGTCTTTGACGGCGCGGGTGGTGAAGCCATTGTCGCGCAGGACCGAGTACATGAAGTCATCCGTCACGCGGACGGAGTTGTTGGCGTTCTGGAAGAAGATGGACGAGTAGGCATCCGAGTCGGGCGATGAGCCGTCGTATCCCGATGCGATCAGGGCGTGCGCCTTGGCTTCTTCTTTGGATTTGCACTCGACGAAGTCGATGATGTCCGGGTGGTCAATGTTGAGGATGACCATCTTGGCGGCGCGGCGAGTCTTGCCGCCCGACTTGATAACGCCGGCGAAGGCGTCAAAGCCCTTCATGAAGCTGAGCGGACCGCTGGCGGTGCCGCCGCCACTGAGGCCCTCAGTAGAAGACCGCAGTGAAGAAAGATTGGTGCCGGTGCCTGATCCCCACTTGAAGAGCATGCCCTCGGTCTTGGCCAGAGTAAGGATGGAATCGAGCGAATCTTTCACCGAGTTGATGAAGCAGGCCGAGCATTGCGGCGTGCTGTAGCCGGTCACGCCAAATTCGACACGCGCGCTGGCCGGATTCCAGTGCCAGTTCTGGGCGTCGGAGTTGGGCTCGATGCGATCGCATCCCACGTTGAACCACACCGGCGAATTGAAGGCAGCGTACTGGCGCAGCAGGATGTGCGACAACTCGTCGTGGAAAGTTGCGCCGTCGTCCGGCGTCTTGAAATAGCCCTGCGACATACCCCAGTCGCGGATGGTCTCAGCTACGCGAGTCACCAGGGCGCGCACTCCACTCTCGCGCTCGGGCGTGCCCAGCGTTCCATGGAGATACTTACTGGCCACAATATTGGTGGCAGTCACCGACCAGTCTTTGGGGACTTCGACGTCTTTCTGTTCGAAGATGGCATTGCCCTTGGCGTCAGTGATCAGGGCGGTGCGTTTCTCCCATTCGATTTCGTCATAGGGAGAGACGCCGGTCTTGGTAAAGAAGCGACGGAAGCTGAGGCCCGGGGCTTTCTTGCTGGGGGTGGCGGTGTTGACCGGGGCCGCAGTGGTCTCGGAGGTTACGGGGGCTCCTGCTTTTACCTCTGCCATTTCTGTATCTTCTTTCCCTTTGGATTTCTGCTTCTCGTAGTCCAGTATCGCGCAAAAGCTAAAGCGTTTTTAAAACCAGTCTTCAGTTTTTAGTTCTCTGTTCCCAGTTCGGTGATGCCTGATGTTGTTTCGAGCGAAGACGACAGCCAGCGCTGCAACGCTGCATAGGCGGCGTGGCGTTGGGTTGCGTCTTCCATGACCGCATAACGGGCGAAGCAGCGACCGGAGGCCAGGCGCTCGAGCAACGGATTGCCGGGTAGAAACAGCCGGCCGAGGGCCATCCCCAAGTCGTCGGTTTCCGAGATTTGGAACAAGGCCAGCATGCGTTTGCCGACGGCTCCGGGAGCAACGATTTCTTCACCCAGAGCGAACAACCCCGGCTTGCTGGACATAAGCACCAGGCTGAAGCTGTCGGCACAACGGAACCACCGGGACCACTCTACACGGCGATAATCGAACGCCGGTTCAACCCCGTGCCGGGCGAACGACTCGCTGACCATACGCTCCAGACCTTCCATACCGATCCTCAGTTTCCGGCCTCGAGAGAAAGGGATTGCGAGCCCTTGTTTCGAGGCATTTTCCACAGCCTGGTTTGTCAACTGTCGTCGCCCCCTCGGGAGGAGTTCAGCAAACTGCTTACGGAGAACGAGGGAACGGCCACCGCACTACAATCCCGCCCAAGAACGGGGACCAACTACTCTATCTGGCAAGACCAGCGCCCGGTCACCTCAACCAGAGCCCCGATCCTTTGTTTTCTTTATCTTGCCCGGCAATGCCACGCCTTCGCTTTCGGAGGCGTTCAAGGCCTTATGGGATGCAAACAGTACGCCCGTATGTTGGGGCTGTCAAGAGGGTATCCCTATATATTGTATCTCAGTCTTAGCAAGTGGGATGCTGCCCCCACCGTCTCCTTTTTCCACAAGGCGACGTGATTCGTCCAAAAGTTCAGGTGGCACGGTCTCGTCGTGCCACCCCGGATGTGCCATTGTTCGTATTTTCCGTGGCCTGCCAGGTCGCGGTCCAAAATTTCCGGGCCGCTCACGCCAGCATCTCAGCTCGTGCCGAAGTCCGGCGTTTCAGATCTGAAAGGGAAAAATTTCGTCTGTCCAGCAGGGGCCACTTCTCAACGGCGGGACCCATGGCTACGTAGACATCCTCAAAAATTTCACGGGGCGCGATCCGCTGCGTGCCGTCTGAGGATTCCACAAGATAGTCGCCTCTTTGTCCGCGATGTTCACGCCCGAGCGCATCCCGGAACTCCAGGGGACCGGTGAGCTGCCTGGCTCGAATCAGAAATCGCGTCCGATAGACTTGCCATTCGTTTTCTACTTTCCTCACTTTATTCCACCCTTGGGGGAGGGAATATCACTGGGAATTGTTTGTAAGCGAAACGCAGTTTTCCTTGGCTGGATTTTCTGTGAAGGTGAAAAGAAATCTACGCGTGATCGAGGGCGCGGTCAATGTCATTTTTCTGTGCAATTCGAAAATTTCTCTGCGGGAATTTTTGCCTGGAACGCGGAAGTGCAGAATCGGTGAAGACGCGCTACTGGTGCGATAGTGCGGGCCTTGTCACGGTCGTGAGTGGAGAAAGTCGCCTGGGTCGCGACAAGAAATTTCCACAAGCAAAATACGTGGCATCAGATTTTCCCATCTACCCGGCGGATCGATGCTCCACTATTTTTCTGTGCGCAAGAGTTTCAGCTGTCGGTCGACTGGGCAGATGAGGACATCTGACCCTACGTGGCTCGTGGACGCTGGCCATCCTGCCGTCGTACACTCCCTTTCGCCTTTCTATGCGCGACGACGGCAATCTACGCGGCCAGGGCCAGTTTCCGGCTACGCGCTGGTCGCTTATTGTGGCGGCGCGCAGCAGTGTGCCGAAGGAACGGCAGCGCGCGCTTGAAATCCTGACTGCGGCTTACTGGAAGCCGGTGTACAAATACATCCGCCTGCGCTGGGACAAGGACAACGAGCAGGCCCAGGATTTAACTCAGGATTTTTTCCTGCGCGTTCTGGACAAGGATTTTCTCGCCCGGTACGATCCGCAGCGTGCCCGCCTGCGAACTTTTCTGCGAGTATGCGTGGATCATCTGATCGCCAATGAAGACAAGGCGGCCCGCCGCTTGAAGCGAGGAGGAGATATACAGATTCTTCCACTCGATTTCGAATCCGCGGAGGGAGAGTTGCAGCATGTCGAGATTCCTTCGCCGGATTCGATGGAGGATTTTTTCGAGCGCGAGTGGGTACGCAGCGTTTTCGGCCTGTCCCTGGAGCGCTTGCGGTTGGAATGTGAGGAGCGCGGCAAGCAGATTCACTTCCGTCTCCTTGAGTTCTACGACATTGACGAAGCGGGCAAAGAGTTGAGCTATGAACAGGTCGGGCAACGATTTGAATTGAAGACCAGCGACGTTACAAACTATCTGGCGTACGCGCGCCGCGAGTTTCGCCGGATCGTGCTGGAACAACTGCGCGAGATGACAGACAGCGAAGACGAGTTCCGCCGCGAAGCGCGCACGTTGCTGGGGATTGACACGCCATGAGGACCGACCTGCGATGAAGTGGCTCTCAGACCAGGCGCTGGATCGCCTCCGCACGGCGGCTGACTTGCCGGACCTCAGCGGCACGGGTTACGTGCTGCTCGACAAGCTGGGTGCGGGCGGCATGGGCAGCGTTTTTCGTGTCCAAGATACGGCCCTGGACCGGCAGGTCGCCCTGAAAGTGCTCGGGATCGTGGACTCCGGCGGAGAATTCAGCGCTCGGCTGCTGCGCGAGGCGAAAATCATCGCCCAGCTTGAGCACCCGGGAATTGTCCCGGTGCACGACGTCGGCACGCTGCCCGATGGCCGCGTCTTCTACACCATGAAGCTGGTGCAGGGTCGGCGACTCGACCAGCGCCGCGATGAACTGGGAGGTATTCCCGAACGCTTGCGAACGTTTCAGAAAATCTGTGAAGCGGTTGCATTCGCGCACGCCCATCAGGTTTTGCATCGTGACCTGAAGCCGCAAAACATCATGGTCGGAAAATTCGGCGAAGTGCTGGTCATGGACTGGGGACTGGCAAAACTACTGAGTGCCGAAATGCCGGCAGAGTCGAATCCAGCTCCGACGATTCGTTTGCAGCAGTGCTCTTCCGACGCGGACACCGCCAAGGCCGACACCGCGCACGGCGTGGTTCTGGGCACTCCCGGCTACATGGCGCCGGAGCAGGCCCGCGGCGATGCTGCGGCGGTGGGGCCGCGCGCGGACGTGTATTCGCTGGGCGCAGTGCTCAGGTTTTTACTGCATGATTCCGGCCCTATACCTAAAGCCCTTGCGGCAATTGCGAGCAAAGCAACGGCGGAAGAGGCGCAACAAAGATATGGATCGGTGGAAGAATTGGCGAACGATATAGCCCACTATCTGGACGGGTTGCCGGTCAGCGCCTATCCCGAGGGTTCGCTGGCGCGACTGTGGCGATGGGTGGTCAAGAACAGCGCGTGGATTTTGCTGATCGTTGCGTATCTGGTGATGCGAGCGTTGTTCGTACTGTGGCGGGGACGGTGAGTTTTTCGTGCCGAAAAATTAGCAATGTCATCCTGAGCGCAGCCAGTCCATTCGCTTGCGAATGGACTGGCGGAGTCGAAGGACCCCTATGATCTCACGGGTTCTTGGAGCGGGAAGGCATTTGCTGGCAGCTTTCGTGCAGCTTATAGGGGTCCTTCGACTGCGTGGCTGCTTCGCTTCGCGAAGCAGCCACTCCGCTCAGGATGACAACCTAAAAGAAGACAAAAAAGCTAAAGGATTTGAGCGCGACGTTGAATAAGACGTTAGCGGGCAAATGGCTCGCAAGGAGAGCATATGAACAAGATTGTGCTGGGACTGCTGGTGGGGGGAATCCTCGGCATATTTGACGGGTTGAGCGCGTGGTTCACGCCCGCGGTACGAGCCCAACTGTTGGGCATCGTCATTGGGTCCACGGTGAAGGGACTGATTGCGGGCATTCTCATTGGCTATTTCGCGAAAAAGGTAAACTCGCTGCCGCTGGGATTGCTATTCGGGCTAAGCGTCGGATTGCTGCTGGCGTACGCGGTCGCGGCCATGCCGGACCCGACTGGCAAGCACTACTACTTCGAAATCATGCTTCCGGGCGGGATCGTAGGGATGATTGTCGGCTACGCTACCCAACGCTTCGGGCAGTCCATGCAGTTGGCCCGCAAATAGTGTGGCATCTGTCGGACGGACACTTTTGTCCGTCGCCTTTGGCTTTGGTTTTTGCAGCCGTTTTTGAAGGCTGTGAACCAGTAGAGCGGGTCGCAGTCTGCGCTTCTCTGTCATGCTGAGCGAAGGAAGAGCGGTCGCTTGCGACCGCTCTTCTGTAGTCGAAGCACCCCTACTCCCTGACACGGTCATTTGAACTTGGGATTTGCCAGGACCGGTCGCCGGCACACTAGATCGCCGACTTCCGTTCAGCTTATAGGGGTCCTTCGACTCCGTGGCTGCTTCGCTTCGCGAAGCGGCCACTCCGCTCAGGATGACGGGTATTTGCTGTGAAGGGTGTTTGCTGCAGGTGTTCGCTGCAGGTGTTCGCTGCAAGGAAAAAGGGCGGCTTTTGGCCGCCCCTTGCTGTTGCTGACGTCTGAGGTCTGACGTCCGAGGTCCGACGTCCGCTCTACGCTGGAGCCGGTCTTTCGCCGCCTTTGGCGCGTCCGGGCTGCAGGTCGGGCTTGATGACCTGTTGTACGCCGTCGTCGGGTTTGACCGGAGGAACGATCTTGGGCAGCTCCTGACCGTCAATGATCATCTTGATCTGTGCCGCGTCCAGCACTTCGCGCTCGATCAGCGCTACTGCGATTCGGACCAGAACATCGCGGTTGGCTTCCAGCAGGTCCTTGGCGGAGTCGTAACCGCGCTTGACCAGCTTCTGCACTTCCGCGTCGATCTTGACCGCGGTGGCTTCGCTGTAGTCGCGATGCTGTGCGATTTCGCGGCCCAGGAAGATCTGCTCTTCCTTCTTGCCGAAGGTCAGCGGTCCCAGATCGCTCATGCCCCACTCGCAAACCATCTTGCGGGCGAGTTCGGTGGCACGTTCAATGTCGTTGCCGGCGCCGGTGCTCATCGAATTCAGGAACATCTCTTCCGCCAGGCGGCCGCCCATCAGGATGGCAATCGAGGTTTCGAGATAGTTCTTGTAGTAGTTGTGCCGGTCGTCGGTGGGCAACTGCATGGTGACGCCCAAGAGCCATTCCGCGAGGAATGATGGTCACCTTGTGCAGCGGATCGGAATGAGGCAGCAAAGCCGCGACCAGCGCGTGGCCGGCTTCGTGATAGGCCGTGTTTTTCTTTTCCTCATCCGACAGCAGCATGGACTTGCGTTCCACGCCCATGAGGACTTTGTCTTTGGCCAGTTCGAAGTCGTACATCAGAACGGCTTTGCGATTCTGCCGCGCCGCCGCCAGGGCCGCTTCGTTCACCATGTTGGCCAGGTCGGCGCCGGAGAAGCCCGGGGTGCCGCGGCCCAACACGAAAAGATCTACATCGTCGGCCAAAGGAATCTTGCGGGTGTGGACGCGCAGGATTTCTTCGCGGCCGCGAACATCGGGACGGCTCACGACGACCCGGCGATCAAAGCGTCCGGGGCGCAGCAATGCCGGATCGAGGACGTCGGGGCGGTTAGTGGCGGCCATCAGGATGACGCCTTCGTTGGACTCGAAACCGTCCATCTCGACCAGCAGTTGATTTAAGGTTTGCTCGCGCTCGTCGTGACCGCCGCCCAGGCCGGCGCCGCGATGGCGTCCGACGGCATCAATTTCGTCAATGAAGATGATGCAGGGAGCGTTTTTCTTGCCTTGCTCGAACAGGTCGCGTACGCGGCTGGCACCTACGCCAACGAACATTTCTACGAAGTCGGAACCGGAGATCGAGAAGAATGGAACGTTGGCTTCGCCGGCGACGGCGCGGGCCAGCAGGGTTTTTCCGGTTCCCGGAGGTCCGACCAGCAGCACGCCTTTGGGAATGCGTCCGCCCAGCTTCTGGAATTTCTGCGCTTCACGCAGGAACTCGATGATTTCTTTCAGCTCTTCTTTGGCTTCATCTACGCCGGCCACATCTTTGAACGTGACTTTTTTCTGCTGCATGGATAGGAGCCGAGCGCGGCTCTTGCCGAAAGACAATGCTTTATTGCCGCCGGTCTGCATCTGGCGAATCATGAAGAACCACAAGGCCGCGAGCAGAATCAGCGGCGCCCAGGTTCCGAGTAACTGAAGGGGCCAACTGCCACTGGTGATGTCGCGGACTGTCATGGCGACGTCCTTATCACGCAGGGTCTTGATCATGTCGGGATAGTTTGACGGGGCGGTGGTGTGGAACGCGGAATCATCGTTGCTTGTACTTGCCGCGTACTTCCTGGCCCGTGATGGTGACCTCTTTTACATTGCCCTGGTCCACATCGGTCAGGAACTTGGAGAAGGTCACTTCCGTGTCTTTTTGTCCCGCGCTCCCGGCTTTCATGACCTGCCACAGCAGGAAGGCCGAAAGCACGATCACCAACCAGAAAACCACCGTCTTGACTGTAGAATTCACCGAAGACTCCTGAGAGAAATCACGCCACTCGCCAACGCCCGAGCCATTGGCTCTGCTGCACCTAAATTAGATGCCCAGTCCGGGGTTTTGGATTGGACAAGTCGTAAACTTGTATTCTAACTGTTCCGAAGGGAAAAAGGTCGGCGTTCTGCGGATGACTTAAGTCACGGGGTCACATCAGCTTGCCGCGCCGATAAAGGGCAGATTCCGGTTGGTTTGCTCGGGCGAACCCAAGCCGTAACCTACCAGGAAAGCCTCATCGACCAAAAAGCCGAAGTAGTCGGGCTGCAGCTGAACCCGGCGGGCCGATTGCCGGTCCAGAAGGGTTGCCAGCTTCACGGAGGCCGCGCCTCGAGCTTTCAGATCGCTCATCAGAAACTCGGTGGTAATACCAGAGTGGACCAGGCCCTCGACCACCAGCAGATTCTGGCCGCGAATGTCGGGCTCGTGGCTGAAGAAAATCTCCAGTACGCCGCCCGAACCATCCTCCTCATGGAGTTGATACTTGGGCTTGATGAACTGGCAGACCACGGGAACTTCCAGCGCACGCACCAGGTCCGCCATGAAGATGAAGGCGTTCTCGAGCAGGGCCAGCAGGTGGATGGACTGGCCGCGGTAGTCATCGGAAATCTGGCGGCCCATCTCGCGTACCCGCTTCTGGATCTGTTCGGTGGAGATCACCGTGCGCAGTTGCGGCGGTCTTGCGATCTCATTCATGCTTGGCTTCCTCCCGACTGGGCAACTCGCGAATCACCAGGGCCTCGTGATCGCCGTCCCCGGGACGCAAGCGCGCCGGCGTGGGAAAGCCGCGGACCCACACAATTTCCTGTCCGCTCACTACGACCGGCCAAAGCTTGCGCTCCGCTCCAGTGAGCTTCCGCTCCTGCAGCAGTTCCTTGATCTTTCTCGGAGCCTTGCTATGAGCCGGCCAATACCGGTCACCCGCGCGCCAGTTGCGCACGGTTAACTCCTGCTGCAGCAATGCCGGATCGAGCATGTGGTCGGGATTATAACCTGCCGCTGCGCTCCCCGGAACCCGCGACACTTCAAAACATGCTCCGGTTTCGGGGACACGAATCGTGCCGGGTACTGCCAACTTGTGTTCATAGTCGGAATTCTCGGCGGCTGCCGGGCTGGGCGGGGCAAATTGCAATCCGTCCTTGGTTACGGAAAGCAGCCAGCCCTCCGGCAACATGGCAGACCGGGGACCACGCTGGTCGAGTTCAAGAATTTCTTCCACGTGGCGGAACTCCAGGTTCAGGCCGAGAGACTCAGCCGCCGCCCTGACCACTCGCCGCCGCAGGGCCAGAGGCAACGCTGCCAGTTCGGCCGGTTTGAGCGTTCGGGCCTCTGCCTGCCACACATCCGGCAAGACACGTGCCACTTCCTTCTGCCAGTACTCTTCCTCCGATCGCGCAATGTCGGCCGTCTCCCCCAGAGTTTCCCGCACTGCCGGGTTGAGAGTGCGCTCGAGCCTGGGCACGATTCCGTGGCGCACGCGGTTGCGCGCGTGGCGAAGATCGCGGTTGCTGGAGTCCTCGCGCCAATCCTGGCCGATTTCTCCCAGATAGCTTTCCAAAAGTTTGCGCCGAGTCTTCAGCAGCGGCCGAATCACTGAGAACTGAGAACCCTGAACTAATAACTGGGGATAAATCCCAGCCAAACCACGGGTGCCAGCCCCGCGAACGACTCTAAGCAGAACGGTTTCAGCCTGATCGTCCAAAGTATGACCGGTAGCAATGCGGTTCAGCTTGTTCTCCTCGAACAACTGCCGGAAATATTGGTAGCGAAGTTGGCGGGCAGCCGCCTCGGTGCTGAGGTGGCGGCTGCGGGCGTGGGCGGCGACATCGCCTGTGCCGACGAACAACTCCAGCTTGTGCCGGTGGGCCAGTTGGGTGACGAACTTCTGGTCGGCGTCGGACTCTTCTCCCCGCAGCTGGTGATTGAAATGGACGACCGATAGGACGATGCCGAGTTCCGGGCGCAACTCGAGCATGATTCGCAGGAGGGCTACGGAATCGGCTCCGCCCGAAACGGCGACACCCACGCGGTCGCCGGCGTGGAGGAGCTCCTCGCGACGGATGTAGTCGAGGACGCTTTGAGGCAGGGTGCGCACGGGAACATAGTACATCTGGGGTTGGCGGTTCAGTCGGGTGGAGCAGCGCTTTAGCGCTGCACTGAGGATGAGAGTTGTGAGTGTAATGGCGTGATTTCGACAGTTGAGAATGTCCGCAGCGAGTCGGGGCCATGGTCCCGCCGCAATCGTCGAGGCGGCTACTTCAGCTTCGCGTACTCCGCCTTGGCTTCCTTCAGGATGGGGATGTCGGGGTCGGCGTCTTTCCAGAGGGCGAAGAAGTCCTGGTAATCCTTACGCGCACTTTCCTTGTCGCCGCTAAGGGCTCTGGCTCGGCCCAGTTGTAAGTGCGCCAGCGCGCCCAGCACAAAGTTCTGCACGATGGCACGATGGTCAATCAGCTTCTGAAACTCGGCAGCCGCCTGCTGCCCCTGGCCTGCTTCCAGATAGGCTTCGCCGCGCACATAGACGGGATAGAGGGTTCCGCCCACTTGGGCTGCAGGCGAGGGCTCGCCCAACTCGTAGGCTAACGCCGCTTGCAGCAACTCAACCGCCTTTTCGGGATGTTTGCCGTCGAGTGCGATGGCGGCACGAATCGTGGGCAGCCAGTAGCCGTTGAGCATCGTATTCAACGGTTCGCGTTTGTTCAGGTCGTCCGCCATGGTCTGCGCCCGAGCCGTGTCTCCCGCCCGCGCGAAGGCCAGTGCCGCCAGGACTTGCAAATCCGGGGTGGAAGCCAGTGCCAGCCCCGATGTGGCCTGCTGGCGCGCTTGTGCTGTGTTCCCAACTTCGGCCTCGCGCAAAGCTGCGTTCAGCATCCACAATGCCGCCGTCTCTTTCTGGTCATTGCGCTTAGCTACGTCCGCCGCCTGCCGTGAGAGTTCCTCTGCTTTCTCCAGACGTCCCGCATAAGCCTCGGTATCCGAGTGAATCGACAGCAGGGCGTCTTCCGCTCCCGGCTTTCCGGTTCCCCAGGCCAGCTGCCGCTGCATTTCTGCTGTGTCTCCCTCGAGAAATGCCACTCCGTAGCGGTTCAGGTGAAGGACGCCGCTTTCCAACTTGCGCGCCAGCGCTTGCTCATACGTGCTCTTGGCTTCGTCGAGACGATTGACTGCGGCATATTGGTTCACCAGGTTGCCATAGCCAGTTGCTGCCTCTGGGTTCAAACGTATCGATTCGACGGTTTCGGCCACGGCCTTTTCGTATTGTCCAAGCGCAATAAGATTGATCGCCAGGTTGCCGTGAGGAATGAAATCCCGGGGATAGGCCTGGGCCCACTGCTGATAGGCCTGGTCTGACTTCTCCAGTTCGCCAGTGGCAGAGCCGTAGTAATCGGCGGAGATGCGATACTTCTCCCGCTCGCTCGCCCGCTCCCGCAGGTCATACGCCTTCCGGATGTTCTCGCTGGCCAGACCGTTCTCGCCAAGATTGGAGTATGCAATTCCCAAGCCGTCGTAAGCCACGGCGAAGTTCGGATCCAGCTCGACGGCCCGCTTAAGCAACGGAAGAGCAGCAGTGTCTCCCTCTCGACGCCTGATCTTTGTGCCCTCGCTGTAGGCTTTCAGTGCCTCAAGCGAAGGGGTTGTGGCCTGCTCGACTGGCGCATCGTACTTCTGCACCGAGCTCAGCGATTCACCCAGCTTCGCTCGCAGGCTGGTGGCTGCCTTGTCGAGCGCCTTCAGCACCTCTTCCTTGGTCGCCGCTTCGACCTGCTCCTGCGCCAGCGCGTCCCCAGAGTTGCAGTTCACGGCTTTCAGCCCGATCACGTACTGGCTGCCCAGGCTGGAGATGGAGCCCGACAGCATGGCCTTGCTGTTGGTGCGCACGCAAATCTCCCGTGCCACTTCTCGGGTGAGCCGTTCCCCCGGGGTGCGACCCATCAGCTTCAGCGTCTCGCTCACCTTCTGTTCCGGCAGGAGGTTGAGGAAGGGCGACTGGGAAAGCTGTACGGAGAGGCCCTGCTTGAGCGTGTCGTCAAACACCGCGTCACCAGTGGTATTGGCGAAGTCGGCGAGGACGATAGTGTCCTTCTCGGTCAGCCCGGTTGGGGAATGCGAGCGCAAATACAAGCCCACGCCGACCAAAGCGGCCACCAGGAAAACGGCCGCCGGAACTAGAACCTTCCACAGTCTCCTGCCCTCGGGGGCTGTTGCTTCGACTGCTTTGGTTGCGGTCTGGGATGAAGCAACGGCAGCTGAACCAGACCCCTGCGAGGGCGACTGACCTACCGAGCTGCTGGCTCGTCTCTCTGGCCACTGCGACGGCGCCCGAGCTGCCCACAGCCGCACGGCCCGTATCAGTCTCTCGCTTCAGACGCTTCAGGTCGGCCCGCATTTCCGCCGCGCCCTGGTAACGCAACTCTCTATCTTTCTCCAGAGCCTTATTGATGATCCGTTCCAACTCGGCTGGAGCATCCGGATTCAGCCGCAGAGGAGACACTGGAGCACGATTGAGAATGGCCTCGAAAATCGTTGCCGTACTGTCTCCGCGAAAGGGCAGTTGGCCGGTTGCCATTTCATAGAGCACTGCGCCGAAGGAGAACAAGTCCGTGCGTGCGTCCAACTCCTTGGCCCGGGCCTGCTCTGGAGACATATAGGAGACCGTACCCACAGCTGAACCCGGAGTGGTCAGGTTGGGGTCTCCGGCTCCGGTTTCCGTCGCCTCGGTGGGTCTGGCTGCTGTGGCGCGTATTTTCGCCAGTCCGAAGTCCAGAATCTTCGCGTGCGTCCCGCGCTTAGTCACGAAAATATTGGCGGGCTTGATGTCGCGATGAACGATTCCTTCCGCGTGCGCCGCGTCCAGCGCATCCGCGATCTCGAGGGCCAGTGAAAGCAGCGTCTCCAGTTCAAGCGGGCGGTTGCCGATCAGATGCTTCAGTGTCTGGCCATCTAAGAACTCCATGGCGATGAACGCCTGGCCGTTCTCCTCGCCGATGTCGTGGATCGTGCAGATGTTGGGATGGTTCAGAGCAGAAGCGGCTTGCGCTTCGCGTTGGAAACGGATGAGAGCCTGAGGATCACTAGCGACCTCATCGGGCAGGAACTTCAGGGCGACGAAGCGATGCAGCCGGGTGTCCTCGGCCTTGTAGACGACACCCATCCCGCCCCCGCCCAGCTTCTCAACAATGCGATAGTGCGAAATGGTTTGGCCGATCACTGGCGCGAAATCTTACGTCTGCGAGACGGGCAAGTCAATGAAGGACGTGGAGTTGGCGTTATCTCAAGAGGATTGTTGACGAAAAATCGCGATTACAATCATTGCCCCGGTTCTGAGCGCCAGGCTTGCTTCCACAGTTATTCCATCAACCGGTTTACATCTGCGAAGGGAATTCCGCCTTCGAGTGTCGCGTAGGTTCCAGCGCTCTTGAGTTCTTCCGCAACTCGACGCAGCAGGCCGAGTGTCGCTCGCATGGCCGCTGATCCCACACTCACTCTGGCCACTCCCAGCTTCTGCAGTTCTGGCACGGACGGCGATCCAGGGCCAGCCAGGATGTTGACTGGACATTGCAAGTCTCTCACCAGGCGTCCAATGGTGGACGCGTCGCGCAGGCCGGGGACGAAGACGCAGTCGGCGCCGGCATCGCGAAAGGCGGCGAGGCGGCGCAGCGCTTCGTCGTAGCGCTTCTCCGGTGTCCCGACCTCCAGCAGATAGACATCGGTGCGGGCATTCAGGACGATTGGCAATTCCTTTACGGCTTTCACCCTTTCGACTTGCAGCGCCAGCTCCAGGAGCGGGTGTTTCGGATCGCCGGTGGCGTCCTCAAGATTCATTCCTACTGCCCCGGCGGCGAGGACATCGCTGGCAGTGCGGGCGGCGTCTTCCGGGCGTGGGCCGTATCCCGCTTCGACGTCGGCTGTGACGGGGAGCGTGACCGCTTTTGCGATGCGAGCGACCACGGCCAGCATTTCCTCGCGCGAGATCCGTTGGCCGTCGGGATATCCCAGGGTGAAGGCGATGCCAGCGCTGGTGGTGGCTATGGCGCTGCAGCCGGCTTGCTGGATGACGCGGGCGCTGGCGGCGTCCCAGGCGTTGGGGAGGATCAGGATCTTGCCCTGGTGCAGGGCGCGGAAGGATTCGGTTTTCGCTTCGTTGTTGGTCATGGGCTGGGTAAGACAAAACCTTAGCCGAGCTTTGCTCGGCCTGGACGGGTCTGAGACCCGTCCCTACATGGTCTGTGGTGTCCCTATATGGTCTGTGGTATATACCGGCGGTCGTGGGGAAATCAAACTTTGGTGCGGGGGCGCGGAAAGCGGTAGAGTATCGGACGCGAGGAACACTAATCGCATGGCTAATGATCAGGAAAAAGAAGCGGCTGCGCGGGCTAGCCTGCGCTTTGTGCGCAATGGCGATATCGTCGGGCTGGGAACGGGATCAACCGCCGTGTATGCGGTCCGCTTTCTTGGTGAACGAGTACAGGCCGGGCTGAAGATTCGCGGCATACCGACTTCCGTCCACACCCAGGAACTGGCTACCAGCTTGGGAATACCGCTGACCACTCTCGATGAAGTGCAGGAAATTGACGTCACCATTGACGGCGCCGATGAGTGTGATCCGCAACTGCGATTGATCAAGGGCGGGGGCGGGGCGTTGCTGCGGGAAAAAATCGTGGCTTCCGCGACGCGAAAATTCGTGATCATCGCCGATTCCAGCAAGCAGGTGCCGGTGCTGGGCAAATTTCCCGTCCCGGTGGAAGTGATCAAGTTTGCCGAAGCGCTGGTAGCGAAAAAGATTACCGCGATGGGCGCCGAAGTCCAAGTGCGCATGGATGCCTCAGGCCACAAGTTCATCACCGACGAAGGCAATCATATTCTCGATTGCCACTTCGGACAGATTCCCGATCCGCCGGCGCTGGCGCGCAAGCTTGAAACCACGCCCGGGGTGGTTGAGCATGGACTCTTCATTGGAATGGCGAGCATCGCCCTGATCGGAAAAGGCACTCAGGTTCTGGAGATTCCACGCACAGGAAAGTTAGCCGGCAATCTCGCGCAGCGCGCCTAGAAATCTCTGCACTTCTTCGGCCGTGTTGTAATGCGCCAGGCCGATGCGCAGGAAGCCGCCATCCTTCTCGACGTCGAGCCGCTCGCTGAGATTCAGGGCGTAGTAGTTGCCGTCCCAGGTGAAGAAGCCGCGATCGCCTAGTTTTGTGGCGAGTTCCAGCGGAGTCTGGCCGGCGATTCGCACTGCAACCGTTGGACAGCGCCGGTCAAGCTTCCCCACATCGCGGATGCCGTAAAACTTCAGCCCTGGAATAGCGAGCAATCCGTTGATCAGGATTTCCGCCAACGCGTGCTCGTGTTGCTGGATGGCGCCGTAAGCCGCCAGCAGAGCGGCGCGGCGAGTGGCGGCGGAAGGATCTACCTGGCGTCCCAGGTCGGCCAGGTAGTCCACGCAGGCGGTGATTCCGGCGATGCATTCATGATTCAGCGTGCCCCACTCCCAACGATGAGGGATCGCGTTGGTGTTGGCCCGCACCTTGTAGGGTTGCAGGCGCTGCAGGTGCTCGCGCTTGCCGTAAAGGATTCCCATGTGCGGTCCGAAAAACTTGTAGCTTGAACACACCAGAAAGTCGCAATCGAGAGCGCGGACATCAATGGGTCCGTGGGGAGCGTAGTGCACAGCATCGATGTATGCGAGCGCGCCCTTGTGATGTGCCAGGCGGATAATTTCTTTCACGTCATTGATTGTGCCTACTGCATTCGAGGCGTAGCCGACCGCCACGACCCGGGTCCGGCTGCTGATCTTTTGCGCCAAGTCGGCCAGGTTGAGGGTGCAGTCGTCTTCGTTTATGTCGACGAAACGAATGGTCACGCCACGCTCTTCGAGCGCACGCCAGGGAGAAACGTTGGCGTCGTGATCGAGATGGGTGAGCAGAATTTCGTCGCCGGGCCCGAGTTCGCGGCCGATGGAGCGGCTGATGGCGAAGGTCAGCGTGGTCATGTTGGGGCCGAAGACCACTTCGTCGTTGTCACAGCCAAAAAAATCCGCCATGGCGGCGCGAGCTTCGGCGACCACAGCGTCGGTGCGCCGGCTGGTGGCGTAGGCGCCATGGGTGTTGGCGTTCGACGTCTTCAGATAGTCGCTGATGGCGTCAATCACGCGCTGCGGCACCTGGGTGCCGCCGGGACCGTCGAGAAAAACGGCGGGCTGGCCGTCTACGGTCTGAGACAACGAAGGAAACTGAGAACGGACCCGGGAGATATCGAGTGCAGCAATGTCGGTCTGAGCAGTCGGCATAGGTTAGCTCGTCGTAGCGCCGGCGTCCTTTCGATACTCAGGAGGCCCGCCGGCTGTCCCGAGGGCATCCTGCCCTCGGCGTTTCATCAGCATCACGAAACCATCAGCCCATCATGGTCGTGTGTTCCGGCTGGATCTTGTAAATCACTCGCTGCTCCGTCGGCTGGCGATAGGGATACTTGTCCACGCCCAGATACTTCTTGGCCAGCTTGTCGATGTGAGCGTCGGCGCCCTCTTCGGTGATTTCGACCACCCGTCCGCGGATTTCAAGATACCGGTAGGGATTATCCGGATCGACAATGGCCAGAGCCACGCGCGGATCGCGGCGCACGTTCTTATCTTTTTGCCGCCCTTTGGCTGAATTGAACACGACCAGATCGCCTTCCAAATCACACCAGATTGGCGTCACCTGGGGACGGCCGTCGGGCATCAAGGTGCCCAGATTGGCAAACGCGCGCTTAGCTGAACAGATCACGATATTTTTCGGGGATGGCTGAAGACATGCATACCTCCTGGGTTATGCGGAAAGGTCTGAGGGATTATAGCTGTGTGCTACCCGAAGCTGGCAACCGGCGGAAATCGAGTCCCATAGCTCTGTCATCCTGAGCGGAGTTCAATCCATTCGCTTGCGAATGGATTGACGCAGTCGAAGGACCCCTACCCTATGCACCGGCGTGCTTTCCTCAGGGGTGTTGCACTCAGTGGAAACATACCGGCGCAAACGATTGGAAGCTTATAGGGGTCCTTCGACTCCACTAACCGATTCGCGAGCGAATCGGTTGGTTCCGCTCAGGATGACAATGTGTGAACACGGAACTCGGCTTTGCATCTTTTTCCAGCTCCAGTAAACTACTCAACGTTTCCGGATCCGCTAACAAATTATGCCTACTCGTCGCCTGCCGCACATTCTGCTTGGATTCTTTTTACTGTTTTGCATCGCCGGACGCACGACCAGCGCCCAAACCCCTGCACCGGCCCGTCCGACCGTCGTCTTCATGACCGATTTCGGCGTGTTGGACGACTCGGTGGCGCTCTGCAAAGGGGTGATGTATTCGATTGCGCCCGAGCTGCGCATCGTGGATCTCACTCACGAGGTCACTCCGTTTTCCATACTCGACGGCGCCCGCTTCCTCTATGGCGCGAGTACGTATTTCCCTGCGGGCACAGTATTTGTGACGGTCATTGACCCCGGGGTGGGAAGCACGCGTAAGGCGGTGGTGGTAAAGACCAAGCGCGGCCAGTATTTCGTACTGCCCGACAACGGACTGATGACGCTGGTCCAGGACCGCGACGGAATTGAAGCGGCGCGCGAGATTACCAATCGCGACTGGATGATCGGGGCTGCCCTGTCTTCAACTTTTCACGGGCGCGATATCTTTTCTCCGGTCGGGGCGCATGTGGCCCACGGCGAGGACTGGACCAGTGTGGGACCGGAAGTGGACGTGAAAAAACTGGTCCGGCTCGATCTTGTCGCCTCGAAAGTCGACGAGCGTGGACTGAGCGGCGAGGTCATCGCCACTGATGGTCCCTTCGGCAACCTGGTGACCAATATCAGCGGCGAAGATTTTCTTAAATTGGGTTACGGACGCGGACAGAATGTTCACGTCACTATCGGTAAGACGGAAATGAATATCCCCTTCGTCCGGACGTTCAGCGACGTGGCGCTGAAAAAGCCGCTGATCTACATAGATTCGCGAGGACATCTGGCGCTCGCCGTGAACCAGGGCAGCTTCGCGGCAACGTATTCGATCAAGCCGCCAACGCCGATTCTCTTTTCCAGGGCGAAAAACTAGATTCGTCAGGAATGCGCGGGCGAGTCGCCCGCGACCACACAACCACTCCGACCACACAACTACTCAGCCACAATCACGCTTCGATCAGGCAGTGGGTAATTTGTCCACGTCCTTCGCTATTTCAGGCAGGACTGCCCGAACGAGGGCGGTGAAGTCGCCCTTCACCCGCTCCCCCGTCTCCAGCACTTCTTCGTGGTTGATCACCTGGTCGAGAATTCCCGCCGCCATGTTGGTGACGCAGGAAATCGCCAGAACTTTCATTCCCATATGTCGCGCCGCAATTACTTCGAGGACGGTGGACATTCCCACCAGATCAGCGCCTATCGTACGCAGATAGCGGATTTCCGCTGGAGTTTCGTAACTTGGCCCCAGCACCGCGGCGTAGATGCCCTCATGCAGCGTCTTGCCCACTTTTTTCGCCGCCGCCAGCGCGATATCGCGATAGGCCTTGCAGTACGCCTGTGTCATGTCCGGAAAACGCGTGCCAAAGCGATCGTCGTTTGGCCCGACTAGCGGATTGTGCCCCTGCAGGTTGATGTGATCGGTGAGTACCACCAGTGCACCCTGCTGGTATTCCAGATTGATGCCGCCAGCCGCATTGGTAAGAATCACGGCGCGAATATTCAGGCAGTCGAACACCCGCATGGCGAATGTGACTTCGCGGGCGGAGTAACCTTCGTAGAGGTGGGCGCGACCCTGCATCACCGCCACAGGAACGCCCGCGACATTGCCGATCACCATCTTTCCGGCGTGTCCAACGGCGGTCGAACGCGGAAAGAAGGGAATGTTGGTGTAGGGAATTTGAGCGGCGTCAGACAGTTCGTCGGCGAATCCACCCAGACCAGAGCCCAGGACCAGGCCGATCTTGGGACGCACGGGAGTCTGGGAGAGAAGGAACTGCGCAGCCGCTCCGGCTTTGCTGAAGTCGTCATTCATTTCCGTGGCCTTCCGGGCGCGATGAGCCTGCAGAGCCGGTTTCTTCCGCCCTTCCAGGGCTGTGTCACGTCCGCTTTTACCCAGGGCTTGCGCCCTGGGCTTTATCCTCTCGCCGCTTCGCGGCTGTAGCCAGCGATCGATGGGTGGTTATCGCCGGCGTTTCGTTTTCTTCTTCGACTTCTTCGACGCCGCCCTGCTCGATACTGCTTTCACATCCGCTTTCATCAGGGCCATCAGCTTGCTTACAGACCCAAGTTTTTCCAGGTTCCAGATCGCTTGCTTCAGCTTCTTCTGCGCGCCGTCCGACAGTACGCCTTCCGCGAGCGCGGCGAACTTCTCTTCGATTTCTGCGTCAGAGAGGGGGTTGCGCGGATCGCCCTTGGGATAATCCAGCTGCTTGGTAAACGTCCGGCCGTCGGTGGTTGTGAGGTTTACGATCACGCGCTGCAGCGCCGGGAAAACTTTTTCGATCTCGGGATCGGCAACAACTTCGACTTTCTTCAGCTGCGCCCGGATGGTCGGGTCCATGATCTTCTTCATCTCGAATTGCACGGGCGTGACCTGCCGTTCGGCGATGGCCGCGGCAATCACATAAGGCAGCGAGTGGTCCGCGGTCTCTTTCGACTGCGGGTCATATTTGCTGGGATCAGAAAGAATGTCGGCAGCCCGCGCCAGCGACCGGATCTGGACTTTCTGCACCTGCTCCGGCTTCAGGTCGTTCGACTTGACGATGTCGAGCACCGCGGAAATCGGCGTGTGGGTGAGCGCCTCGGTCGGAAACGCTTTCATGCCGCACTGCGTGATGCGCCATGATTCACCGAGACCATCGGTAAGCAGATTCAGCTTCCACGACGGGCCGAAACAATGAGTGAGGCCTTCCTTGCCGTCTACCACGTGCTCGGGCCCGGTGTAGCCCTTCTCCGCCATGAGCGCGGCCAACACCCCGCTTTGCGTGGCCATGGGATCGACCGTGTTCTTCATCATGGTCAGCTTGCCGGCAGTGACCGCGCCCAGGGTCGCATGACGGCTGGCCGAGATTCCGATGGCATGCTGGATCTGCTCCCAGCCCAGATGCATGGCGCGGCCCGCAACGATGGGCGAGACAAAAGCCGTCAGGGTAGCGTGATGCCAGCCGCGTTCGCGAATCCCGGGAAACGCGGCTTCGCAGAAGCGCATCTCGAACTCGTGTCCGAGGACGAGTCCGACGATCAATTCTTTGCCATCACTCTTGGCGCGCTCGCAGCCAGCCAGTGCCGCTGGAAAAATATCGGAGGGATGCGATGGGTCCTGCTTCCAGTAAATATCGTTGTAGTCCATGCAGCGGATCATCAATCCGTTGGCCAGCGAAGCTGAGACCGCATCCATGCGCTTGCCCGTGCCAATCACGGTCGCCAGACCGCTCCCGGCGATCTCATCGAGCACAGCCAGCGCGATTTTCACATCGTGCTGCTGATATCCGCCCAGAGCGCATCCGACGGAATCGAGCAGAAAGCGCTTGGCTTGATAAACGGCCTCTTGTGAGAGTTGCGCATAGCTCAGACCGGCTGCCCAGCGCGACATTGCTGCGGTGATGGTTTCTTTAATGCCTTCTTTCGTAGCCAACTCGACCTCTCCTATTTCAGCTTTATATTCTTGGGATTCTTGAACGGCAGAAACGCCATGAAGTCGGCGTGGTGCACGATGTAGGCCTCGGTGGTGCGCTTTACCAGGTCACCCTCTGCCGCGTGGGCGGCGATGATGTGACAGACGGCATCCGGCACGCCACATTCCAGGGCCAACGCAACTCCAGTAAAAGGATGGCGCAACGCTTCTCCCCGTTCACTCTGCCGGCTCTTGCCGTCGGCGCCCAGTTCATACTCCAGCAACTTCCCCACGTCGGCGAGAATGGCGCCCGCGATCACCGTGTCCATATGGATGGGCAGCGCGCGACCCATGAATTCATGCATGGCTTCCGCGCTCTGGCGCGCGATGTGGACCACGCAGCGCTTGTGCTCCATGAAAGTGATGGGGCAGTTAGGCACCAGCAGCGTAAACGGAATGCGATTCAGATCGTCGGGCTTCAGCGGGCTGCGCTCCAACGCCTTGACCCAGGTCTGCGTGACCTGGCTGCGCAGGGTCTCGTCTTCGATCCATTGGATCTCCGGCCAAAGCTTGGCGACTGCCTCGTGCATTCGTGAGCCCTCCGAGACGAAACGATTTAGCTTACCGTGGGGACGCGGCGGGAGTCGAGAGGCATTCGGTTTCGTGGTGGGTCAGTTTTATCTTCCTCCCCTTGTGATGGGTCATCCTGAGCTTGCGAAGGATCCAGCGTGCAGCGGATCTGCACGATGACACGCAGATTGTGCAGTACACGCTAGATCCTTCACGACTAAAGTCGTTCAGGATGACGCTGGTGTAGGAGTTTTGTTCAGGGCCACCACCTCGGTCGTGAATGGTGTGACCGAAAACCCCCGAAGAATTGTCATTCCGAAGCGCGGCACTATCGCGCGAGGAATCTGCTGTTGCGCTGCCGAGAGGAAGCAGATTCCTCGCCGATATCACCGGCTTCGGAATGACAAGGGGTGGGGCCCGGAGGCTGTCCCGCTACCTGCATCCCAAGGTGCGACAATAGACGGGCTCGGAAAGAATCCGCCTCGGTTGCGCAGCGGGGGTGTCCTGATGCACATCGCGTACCTCGTAGTAACCATCGTCTTCGCGTTAATGGTCGTCTTTTCCGGCGTAGGGAAGATTCGCCGCGACCCACATCAAGTGCGGGTGATCCACGAAACCGTGGGCGTGCCGCTGAAGTTTTTCCCGCTGTTGGCAGCTTGTGAGTTTGCCGGCGCACTGGGCCTACTGGCCGGGATCGGGTGGCCTCTGTTAGGGATCGTGGGCGGGGTGGGTCTGGTCGTCTACTTTGTGGCTGCCGTGGCGTCGCATGTGCGGGTCGGCGATTTCAAAGGTATTGGATCTGCCGCTTTTATGCTGGTGGTCGCGGCGGGAGCGCTGGCTCTGCGGATCCGGACATAGGCCGTCAATTCTGTGACGGCTGCGCATTGGCGGGCGGTCAAAAGCGTGGAGCAGGCTTTCAGGCCCCGCTGCGGTCGTGCGCTGGGCTTCAGTGTGTGCGGGAGGACTATTCTTCCGCCCCTTCGGGGCTGGATCGTTTCCCACTTCTTACCCACGGCTTGCGCCGTGGGCTTTTAATCTTGCGCCGCTTCGCGGCTAAGACAGCATCCGGACATGACACCTGAATCCTCCCGTTGCCTGCCGTTGCCGGCGGAGTTAGCATGGGCGGCCATGACCAAACTTCTTGCTTTGTTCCCTCTATTGCTGACGCTCCTGTTGCCCGCGGCGATCGCCACCGCACAAAACCCTGCAGCCGCGGACGCTGTGTACCCCATCCGCGAAGGCTACGTGAACGCGCATGGCGTCATGATCTATTACAAGAGCTTTGGCCGTGGTCAACCTTTAATGCTCCTGCATGGCGGGCCGGGCGCGTCCCATGACTACTTTCTACCTGCTCTGCTCCCGCTGGCCCGCCATCATCGGCTCATCTTCATTGACGAGCGCGGTTCGGGACGCTCGCAGACGCTCGAGGACCCGACCGGCTACACCGTTGAAAATATGGTGGAGGATGTGGAGGCCGTCCGCGAGGCACTCAGCCTCGGCCGGATCAGCCTGCTGGGACATTCCTACGGCGGCGTGCTGGCGCAGGCCTATGCGTTCAAATATCAGAAGAATCTTTCGTCGCTGATTCTCGGCAGCACCTTCGCGAGCACCAAGGCCATCAACCAGTCTTTTCTGCGCATGAAGGAAAAGATGCCGGCCGACGTGCGCGATCACATCAACAAACTGGAAGCCGAGGGCCTGTACGGCCACGGCAAGGACTATGAGAAGAACCGCTACACAGCCGAGTACATGAACGCCGCCTGGGGCGACGGATACTTCCCCTATCTCTACCAGAACCATCCCGATGCGAATTACGACCCGGTCGACGACGGGAAGATTTCCTGGGACCTCTACCGCGAGATGTGGGGTTCGCACGGCGAGTTTGTGATTGACGGCAATCTGAAGTCGGTCGAGTACACCGACCGGCTGCCCACCATCAAAGTGGCGACGCTCATCCTGGTGGGCGACCATGACGAGGTGGACCCGTCGTTGTCGCAGACCATTCACAAAAAGATCGCTGGCTCGAAGCTGGTGGTTCTGCCGAAATCGGGCCACATGACCTTCGTGGACCAGCCCGGCATGTTCCAGAAGGCCGTAGAAGAATTCCTGGCGAAGTAGATGTTTTCCCGCAGCTACTCCGACCACGTGGGGACAGCCGCCCTCGGCTGTCCAGGTCGAGCGACGCGCGACAGGTTTTTGCCGGCGGCAAAATAGCGGAGCTCCGCTCCGCCGGGCAGGTGAGACACCTGCCCCTACGTGGTGTGGAATAGCTGCATTGTCCTTCCGGACGCTCTCGAATCATCCACCCGGTGTTAGAGTGCCATCTAAGCACTTATGAAGGTGAAACTCGCAGGATCGTTGCTGCTCGCCCTGGCGCTGCTGGGATCGTCCGCGGCCCAGCAGGGCGCGGCCACGGGCGAGCCCATCGTGTTTGCAACCACCCCGCTCCCCAAAGGGTTTCTTCGCCAGCCTTATCACTTCAAGCTGGAGGCGCAAGGCGGCATCACCCCGCTGCGCTGGGAAGTGACCAACGGATCGCCGCCCGAGGGGATCGAACTGGCTCCGGACGGCACTCTCAGCGGCACGCCCCTCGAAGTTGACAGCTTTCATTTTGTAGTGACCGTCACCGACAGCGGAAAACCGATCGCTCAGAAGAAAAAAGAGTTCACGATCGAAGTGGTGGCCCCGCTGGTGGTGGAATGGAGCAGGAAACCGAAGATTACCGGCCATCGCCTGGACGCGACGATTCGCGTATCTAACCAGACCGGGGAAGATTTCGATTTCACCGTGATCGCACTGGCCGTCAACGAGAATGGACGGGCCACGGCCGTGGGCTATCAGCACTTCACTTTGAAGAAAGATACCGATGAATTCGAGATTCCGTTTGGAGAAAATCTGCCGCAGGGGTCCTACGACCTGAACGTTGACGCGGTGGGTGAAGTTGCAGCCACCAATACCATCTTTCGCGCCCGGCTGGCGCCAGGGGGGAAACTGCAGGTGGTGCAGGGGCCTTGAGAATTGCCGGCAAAAATTAAGAGCCCCGAGGTGATGTTATGCCCATTCGTCTCGGCCAGTAGCTCGCTTTAGACCCTCACCGACCTGCTCTCGTAGCTACCCTTGCGGGCTGCTCCGCGCGATCATGCTTGGGCTCCGGGCTTACCGCCAACCGGACAAACCTGCTTAACGCCTCGGGACTCTATCTTGCCTCCGACATATCTTCTTGTTCGCCTCGACCAGCGCTTTGCTATAGACCCTCACCCGCCTTCTCTCCGTCATCTTGCGATGCAGAAAGTGACTTGGCTTGAGCCCCGGACGCCGCACCAACCGGGAAAACTTCAGAAGCTGTCAAAGAACGAGGTTGTTTTTACTCCTTCTAATTTCAGAGTCAATAAAAAAGGAGGCCTTTTATCTCCTGAAAAATCAATCGAGTGCACGCCGTCCACAGGCGGGTGCAACATATATTGTGCATTCCGCCATCGCGGGTTCGCATTTTCTCTTGCCGGGCGGGGGTTTTCTCGCGGATTTTCTGGGCCGGCAATAAAGGAGGCGGCACAGAAGGGTTATTCATCGACTGTGAAAATCCGGCAAGATTCGCACTGGAGGCCGGGTTCGCCTCGATTCGATATTTCATCTTGCGTCCTTTTGCGCTTTCCTTTGCGATCTTTGCGATTGAGAGCTATTGGCCGCCACGCCGCAAGAAGTGCGCATCAGGTAAAATGCCCGTTCGAACGGGGGGCAGCGTGCGACGAATGGGGGGATGGCTGGTTCTTGCGCTGATGTTGGCCACGCCAGGCGTCCAGGCGCAACAGAAAATCTCGAGCGCCGAACAGCGAACCGCGCACCACTTCGACTCCATCCGCCGGCAGCCCGGGCTTCTGCTGGCATTCTTGCGGGCGATGCCCAAGGGCGGCGACCTGCACATCCACCTTGCCGGGGCGATTTACGCGGAGAGTCTTATCGACTTCGCCGCCCAGGACGGCTTTTGCGTCGACCGCACGATTTCGGTTCTGATTGCGCCTCCCTGCGACGATGCCTGCGATCGCTTCGCCAGCAAGCCCGCCATCCGCTGCGCCTACCAGGACCACGTGCTCTATAACTCGATCGTCGATGCCTGGTCCATGCGCAACTGGGCGGGCGAGGAACCTGGCCACGATCACTTTTTCGCGACCTTTGACAAATTTCTTCCCGCCATGACCAATCACCTGGGTGATTCGTTCGCCGAGACCGCGGAACGCGCGGCGTCCGATCATCTGCAATATCTGGAACTCATGCACACCGCAGACGGAAATCTCGCGCCGGAACTGGGAGCCCGCGTCGGATGGGACGATGACTTCTCCAAGTTGCGGGAGAAGTTGCTGGCCAGTGGACTCCAGGAAGTCGTCGCCGCCACCCGGCAGCAACTGGACCACGACGAGGCGAAAATGCACCAGCTATTGCACTGCGATTCGCCCCAGGCCAGCGCCGGATGCGGCGTCACCATTCGCTATCTGTACCAGGTGCTGCGCGGGTTGCCGAAAGAGCAAGTCTACGCGCAGATCCTGCTGGGCTTCGAGCTGGCCCAGTCCGACCCCCGCTTCGTAGGATTGAACCTGGTGATGCCCGAAGACTGGTACGTGCCCATGCGCGATTTCGATCTGCACATGAAGATGCTCGACTACCTCCACGGAATCTATCCCAAGGTGCACATCAGTCTGCACGCGGGGGAGTTGGCCATGGGACTGGTTCCACCCGAAGGTTTGAGCTTCCACGTTCGCGAATCAATCGAGAAAGGCCATGCCGAGCGGATCGGACACGGTGTGAGCGTAATGAACGAAAGCGACGCTACTGGCCTTTTGCAAGAGATGGCCCGGCGCAAGGTGCTGGTGGAGATCAACCTGACCTCGAACGATTTGATTCTCGGAGTGCGCGGCGAAGAGCATCCCTTGCCGGTATATTTGCGTTATGGCGTGCCAGTGGCGCTGTCGACCGACGATGAAGGCGTGTCGCGATCCGATATGACTCATGAATATGTTCGCGCCGCCGAGAGTTATCATCTGACTTACGCGGATCTGAAACGGATGGCGCGGCAGAGCCTGGAACACAGCTTCCTGGCAGGGCCAAGTCTTTGGTCTGACACTCAGGCGTTTCATCCGGTTAACGTTTGTGCCGGCGATCGTCCCGAAGCTGCTCGCGTATCCCCGGGATGCCAGAGATTTCTAGATGCCAATGACCGGGCCCGAGTACAGTGGAAACTGGAACGCGAGTTTGCGGAGTTTGAAACAAGGTTTTAGCGGCAACAGATGCCGCAGTCGCGTGGCGGCGAAAGAATGTAGCCCGAGGCGTAAGCCCCGGGTTAGAAGCCAAGACGCAAGGAGCCCTGACAGGGCGAAAGGACTGTACTGGGGCTGACCGGGTCGCTCCGGGCAGGCTGCGGCCCGGTCCACACGATCAGGAGCACTTTTAATGGGTCAGACCGTCGTTGAAAAAATCGCGCAGGCGCACCTTGCCGAGGGACCGAAGCGTCCGCTGCGGACCGGGGACTTCGTGGCCATCCGCCCGCACCGCGTCATGACGCACGACAACACCTCGGCGGTAATCAAGAAATTTCAAACCATCGGCGCCAAGAAAATCCAGAATCCCAAGCAATTGGTGTTCGCACTCGACCACGACATACAGAACAAAGAAGATTCCAACCTGCACAAGTACCAGGCCATCGAGGGCTTCGCTAAACATCACGGCGTGGATTTCTACCCTGCGGGTTCGGGCATCGGCCACCAGATCATGGTCGAGCGCGGATACGTTCTGCCTGGCACGTTCGTCGTGGCTTCCGACTCGCACTCGAATATGTACGGCGCGCTGGGAGCAGTCGGCACGCCGATTGTGCGCACCGACGCCGCGGCGGCCTGGGCGACCGGCGATTTCTGGTGGCAGATTCCGCGCTCCATCCAGGTGGTTCTCGAAGGTTCACTGCCCGCGGGCGCGACCGGCAAAGACGTCATCATTACGCTCTGCGGACTCTATAACCATGACGAAGTCCTGAACTCAGCCGTCGAATTCAGCGGACCGGGCGTGGCCAGCCTTTCCATGGACGCGCGCTTTTCGATTTCCAACATGTCCACAGAATGGGGGCCGCTGGTCGGCTGGTTTCCAGTGGACGAGATCACGATCAAATATCTGCAAGGAGTAAAGCAGCGCCTGGCGTTGCAGGGCATCGAGCGCTTCGCCGACCGCGACATTACGAACTGGACTGAGAACCCTCCACAAGCCGATCCCGATGCGGTTTATGCCGCCCGCATCGTGCTCGATCTGTCACAGGTCACGCCTCATGTTTCCGGGCCGGACACGGTGCAGGTCATGGCGTCGCTGGCCGAAATCGAGAAGCAGAAGATTCCAATCCAGAAAGCCTACCTGCTGTCATGCGTGAACTCACGCGTGGAAGACTTGGCGGCGGCAGCCACAGTGCTGCGCGGGAAAAAAGTTGCGCCGGGTGTGAAGCTGTATCTGGGCGCGGCCAGCAAATGGGTGCAGGAAGAAGCCGAGCGGCGCGGCATCTGGCAGACACTGCTCGATGCCGGCGCGAATCCTCTGCCGGCGGGCTGCGGGCCGTGCATCGGCCTCGGGGTGGGATTGCTGGAACCGGGCGAAGTGGGGATTTCGGCCACCAACCGCAATTTCAAAGGCCGCATGGGATCGCGCGACGCGAAATGTTATCTGGCCAGCCCTGAGGTAGTAGCTGCGTCCGCCGCGGCCGGCTATATTCGCGGACATTACAAGATGGCGGACCGCACTCCGGCGCGCTCATATAAGGAATTTCCTGCCGGTGCGGCCGCGGAAAAGGTAGAAATTCTTCCGGGTTTTCCCGAGCGGGTAAAGGGACGTTTGGTATTTCTGCCGCAGGACAACGTGAACACCGACGCGATTTATGGGAAGGACTACACTTACCGCGACGACGTCACGCCAGAAACCATGGCAAAAGTAGTGATGGAAAATTACGATCCTCAATTTGCCACGCGAACGCATGCGGGCGACGTGGTGGTGAGCGGCTTCAACTTCGGCACCGGATCAAGCCGCGAGCAGGCGGTTACCTGTCTGAAGGCGAAGGGAATTCCTCTGGTGATTGCGGCCAGTTTTTCGCAGACCTATTTACGCAACGCCTACAACAATGGGTTCCTGTGCGTCGAAGTCCCGGAGCTGGTGAAAAAACTGCGCGAGCAGTTCGTCAAGGAAATCGGCGCGAAAGAAAAGACGATCATTCCGGGAGATGAGGTCGTCGTTGATTTCACGTTAGGCGTGATCACCTGGCGTGGCGAGAAGTTCGCGTTCCCCGCCCTCGGCAGCGTGCCGCAATCGCTGGTAATTGCGCAAGGAGTCGAGAACCTGGTGGCGAAGCGTTTGGGGTTGGGTTAGATCGGTTGTTGTGTGGGGCGGGCGCCCTCGCCCGCCAGACTGCCGCAAGGCTAAACTTCAGTCATGTCTGTACGAGGTTGTTTTAGGAGGTAGGGGTCCTTCGACTCCGCATTGCGTTTCGCAAGCGAAACACAATTACTGCGCTCAGGATGACAAGAGGAGACACCGTAATAATGGCAAAGCACACAGTAGTGACCATGCCGGGTGACGGCATCGGCAATCAAGTTCTGCCCGAGGCCCTGCGAGTCCTGAAGGCTGTCGGTTTCGACGCCGAATACATTCATGCCGACATCGGATGGGACATCTGGTGCAGCGAAGGCAATGCCCTTCCCGATCGCACCATTGACCTGCTCAAGAAACACAAGCTAGGCCTGTTCGGCGCCATTACGTCCAAGCCCAACAAGGAAGCCCAGGCCGAACTGAAGCCAGAGCTGCGGGGCAAGGGCCTGGTCTATTACAGCCCGATTGTCACCATGCGGCAGAAGTTCAATCTTGATATCTGCATGCGGCCCTGCATCGGTTTCACCGGCAATCCGCTGAACTACATTCGCAAGCGCACCGACGGCGGATTCGACGAGCCCAAAATTGATACCACCGTGTTTCGCCAGGGAACCGAGGGCATGTATGTAGGCGTGGAGTGGACCAATCCTCCGGAGAATGTGCGCGCCGCGCTGAATACGCATCCCCGCTTCAAGGCGTTCAACAGCGTGCCGGGGCCCGACCTTGCTGTGAGCGTGCGTATCATCACGCGCGCTGCGGCACGACGCATTGTCACCGCCGCGTTTGAATATGCCAAGAAGCGCGGCTTCAAGGGCGTCACCATCTGCGAGAAACCCAACGTGGTGCGCGAGACTTCGGGAATGATGGAAGAAACCGCCAAGGAAGTGGCCAAGGGCTATCCCGGAATCGCGCTCTGGTCAACGAACATTGACGCACAGTTGATGTGGCTGAACAAGAATCCGGAAGAGTACAACGTGATCGTGGCTTCAAACCTGTTCGGCGATATTTTGTCCGACGCGTTCGCGGGACTGGTGGGCGGGCTGGGCTTTGCCGCTTCCGGCAACATCGGCGACGAAGTCGCCGTATTTGAGCCGACCCACGGATCGGCGCCCAAGTATGCCGAACTGAATCCTCCGATTGTGAATCCCATAGCGATGATTCTTTCCGCGGCCATGATGCTCGATCATATTGGCGAAGGCGCGAAAGCAGACCGCATCCGCACGGCGATTGCTGATGTCGTGAAAGAAGGCAAAGTGCGCACCTACGACATGATGCGGATTTCCGGTGGCGCGAAGTCGATTGGGCAGGGAGCGGCCAGCACGGTGCGGATGGGGGATGCGATTCTGGAAAAGCTGAAGTAGGTGTTGGCGCGAGAGGGCGGCGGCAAGAACCTCGTGGGGACAGCCGCCCTCGGCTGTCCGGCCGAGCCGAGCTCGGCAGTTCTGCCTCACGCAAAAACCCCGTCGAGCTTCGCTCGACTGGACAGCCGAGGGCGGCTGTCCCCACGTGGACGGTGGTGGATTGAATGACGAGTTTGGAAGAAAAGTCGGCGGGATCGGGCGAAGCCGGACACTGCGGCCGCGACGTGCGGTCCGACCTGCATGTGGCCATCGAAGCACGCGACAGTGGCGGCATCGAGATCACCATGCAGTCTCGGGTAGCGCCCTACTATGGCGAGTCCATACTGGCGCAGGCGCGACAGGTGTTCGATGTTCTCGGCATCAAGCACGCCCGCGTCGAACTCCGCGACGAGGGCGCGCTGCCCTTCGTAATTTCGGCGCGGATCGAGACCGCTGCGCGCCGCGCCGGGCTGGGCCTGGGGCGCAAGGCATCGCCGGAGAAGATACCACTGCCGGAGCCATCGCCCAGGGATCGTTTGCGCCGCTCGCGTCTCTATCTTCCCGGTTCAGAGCCCAAATACTTCATCAATGCGGCGCTGCACGGGCCCGACGCCATCATCCTCGACCTTGAGGATTCGGTTCATCACGCGGAGAAAGACGCCGCTCGTATTCTCGTCCGCAACACGCTGCGTGCCGTGGATTTTGGAAAGTGCGAGCGCATGGTGCGCATCAACCAGTTGCCCGTGGGCCTTGAAGACCTGGCGGAAATTGTTCCCGAATCGCCGGATTTGGTGCTGCTGCCCAAGACTGAACTCCCCGAGCAAGTCGCGGAAACCGATCGCATGATTGCCGAACTCAAGGGCCGCTATGGCATCACACGTCCCATCTGGCTGATGCCGATTCTCGAATCCGCGCTTGGCATTGAGAACGCCTCCGCCATCGCGCAAGCCAGCAAGAATGTGGTCGCACTCACTATCGGACTGGAGGATTACACCGCCGATCTGGGCGTGGCCAAGACAGCGGAAGGTCGCGAGTCGGTTTATGCACGATCACGTCTGGTCAATGCATCGAGGGCGACCGGAGTGCAGGCCATTGATTCCGTATTCGGCGATGTTGGCGATCTGGAAGGCCTTCGACGCTGGGCGGAAAATTCCCGGGCGCTGGGGTTTGAAGGTATGGGCTGCATTCATCCCGGACAGATTTCTGTGATTCATGAGGCTTTTGCGCCCTCGCAGGCCGAGATCGAGAGAGCGTTGAAGATTGTCACTGCGTTCGAGGAAGCACAGCAGCGTGGGTTGGGCGTGGTTAGCCTGGGATCGAAAATGATCGATCCCCCGGTGGTGCAGCGGGCGCAGAAATTGGTGGAGTTGGCGAAGCGGATGGGGAAGGTACATTGATGTGGGTCCAAAAAGCGCTAACCACTGAGGACACAGAGGCACAGAGGAATTCTTTTGCAATTCCCGGTGTCCTCTGTGGTTGAGAATTTCTGGGAGCGGAATGACGGATAAAGGCGAACTGGCGCAGAACGCCGCGGGACGCATGGTCCCGACCATGGTGAATGGCAAGCCGCAGATTCCCTATCTGGGCGTAGCTAAGTATTCGCCACGTGGACGTAAGACGGCTCCCCCGGTGCGCTCCAGCAAAGATTATCCCGACAACGGCGACAAACGCCTGCCCGATCTTGAAACTGCTCTGCGCAAGTGCGGGCTGCGCGACGGCATGGTGATCTCGAACCATCATCATCTGCGGGACGGCGACCGCGTCGCCCTCATGATGCTGGAGGCGGCGGCGAAAATAGGTGTCAAAGACCTGCTCTGGTTTCCGAGCGCATCGTTTCCTTCTCAGAAGGCGGCGATCGAACTGATGCAGTCGGGCGTGATCCATCACATCGAGGGTTCGATGAACGGGCCTCTGGGCGACTACTGCACCCAGGGCAAGATGCGCGGCCTGGGTGTGCTGCGGTCGCACGGGGGGCGCTGGCAGGCCATTCAGGATGGCGAAGTTCACATTGATATCGCGGTCATCGCTGCACCGACGGCAGACGCCTTCGGCAATGCCGATGGCTCGCACGGCAAGTCGGCCTGCGGATCGCTCGGCTTCGCGCTGGCCGATTCCACCTACGCCGACAACGTCATCGTGGTCACCGACAATCTAGTTCCCTTCCCCTGCATTCCGTGGCAGATTCAGGGCAACAATGTGGATCATGTCGTGGAAGTCGACTCCATCGGCGATCCGGCCAAAATTGTTTCTGGCACGACGCAGATTACACGCTCACCCGACCGCCTCAAGGTTGCGGAGTACGTCGCCCGATTTCTGCGCGATGCGGGAATCATGCGCAACGGATTTTCTTTCCAGGCCGGAGCGGGCGGCATCGCCCTGGCGTTCGTGGATTACTTGCGCCGCATGATGAAAGAAGATGGCGTGAAAGCGCGCTTCGTACGGGGCGGCTCGACGCGCTATCTGGTAGAGATGCTGCAGGAAGGGTTGACCGACTACATCCTCGATGGCCAGACTTTTGACCTGGATGCAGTGAAGTCGATCGGCAGCGACCCGCGGCACGTGCCCACGTCGCCGTTCACGTCATACAACTATCACGGCAAAGGTTCGTTTGCTTCGATGGTGGATGCCGTGGTGCTGGGCGCGACTGAAGTGGACGTGAACTTCAATGGCAACGTGGTGACGCACTCCGATGGCCGCCTTCTGCACGGCATTGGCGGCTGGCAGAATTGCCTGGAAGCGGGTTGCACCATTCTTGCAGTGCCCTCTTTCCGCGATCGCATCCCGGTGATCGTGGATGAAGTAACGACGCTCACCGGACCCGGCGAGTTGATTGATGTAGTAGTCACCGAGCGCGGTATTGCCATCAATCCCCGGCGTCAGGACTTGGTTGATGCGGTGAAGGGATCAAGTTTGCCGATCCGCCCGCTTCAGGACATCAAGGCCGAGGTAGAACGCATCTGCGGCGGCAAACCGGCACGGCCGAAGTTGGGAGATCGTCCGGTGGCGGTCGTCAAATGGGTGGACGGGACGGTGCTGGATACGGTCTGGCAGGTGGGGTAAACAGATCCCTGGCGATGAATTGACGAGGATTCAAATCCGAGCATTATCCGCGTCGATCCGGTTAAATCCGTGGCGAATTTTTCCTACTCGTTTTTCATTGCATCAATCAACTGAAAGAGTTGGGTGCGGTCCACAACTTCGACGAACGGCTTGCCCTGCGTCTTGTTGCTGACCACATAGATGGTTGGCGTGTGGTTGATGCCGACACGCTGGCCGGCATTCTTGTCCTCGTTGATTGCTGCCGCCAGTTTTCCCTGCGGGTCGACGACGAACGGCAGGTCCACTTTGTGATCAGTGGCGAATTTCTCCGCGAAGCCGCGCAGCGTCGGCGGGGTGATCTCCGGCTGGTGCTGGAAAATGTAGTCGCGGAAATCATTGCCCAGCTGTTTGGACACAGTGTCGAAGTAGCGGGCGATGATGGCGGCGTCGAAGGACCAGTTGTGCATGGGTAACGGAAAGTCGTGGCGGACCACTGGAATCTTGTAAGTGCGTCCAGCCTCCTCGACCAGGGGAGCGGCACGGCGGCAGTCGGGACACTGCAAGTCTTCAAACACCACCAGCGCGACCTGCGCGCCCTTGGGCGGCCGCAGCGCGGGATCGACGGTCTGGGCCGAAGCCAGGGAAGCAACCAACATAAACGCCAAAGCTAAGGCTGTGCAGGAAGTAGTCATAGATTTATTGGATGCAGGCTTTTCCGAAGGTTCTATTCCACCCATCCCATGGTAACCGACTGGGGCGGGAAGGCACACGCTAAAAGCTTGAAATCAGAGACGGGAAGGTGCACGAAGAAATGCCCCGGTAAGCTCACAGCAATCGCAACTGTCGGCGCTCCAAACCCAGCAGCTTCTCTTTGATGGGTAATCCCCCGCCATAGCCGGTGAGCTTCCCATTGCTGCCGATTACGCGGTGACAGGGGATCACGATAGGAATTGGATTAGACCCGTTGGCCAGGCCAACCGCGCGTGAGGCGTTCGGGTTGCCGATGCGCCGAGCCAGTTCACCGTAGGAAATGGTTTCTCCGAAGGGGATTTCGCATAAACGATCCCAAACTGACAGCTGAAAAGGCGTGCCTTCAGGCGCCAGGGTGAGATCGAAGGCCTCCAACTCTCCGGCAAAATAGGCGCGGAGCTGGCGAATGGTCGCACGCAAAGGGCTCCGCATCCTCATGCCACTGTGGATCGGTGTTGACGGGACTTCGTCCGTTTACAAAATCTATGCGCCGAACGCCGCGGTCATCGGCGACCAGTTGCAGCGGCCCCACTGGACTATCGATTCTTGTGTAGCTCGTAGCGTTCGCTGCTTGAGTTCGGATCATTGTCCAAATGCCTTCCTTGCGCCTCTATGAAACAGCCGACTAGACCGCTGCCATACGAGGGCGAAATTCTTTCGCCGGCAAACTCGGGGAAAGTGCCACACGACGTGGAGCGGCCGCAATCGGTCGCTGCCACAGGTAGAGGGCGGCGTAGGCACGCCACGGTCGCCAGGCCTCGGCGCGAGCCTGCAACTCTCTGGGATCTCGCAGCCCGGTGGCACGGAGCAAGCCCAGGTCGCTGGCGGGAAATGCGTCAGGTTCACCCAGCGCGCGCATGGCTACGTACTGGGCAGTCCAATCGCCAATTCCGGGCAGTTCGCGGAACCGCTCCAGAAAACCGGGCACGTCGGCCACCCCGGAAAAACTGATCTTGCCGTCGCAGACAGCCCGGGCCAGTGAGCGAATGCAGTGCGCACGCGCCCGAGGCAGACCAATTTGACCCAGGTCCGCGTCGGCCAACCTTTCTGGCGACGGGAAAAGATGAGTGAGTCCGTTTTCGCTCGCGATGGGCACACCGAAAGCCCGAACTATCCGGCCAGCCAGGGTCGTGGCTCCCTGAACTGTGACCTGCTGTCCCAGGATGGCGCGGATGGCGAGTTCAAAGCCGTCCCAGCAGCCGGGTACGCGGAGCCCGGGCCGCGCGGCAATCTGGCGAGTCAGGAGAGGATCACGGCGCAGGTGCAGACCAATCTCATTTGAATCGGCTGACAAATCAAACAGACGCCGTACTCGCTCCACGATCAGAAAGAGCCATTGCGGCTGAGGATAGTGAATGCTCAGAACAATCGACTCCGAGGCATTGTCGAGCGTCGCCTGGATCGAGCCGACGTGATTCTCCAGCGAGAACACACGCCGGTAGGTCTGGCCTTCCACGATTTCGATGCCGGGAATCGCGCGCGGGGCAAGGAACTCAAGCAATCCGGTCCAGGAAAAGGGCGGCCTGAAGCGAAGTAGGAAACGATACCCGCTGCTCGGAACGGAAGCCGCCGGCCGAGAAACTTTTCGCAACTGAGTCGGCGTGCGCCCGTAGGTCTTGAGAAAGGTCGCGTTAAATCGGCGGACGCTTCCGAAGCCGGAGGCAATGGCCACGTCGCGCATCGGCAGGCGGCTCTCGTCGATCAATTTCTTGGCGAAATGTAGACGCCGGGTTTGAGCCACGGCAATGGGGCTCGCTCCCAGATGCTTTAGAAAAAGACGCCGGAGATGGCGCGAGCCGATGCCCAGGCGCTCGGCGAACGCATCCATGTCGCCGACCTCCAGCACGCTTTCGTTCATCAGTCTTAACGCTCGCGATACCGTGGCGGAGGTTCCCATCCAGGCTGGCGTTCCCGGAGAGCTTTCGGGCCGGCAACGCAGGCAAGGACGAAGGCCGGCTTCCGCAGCCGCCGCAGCGGTGGGAAAGTAACGAACGTTTTGTTCCTTTGGTGAGCGTGCTGGGCAGATGGGGCGACAGTAGATGCGTGTAGTCAGCACGCCGATGAAGAAGCGTCCATCGAAGCGCGGGTCGCGAGCGAGTCGGGCGCGAGCGCAGATTTTGGGATCGAAGTGCATCTGGCACCAAGATATCCGATTGGACCGAAAAAGACTGGCCATTTTCGGACATCAATGCCGAAGGATAGAAATCCTAGATTACGGCCGCCTGTTCGCGCCGCTTCGCCTGAATTTCGATGAACACATGCACCAAAGAAACCGCAGCCGGAGTGACTCCAGGGATGCGAGAGGCATGTGCCAGGGTGCGAGGACGGACCTTGATCAGCGTTTCCTGTATCTCGCGGGAGAGTCCGCTGACCGAACCATAGTCGAACCATTGCGGAATCGTCCGCTGCTCAGCCTTCTTTAGGCGCTCGATGGCGCGCTCCTGTTGCAGAAGATAGCCGGCGTACTTGATTTCGGTTTCGACCGACTTCAGTTCGTTGCGGAGTGATGAAGAAAGACGCGCCACGGTTTCGCCCGCATTGGCGCGGATTTCTTCTTCAAACAATTCCGGGGCGAGTTCGCGTAGGACGGGGACCAGACGCTCGATCGTGATCTCTGGGCGCTTGAGCAATTGAGCCAGGCTCTGGCCGATGGCGGAACTGCAGTCGTTGGTCATTGGCCGTTGGCTGTTGGCGGTTGCCGAGCTTTGCTCGGCCTGACCGGGTCGGAGACCCGGTCCCACATGGTCTGTGGCCACCTCGGCTATCTGCTCGAGCATCGGTACTGTCAACTTGGTGCGATCTAGCAGGTCCTTTATGGATTCGTGGCGTTTCTGCTTTGCCTCGAAATCAGACCAGGCGGCATCGGAAATCAGGCCGACGCGGCGGCCATGCGGAGTAAGGCGCCGGTCGGCGTTGTCAATCCGCAGATGCAGGCGAAACTCGGCGCGCGAGGTGAACATGCGGTAAGGTTCGTTGGTGCCCTTGGAAATCAGGTCATCAATCAGGATCGCGGTATAGGCTTCAGTGCGATCGAGGATCAGCGGCGCCTCGTTCTTCACTTGCAACGCTGCGTTGATGCCGGCCATCAAGCCCTGGCACGCGGCTTCTTCGTAGCCGCTGGTGCCGTTGATCTGGCCGCCCAGGAACAGGCCGGCAATTTTCTTGGTTTCGAGCGTCCGCTCCAGCTCCGTGGGGTCGATGGCGTCGTATTCGATGGCGTATCCCGGCCGCAGCATGTCTGCGTTCTCGAGGCCGGGAATCGACTTCAGAATCTCCATCTGCACTTCGACCGGCAGCGACGTGCTCATCCCGTTGACGTAAATCTCGTGCGTGTTCAGGCCCTCGGGTTCAAGGAAAAGCTGGTGCGTGATCTTGTCGGGAAACTTGACGATCTTGTCTTCAATCGAAGGGCAATAGCGCGGCCCGACGGAATGGATTTGCCCGCTGTACATTGGAGACCGATGAACGTTTTCGCGGATGATGCGATGCGTCTCGGGCGTAGTCCACGCAATGTAGCAGGGGACTTGCGAATCGTGATGCGCCACTCGCCGGGTGCGAAAACTGAAGGGCGTGGGGTCGGCATCGCCGGGCTGCACTTGAAACTTGGACCAGTCGATGGTGCGGCCGTCGAGTCGCGGCGGCGTCCCGGTCTTGAGTCGGCAACCTCGGAGACCGAGTTGCTTCAGCGCCTCGCCCAGCAGCACGGCGGCCGGTTCTCCGGAGCGCCCCGCGGGATATTGCTGCTCGCCGCAGTGGATCAGGCCGTTGAGGAATGTGCCGGTCGTAATAATGACAGCGGCTGCGCCGACGGTGCGGCCGTCGCGCAGACGGATGCCCAGGACTCGCTTGCGCTCGTCGTCTCCAGTCTTCAGTAGTCGGTCGTCAGCCAAGACCTCGGTGCCGGCGCCGTTTGCTGACGACTGACGACTGACAACTGGCGACTGATCAAGAATCAGATCCGCAACTTCCGCCTGCTTGATCTTCAGATTCGGTTGCGATTCCAGCACCTCGCGCATCTTCAGGCGATAAGCCTGCTTGTCGCATTGCGCCCGGGGAGACCACACCGCTGGACCGCGCGAGGTGTTGAGCAGGCGGAACTGGATGCCGACCGCGTCGGTGATTTCGCCCATGATGCCGCCCAGGGCGTCCACTTCGCGGACCAGGTGTCCCTTGGCAATGCCGCCCACTGCGGGATTGCAGGACATTTGCGCGATGAGATCGACGTTGAGCGTGTAGAGAGCGGTCTTCAGCCCCATGCGGGCGGCGGCCATAGCGGCTTCGCACCCGGCGTGTCCTGCGCCGACGACGACGACATCGAACTGTTCGGTGAATTGCGGCATGGCCAGCCTCATTCTAACAAGGAGTGATGGAAGACGGACGGAGGCCCGGCCTCCGTAATCCCGCTAGAATTGCGGGCCGCCTACATCGGTGAATGACACTCCTTGCCACTGGGGAGAGGGAAAGTACCAATCGCTGGCGCCGGCTTCGTGATTGTTTCCGCCAGAGCCATACGGAATCGTAGGAGAGCGCCAGTAGTCCATCCCCATCTGCAACAAGGCGCCGGTAGAAATCCTGACTCGGGCACGAACCGTGCAGCCTTCGAGTTTGCCCGGCGGCAAGGCGGCGCGCGGAGATGGACTCCAGAAATGCCAAATGCGATCGGTGCGCTCTCCCACGCGCAGCACTACTGCTTGGTCTGTGAGATCGAACGCCAGTGGGATGGGATCGTGCTCGTCGGTGCCAAACCACGGCTGGCGGCTGTACAGTCCTCCGCGCACCTGGCCGACGTCATCATTGAGGATAAGCTCTCTGCCGTCGACCTGGCACGACAGCCTGGTCCATGCGACCTCTACCTGCGCCGATTTGTAACCCGGTACCCGCGTGTCCGCGATCGCGATCCCCCACAGTCGCGCCGATCCGAAGGAAGGCGGCCGTGGGACCGCATTCACATATCCAGCCTTGTAACTCACTTCATCTGGAATGCGGGGATCGTTGGAGACGACGAATGCCAGCCGGCTGCTGCTTTGTCCGTGCGATGCAATCACGGTAATGATGGAGGTCGGAACCCTGTGAGGAACAATCACCATGAGCCTTTTTGGTGAGACAGGATCGAAGACCGCCGGGGTCATTCCGAAGAGCACGGTGGAAACATTCTGCAAATTCTTGCCTCTGATCTCGACACGCGTTCCCTCGGGGCCGGCTGCGGGCAAGAACCCGATGATTTCGGGCGCTCTGGATTGTGCCACGGCCGCAAGTTGGGAAAACCAAAACAAACCAGCAGCCAGCCAGCCGATTCTGATCCGTCGATACCCTCCTTGCGGCAAAGCTCACCCTCACAAGGTTCAGGCTACGCGAGAGGGCACGCATTGTTCTGTGATGGCCGTCACAGTTGGTGGGTTGCGAGCCCGGCCGGACCTCCGTATATTGGTGAGCACATCAAAAAAGTGAGGCCTAATATGACAACCCAGGAATTCTTCCGGCAACTGGATGCGCGGATCGCCCCGTTCGATCTGCTTTGCCATCCCTTTTACAAGGCGTGGAGCGCGGGCGAATTGTCGCGTGACGATCTCCGCGAGTATGCCCGGGACTACTACCATCATGTGAATGCGTTCCCTACCTATCTTGCGGAACTCAGCATGCGTCTCGAAGAGAGCGAGTTGCGCCGCGCCGTGCTGGCCAATCTGGCCGACGAAAAGGGCGGTGATGATGCGACGGGCAACAATCCAGAGCACGCCGAGCTGTGGCTGGACTTTGCCGAAGACATGGGATCAACTCGCAACCTGAGGGGTCATCATCCGGTTGCGGAAATTAGTAGCTTGATGGCTTTCTTCCACGACGTCGCCAGCGAGGGAACACCGGAAGAGGCTCTGGCGGCGTTCTATGCCTACGAATCGCAAGTCCCGCGTGTGGCCGCTGAGAAAGCTCGCGGACTTCGCGAGATGTACGGCGCCGACGAAAAGACCTGCGGATACTTCGACCTGCATAGCACCGCCGATGTCTACCACTCACATATCTGGCGGCAGCAGCTGGCCCGGCGCCTGGAACAGAATCCGGAAACAGCGGAGCCCGCCCTCGCCGCGGCCGAGAACGCGGCAAAAGCCTTGTGGAGCGCATTAGACGGGATCGAAGCACGCAGAATAGCCAAGCCGAAAGCCGCATAGTGAAGGCGATCTGCAACTGAGAGGCTGAGAGCCGAAGACTAAGAGCTGATATCAAACCCCGTTCTCGGTTCTCAGTTTCCAGTTTCAAGGGCTCGTCCTTTCGGATCAGGTTCTTATCGGACAACGAAGGGTAGGCATGGCAGACCTGAAGGAATTCAGCCTGGCCGAGACCGTCGCAATTCTCAGTCGCACTCCCGCTACTCTCAACACCCTGCTGCGCGGGCTGCCCGACGCCTGGGTCCACTGCAACGAAGGAAAAGATACCTGGAGCGCGTTCGACATTGTCGGCCACCTGAACAGCGGCGAGCGCGTCGACTGGATGCCTCGGGCGCGCATCATTCTGGAGAACGGCGAAGCGCGGCCATTTGATCCCTTTGACCGTCTTGCTCAGTCAAGAGAGAGTCAAGGCAAATCGCTGGAGCAGCTTCTGGACGAATTTGCCCGCCTGCGAAGTGAAAATCTGAATACACTGCAAGCGCTGAACTTGAAGCCGAAAGACTTGGTTCGCCGGGGACGGCATCCAGCGCTGGGAGTGGTGACGCTGTCGGAACTTCTGGCGACCTGGGCGGTCCACGACCTCACCCACTTGCATCAACTCTCCCGCGTGATGGCCCACCAGTATGAGGACGCGGTCGGTCCGTGGAGCGCCTACCTGGGCGTGCTGAAGTGCAGTGGCCACAGCGCTCCATAGGCGAGCGGTGGCCCAGCGGCGGGGAAACGAGTTATGCTTACGCCATTCAGGAGCCGCGCCTGTATCCTCGCCCCGCGGCTGGATCGTGGTTCCTGGCAGGCGTTGTCATCCCGGCGTTTCCCGCAGTTCTTTAAAGTCCTTCCGTGGCGGCAGTAGACTGCGTCGCGTTGCGTGAAACCTATCGGGACAAAATCCTTCGCCTGAATCTTGCCAAAGGAGAACGCGGATATGTCCTTGATGCCAGATCCCACTTTTTATCCCTCACCCGGCATGGCGATGCAGGCCGCGCCGGAACGCATCGCCTACGTCGCTCTGCTCAACGTCGGCAAGACTGGGAAGCGGGACGCCATGGGCGTCATCAATGTTGACCCGCGTTCCTCCGCGTATGGCCAGTTCGTCGGCCAGGTGGATTTTCCCAACGACGATAACGAGCTGCATCACTTCGGCTGGAACGCATGCAGCGCGTGCCTCTGCCCGCAGGCCCCGCACCCGCACATGGAGCGTCGCTACCTGGTCGTGCCGGGAATCGGCTCGTCGCGAATTCACATTCTGGACACGAAACCGGACCCCAACCATCCCAAGATCGTGAAGGTGATCGAGCCTGAAGAGTTCATCAAGAAGACAGGCTACACTTCGCCGCACACCATTCATTGCGGCCCCGACGGCATCTACGGCAGCGCGCTCGGTTCGGCGACCGGCGACGGCCCCGGCGGCATCTTCCTGATGGACGCCGACACCTTTGAGTTGAAGGGAGCCTGGGAGAAAGATCGCGGCCCGCAGAGTCCTGGCCTACGACTTCTGGTGGCACCTCGGACACGACACCATGATCACCTCGGAATGGGGCACGCCGAATATGGTGAAGGACGGCATCAACCCGGAGTTGCTGCTGGCGGGAAAGTACGGCCACAAGCTGCACATCTGGGATCTGGATAAGCGCCGCCACCTGCAGGAAATTGACCTGGGCGCGGAGCAGCAGATGGTGCTCGAGCTTCGGCCCTGCCCACGATCCCAAAAAGACTTACGGATTCGTCGGCGTGGTCGTTTCCCTGAAAGACCTGTCGGCCTCCATCTGGATGTGGTATCGCGAGGACGGCGGCAAGAACAGCAAGTGGGCAGTGCGCAAGGTGATCGAGATTCCCGCCGAGCCGGCCGATCCCGAAAACCTGCCGCCGCTGCTGAAGGGCTTCAAGGCGGTGCCGCCGCTGGTCACCGACATCAACCTCTCACTCGACGACCGCTTCCTCTATGTTTCGTGCTGGGGCACCGGTGAGTTCATCCAGTACGACGTCTCCGATCCCGCGAACCCGAAGAAGACCGGCTCGATCCACACTCGGCGGCATCGTGCGCCGGGCGGCTCATCCGAAGAAGCCCGGGCAGGCGCTCAACGGCGGTCCGCAGATGGTCGAGATCAGCCGCGACGGCAAGCGCGTCTACTTCACCAACTCGCTCTACTCCCCGTGGGACGAGCAGTTCTATCCCGATGGCGTAAAGAGTTGGATGGTGAAGATCGATGCCAACCCCAAGGGCGGGATGAAACTCGACGAAAAATTCTTCGTCGAGTTCGACGGGTTGCGCGCACACCAGTTGCGGCTGGAAGGCGGCGACGCTTCGTCGGACTCCTATTGCTACTCGGACACGAAATGACGCATGCGGGACTGACTTCGACGGCGTTGTGGCTGATGCTGCTCCTCGGCGCCTACCACGGACTCAACCCTGGGATGGGTTGGCTCTTCGCGGTGGCGCTGGGGATGCAGGAGCAAAAGGGGAGCGCAGTCGCAAGATCGCTCGTCCCCATCGCGCTCGGCCACGCGCTGGCCATCGGCAGCGTGGTGCTGGCTGGCCGCGTTTCTCGGCATGACGCTGCCGCTGGCAGCGATTCGCTACTTCGTCGCCGCGATCCTGGTCGGCCTTGGAATCTATTGCCTGGTGCGACATCATCACCCGCGGTGGGTTCGCATGCAGGTGGGATTCCGGGACCTGACCGTCTGGTCGTTTCTGATGGCCTCGGCCCACGGCGCGGGTTTGATGGTGGTGCCGGTGCTGCTGGGCAGCAGCACGGTCGAAGCACAGGGCAGTATGGCGGGCCACCATCACATGGCTTCTGCAACGCAGTCCGCTGGCCGGAATGCTCGCCACCGGCGTCCATACTTTTGCTTATCTTGCAGTCACAGGGCTGATCGCCTGGGTGGTCTATCGAAAGTTCGGTCTCGCGCTTCTTGCGCAAGACGTGGTTCAACTTCGATTTGATCTGGGCAGTCGCGCTGGTGGCCACGGGCCTGGTCACTCTTCTGCTATAGCCAGGCAGGTCCGCTCCAGGAACTCGGCGTCTATCACGAGAAGTATCTGATCCTGAACCGCACTGTAAAGCGAATTCCCTACTTGTTGCGCGAAGGGAGCGAACATCTGGAGCCCGTGTGTTTGGGTTCGGGTGATCCAACGCCTCGACTCAGCTTGCAGACACTTGCCTCGTCGGCGCAAATGGCAGCTATTTGTCCTCTTCCAGTATGGCAAGGTCCCATGGGGCAAGGCTCACACTGCTGCCCTGAGCGCCTGGCGCGACCGGTGAGCAGATCGCGGCCTGCAGCGTAGGCGTACGTGAAGTTGGCAGGGGCACCCGAGTAGTTCAGATAGTAGTGGATCCGTTTGCCGGCTCGATTGATACCGTGCTTGACCCGTACCGGTCCGGGAAGCGTCCTGGTCGGAGCTGGTAAGGCCGGACTCGCGAAGTACATCAAGGACAACGGCCTGCTGGAGTGCGTCGGAGAGAGCGGTGCCCTCGTACGTAAGCGTGCCGGAGCCGAACTGGTTGCGAGTGATGGCCGGCCAGCGACCGAAGAATGGATGATCGTAGAAAGCGAGTGGCTTGGCCGAGGTAGGCAGCAGGAACTCCGCCCACGTGCTGACCTTGTTATCGGCGGCAGAGACATGCCACGGATTGTCTTTGAGCGCCAGCGGGTGCTCGAGGTTGGAGAACTCCTGATAGGTGAAGCCAGCCGCTTCGCGGAGCGGGCCGGGCGCGCGCTCCCAGCGGACAGCGGAATTCTCATTCGTGAAGCCGCTCTTGAACGTCATAAGGACGTGGCCTCCGCCGTGAACGTAATCGGAGATCTTCTTCAGCAGGGCATCATCGGCAACGTAAAGTGCAGGAACGATGAGGAGTTTGTAGGGAGAGAAATCGGCCGTCTCCGGAAAGACGAAGTCGGCGCCGACGTTCGCCTGATAGAGGGAGCGGTGCAGCTGCGAGAGGATGGCGTTGTAGCCGCCCACGGCTTTACCGGGCACCCATCCCAGTTCCTGCTGCCGTTCGAACGGCATGAAGCTGATCGCGTTGGACGAATCGACGCTGTAGAGGATCGCCACCTGATTTTTGATCTGGAGGTTGACGATCTCGGGGCCGACCTTCTGCAGTTCATGCGCGATCCGTGAAACCTCGGCGTAGGCGCGGTTCGGTTCGAGGTCGTGGCTCAAGACTCCCTTCCAGTAGGTCTCCTGACCGGCGTGGATCGAGTGCCAGTGCCAGTACTCGACCATGTTGGCGCCGGAGGAGAGATCGGTGTAGACGTCGAGCCGCATCTGGCCGTCGTAGGGTGGGAACTGCCCGGCAGAGTCCCAGCCCAGCGTCTGCGCATTGGTTTCCGTCACCAGGAAATTCTGGTGTTTGAGGGAGCGGGAGAAGTCACCCTGCAAAGCCTGACAGGCTCCGTCGAGATGGTCCTGTGAGCCGTGGTAAGGATTGTTGGCGACGACATCGAGGGACTTGGCGACTGCGACCTCGTTGACATCGAGCTTCATCATGGAGCCGTAGTCCTGGGTCACGAATTGGTCCGGGCGACGGGACTTGCGGACGAGCGCAGCCTGAAAGGCGAGAAAGTCGGCAACGCGCATTTGCTGCCAGCGAGACCACTCCAGTTTGTAACTGGTGCTGGTGGCGTTGTCGCGGGTGGGCATGTCGGCCCAGTCGTTGACGTCCTGGCCCCAGTAGTTGAGGAACCAGGCCTTGTTGAGCGCGTCGGTGGTGCCGAACTTTTTCTTCAGGTGGTCGACGAAGCCGTTGAAGACATCGTCATTGGAAGCGCCGTAGGCGGCGGTCTCGTTATCGATCTGCCAGCCGATGACCGCTGGATTGTCTTTGTAGTGCGCGACCAGGTTGGTGATGACGCGCTCGGCGTAGAAGCGGAATTTCGGGTTGTCGGTGTCCATGTTCTGGCGCATGCCGTAGCGCGACCGAAGCTCCGCCCAGCGGGCGGGCGTAGAACTCGGGATGGGCCTTGGCCATCCAGGTCGGCATCGAGTAAGTGGGAGTGCCCATGATGACCTTGATGCCGGCCTTGCCCATGGCATCGACTACGCGGTCCATCCAGGCGTACTCGAAGACTCCATCTGCCGGCTCCCAAAGACTCCATGTTGACTCTCCCATGCGAACCACCGAGATGCCGGCCCCTTTCATGAGGGCGACGTCTTTCTCCAAGCGACCGGGTTGGAGATCGGCGGGCATGTACTCGTTGTAATACGCAGCCCCGTAGAGAACATTGGGCAGTAGCGCTCCGGGAGGCGGAGTGGGGTCCTGTGCCACGGCGGCGAGGGACGCGAGACCAAGAGCCAGAAGCGTGTTGATGGTGCGCAGGGCAAGCCAGCGAGTCATGAGTGTTCTTCCTTGGACTGAGGTCCTGACTAAACTCTTTGTGTAACAAACAACGTTCTTCCGTTGCGCTTTCACCTTCAGAGGTCCATCGGCCCCATCGAATGAGGTATTTGAGGGTGTGGGTTGAGATACTCCACGGCAATCAAGGAATGGCCAGCATCCCCACTACTTCATAGATCGATGGCGGTAGCGAGGGACGGTTCAGCCAATCATGGAGTCGAGGAATGTTAAGCAGTATGCGAGGGTAAGTCAATGAAAGCCCGTGAGGTTGGTAGTGTCTCAGTAAAAATCGTAGTACAAACGGAACCACGGACTCTTTCGATGTTCCCAATCATGCTTTCGGTTGGTCTCGAGCAGGATCGCTTGCTCCGTCTTTTCCCACACGGCACCGGCCTCTGCGGGGGAGATCGTGGAAAAATCTACGCCTGACAGGCGTTCTACGACGTCCTTGTGCGCCCGGTTGAATGCCCGAATTAACGGTGACGGTTCTTGTGCTTCCATAGTGCTGAGCTAGTGATCCTGGCTAATCCACGGAGCCCCCGGTTCTTCACCGCATTTCCAGAGGAATGCGGGAATCCGGATTATAGCGAATTGGCGTGTCTGCGCGGATGACTGTGGTAATCGGCAGTACACCATTCAAGCCGTTATCGTGATCAGCGGCTTGGTCTTTGCCAGGACTTCGCCGATTTCCACGGCGGGCACTCCGCCGTCTTGCAGGTTGCGCAGAAGTTCCGGCGCGCGCTCCGGCGCGACCGAGATCAGCAGGCCGCCGGCGGTCTGCGGATCGAACAGCATTGTTTTAAGGTCCTCCGCAATTCCCTCTTCGTAGCCCACCACGCATTCGGCAAAGTCCCGGTTGTTCTTCAGTCCGCCGGGGATGTTGCCGGCGCGAATGCAATCCAGAGCGCCTTCGAGCAGGGGGATTTGATGGAGGTGGAAGTGGAGCGAGACGTTCGACGCCAGGGCCATTTCGCGGGCGTGGCCGATGAGGCCGAAGCCGGTGACGTCGGTGAGGGAGTGGACGGCAAGGTCTGCCGAGCTGCGCTCGGCCGGACGGCCGGGGGCGGCCGTCCCCACATGGCCGGTGGTGGCCTCCCTCTGGTCGAGAAACTGACGATGATCTCGCTGGCCGTCTTGTTCAGCGTTGTCATCGAACGGGTGGCCGCGTCGATCCACGACTGCTTTGCCGTGCCTTGCTTGATCGCGGTGGAGATGACGCCGGTGCCCAGCGCCTTGGTGAATAGCAAGCGGTCGCCGGGTTGGGCGCCGCCGTTGGTGAACACTCGGGCGGGATCAATCAGGCCGGTGACGGAATATCCGAACTTGGTTTCCTCGTCGCGGATGCTGTGGCCGCCCACGACCGTGCAATTCGCTTCCATCATCTTCGAGAGACCGCCGGCCAGGATTTGTTCCAGAACTTCGAGGTCGCCGCTGGCCGGGAAGCAGACGTGAGCCAGCGCCGTGATGGGGCGTCCGCCCATGGCGTAGACGTCGCTCAAGGCGTTGGTGGCGGCGATCTGGCCGAAGGTGTAAGGGTCGTCCACGATGGGCGTGAAGAAGTCGACGGTCTGCACCAGCGCGAGGTCGGGGGTGATTTTGTAGACGCCGGCGTCATCGGCGTGATCGAAGCCGACCAGGACGTTGGGATCGTGCTGGCGCGGCAACTTGCTCAGCACCTTGTCGAGGATAGCGGGGCTCAGTTTGGAGGCGCAGCCGCCAGCTTTGACGGTCTCGGTCAGCCGGATGCTTTTGACGTCAGGCATGGAAGACATTCTAGAAGGAATTGGAGGACCGGGCGTGCTCGCCCGTCCAGCCGGGCGGGACGCCCGACCTTCATTCCTACTTCACCGCCACATCCGTCACCCGCAACTCGGGATACTCGTGGTTCCAGTCGGCGGTGACGTGCTCGAAGGTGAGGCGGAACGGTTTGCTCTGGGCTGGGGCCAGGGGTGCGACCGCGAGGTCTACGGCTTCGGGATACGGTCCGCTGGTCTGCAGAATGCGCAGCGGAACGTCTTCGGCCTGGACGATCTGGCCGAGTGAATCTTTGAAGCTGACGTGCACCAGGGCTCGACTGACGGTCTTGTCTGCCGCGTTCGTCACCGTGCCGTCGAGATAGGTGACGGTTGACCCCACAAAGTTTTCCGCCGCGCTCATCTTCAGGTCGGAGAACTTGATGTTGGCGGCATAAGGATGCGGCGCGTTCGCAATTTTGGAATCAGTGCGTAACAGCAGGGACGCGATCACCACCACAATCACCACCAGCCCAACGCCGAACACGATTGGAAGCCAATTGGAGTTGCGGTCTTCGCCCGTCGTGGCGGGAGAGGGCTGGAGCAGGGTTCCCATGGGTCGATTGTACTCTTGAGGATAAGGCGGGAATTTTAGCGTGATTGGCGTCATCCTGAAGGATCTCGCGCGCAGCGTCCGAGTTCTCGCCCAGCGACATATCCAACTCGCGCCAGATCCTTCACCCGGCTAAAGCCGGGGTTCAGGATGACGCCTTACAAATTGTCGCCTCTATTCGCCGCCGACGATCAGGCCGTCGATGCGGATCGTCGGACACGCCATGGCACCGCGAAATTCCAGATCGCTCGCGATCTCGGAAATGTTGAAGAACATTTCTTTCAGATTTCCTGCCACCGTGATCTCTTCGACGGGATAGGTCAGTTCGCCACCCGAAATCCATAGTCCGGAAGCGCCGCGGGAATAGTCGCCGGTCACCAGGTTGGCGCCGTGGCCGAGAAATTCGGTGACGTAGAGTCCTTCGGGAATGTCGGCAATGATTTCTTTCGCGAGTCTTTTTCCCGGGCTCGAGAAAATAATTTCCCGGGCCGATGCCCGGAGTGCCCGCGAGTCCGCGAGAGGCGTTGCCCGTGGTTTGAAGGCCGAGTTTCTTGGCGGTGTAGGTGTTGAGCAGATAAGACTTGAGCACGCCCTTCTCGATGACGACGGTGCGCCGCGTCGGGATGCCTTCGCCATCAAAGGGCGACGTGCCAAAGCCTCCGATCATGGTGCCGTCGTCAATCACGGTGACGTGCTCGCCCGCGATCTTCTCGCCCAGCTTGCCCGCCAGGAATGACGCGCCGCGATAGACGGAGTCTCCGTTGATGCCTTCGAAAATATGTCCCAGGATGGAAGTGGCGACCATGGGATCGAGAATGACGGGAACCTGCGCGGTCTTTACTTTGCGTCCGCCCAGGCGCCGCAAGGTGCGCTGGGCCGCGATCTTTCCCACTTCTTCCGGCGAATCCAGCCGGCCCAGATTGCGCGCGACCGAGAACCAGTAGTCGCGCTGCATGGCGCCGTTTTCCGATTGCGCGATGGGCACGGCTGCAACCGAACAGTAAGACCGGCGGTACTCGCCGACAAATCCGTGGGAGTTGGCCAGCACTTTGTGGCCGGTGGCAGCGTCGAACGATCCGCCTTCGGAATTCTTGATGCGAGGGTCGTAGTCGAGCGCGGCTTTCTCGGCGCGGCGGGCGTAGTTGATGCGCTCTTCGCCGGGCAGCGAGTACACGTCGGCCGAGTAGAGATCGAGATCGCCCGCGAGCGAGCCCAGTTGCGAGGCCTCCGGAATGCCGCTGAAGGGATCTTCCGAAGTGATCCTGGCCAGCTCCAGCGCGGACTTCAACATGCGGTCGAGCGCTTCGCGGGAAAAGTCGCTGGAATACGTGCTGGCCGAACGCTGGCCGTGAAAAACGCGCACGCCGATAGAGCGCGAGCCGGCTTCTTTCAGAGTCTCGACCTGGCCCAGGCGGACGAGCGTGGAAAATTCGTCGCCCTCGCGGACTACGCATTCGGCGGCGGTGGCGCCTCCGGCCATGGCTCGGCGGACGATGTCCTGCAGCGACTTCTCGAAGATCAGTTTCCAGTTTCTGGTTTCCAGTTTCCAGTTGAGTTTGAGTCATAGAAAATTCTTTAACCACGGAGGCACAGAGTCACAGAGAACTTCTTGTTTCGTGTTCTTCTCTGTGTCTCCGTGGTGAATATGTTTTACTGCATGAATCCGCCGGGATCTTTCTTTTGCGGTGCCGCCGACGGTCAGGCGGTCGACTTTCAGCGTGGGAATGCCGACTCCGACGGGGACGGCCTGCCCATCTTTGCCGCAGGTGCCGACGCCTTCGTCGAGTTTCAGGTCGTTGCCGACCATGGAGACGCGGGTGAGGACATCCGGGCCGTTGCCGATCAGCGTCGCGCCCTTGATGGGGGCGGTGACGTGGCCGTCTTCGATGAGATAGGCCTCGGAGGCCGAGAAAACAAATTTCCCGCTGGTGATGTCCACCTGGCCGCCGCCGAAGTTCACGGCGTAGACGCCGTTCTTGACCGAGCGGATGATGTCTTCGGGATCGTCCTGCCCGGCGAGCATGTAGGTGTTGGTCATGCGCGGCATGGGGATGTGTTCGTAGCTTTCGCGACGGCCGTTGCCGGTGTCGGCCATGCCCATCAGGCGGGAGGAGAGCTTGTCGCTCAGGTATCCCTTCAGAATTCCTTTTTCGATCAGGACGGTGTTCTGCGTGGGCTGGCCTTCGTCGTCCACGTTGAGCGAGCCGCGGCGCCAGGGCATGGTGCCGTTATCGACCACCGTGCATTTTTCGCTGGCTACGCGCTTGCCGATGAGCCCGGCAAAAGCCGAGGTCTGCTTGCGATTGAAGTCGGCTTCGAGTCCGTGACCGACGGCTTCGTGCAACAGCACGCCGGGCCAGCCCGGACCGAGCACCACTTCCATTTCGCCGGCCGGAGCTTCGCGAGCGTCGAGTTGCAGGATGGCTTGGCGGGCGGCTTCCTTGGCGAAGTATTCGGGAGTCTTTTCTCCGAAGAAGAAGTCGAGAGCGACGCGTCCGCCGCCGCCGGAGCTGCCGCGAGCGGAAGTTCCTTCGGTCTTGGCGATGCAGGAAACGTTCATGCGGGCCAGGGGCTGGGAGTCTTCGGCGAAAGTGCCGTCGGAACCCACCACCAGAATGTTGCGCAACTCGTCGGAATAGCTGGCGCGAACTTCCTTGATGCGCGGATCGTAGGCGCGGGCCGACGCGTCGGCGCGCATCACCAGTTCGACCTTGGCGGTAATTTCAGCGTCCACGGAAGGCAGCGTTACCGGGTAAAGGCTGCGCGCGGGCTTCTCCTGGAATCCCACGACCGGGGTCTTCGAAGGGCCGCTGGCGATCAGGGCTGCGGTGCGGGCGGCGTGCAGGATGCGTTCTGACGAAAGATCGTCGGTGTAAGCGTAGCCGGTGCGCTCGCCGACCACCACGCGAACTCCGCATCCGGCTGAAATTCCCTGGGAAGCCGACTTCACCATGGACTCGTCCACCATCAGCGACGTGGACGAGAGGTACTCGAAATAAAGATCGGCGTATTCGCCGCCGGCTGAGAGGGCTGCTGCCAGGTAGCGCTCGAGATCATGTTCCGTGAGGCCGTAGTGCTGAAAAAAGAATCGATTTTTGTCCACGGTAATTAGATGTCCTTGGACTGGGAAAGACTCCCAGAGTTTCTTCATTATCCCACACGGTTTGGCGGGATGAGGTGGCTGTGCGCGCCCGTCGATCGCGGACTGCCCGCACGTGGCCGACGTCATGATGGTCACACGTCACAGACAGGAGCTCACGAAGATGAAAGCATTCTAACTATGACTCCCGAGGCCCTGGCTCGAACCGTAGAGGATTTTCTCGCAGGAGCACGAGATGCCATCGTGCTCGATGACGGCGCTGCAGTGTTTGACCTGGCGCAGGCGAAGTATTCCATTTCCGGCGAGCACAACAAGTGCCTGCTTCATCTTTGGTCGGCGGAACGGAACCTTGTGCGGCGCGTGCTCGATGTCGAAATCAAGCATGAAGTGTTGCGGCTGGCGGTGCAGCGGCTGGGGCAAACCCGTCCCGGCAAACTGGAGATTTGCCGGCAGCGCGACCGGCGTACTCCGACCGCGAAGCGGGCCGCGCGAGTCGCCTACCAGCGCAGCCTGCAGCGCACGCTGGAGCGGCGCTTCCCCACCTACGTTGCTTCGCGGCTCACCACGTCCGCCGATCTGGAGCGATCGTTTGGCCCGATTTATGCCCGCGGACTCCTGCGTCGCGGACAGTCCGGCTTCGCGGTCCTGGGCGTGAATCCGCAAGAGACCCAGTCTTCGATTGACGCTGCGTTGACCTTCGGCATCCTGTGGCTCGATGCCTGCCGGGTGGCGCAAGCGGGAAAAATGGTGGTCGAAGGTCTGAAACTTTTCTTGCCGGCGGGAACGTCCGCGTTGACCCGGGAGCGTATGGCGCATTTGCATCAGGACGCCGCCAAGTGGCAGTTGTACGAATTGGAGAATCGCGACGACCAGCTCAAGGAAATCGAAGTTTCGGATGGCGGCAATATCAGGACCCGGCTGGTGCACTGGACGGATGAGGCCGAGGCCGCGGAGCGCTTCGCGGAAGCGATCGGGCGAGTTCGGGAGCTGATGCCGGAGGCCGAAATGGCGGTGATTTCGCCGGCCGAGATCGCCTTCCGCTGCCATGGACTGGAATTTGCCAAGGCACGCCTGGCACACCATCCCGGCTCGCTCCGCAGCACACCCGAGATCGTGTTTGGAGTGGGCGCCGACGAGCGGGTACTCGGAGAACAGAACGCAGATGTCTTCCGCCGCCTGGTGCACAGCGTGGGAGAAGTGCGTCATGCCGAGGGTCCGCGAGATCATGCGCTGTGGCGGTTGCATCCCGAGCGCTGGCTGGAATCGCTGGTGGTGCAGGACGTATCCGAAGTGGACGAGCGTCTCGATGCCTCGAGCCTGTATTCCCAGGTGCCCGCATTTTCCGCTTCGGACCGCGCCATGATTGACGTGCTGACGGTCACGCGCGAGGGAAGGCTGGCGGTGGTGGAGTTGAAGGCCGACGAAGATATCCACCTGCCGCTGCAAGGTCTGGACTACTGGTCGCGGGTGGCCTGGCACCATGCGCGGGGAGAGTTCCAGCGCTTCGGATATTTTCCCGGGCGGGAATTGTCGCCGGAACGGCCGTTGTTATTTCTGGTGGCTCCGGCGCTGCATGTGCATCCCGCCACGGACACTTTGCTGCACTACATCTCGCCGGAAATCGAGTGGGTGGTTGTGGGCATTGATGAGCGCTGGCGGGATGGAGTCAGGGCGGTGTTTCGGAAGCGGCCGCGAGACATGGAGCTGAAGCGCGATCCTCGATCCAGAGATTGCACGCGGTGAGATGCGGGCGCTGACTTTACTTTCTCCGGCCACGCTCCCAGCAAACGGCGGACGTCCACCAGCTGCGCCAGATGATAGGCATTGTGATCGGCAACCAGCAGGGCTTCGCGCAGGATGGTCTGGCCGTCTCCCCAGGGAATGCGCGCGTGCAGATCAGTTTTCGGATTGGCGACCAGGTCCTGCATGGCCTTCAAATCCTGGCGAAATTTCTTGATGCTGGCGTTCCAGGCGGCAACGCTGGGCGGAGCTTCGCTGCGCGGCCAGTAGCCCTTGGGCCAATCGGGTGAAACGTGCTTTCGGTTGCGGCTGAATTCGAGGATGTCCCGTTGCGCGATGCGCATGTGCTCCAGCAGCATCCACGGAGAGTGGGGCAGGCCGGCGGGTTTTTGTCCCCGTAATTTCGCCGGGAATGCCTGCGATGGCTTCTTCAAACCGGGCGTGGGCGCTTCCGCCCTTGAGCAGTTCAAGCAGGTGCCGGCGCAGGGAACTGTCGTGATCGGTTTCATGGGTCGTGGCCTCCACGTTTCAATGTCCCGCCGATACGGACGGGTGCATCCTGAACCAGCACTAGTCCAGTTTTTGCAGAAAATTGACAAGCCCCGCGTAGACACGGGTCATCGTCCCGCGCTAACCTAACTGACCGAAGGAGTTTTCCTATGCGTCTATGGATGGTTTTGCTGGTAACTGTCGTTTTGGGAGTTGGACTGCACTCTGCGTTTGCGGCGATGCCGGCGGTGGGCTCTGCTGCACCCGACTTCACTCTTCCTTCACAGGACGGCACGCAAGTCAGCCTGAAAGATTTCCGCGGGAAAGTGGGTGGTGCTTTATTTCTATCCCAAGGACGGGACGCCCGGATGCACCATCGAGGCGCACAACTTTCAGCGCGATCAGCCGCAGTACGCGCAACGCAACGCGGTGGTGGTCGGAGTCAGCGTGGACACGACCGACTCGCACAAAGAGTTCTGCTCCAAGGAAGGCCTGAACTTCAAGCTGCTGGCCGACACCGAGCACAAAGTGGTGAAGCAGTACGACTCCACGATGAACTACAAGGGCGTGGAAATCGCTGCGCGCAACACTTTCATCATCGATCCGCAGGGCAACGATCCAACGCGCCTACACCGGCGTGGATCCGAACAAGCACAGCCAGGAAGTGCTGACGGCGCTGGACGAGTTGCAGAAGGGCGCGTCCGCCTCGAAATAGTTTCAGATTGTCATCAACGGACGACGTGGGGACAGCCGCCCTCGACTGTCCTGGTCGAGCGCAGCTCGACAGCGTTTTCCACGGCAGAATAGCGGAGCTTTGCTCCGCCGGACAGCCGAGGGCGGCTGTCCCGTGGAGCGTCTAACCACTAACCCCTGGAGCATCCCATGGCACGAATCACAGGCATCGGCGGCGTCTTCCTCCGCTCACAAGATCCCAAGGCGCTGGCAAAGTGGTACTCCGCGCACCTCGGCATTACGCTCAACGACTATTTCAACGGCTCCGCCTTTCAGTGGTCCGACGAAGTCCCCGCCGGCACCGGCATGACCACCTGGTCGGCCTTCCCCGCCGACACCAGCTACTTCGGCGACGGCGCACAGGCGACCATGATCAACTATCGCGTCGACGACCTCGACGCTCTGCTCGCCCAGCTTGCCGCCGCCGGAGTCTGGATCGATCCCAAGCGCGAGGACTACAGCTATGGCCGCTTCGCCTGGATCAAGGACTGCGACGGCAACCGCCTCGAACTGTGGCAGCCTCTGGTCGCTGACTAGAGAGAATAAAAGTGTACGTGAGAACCATTCTTCCGCCCCTTCGGGGCTTGATCGTTTCCCACTTCTTACCCACGGCTTACGCCGTGGGCTTCAATCTTGCGCCGCTTCGCGGCTAAGTATTTTTGCGGCGCGGCTGAAGCCGTGCCATTCCGTTCTGAGGTCTGTGAAACGTAATCTAGACTGTAAGCATGAACGTTCGCCCCGAGCAGATCCCCCATCGCGACTTCTATCGCATTCTCCTTGGCTCCGTCGCTCCCCGTCCCATTGCCTGGGTCTCCACGCTCAATAAGGGAGCAGCTGAACCTGGCGCCATTTTCCTTCTTCAACGTGGTGTCGGCGAAGCCGCCGCTGCTGGGTTTTTCTCCGTCGCTGCGCCTGGTGGACGGCCAGTCCGCTCCCAAGGACACGCTGCACAACATCCGCGAAACGGGCGAATTTGTGGTGAATGTCGTGACCTTTGCCGTGGCCGAAGCCATGAACCTCACCAGCGGCGAGTACGACAGCTCAGTCGACGAGTTCGCCCTGGCGAAACTGACCACCCGGCCTTCGCAGGTGGTGCGCCCGCCGCAGGTGGCGGAATCTCCGGTCAGCTTTGAATGCAAGCTCAACCGGATCATTGATTTTGGGACGGAGCCGCCAAGCGGAAGCCTGGTGATCGGGGAGATCGTCTGCGTTCACCTGGAGGACAACGTCCTGAAAGAAGGCCGCCTCGATCCCGATTCGCTCGACTTGATCGGACGCATGGGCGGCACCCAGTACTCGCGCACCACCGAGCGCTTCGACCTCAAGCGGCCTGAGGTGCAGCCTCCGCAACTCCACACTCCCGGAAATAGTCCACCGTTACCGGATGGAATCCCGCAGTTCGATGAGAGCGTTGTCCGCCGCGGTCAGCCGGATCAGGCCGAAGCGGGGATAGTCGAGGTCAATCACGGTGAAGATGGTGATCGAAATCACCATCGCATAGAGCAGCCCGTGGAACCAGCTGCGGCTCTTTCGCCTGGCCATGTCGTAGCCCGCGATCAATCCGCTCAGCAGGGCGACAGAAATCGACAGGCCAAAGATCAGCGGTGGCAGATGAGTATGCAGGGCGATGGTGCGCGACGTGGTGACGTCAATCATGTCATTCAGCGCCGGCAGCAGCAGCCGGGCCACGTTCTGGGTGGGATCGTCGCGGCTGCCTGCGATGGCACGCGACCAGATTTCCTGCTGCAGTTTCGCGGCGCGTTGCAGGTCCGCCTCGGCCGCCTCCAGGTTGGGCAGCTTTTCATAGACGTCCAGCCGGGTGTCGAGGTATTGGCGAAACAGGTGGCGCATCTCCTGGCTGCTGGTTGGCAGGCAGCAGATCCAGCCGGAGATACGCGGTGCCGATGGCGTTGGATTCCTGAACGATCAGCACCCGCCTCTGGTCGAGATGCGAGATGCCATTGGCAAAGGTGAATCCCAGCAGCAAGCCCAGGAGCGCGAATACGGCGGCCTGAATCGTGGAAGTGCCTTCGTGGGCGGCTTCAGTCTTTTTCGCAACGTAGCGAGCCCATGCGATAGCCCACTTCGAGGCAGATCGCCATCCCGAAAAATAGACAGATCGAAATTACGACCGCCAGCTGTCCGGGATTCATAGAAGGCCCAACAGTCTACCGAAGTTTGAGTCGGCGGATGATTCAGAAATTTCCGCCACGAACCACGTGGGGACAGCCGCCCTCGGCTGTCCAGGTCGAGCGCAGCTCGACTGCGGTGTTTTGCCGTGAGCGAAAACTAGCCGAGCTTCGCTCGGCTGGACAGCCGAGGGCGGCTGTCCCCACGTGGTTCGCTGGAGCTGGCTAGTTGAAGTCGATCTTTTCGAAGCCCAGGCCTTGCAGCAGGCTGGTGAGGGTCTGAGCTCGCGTTCTGTTGGGCGGTCCGCAGGATGCCGTCGGCCAGCGCCGCCTCGGTCAGTTGGCGTTCTGCCTCCTGGCGCACTTGCGATTCGAGATTGGGATCGGTGGGCACCAGCAGCCCGGTCTGCCGGGAATACACTCGCGTCTTTGCGCTGTCGAGCCGGGTGCTGAAGACCTGTGCGGCGGGAACGTGCAGGTGGACCTGCTTGCCTTCCACCTGGACATCGCCCGGCTTCAGGCTGGAGAAGTCGATTCCGGCAACGACTTCGCCGTGGACCAGGAGCAGCAGGCGATCTCCGGCCAGAAAATCCGGGAAGATGGGATTTTCCTTGGCTCCGCTCACTATTTTGTCCATGGTGTAAACCACTGTCTCCAGGCGCTGCAGCTGCTGGATGCGATCGACCACCGTGGGCTGGCTTACATCAATGCTGAGGGTCCTGCCGGTCACCGCCGACCACACTCGGCTCAACAGAGCCGGACCGGAATTTCGCGAGAGCAGCACGAAGCCGAAGCAGGCCGAGCAGCAATGCGCCGAGAAGCAGTCCGATGACCAGGGCGACCACCACGGATGCCGATGATCGGGCGGCTTTCGGAGCGTCAGGCATGGTGCAAGGTTAGCATCAACCGCGGCCGGCTAAGTGGAACGAAAGTCTTTTCCGTTCATTATTTTATGGGCACCGGGTCTAGCCGCGACGCGGCGCCAGAATGTAGCCCACGGCGTAAGCCGTGGGTCGAAGCCGGATGCAAGCGAGCCCCAACGGGGCGAAAGAGGTGTTTCGCGCGGCAGCCCGTGGCGCATACTTCGTCCGTTTCTTCCGCCCCTTCGGGGCTGGGTTATTTCCTGACGTTTACCCACGGCTTACGCCGTGGGCTACATTCTTTGCGCCGCTTCGCGGCTCTCCTGCGTGGTTGATGGCGGACACTTCTTATTTTTCAACAGGGCCGGCCGCAGATGCTCTGTGCAACGAAATGGTTGCATTTTTACGTCGCACCAAGGTAAGATGCACATTGAACGCAGCAGTAAGCGTTTAACTCGTCGCTGTACGCCCTTTCTTCCAACGGTTCAAAAATGTGGCCCAATAGTATGCGTGGGGTGACCCTATCTCGCCTCGCAACAGGTTCGGAGAGACCTTATGGCGTGGTACGCGTATTGCATCACTGAACAACAGACCCTAGCCAATGGAACCCGTTCTCGTCGTCCTTCCCTGCTGGAAGGGGTTCAAGGCGTGAACGGAGCTACCGTTCTGACCTATCCCAGCGGAGAATTCAACATAGTCGTCAGCGAGTACGAGCGCGATAACGTGCAGTTCGGGGAGAAAAACGTCCTCGAGCATGCCCGTGTCGTGAGCGTCTGTTTCCGCAGTGGAACGGTCTTACCGTTCCGTTTTGGGACGATTTTCGATACCGACGACGCCCTACGGCATGCCGTACGGTCCAATCGCCGGACCTTCGGCCAGAGCGTTGCCCGGCTGCGCGGCAAGGCTGAGATGCACCTGAAGCTGCGGGTCAAGGATGGCTCGCTGCGCGAAGCCATGGCCGATATCGTACTGCCCGACACGGTGGGCGGCGATTACCTGATCAAGCTGCGGGAGAAGGCCTCCCAGGATCGCGAACGCCGAACCAAGGCCCGCGCGCTCTCGGTGCAAGTCCATAAGTTGTTCAATCCGCTGGAAGAAGAGATCAGCTGTAAGCGAGTGGATTCCGACGGAATGTTGATTGATATTGCCCACCTGATTGACTCCAAATCCATCGAAAAATATCAGAACCGCTACAGCAGCGCCGCCAAGCAGTTGAAGAACTGCGAACTGGCGATCAGCGGACCCTGGCCGCCGTATCACTTCCTGCCGGGCAAGCTGCGGATGGTCGCGGGTAACTCCTAAGAACGGACTTCAGACGTCAGACCTCGGACCTCAGACTTCAGCCTTGGCTGAGGTCCGAAGTCCTACAGTGTGCAGCGAATGTGCAGGATTCTGCATTTCAACCGATGTTCGCACTGGCCTGTGATTTTCTGTTCAAGGACTTCTCGATCCGTTCCCTAAGTACATATTTATTTAACAGTTTGCCGACAGGCCGGCATTCTGCCGATTTAGTTCCGCGGCTTTGGTTGCGCAAATGCACTTGATCAGGTAACCAAAAGAGGCCGCTGAAACAATGACCTTCACTCTCTGTTTTTCGCGACATCTCTCTTGTTGCCGTTCCGGCCGCCGGATCGGCTCACCGCATCGCCATTCCTGACTCAACCTTCCACTTTGCCTCTTTTACTAGTGGCCCCAGCAATGGGGCCATTTTTTTGCCTGCTCAGGATGTGGTGAGACGGGCGGGACGCCCGCCTCCATTTCCTTGGCTGAGGTCCGACGCCCGAGGTCTGACGCCAGGAAGTTATTACCGGGGAACTCCGGGTTGGTTAGACTTGTCTACCTTTCTTATGAAGACTCTCCTGCGCGGCCTGGTCGTGGGCCTGGTTTTGGTGGTCTGCTCTCCCTCCGCCGTGCGAGGTACGAACCGCGCTGCCGGCGCAAGGTTCCGGTGATGTCCTTCTTTCCACCATGCAGCGGGAGTTGCAGCGCGCCCAAAGCAAACTGGGGCAGCTGAATCCGGCGCCCTATTTCACCAGCTACTCGGTCTATGACGAGGAAGGGACCGTCGTAGTTGGCGGCTTGGGCAGCTTGCTGAATTCGACCCAGTTCCACCGGCGTACGGGCGAGGTCACGATGCGGGTGGGCAGCGCCGAGCTCGACAACACTCATCAGGAGAGCCGGCCCTCCGGAATGAGTTCGGGGCTGGTTCCCTTACAGGACGATCCCGACGCGGCGGCGAGAGTCTTGTGGCAGCTTACCTATCAGGAGTATCGCCAGGCCGCGCAGACTTACTTGAACGTCAAGACCGCGGCTGCGGTTCGTACACAGGAAGAAGACACTTCGGCTGACTTCGCCGATGCCAAGCCCGAGGTGCATCTCGACTACGCCATGCCGGCGTTCCACCTTGATCGGAAGGATTGGGAAGACCGGGTTCGCCGCTATTCGAGTAATTTCCGCAAATATCCGGAGATCTACTCCTCGGCGGTGATGGTGATTGGGCAGAAGACGCAGGTGCGTTTTGTCTCGACCGCCGGCACCCAACTGGCCACGCCGGGCACGATCATACGGCTGATGATTGAAGCCGAAACCCGGGCCGACGACGGGATGGAATTGCTACGGGTGGAAACCTTTCAGGCTGACACTCCGGACGGCCTGCCGAGTGAAGCTGAGATCGCGGCCAGGATTGACAAGATGGCTTCCGACCTGAAGGCTCTGAGAATCGCACCCACGGCTGAGCCCTTCGACGGGCCAGCGCTACTTTCGGGCAGGGCGGCCGCGGTTTTCTTTCACGAAGTGCTGGGCCATCGCCTGGAGGGCCACCGCCAGCGCGGCGATCAGGAAGGCCAGACCTTCACCAAGAAGATCAATCAGCAGGTACTGCCACAGTTTCTCAGCGTGATTGACGATCCCACACAGCGCAGCCTGAACGGAATGGACCTGGGCGGCTGGTACCGCTATGACGACGAGGGCGTCCCAGCGCAACGCGTAGATGTAATTAAGGATGGAATCCTCAAGAATTTCCTGATGTCGCGTATGCCGATCAAAGGCTTCTCCCAGTCGAACGGACATGGGCGAGCGCAAGCCGGACTGATGGCGACCGGACGGCAGGGCAATCTCATCGTCAGCTCGACCCACACCGCCAAAGATTCCGAGATGCGGCAGAGGCTGATTGACGAAGTCAAGAAGCAGGGCAAACCCTACGGCCTGTACTTTGAGGACATCGAAGGCGGCTTCACCCTGACCACGCGCTCACTACCGCAGTCGTTTCAGATCTTGCCGGTGCTGGTGTGGAAGGTCTATCCCGATGGCCGTCCGGATGAACTGGTGCGCGGAGTGGACATTGTCGGGACGCCGCTGGCCGCGCTGAACCGGATTGAGATCACCGGTGAGAAGACGGAAGTGTTCAATGGCGTGTGCGGAGCGGAGTCAGGCAGCGTGCCTGTTTCCGCGGCGGCGCCGGCGATGCTGTTTTCCGAAATGGAAGTGCAGAAGCGGGCGCACTCGCGGACGCGGCCGCCGATTCTGCCGCCGCCGGTTTGGGAAAAGACCGGCGCCGGCCGTCAGACCTCGGACGTCGGACCTTCGACCTCGGGCTCCGGATTTTTGGCGACCGGAGGGTGGCAATGATCCGCTCCGGCTACAGGTTGGCCCTCTTGACCGCTTTGTTGCTCGCAACCGCGAGCGTGCTTGCCGCCCAGAACTCAGCTTCCGCCGACGATCCTGTGCTGCGCGCCATGCTGGAGGAGATGCAGCGCTCCAAGAGCCAGCTCAAGCTGGCGGACGTGCAGGCCCCCTACTACGTGGACTACCGGCTAACGGACGTCGATCAGTACATCGCCGAGGCGACGTTCGGCGCGTTGCGGACTACACTGCGAACCCGCGTTCGCATGTTGCGCATCGTGGTGCGCGTGGGCGACTACAAGCAGGACAGCTACTACGGCCCGGGAGAGGGCGTGGTTGATGTGGGTCCGCTCGATGATGACGAAACCGGTCTGCGGCATCAGTTGTGGCTGGGCACCGACCGGGCTTATAAGGCGGCGTCCGAGGCCCTGACCGCCAAACAGGCGGAACTCAAGAAATACTCGGTGGACCAGCAGGTCGACGACTTTGCCCACGCTTCTCCGGTCCAACTGGTTGCGCCTATTGCAAAGCTCGATTTTTCTGCCGAACCCTGGCTGGCCATACTGGAAGAGGCGTCCGGACTTTACAAGAGCGACCCGCAGATTCAGTCGCTGAACGCTTCTCTGCGGTTCAGCGTCACCAACCGGTATTTCGTCAGTTCGGAAGGGGCGGTGGTGCGCACCGCCGACAGCTTCTACCAGGTATTTGTCGGCGCATATACCCAGGCCGCCGACGGCATGCGTCTGGACCGCTCACATGGTTACCAGGTCCGGGAGATGAAGGACCTGCCAACGAAAGCAGAAGTGCTGACACGCACCGGAGGATTGCTGACAAGTCTGAAGCAATTGCGCGACGCACCGGTGAGCGAAGAGGAGTATCGCGGCCCGGTGCTGCTCTCGGCGGACGCAGCCGCCGGCGTGATGTCTGAGCTGGTTGGACCGAATCTGCTGGGCAACCGCCCGCAACTGGGACAGAACGCCCGCACTACCGGAGACTGGGCCAACAACTACAAGAGCCGGGTCCTGCCCGACTTTCTCTCTGTGGTGGACGATCCGACCCTGACCGCTTTCGAGGGGCACGCTCTGCTGGGCAACTATGCAGTGGACGACGAAGGCGTGAAGGCCAGCCGGGTTTCGCTGATCGAGAAGGGGCAATTGGTGAACTATCTGTTGAGCCGCGAACCCATCCGCGATTTTCCCAGCTCAAACGGCCACGGCCGGGCCTCGGTGACAGGGCCGCCGACATCAAGCCTGGGAAACCTGATCGTCCAATCTTCCGACGCGCTCAGCACCGATGAACTGAAAAAGAAATTGATCGAAGCCTGCAAGCAGCGCAATCTGCCATACGGATATTTCGTAGGAACGCTGGGGCCGCGCTTGACCCCGCGACTGCTCTATCGCATCTCCACCAAAGACGGGCACGAGGAACTGGTTCGCGGCGCGGTCTTCGGCGACCTGGACACGCGTGCCCTGCGCAACGACATCGTGGCCGCGGGCAAGGAATTCGAGACCGAGGACCGGCTTGATCCCATCCCGCAGAGCGTGGTGAGCCCGGCGTTGCTCTTCGACGAACTGGAAGTGAAGCGCGGGGATGTCGCGAAGCAGAAGCTGCCGGAATATCCGCCTCCCGCCGGAACCGAGTAAAATTTCAATGTGGGCGCGAGCGTCCCGCTGTGCGGCGGAGATTCCGGGCGGTGGTGTTCTGGCGTCATCCTGAAGGGCTTTAAGAGTGCGCGTGAGAGCCAGTAATCTTGCCGACGCGGTAGAACAAACTTACCGGTCTGAGCCGCGAAGCGGCGCAAGATTAAAGCCCACGGCGTAAGCCGTGGGTAAGAAGTGGGAAACGATCAAGCCCGAAGGGGCGAAAGAAGGTTCTCACGCACACACTTTAAGCCCTGAAGGATCGCGTACCGCCACAGCTGCCGCGCGGGTGCAGATCCGCTGCGCGCCAGATCCTTCGCAAGCTCAGGATGACGCCAGTTGAGAGGGAAGATTTAAACTGAGCCGCGAGAAAAATCTACTCTGATTTTCGTACTGAGGTGTTTCTTGATCCACGCACGAAGAACGACCTGCCTGCTGATACTGTCCACGCTAATCACGGGAACAGTGTTCGCCCAGAAAAGGCCGCGGGCCGATTCCGACTACGAACGCCCGCAAGCTCCAGCCGCACCCTCTTTGCCGGCGCCGCTGCTGCAGGAACTCGCTGCAATCCGCGACGCCGCATTGACCGACGACTACGCCTTCCAACAAGTCGCCCATCTTACAGAAAATATCGGGCCGCGCCCGGTAGGCTCTCCACAAGCCCAGGCCGCCATCGAATATGTTGCCGCTGAGATGCGAAAGCTGGGCCTGGAAGTGCGCCTGGAGCCGGTGCAGGCCCGACACTGGATACGCGGAGCCGAGTCGGCCGAACTGGTGGAGTATCCGGGACAGGCTCCGGGAAGCACGCAGAAAATTGTGCTGACCGCGCTCGGCGGAAATCATCCCACGCCGTCCGAGGGGATCACGGCCGACGTGGTTGTGGCGAACAGCTTCGCCGATCTGGATCGCCTGGGGCGACAGAGTGTCGCCGGGAAAATCGTTCTCTTCAACGTGGCCTTCGACAAAAAGAAGGCAGACAACGGCTATGCCGGCGAAGCTTACGATGAAGCTGTGGTGTATCGCGCGCTGGGAGCAAGGCGGGCGGCTGAGTTGGGCGCTGTGGGCTCGCTGGTCAGGTCAGTCGGAGGGGCCAACTATCGCTTGCCGCATACTGGAGGAAGCCGCGCCGCCGATATCCCTGCCGGTGCTGTAACCAGCGAAGACGCCGACCTGATTGCTCACCTGACGTCTCAAGGGAAGGTGCGTATGCACGTTATCCTGACATCCCAAACCGCGGAGGAAGTCAGCACCTTCAATGTGGTGGGAGACCTGAAAGGCTCCGAGCATCCGGAACAGGTGGTGATCGTTTCCGGCCACCTCGACTCCTGGGACCTGGGAACCGGAGCGATTGACGACGCGGCCGGCGTGGCCGTCGCCATGGAAACCGCGCAACTGATGCAGCAACTGCATCTGCGCCCCAAACGAACTTTGCGGGTCATTGCGTGGATTGACGAAGAGAACCTGGGACGCGGCCATATGGAATATGCCAAGGCGCATGCGGCAGAGATCGGCCAGCTTGTGGCTGCGATGGAAAGCGACCTGGGAGCGTCTCGTCCTCTGGGATTCAAGGCCAAGATCAGCCCGGAGGCCGCTGCCCGGCTGCAGCCGGTCCTGGACGTGCTTCGGCCGTCGGGAGCGAACCTGCTCTTGCTTAGCAGCGACAGTCCGGAAGCTGATATTGATCCCTTCGCGAAGCAGGGAGTGCCCGCTTTCGGGCTTTTGCAGGATGGCCGCACGTACTTCAACTACCACCACACCGCCGCGGATACGCTCGACAAGATCGTTCCCCTGGAGTTACGGGAGAACGCCGCCGCGATGGCGGTGATGGGGTATGCGCTGGCGGCGATGCCGGATCCCTTGCCGCGCTGAATGTAGGCGCGAGCGCCCCGCTCGTGCGGAAGCGGCAATGAACACAGTGCTTCAAGGGCACGTCGATTGGGAGGGTTGCTGCTGGATCCCTGCGCTGGCCGGTGCCACTGCCGCACGAGCGGGGCGCTCGCGCCCACATTTCTGCTGGTGCATCCCTTTTCTGCGCAAACCATCTAATAACACTGAGTACAGAGTTATGGGGAATACATTTAAAACCGCGTTTCTTCTTACCGCTTTGACGCTGTTGCTGATGGCTGTGGGCCGCGCTCTTGGCGGACCAAACGGTATGTTGCTGGCCTTAGGCATTGCGGTGGTGACGAACTTCGTTGCCTATTTCTTTTCCGACAAAATCGCGTTGAGGACTTATCGCGCTCAGGCGGTCACGAGGGAGCAGTTGCCTCGCGTCTACAACGTCGTGGAGAGGCTCACGCAGAAAATCGGCTTGCCTATGCCGAAGATTTACGTCATCCCTACGGATTCGCCCAACGCCTTTGCCACCGGACGCAATCCCAAGCATGCCTCGGTTGCGGTGACCGAGGGCGTACTGAACCTGCTCAATGATGAGGAGCTCGAAGGCGTGCTGGCCCACGAACTGGGACATGTGAATAACCGCGACATCCTGATCAGTTCCGTGGCCGCCACCATCGCCGGCGCGATTACATGGCTGCGCTACGGCGCATACTTCGGCGGGATGGGCGATCGCGACGATCGCCGCGGCGGGGCCATGGGCGGCCTGCTCATGCTGATCCTGGCTCCAATTGCGGCCATGATGATCCAGATGGCGGTTTCACGTTCGCGAGAGTACGCAGCGGACGAAACCGGCGCACACTTTACCGGCAATCCCTACGCGCTGGCCAGCGCATTGGCCAAGCTCGATGCCTACTCGCGTCGCGTGCCGATGATGGGAACACCGTCTACGGCCCACCTTTTCATCATTCAGCCGCTGTTAGGCATGAACTTTGGCAACCTGTTCTCCACTCACCCGCCGATCGCCAAGCGCATCGAGCGCCTGACCGGAAGGCCGGCAGAGTTTATGAGGTGAGGCGTCGTCGGACCTCGGACGTCGGACCTCAGCAAGTACGTCCGAGGCTGAGGTCCGAGGTCTGACGTCCGACGCCTGCTTGTGACGTTCGTAACGTCTTCCGCCCACCTCAACCGCTGCAATCGCATAGTAAAATTTCTCGATGTCGCCTGAAATAGCCATTGCCGTGTCCCATCGTGCGACGCAGCTGGAAAACGCGTTGCGCAAGGTGATTCGCGGCAAGGATGATGTTATCCGGCTCGCTTTGGTCTCGGTGCTGGCTCGCGGACACCTGTTGATCGAAGGCGTTCCTGGGGTGGGCAAGACGACGCTCGGGCAGGCATTGGCGCGGGCCATTGACTGCGGCTTTCAGCGGGTGCAGTTCACCAGCGACATGCTGCCGGCGGACGTTCTTGGTATCTCGATCTACTCCGCCATCGAGCAGCAGTTCGAGTTCAAGCGCGGCCCGATTTTCACTAACGTCCTGCTGGCCGACGAGATCAATCGCACGACTCCCAAGACCCAATCCGCGCTGCTCGAGGCCATGAACGAGGGCCAGGTCACGGTGGATTCGCATTCGTACCCGCTCCCACAGCCCTTTCTGGTGATCGCTACCCAGAACCCGATCGAGCATCACGGGACCTATCCCTTGCCCGAGTCGCAACTGGATCGCTTCCTCATGCGGCTGCGGATGGGTTATCCCGATGGCGATTCGGAGCGCGAGATTCTGCGCTCCGAGGCTGGCACGGCCCAGTTGGAGCTTCTCGAGCCAGTGCTGACCGGCGCCGATGTTCTGGAAATGCAGCAGGCTGTCACCCAGGTGAGAGTGGATGAATCGCTGGTGGGATATGTGCTGGCGATTGTCCGAGCCACCCGCGAGTCGGAGCAGTTCTCTTTGGGAGTGTCGCCGCGCGGGTCCCAGATGCTCTACCGCGCCGGGCAGGCCATGGCGTTTCTGGACGGCCGAAGCTTCTGCGTTCCGGAAGATTTCAAGCCGCTGGTGGTTTCCGTTTTCGCTCACCGCGTCGCGGTGAATGGCCGCTACTCTTCTACGCTGAAGAAATCCGAGCAGGCCGAGCAGTTGATGCGGGAAATCGTGGAGGGTGTGCGGGTGCCGGTTTAGGACGCGGCACAGTCGAACAACGGGCTGACAAAATCAGTTGTTAGTTTTCAGTTCTCGGTTCTCAGCTTCGCTGGCTTTCCCGCTCCTCCCCCTTCATAATGATCTCCCGTTATGTCCCTTCTTCGTTTTCTTATGCTGCTGTCTTTGATCGTCTGGCTGGGCGGTCTGATATTTTTCCCGGTGGTTGCGCAGACTGCCTTTTCGGTGCTGCCTACCCGTCAACTGGCCGGTTCGGTGGTGGGACGTTCGCTGGGAATTCTGCATTGGATGGGTATGGTCTCCGCCGTGGTGTTTCTGGCCAGTTCGCTGCTACTCAGCCGACTGAGCACCGGTGAAGCCCACCTTTTCGCCCCACGGAATGTTCTCATCTGCCTGATGCTGTTGCTTACTCTGATCTCGCAGTTCGGCGTTATTCCGCGCATGGATGCGCTCAGGGCCTCGATGGGAGAGATCGATGCGGCGCCGGCTGACCTTCCCGCTCGGGTGCAGTTCGATGCCCTGCATCATTGGTCCACGCGAATCGAGAGTGGAGTGATCCTGCTTGGCCTGGTGGCAGCTTACCTGGTGGCGCGATCGTTAACCTGATCTGACTGTTATCATCTTTCTGTCTCATTTTCCATCATATGAAAACTGGCATTATTGGCCTGCCCCAGGTAGGCAAGACTTCTCTATTTCGCATTCTCACCAAGGCACATCTTTCCGACCAGGCATACGCCAACCCGCGCGAGGCCCACATCGGCGTGGCCAAGGTGCCGGATGAGCGCCTTGACCGTCTGGCGGCTCTCTACAACCCAAAGAAGCTTACCCACGCGTCCGTCGAATATGTGGATGTTGGCGCCATCGGCCAGGAGGCGCTTAAAGAGAGCGCCTACGTCGGACACTTGCGCAATGTAGACGCGCTGGCCCATGTGGTTCGCGCCTTTGAGGATCCGTCCATCCCGCACGTCGGACCTGTTGATCCCCTTCGCGACATCAAGAATGTTGATTTCGACCTGATGGTCAGCGACCTGGGGCAAATCGAAAAACGGCTGGAGCGCCTGGAAAAAGATCTCAAGAAAATGCGCACTCCAGAACTGGAGAAGGAAAACGATCTCCTGAAACGGGCGAACACTCATCTGGGAACCGAGCGTCCGCTTCGCGAAATGGAGATGACGCCAGAGGACAAGAAGCGTCTGCGCGGATTCATGTTCCTCAGCGAGAAACCGATTCTGTACGTCCTCAATGTCGGCGAGAGCACGGAGTTAGGGAACGATCTCGAAAACGCGATTGGCAAGTACAACCTGACTGAGGTGGCGTCGCGCCCCAACGCATCGGCGTCCGCGATCTGCGGAAAAGTGGAAGCGGAACTCGCGGAGATGAGCGACGCGGATGCGGCCGAGTTCCTCGGGAGCTATGGCTTAAGGGAAAGCGGGCTGGTCCGCCTGATTCGTACCACCTACTCGCTGCTCGGACTGATTTCCTTCTTCACCGCCGGAGAGGACGAGTGCCGCGCATGGACGATTCCGGTCCGTACCCGTGCCGTCGAAGCCGCCGGCGCGATTCATTCCGATCTGGAGAAACATTTTATCCGCGCCGAAACCATTCGCTGGGACCAGTTGCTCGAAGCTGGCTCGGAAGCCAACGCTCGCGCCAAAGGCACTCTGCGTCTCGAGGGCAAAGACTACATCGTGCAGGACGGCGACGTAATGCACATTCGCCACAGCGGTTAAGTCCCGTTTTGAAACTGAGAACCGAGAACTAAGAACTGACAACAAACCAGTTCTCGGATCTCAGTTTTTTGTTCTCAGTGTTCATGCGTCACATCTTTTGAACCGGAAGATAGGCATGATCGTCCCCAGGAGGATTACTTTATGGGGCAGTCATACCGCGACCTGATCGCATGGCAAAAAGCCATGGATTTTGTTATGGACGTTTACCGGACCAGCAAAGCGTTCCCGCGAGACGAACTGTATGGACTGGCCAGCCAGGTCCGGAGAGCAGCGGTTGGTATTCCTACCAACATTGCCGAAGGACAAGCCCGTTTCTCAGCCAGCGAATTTCATTACTTCCTGGCGCGGGCGCGAGGGTCGCTGGTCGAAGTTGAAACTCAGCTGATGATTGCTCAGAAGCTGGCGTACTTTCCCCCAGAGCACGGGAAGGACCTGTTGGACAAGTCGGCCGAACTGGGGAAGATACTGAACGGACTGATTGGAGTGATTCGTCCCGCAGCTTAGCTGAGACGCGGAAGCTGTTATCATCGCCCGCGTACATGCACCCCATTCTCCTCAGCATTCTGCTCGGTCTCACGGCGGCGGCGGCCAACGTTTTTGGCGGCGCCATTATTGTCCAGAAAAACTGGGACCGTTCTTATCTCAAATACTTCGTCGCGTTGGGCGCGGGATTCATGCTGGCGACCGCGATTGTAGAGATTTTCCCGGCCAGCCTGGAACTCCAGGGCAAGAGCGCCCCCATCCTCGTTCTGGCCGGATATCTTCTGGTTCACTTGTTCGAACATACGGTTACGCCCCACTTCCACTTCGGCGAGGAAACGCATAAGGATGCGTTCGTCCACGGTCACCGGGGATACTCAGTGCTTATGGGGCTGGTCATCCATACTTTTTTCGACGGCATCGCCATCGCTTCCGGTTTTATTGTTTCGAACTGGCTGGGATGGGTCATCTTTCTGGCCATCTTCCTGCACAAGATTCCGGAAGGATTCACGATTGCGTCGGTCATGCTGGCGAGCGGGCAAAGCCGGGGTATTGCCTGGGGCGCCTCGGTGCTGCTCGGTGCTTCAACCCTGGCGGGAGTGCTGACCATGGCGATGTTCCGCCATCAAGTCAGTTACGGGTTGCCGCTTTCTGCTGGGGTGACGATTTACGTGGCAGCTTCGGACCTGATGCCCGAGGTCAATCGCGAGCCCGGAGGGAAAATGGCACTGGTCGTCTTTCTGGGAGCAGGGATGCTCTTTCTGCTGGATGCGATCGCCCACGTCCACTAGCTGGTGGGGGGGACACTCTTGTCCGCCCCCGTTGAAGGTTGTTGTTTTGCGTCCCGAGATTCCCAAAACCTGAAACCAACTTCAAAAGCGGCGGGCGAGGGCGCCCGCCCCACACAGCACTTATTCCACGGTGTGTTTTGCGGTGTAACCTTCCCGGGCGACCACGTTGTACTTCACGTCCTTGCCCTTCTGGTCTTTCACTTTCAACTGGCCCCCATCGGGAGCGACGACCTCCACTTTTAGTTTGCGGTAAGTGCCGTCGAGCTTGGGATTGGTGGGGTGGTAGGCCAGGTTGTACTGGTTCCGAATGTCGCCGATCACATCGTGAAAGATCTCCGGCAGTTCGGCCTGAAATCGCGGAAAGTAAGCGCGTCCTCCGGTCAGGCGGGCAAAGGTGTTCATTTCGTTGTCGCCTTGCAGGTAATCCATTTCGCCGACCGGGATGCCCATGCCATGGGTGTAACCGCAGCTGTGAGTTTCACAGTAGTTGCGCACCGCAAATCCCACGCTGATGGGAAAGATAGTGACGTCATGCGTGGACTTGATTTTCTTCGTGATCTGGTCGAGCGTGAGCTTGCTGAAGGTGTCGACGCCGGTGGTTACCAGGATGACGTATTTGCGGCCTTCGATCTGGTCCACCCGGTCCAGCGTGTCATATAGGGCGTCAAACAGATTGGTCTCGGCGAATCCCGGAATTCGTAACTGATTCAGCGCGCCGTAGACTGCCTGCTTGTCCTGGGTGAAGTCGGCCAGGATATGCGGCTTCATGTCGTAGGAAATCACCGCCACCCAGTCATTCTTCTTGAGGGCGTTGGCGAAGGCGTAGCTGGCGTTCAGCGCGTCCACCATGAAGTAGTAGTTGGTGGAGGCAAATTCGACCAGCAGCACGGCGGTGATCGGCGCCTGCGAAATATCGAAGTCGACTACCGATTGCTGGACACCGTCTTCCATCACGCGGAAGTTGTCTTTCTTCAGGCCGGGGATGAATTGGCCGTCCTTGGTCGTGACCAGAACATCCACGTTGACCAGCGAGACGTCGGCCTTGATGGAATAGTCCGGCATGCCCTCGACTTTTTTCGGCTTTGCCGGTGGAGGCGGCGGAGGCGGCTCTTCTTTCTTCTTCGGAATGGCATAGGGCCCAACGTCGTTCTGGGGCCCGCCAGCTTCCGGCGGCGCGTCCTGCTTTTGCCCGCTGGCGGCAGGGGCTGACTGGTCCTGAGCTAAAAGTCGGGGCACGCCCAAGGTCAGGAGGAGGAAAACCAACATCATCAATGGGATAGTAAGGATTTGGCGGCCAAAAGGCTTCGAAGTTCTACTCCGGTCAATCGAAAACATGGAATTCCTCGGAAAATCGTTATGCTAGTATAGACGCAGGGCTTCGCGATTGGGATGTTTTGCACGGCCTCAGCTGTCGCTTTTTCAGCTCCTCTCCCACCGGCAAACCACGTACAAAGCGCGAAGTGTAGCTTTTTGGTCGGCGGAGCATCGTTGCTCCAGGTCAAATTCATGAGACGTGCACTCTTCTCCAGCGTCATAGCCGTCCTCGTTTCCGCAACCATCCAGGCCCAAACCCCCAAACCGGTTGAAACCATTCCCGTGAGCGAGATCCACGCCGGGATGCACGGCGTTGCCTACACCGTGTTTCAGGGCACCAAGCCGGAGTCCATGGGAGTGGAAGTTCTCGGAATTCTGAGAAACGCCAACGGCCCCAAGGGAGACATCATCCTGGTGCGTTTGTCGGGCGAGAAAGCGGAATATACGGGAGTGGTCGCCGGCATGAGCGGCAGCCCGGTGTATCTGAACGGCAAACTGGCTGGGGCGCTGGCCTTCCGCATCGGCGAATTCTCCAAGGAACCGATCGCCGGCGTGACCCCTATCGCCGAGATGCTCGAGATCAACGCCATGGATCGCAGCCCGGGAAGCAGCACGAGCAACGCCGAGGCTGCGGTTCACACGCCCACCCGGACGTCGGGTCCCGGTGCCGAGAGCTTTGCCACCAAGGACTATGCCAACTACCTGAAGCCGATTGAAGCTCCGCTGGTGTTCAGCGGATTCTCGCAGGAAACCATGCAGCGCTTTGCTCCCCAGTTCGCGAGGGCAGGGAATCGTGCCGGTCATGGGAGTGGGCTCGGTCAGCGAAAGCAAGCAGCCCGAACCTTTGGAACCGGGATCTGCCATCAGCGCGATTCTGGTGCGCGGCGACATGGACATCGCGGCCACCTGCACGGTCACCTACATGGATGCGCAGCACCTGCTGGCCTGCGGCCATCCCCTGCTGCAATTTGGCATGGTGGATTTGCCCATGACCAAGGCGGAAGTGCTGGCCACGCTGCCTTCGCCGCTCAATGCTTTCAAAATCGTAAATGCCACCGAACCGGTCGGCGCTTTCGTGCAGGACCGCCACACCGGCATTCTGGGAGAGTTTGGCAAGCAGCCGGAGATGATTCCGGTCACCCTGAATATTCACGGCGGAGCGGCGAACAAACAGTTTCACTACGAAGTGCTGAACAACGCCAACCTGAGCCCGCTGGCCATGATGGCCACGGTATTCAACGCGCTGCACGGAGTGAACGAGTACGGCGAAGACACCACCTACCGCATGAACGGCCGGATCAGCGTGAACGGATATCCCGACGTCACGGTGCAGAACATGTTTGCCCCGTCGGACGGCGGACAGCCGGCCGCGGTCATGGCGGCGCTGTCGCTGGGGGAACGCTTCAGCGGCATTTACGACAACCCGTATAACGTGCCGGGCATTCGCGGCGTGCAGCTCGATTTCGACCTGATCCGCGAACGCCGCTGGGCCCGCCTGGAGGGCGCCCGCACCGACCTGATCGAGGCCCGGCCGGGAGACGAGATCACCATCGAAACCGTGCTGCGTCCCTACCGCGGCGAAGTGATCCTGCACCAGATTCCGATTCACATTCCGACCTCCACCTCCAAGGGCCCGCTGCGCATTCTGGTCAGCGATGGCGACACCCTGGACCGTATTCGCCGCGCCAGCCCGCTGCTGGGCCGCAAGATGGACCTGGCGTCGACCATCGCGCTGCTGAACAAACAGCACGTCAACAATCGCGTTTACGTGTCGCTGCTCGAGGCCGATCCGGAAGCCATGGTCGCCGACAAGGTCATGCCCACGCTGCCGCTTTCCATCATGAATGTGATGGACAGCATGCGCGGCACCCAGGAAATGATCGTGCAGGGCGAGTCTTCGGTGAACGAAGCTGCCACCGGACCGCTGGACTACGTGGTCGCGGGCGCGCAGGTGCTGACCATTACGATCAAATAATGTGGCGCGGGCGTCCCGCTCGTGCTTCCGCAGTTCGCCTGTCATCCTGAGGAAGCGGAGCCCTTCGCTCCGCGAAGGGCTCCCGACGAAGGACCTCTGCATTGACGGCGCCAGCAACGCCAAACCCCACCAGATCTGCCGACACACCTGCATGCTGGAGTTGAGCAGACACGCTTTGGAAGGTGGCGCGGAATGCACAGGTCCTTCGCTTGCTTTCGTCCCGCTTCGCGGGTCGAAAGACTGCGCTCAGGATGACAGGGTGTTGCGAGCGACGCACCGCACTGGGGCGGTGCTGCAGGGCTCCGTGATAGTCTGAATTCTTCCGCTCTAGATCGGCGATGAGGTAACAAATTGGCAATCCTTCTGCGTAAGCAATTCTTCCTCGTTCTTATCTCTATACTAGTTACGGCCCGCTTCGCATCCGGCGAAGGCACGCGCACCTGGGAACAATCGAAGTTTGAAGACCTGAGCAAGGGATCGGCGGCGGGGGTGGCGATTCGCAGCATGGGCGGGCTCGAACTCGCTCCGGCTTTCAAGGCGATCTCTACCACTCCATCCACTTATATCTGGTCGATCGCAGCCGACCCGAGCGGAAATCTTTATGCCGCTACGGGCTCGCCCGCCCGGGTGTACCGCATCACTCCGCAGGGACAGTCTTCCAGCATCTTCGAGCCCCAGGAGTTGCAGGTGCAGGCGCTGGCGCTGGACAAGAACGGCGTTCTCTATGCCGCTACCAATCCCGACGGCAAGGTGTATCGCATTGAGCGCCAGGCGGGCGCGGCCGACCGGACAAGACCAAACCGGCCGGCGAATTTTCCGCTTCGGTATATTTCGATCCCGGCACGAAATACATCTGGGACCTGGTTTTCGACAGTTCCGGCAACCTGTATGTCGCGACCGGCGATCATGGCGAAATCTTTCGCGTGACTCCCAAGGGGGAGCACTCCGTCTTCTTCAAAAGCGACGAAGCTCACATTCGGGTGTTGACGGTGGACGCCAAAGGCAATCTGATCGCCGGCTCGGATGGCAGCGGACTGGTCTACCAGATCAAGCCCAGCGGCGAAGGTTTCGTGCTTTACAGCGCGCCGAAGAAAGAAATCACCGCGCTGGCCATCGACAAGGCGGGAAATATTTACGCCGCCGGGGTTGGAGAGAAACGCCCGGAGTCACTCCGTCGATTTTCCCGTCGCCGGTAACGACGCCTGACGCCCGCGCCTGCGGGCGGAGCGGCGCAACCCGGCATGGTGGTGCTGAATGTGAATCCTTCCCCGTCGGCTCTGGTGAGCAGCATCCCGCTGCCCGGCTCCGGCGCAAGCGGCGGTTCGGAAATTTACCGTATCGCGCCCGACGGCTCTCCCAGCCGGATTTGGACTTCGCGTGACGACCTGGTGTACGCCCTGGCATTCGATCCGGCGGGACGCCTGCTGGCGGGGACGGGAAATCGCGGCCATATTTTTGCCATCACCGGCGAAGATCGCTTCGTCGATCTGCTCAAGGCCAGCGCCACCCAGGTCACCGCTTTCGCCGAGGCTCCGGGCGGCGGGCTCTACGTTTCGACCAGCAATCTCGGCAAAGTGTTTCTGCTGGGCGGGTCTCCGGAATCCGAAGGCAGTTACGAGAGCGATGTGTTCGACGGCAAGGTCTTCTCCCGCTGGGGACGCGCCGAGTTGCGCGGAGCCGGCAAGGTCGAGCTTTTTGCGCGCAGCGGCAATGTGGACAATCCCGACCGCAACTGGAGTCCGTGGACGCCGGTCGATCTGCAGAAAGATCCGGTATTGAATGTCCCGCCGGCGCGTTTCATTCAGTGGAAGGCCGTGCTGCATGCCGGCAATCCCGCCCCCAGCGTGGACAGCGTGCTGCTGAACTACCTGCCCAAGAACGTCGCTCCCGACTTCGACGACGTCAGCGTGCAGGTGGGCGTGCGTTACCAGCCGCTGCCCAAGCCGGTCGCCATTCCGGACACCAGCGGGGGAGCGGGCACTCCGCCGATACGTTTCGATGCGCCGCCGCCCAGCACTCGCGACTCCGATTCCATCGGCGTGAAGTGGACGGTCCACGACGACAACGACGACCAGATGGTTTACTCGGTCTTTTACCGGGGCGACGGCGAAACCCGCTGGCTGCTGCTGAAGGACAATCTGACCGACAAGTTTTATTCCTTCGACGCCTCGCTGCTTCCGGATGGCGGCTACACCGTCGAGGTGCTGGCTTCGGATGCGCCGTCGCATTCTCCCGGGCAGGCGCTCACCTCGACCCGGGACAGCGCCCGCTTCGAAGTGGACACCACGCCGCCGCGAATTGAGGACCTCAAGGCATCGGTGGAAGGCGCGCAAATCCATGTGAGCTTCCGTGCCACCGATGGATTTTCAAACATCAAGCGCGCCGAATATTCGGTGGACGCAGCCGACTGGCAGTACGTGGAACCGGTGGGTCAGCTGGCGGATTCGAAATCCGCGAGCTATGACTTTCAGGTGGCGGTGCCTGCGGCGCGGAAAGATGTCCTCCGAGCATGTTGTCGTGGTGCGGGTCTACGACCGCTTTGACAACATGAGTTCGGCGAAGACGGTGATTCGGGGCAAATAACTCAAGACCACAGTCCCTCTGGAAACTGAGAACCGAGAACTGATTTTTAAATACCTGTTCCCGGTTCTTAGTTCTCGGTTCTCAGTTCTGTGATTTGGTCGGCGTTACGCAGTTCTGGGAAGGCCCAGGCCCATATTCCAATTACCACCAGCGTTCCTACTCCTCCCAGCACTACAGCGGGCACGGTTCCGAACCAGTGCGCGGTCAAACCGGACTCAAACTGTCCCAGTTCGTTTGAGACTCCGATAAAGATCATGTCCACCGCATTCACCCGGCCGCGCATTTCATCGGGCGTGGCCAGCTGAACCAGGATGGAGCGGATGATCACGCTGATCATGTCCGAGGCTCCGAGCAGGAACAATGCCACCAGAGAGAGCGCCAGGCTGCGCGAGAGGCCGAAGATAATTGTGCAGACTCCGAATCCGCCCACGCACCACAACATGGTGAGGCCGGCGCGGCGGCGCAGGGGACGGTGCGCCACCAGGATCGCCATGGCAGTCGCGCCGATACCCGGGGCGCTGCGCAGCAGGCCCAGACCCCAGGGTCCGGTCTTGAGAATTTCGCTGGCATAGATCGGAAGCAACGCCACCGCGCCTCCCAGCAGTACGGCAAACATGTCGAGTGAGATCGAGCCCAGCACCAGCTTGTGGCTCCAGATGTAGTGGAAGCCGGCCAGAACGGTGTTCCAGTTGACCGGCTCGCGCGCCCGCGCCTGGGTCTGAAGTGTGATGCGAAGCGTGGAGAATACTGCTGCGAGGCTGGTGACCACGGCGGTCGCGTACACGACGGACGGTCCGCCGCGAGAGAGCGTACAGAAATCCGCCGATCGATGGTCCCAGGATGGTGGCCGCCTGAAAGATGCTGGCGTTCCAGGCCACGGCGTTGGGAAAATGCTCTTCCGGAACCAGTTGCGGCAGGAGCGCCCGGCTGACTGGTGCATTGAAGGCGCGCACCACGCCCACCAGCACAACTGCCGCATAGATCAGACCGACGGAACGACTGCCTCGCCAGGCGATCGCCCAGAGCAGCGCCTGAGGACACGGCGAAGCCGACATAGCACAGCGTGACGACTTTGCGCCGGTCGAAGCGGTCGGCGACATGTCCCGAGACCAGAAACAAGAAGCATGCCCGGCAGGAACTGGGCCAGGCCGATCAAGCCGAGATCGAGCGGCCGCCGGGTGATTTCGTACATCTGCCAACCTACGGCGACCGATTGCATCTCGAGCGCCGCCACGATGAAGAATCGCGCCGCCTGGTAAATGGTGAAGTCGGGATAGGTGAACGCAATGCGGCCAGCCGGGAGTTTGGATGCAGGAGCTTTTTGTTCAGCAAGCCTCGGGTCAGGAAGATTCGGGTCGAGGGATTCGGCCATCTTCTATCTACTTTGCCATAAAACTGGCGTGGGCGGAGAGGCTGGTAGCATTAAGCGCTGTCATCCTGAGGAAGTGGAGTCCTTCGCGTAGCGAAGGGCACCCGACGAAGGACCTATGCATTCCGGACGTTAGCGGAGTCAGAAACCTGCCGGATCGGTTGATGCGCTCTGGCGCTGGGATACTGCACTTGAAGGTGGCGAGAAATACAGAGGTCCTTCGCTTGCTTTCGTCCGGCTTCGCCGAACGAAAGACTGCGCTCAGGATGACAAACTCGGGCGGGCTGAATCCGGCCCTATAATCGAATCAGCTGAGCTGAGGCTGAAAGCTGATAGCTTCTTCTATGCGCTTTGAACTCTTCATCGCGACTCGCTACCTGCGCGCCAAGCGCCGCCAGGCTGTCATTGGCGTGATCACCGGCATCTCCATCGCTGGAGTTGCTGCCGGAGTGGCTTCGCTGGTGGTGGCCCTCGCCATCAACAATGGATTCCGGCAGGACCTGCAGAACCGGCTGCTGGGCTCGACTTCGCATATCAATCTCTTGCGCGTTGAGAGTGACGGGATCAAAGACTGGCGTCCGCTGATGGAGCGGTTGTCGAAGCAGCCGCATGTGGTGGGCACGGCGCCGGCGATTTACGAGCAGGTGTTGATCTCGCGCGGACCTCGTGCCCGCGGGGCTGTGTTGAAAGGGATGATCCCGGCGTATGAGCGCAAGGTCAGCGATCTGCTGGATACGGTGAAGATTGGTTCGATGGATCCGTTGGAGGAGGGTACAGCGCAGTGCGGAGCCGGGTCTTCGACCCGGCATGGGCGGGTCGGAGACCCGCCCCCACACGGCCGGAGGAGCTTCCGACGCATCTGCTCCAGGTTCTGAAAAATCTCCGGATGATTTGGACTCGGTGCACGAGCGCGTGGCCTCGATGCCGCCGATTGTTCTGGGCAAGGACATCGCGGAAGACCTGGGCGCCACGTTGAATTCGGTGGTGCTGGTGACCAGTCCGCAGGGCGAACTCACTCCGTTTGGGCTGGTTCCGAAGTACAGCCGCTTCCGCGTGGTGGGGATTTTCAATTCCGGTTTCTTCGACTACGACAGTTCCTGGGCGTTCACTCGTCTTTCCGACACGCAAAATCTTGAAGGCCTGGGCGACCAGATCACGGTGCTCGAGTTCAAGGTGGACGACATCTACCAGGCGGGAGAGATCTCCCAGCAGATCGAACAGGCCGCCGGCAAAGGCTTCATGACCACCAACTGGATGGAGCAGAACAAGGCCCTGTTCCGCGCCCTGCGGCTGGAGAGGCTGGTCACGTTCATTACCATCGGCCTGATCGTGTTCGTGGCCGCCCTGAATATTCTGATCTCGCTCACCATGATGGTGATGGAGAAGACTCGCGACATCGCCGTGCTCATGTCGATGGGCACGCGCAAGTCGCAGGTGCGCCGTTTGTTTATCACGCAAGGATTGTTGATTGGCGTGATCGGTACGGCGATTGGGCTGGTGCTCGGCTACGCGCTGTCCTGGGCGGGAGGCCACTATCACTTGCTGTCGCTCGCGCCCGAAGTTTACTCGATCGACTACGTGCCCTTCGCTCCGCGCGCCATCGATGGCGCTCTGGTCGCGCTGGTCGCCATCGGGATTTCCCTGATCGCCACGTTGTATCCCTCCTGGTCGGCGGCGCGGATTCTTCCCGCGGAAGCTCTGCGCTACGAGTGACCCTCGGCCAGGTTTGTGACCATCGTCATGTCGTATTTATTGAAAATCGGGCTTAAGGTTTGCTTCATAGACGCTTCCCAAAATGGGGAGCAGAAGGTTTCCGCCGCGGCGTTCATGTTTTAATGAGCGTGCAGCCTCGAACGAAAGCTAGCAGCCAGAAGCTAGCAGCTGGAAGCTGCCTTGAGCCGAGGAGCCAACCTTTTGCATCTAAGTCAACAGGAAACGATCCTGCGCGTCGAAGGTCTGAAGAAAGTTTTTCGCTCCGGCGAGTCGGATCTGGTGCTCTTTGAAAATTTGTCCTTCCAGGTAGCCAGGGGAGAAATGCTGGCGATCGTTGGAGAGTCGGGATCGGGCAAGAGTACCTTGTTGCACATCCTCGGCGCTCTTGATCGTGCTTCTGCGGGTGACGTATACTGCGCCCACTTGCGCTTGAGTTCGCTTTCAGAAGATGACGCGGCCGGGTTCCGAAATCATGAACTCGGTTTCGTCTGGCAGTTCCACTACCTGCTGCCGGAATTTACGGCACTGGAAAACGTGGCCATGCCGCTTTTGCTGAGGGGTCTTCCCAAGGCGAAGGCGGAGGGAGAAGCTTCGCGATGGCTGCACGAGGTGGGTCTGGAGCAGCGCTCGCATCACCGGGCGGGAGAACTTTCCGGCGGTGAACAGCAGCGTGTGGCTCTGGCCCGGGCGCTCATCACCCAGCCCAAGTTGTTGCTGGCGGATGAGCCTACCGGAGACCTCGACAGCCGCACAGCGGACTCGGTTTTTGAATTGATTGCCCGGCTCCATCGCGACTACCAGCTGACCTCTCTCATTGCCACCCACAATTTTGCCTTTGCGCGCCGCTGCCATCGGGTGTTGCGTTTGCAGCGCGGGCGAATGGAAGAGGTCGCGCCGGAGACGCTTTCTGGCTAGGGTGACGGAAATTGACAGAATCTTGTTTGCGTCCAGCAGAGTATCGTGGCGGCAATTGCGGAAAAGTCTTTGTAGTCGCAAGAGTTCGAAGGACTCCGCAAAGTTCGCAAAGGATTGCCGCCGACGAGAAGTTGACACGGGTCTCTTTGGTAACGTGAAAGGATGTTCTACCGGCGCTTCCGGGCCATAGACGGGTTGGCAGGTTGATTGCAATAATGAATGAGGGCAGGTGGTTTCCCAGGGTTGGGGCTACAAGCAGAAACCTCGGTCCTCAGTAGAGCCAAGGGGGTAGGGCTTTATGTTTGAACGTTATACGGAAAAAGCGAGGCGCGTTATCTTTTTTGCGCGCTACGAAGCCAGCCAGTTCGGGTCTCCTTATATTGAGACCGAGCACCTGTTGCTGGGACTTCTGCGCGAAGACAAAGCCCTGACCAACCGATTCCTGCGTTCGCATGCTTCGGTCGAATCCATTCGCAAGCAGATTGAAGGACACACCACGATCCGGGAAAAAGTTTCGACCTCGGTTGATCTTCCATTAAGTAATGAGTGCAAGCGGGTTCTGGCCTATGCCGCGGAAGAAGCGGAACGGCTTTCGCACAAGCACATCGGAACCGAGCATTTGCTTTTGGGTTTACTGAGAGAAGAAAAGTGCTTTGCGGCTGAAATTCTGCACGAGCGTGGTCTGAGGCTTTCGACCATCCGCGAGGAACTGGCGCGCAGCAGCCAGGAGAAATCAGCGCCGCAGCGTCAGCGCGAATCTTCACTGCTCAGCGAGTTTTCCCGCGACCTGACCCAGGCCGCCATGGACAACCAGCTCGATCCGCTGGTGGGACGCGACGGCGAACTCGAGCGCGTGATTCAGATTCTGTGCCGCCGCACCAAGAACAATCCCGGTGCTGATCGGCGAGCCCGGTGTCGGCAAGACCGCCATCGTCGAAGGACTGGCGCAGCGCATCGCGGACGGCGAAGTTCCGTCGTTCCTGGCCGACAAGCGCATCCTGGGACTCGATCTTTCGCTGATCGTCGCCGGCACGAAGTATCGCGGCCAGTTTGAAGAGCGCTTGAAGACCATCATGAAGGAACTGATGGAATCGCAGAATTCCATCATCTTCATTGACGAGCTGCACACGCTGGTAGGCGCAGGCTCGGCGGAAGGGCTCGCTCGACGCGGCCAACATCCTGAAGCCGGCGTTGTCGCGCGGCGAAATTCAGTGCATCGGCGCCACCACTCCGGGCGAGTATCGCAAGTCGATCGAAAAAGATCGCTCGCTGGAGCGCCGCTTCCAGGCAGTGAAGGTTCCGCCGCCGGATGAGGCCAACGCCACCAAGATTCTGTTCGGGATCAAAGACCGGTACGAGAAGTTCCACGCCGTCACTTACACCGACGAGTCCATCAACTTCGCCGTATCGCACTCGAATCGCTACATCCCGGACCGCTTCCTGCCGGACAAGGCCATCGACCTGATCGACGAAGCCGGAGCGCGGGTAAAGCTGCGCCAGACTTCGCTGCCCGAGGACATTACCGAAGTCCAGAAGCGCATCAAGTTCATCGTCCACCGTATGGAGAACGCCATCGCGAACCACGAGTTCGAGAAGGCGCGCTTCTACTCGGATGAGGAACGCAAGGAGCGCGAGAACCTGCGCGCTCTTCGCGAAAAATATCACCTCGATGAATCCTCCACCGGCGTTGTCGGTCGGGAGGACATCGAGGACGTGGTATCGCGCTGGACCGGCGTGCCCATCACCTCGATTAAAGAAGAAGAGTCGCAGAAGCTGCTGCGCATCGAAGAAGAGCTGCACAAGCGGATCATTTCGCAGGACAAAGCCATCGTCGCTTTGGCCCGCGCCATCCGCCGCAGCCGCGCCGGCCTCAAGAGCCCGAACCGGCCGATCGGCTCGTTCCTGTTCCTCGGACCCACGGGCGTCGGCAAGACCGAAGTCGCGCGCACCCTGGCGCAGTTCATGTTCGGCAGCGAGAAATCGCTGGTCCGCTTCGATATGTCCGAGTTCATGGAAAAGCACTCGGTCTCGAAGCTGATCGGCTCGCCTCCGGGATACGTCGGCTACGAAGAAGGCGGACAGCTCACCGAACGCGTGAAGCGCGCGCCTTATTCCGTCGTCCTGCTCGACGAAGTCGAGAAGGCGCATCCGGACGTGTTCAACATCCTGTTGCAGGTGTTTGAAGACGGCCAGCTCACCGACGGCCTGGGCAACACGGTGGATTTCAAGAACACGATCATCATCATGACCTCGAACATTGGCGCCCGGCACCTGCAGAAGCGCGAGGGCCTGGGCTTCCAGTCGACCAATGAGGACATGATTTCGGGCAAGGTTGAAGACCTGGTCAAGGGCGAAGTCAAACGCACCTTCAACCCGGAATTCCTCAACCGGCTGGACGAGATCATTCTGTTCACCGCGCTCAGCGAGCAGGACCTGATCCAGATTCTGGAACTGATGGTCAACCTGCTGAACCAGAACCTGGCGCAGAAGTCGATCACGGTCACGGTGACCGACGAGGCCAAGAAGTGGATCCTGAGCCAGACGCTGGGCGATCGCAGCTACGGTGCGCGTCCCCTGCGGCGGGCTTTGCAGAAGTACATCGAAGATCCGCTCTCCGAGGCGCTGATCCAGGGCACGATTACCACCCGCCCGGCGTTCATCGAAGTCTTCCTCGACGGCCAGAAGCTGTACTACCGTCCGGTGGATTCGGAGAAGACCGAAGGCGTGTTGTTGTACGAGAATTAGTTAGGAGCTTTCAGCTATCAGCCGTCAGCTTATGCTGGCGGCTTTTCTTTGCGAACTTTGCGGAGTCCTTTGCGCTCTTTGCGGTCAAAGGCTTTACCGCAAAGGACGCAAAGAAAACCGCGCAAAGGACGCAAAGAAATTCGCCTATGGAAGTCGTCGTCTACTCTGCTCCCTGGTGTCCGGACTGCCGCGTCGCCAAGCGCTTTCTGCAGGGCCACAACATCCCATTCAAGGAGGTTGACATTGAATCCACGCCCGGCGCCGCTGACGAGGTGGTCGCCCGCACCGGCAAACGCGCCATCCCGCAATTTGTCATTGACGGCGAATGGGTACAACCGTACCGTCAGGGCGAGGGGTTTCTCTATGAGGAGATGTCCGAACGCCTGGGAATCAAAGAGCCGTAGGTCCACCCGTACATAACCTTCCGTACCCTAGAAGACCCCGGCCCCAGGCCGCAGAATAGTAGGTCACAGGTCTACCCGGCGGACACGCATTTCCCTCCCCCATTTTGCCCGCCGCAGCCGGTTCGTCCTCATGGTCGAGAACCATCATTCATCGGAAGAAGAGCCGGTCTGTCACCACCTGGGCCCGGATGGTCGAGGTCGTGCTGGGCGTGTTCCTGATCGTCGGGACCGGCGTCATGGCGCACTACTATGCGCCGCCCGAGCCGCTTCCCATACCCGCGCCGGTCAGTCCGGCGCTTCACCAACGAGCACCAGGAAGAACTCAATCAGCTGACCCGCGATGTGGATGAACTGAAGCAGGAGCAGGCCATGCCGGCCCTGGTCCTGAACCGGTATCGCAATTCGATCTGCTACATCTACGGCGTTTACCACGTCTCCATGCCGGGACACCGGCCCGCGCTTGCGCGCCCGCATTTCCGGAACCGGCTTCGTGGTGGCGGAAGGCTTGCTGGCTACGAATCGCCATGTCGCCGAGCCCTGGTACGGAGACGCCGAAGTCTGACGTCCTGATCAGCAAGGGCGCCAAGCCGGAGCTGGAAAAGCTGGTGGCCTTCTTCCCGGGATTCCCGCTGCCGGTTGATATCACGCCGCTGGTGCTGTCGGCGCACGGCGATCTGGCCGTGCTCAAGGTCGAGAATTCGCAAGCCATCAGCCGGCTGCGCCCTCTGCCGCTGGCGGAGAGAGCTTCGAATCCGGGAGAGTTGGTCGCTGTAGTGGGTTATCCCATGGGCGTGCTGGGGATGGTCGCGAAATCGCCCTCGGCTGTGTACGAACGCCTGGCTTACCGCCACGACGACATCGGCGCCGCCAACGAACTGGCAGCGCTGTCGCTGATCCGTCCGTCGGCCACTTGCGGGCATCTGGGAGATGTGGTCGGCGACAAGCTGATCTATGACGCTCCCACCGCCCACGGCGGCAGCGGCGGCCCGGTATTCAACTCGCAAGGCCAGGTAATCGGTATCAACGAAGCTTATATCGACGGCTTCTCCGGCGGCACGCTGGGCGTTTCGGTGCAGGCGCTGCGGCCACTGATCGCGGCGGCGCAGAAGAGAGTCATCGCGACATCGCCGCCACCAGCGAAAGACCCGGAGTAACTCCTTTCCACTATGGCGTCATCCTGAACCCGGCTTTAGCCGGGTGAAGGATCTGGCGCGGATCGGCACAGACTTCCGGGGGACCTCAGCGTCAGCGGAACCTAGCTACCCAGCCCGGCTCGCGCACGTGTTCGTCGTCCAGGCGGCGCAGCCGTGCGGCCATGATCCCTGGCCTTCCCAGATAGCCAACTACGCGCTGCGGATCTTTGCGATCAACCACCGGCAAGCGGCCGATGTTATTGCGCAGCATCTTGGCGGCGGCTTCATGCAGGGTTTCGTCCGGATAGGTCACGATCAATTTGCGGCTTCCCGCTTCGAGCAAACTCATGGCCCCGGAAGGATCTTCGTCGAGCGCTCGCAAGATATCTGCCACGCGTGATGATTCCGGCCAGCTTGCCTTCCGCGTCCAGAAGCAACATGCCCTGATGGCGGCTTGCTTCCGGTTCGTGACGGGCAATGCGTTCGGCCAGTTCGCGGACCGGCATCTCGGCGGAAAGTCGTGGGCGCTTCACGGTCCATGGTTTCCGACACCACCATCTGCTGCAGCACGTCGGCTTCGTAGTCCTGGTGGATGCGCAGTCCGCGCCGGATCAGTTTCTCCGTCATGATGGAAGCCTTAGGCATGAGCAGGATGGCGACGCCGTCCGCAATAACGGTGACCAGCATCAAGGGCAGTACCGAGTTGTAGTCGCGGGTAATTTCGAAGGCGAAGACGATGAAGGAAAACGCGGCCCGCGATGCTGCTCCAAACACCGCGCCCATGGCCACCAGGGCAAATGCCCCGGCTGAGAGGTGGGCAGCGGGAAAAACCTCATTCATTCCCATGGCAAACACCCCGCCCAGACGCGGCGCTGGACATGAACATGGGCGCCAGCAGTCCGCCCGACGTTCCCGAACCTAACGAAATCACCAGGGCCACCGCCTTGGCCAGCATCACCACGACCAGCAGCTTCAAGGCGAGATTTGCGTTCAGAATGTCGCTGATGGTGTCGTAGCCGACGCCTAACACCCGGGGCACGAAGTAGCCGATGACGCCCAGCCCCAGGGCCCCGATGGCCGGCCACCAGAGTTCGTCAATGGGCAGCTTCTCGAACTGATCTTCAGTCCAATACAGCAATTTGCTGAACCCGACCGCCGCCAAACCGCAAATCACTCCCAGCACCAGATAGAACGGCAAAGCGCGCGGGATGCCGAAGTCCATGGCCGTAACCGTGAACATCGGGCCGGCGCCCAGCAGCTGCATGTGGACCGCGGTGGCCAGAGTGCTGGCAATGACCAGAGGAATAAACGACCGCGCCTTGAACTCAAAGAGCAGCAGTTCAATGGCAAGAATCACGCCGGCGATCGGCGTATTGAAAGTTGCCGACATGCCGGCCGCGGCTCCGCACGCCAGCAGAACTTTGCGCTCTGAAGCCGTGGTGTGAAAGATCTGTCCCACCAGCGATCCGACTGCGCCGCCAGTTTGAATGATGGGACCTTCAGCGCCGAACGGACCGCCGGTGCCGATGGCAATGGCCGCCGAGATCGGCTTCAGAATCGCCACCCGCGGCTGAATGCGGCTGCGGTTGAAAAGCACTGCCTCCATGGCCTCGGGAATGCCGTGTCCCTTGATCTTCGATGACCCGTACTTGGCCATGACTCCGACGATCAGTCCGCCAATGACCGGAATCGGGATGACCCACAATCCAAGATGATTGTGGCGCGCGCTGGTGAAGTCGGCTACGAAGCGGCCGTAAAAGGATATGTTGGTCAGCAGGCCGATCAGCTTGTACAGCAGGAAAGCGATGCCGCCGGCGATCAATCCAATTGCCGCCGCCAGGAACGAGACCAGCACCATGCGGAATTGGGCGGGTTCGGTCAGGGTCGGTATCGTCGACCTGGGTGTCGGTGGCTGCGATTCCACGGGTCAATTGGTTCTGTCAGTTCTGTCACGCTTGGCCTGCTCCCGATCTCCGAAGGATGTTCCGGGGGGAGTGGGCCCTCGTGGGACGCATCGCCCGTTTCAAGGCCGCGACCAGTGCCGGCCCTTGACTGCTGCAACTCGGCCTTGTGACCCATCGACAATTCCCGCAGCATCTTTTCGCCCTTGGGGGTGAGACCCAGCAATACTTGACGCCGGTCCTCACCAGCGCGGCTCCGCCGCACCAGGCCGCCGGAGGACAGCCGGTTCACAAGTTCGACCGTGCTGTGGTGCTGGATCTGCATTCGTTCAGCCAGTGTCCCGATGGTTGGGCGCATCCCTGTCGGCAGGCCCTTAATCGCCAGCATCAACTGGTGCTGCTGCGGTTCCAGGCCCATTTTCCGGGCGGCCTTCTCGCTGAAGTGAAGAAACAATCGAACCTGATAGCGCAGTTCCGCCAACGCCTGATAGTCAGGAAAGGCCAGAGTTTTTTCCATGCAGAGATGTTCGATCGCTTATATATATCGTATCACGATATATTGTGATACGAAAAGTGACGTGTTTGCCTGCCCGCGCAAAGATCCTTCACGTCCTAGAGACCGCTCAGGATGACTCGATCGAGAAATAAAGGGACTACGGAAAGCCCGGCCCGATACTACGCTTTGACGACTTTGCCGCTGCGCAGGCAGGAGGTGCAGACGCGGATCCGCTTGGTGGCGGCGCCCACTTTGGCGTGCACCGGCCGGAGGTTTACGTTCCAGCGCCGCTTGGTGACGTTATGGGCGTGGCTGATGTTGTTTCCGAATTGCGGCCCCTTGCCGCAGATCTCACATACTTGTGCCATGGACTACTCCAGGTAAGTTCAGAACTTGATCTGTAAGACCTTATTTTAGCTGAATCCCGCCGGTTGACCAGAGCCTGGGGTGTGGGGCGGGCGCCCTCGCCCGCCGCTTTTGAATTGGATTCTGGGACTTGGCCGGCGAAGAATCAAAGTCAAAGGCGGCGGGCGAGGGCGCCCGCCCCACACGTTAACTGCACTCTCGCTACTTCGGGACATCGCCTACGATGTACGAATCCACCCGGAGACCGACCGGCAACTGTACGCCTTTGTCGAGTTCGACCAGAGTTTCGAGAATTTTCTTGTCTACGTGTTCGGTCGGTTCGTCGGTACGAACATTTTTCGGGCCGAGCAGTTCTCCTACGCGGACTACCTGTCCCCAGAACTTCTGTTTGCCGTAGGCGTCGGCGGTGACGTAGGCCTTTTGTCCGACCCGGATTTTGTTCACGTCGGTTTCGTCAACATCCATACGAACCCGCAGCACGTTTTTGTCTCCCACCGTCAGGATCGGATCCGGCACGGTTGAGGAGTTGGAGACGCTTTCCCCGTTGCGATGGTGTTTGCGCAAGACCGTGCCGTCGATGGGAGACTTGATCAGCGTCTTTTCGTATCTGGCCTGGGCCTGCTCTAACTGGGCGCGGGCCAGCTGCAGGTCGGCTTCGGCGAAGCTTTGGTCTTCTTCGCGAGCGTGATCGTCCACCAGGGAATGGTGCTCGACGTTTTCCTGGTAGTTGGCTTTGGCCACATCGTATTCCCGGGCGTAGCGTTCGAATTCGTCGCGCGAGATTACGCCGGCGTCGAAGAGTTTCTGGCGGCGGTCCATCTCGGAGCGGGCGTTATTCATGACGGCTTCGGCGGCTCGGACGGTTGACAGTGCTTCCGAGCGCTCCTGAGTGCGAGCGCCGTTGACCACTTTGCGCAGGGTGGCTTCTTTCGCCAGGACCTGGGCTTGGGCCGAAAGCACTTCGGCGCGATAGTCATCGTTCTGCAGCACTGCCAGCACTTGTCCCTTGCGAACGGTGTCGCCTTCCTCCACATTGACCGACTTGATTTTGCCGCTCAGTTCGGAGCCGATCTGGATATTTTCCGAGAGAGGTTCAACCCGCCCTGGACCCGCCACCAGGAAGGGTTCGGCAGAAGGATGCGACACGACAGCCTTAACGTTGTTGGCTGCCCGCGAGTGGACCGACACCAGCACGACCGTCAGCGTGAATGCTACTACTGCCACCAGAAGAACCGATTTCTTGCTTAGTTTGCTAATCATAGGAATGCTCCAGCGAAAAGTCTGAACCAGCTCATTACGCGATATGAATTCCGTCCACATGCAGGGCCGACGGCGTCAGCAGCTCCGGAGAAACTTCCGACTCGGGAAGTTTCTTCACAGGCGAGCTATCTGCAATTCGGCCGTCTTCAATTCGTACGATGCGGTCGGCGAAGCTCAATACCCGCGAATCGTGGGTCACGATCACGACGGCTCGATCGCGCTCATGCGCCAGGCGGGCCATCATCTCCATGACGGTGCGGCCGGTTTGCGAATCGAGAGCTGCCGTCGGCTCGTCCGCGAGAACGATCTGCGGGTCGCCGGCAAGTGCCCGTGCGATGGCGACGCGCTGCTTCTGTCCTCCGCTTAAGTCGGAAGGGAAGGTGGCGTACTTCTCGGCCAGGCCTACCTGTTCCAGCAATTCCAGGGAGCGCCGTTTTGCCTTTTCGCCGCGGATGCCCTTCAAGTCGAGCATCAGCTCGACGTTCTCTCCGGCGGTCAGTGTCGGGAACAGATTGAATCCCTGAAATACGAAGCCGATATGCTCGAGCCGGATCGCCGGCAGCTGTTTCTCGTTCAGCTCGGCGACTTCCCTGCCAGCAATGCGCACGCTCCCCGAGGTCGGCGAAAGGATGCAACCCATGATGGAGAGCAGAGTGGTTTTGCCGCTGCCTGATGGGCCCATCAGCATGACCAGTTCTCCGGGATGCACGTCCAGATCAACGCCGCGCAGGGCGGGAACGCCGGCGGCTCCTTCGGAATAGGTTTTTTCTACCGCACGTACGGCGATGGCTGGTTGCATGGTTTTCACTCCTATATCTTTTGTCACCCTGAGCGAAGCGGCGACTTCGCTTCGCGAAGTCGCTGCGTAGTCGAAGGGCCCCTACCCGCTTCACCGCTGCGCTTCCGAAATCGAAACAATGAACACTCTGTGCACTTCATCACCCCGCGCGCCCGTGAAGCTGGTAGGGGTCCTTCGACTCCACCAACCGATTCGCAAAGCGAATCGGTTGCTTCCGCTCAGGATGACAGCCCCTGAACTCTCCTAGCCCTTAAACACGATCGCGGGATCAAGCCGCGTAACTTTGTTGATCGAAACCAGCGCCGCGCCGATGCACATGGCCAGCGTGAGGAAGAACATTCCCACCGCCATTTGCCACGGCATCAGGATCGCTGCGCCTCCGTGTTGGCTGGCGCGCACCACGAATGCGCTTACCGCCATTCCCAGCACGTAGCCCATCACCGCACTCATGGCGGCCTGCTGGATGATTACCTTGTAGACGTAGCTGTTGGCGGCTCCCATGGCCTTGAGCGTGCCGAACTCGCGAAGATGGTCCATGGTGGTGGCGTAGATGGTCTGGGCCACGACGACGAATCCGACAATCAGTCCGAGGGCTGCGGCCAGCAATACAGCCACGCCTGCGCCGGTGGTAAACATCCAGTAAATCTGGGTCATGCGGCTGAATTCGTGACTGGTCAGGACTTCAACGTCTTTCACATTGCCGCGAATGGCGCTGCGAACGGTTTCCAGATCGGCTCCGGGCGCGAGCTTGACCAGCAGAAAATAGGTCTGGTCCTCGCGCAGCCCGACGAAGTCTTGCGCATTCTTGAAGCTGGTGAAGACATAGGGCGAAGTCGTGAAACGAACGAATGCCGTGGGTGAAGCCAACCACACGCGCCCGGCGGCCGTGGATTTCAAAGACTTCGCCGACACGCTTTACGCCCAGCTTTTCTTTGTAGAGTTCATCCAGAATAATCGCGTCCGGCGTCTTGAGATCTTCCACTCGTCCTTCCACCAGGTTCCAGGGCCGGCCCATGGTGGAATCCACGTTGAAGCCCACGATCTGAACCGATTCCTCGCTGCCGTCGAAACGCTTCCATTGGGTCCAGTGGGCAATGTATTTTTGCGCTTCGCCCACACCCGGGATGGCCCGCACCTGGTTCAGCTTGCGCTCGCTGAAAGCCACGCCCTGCTCGATGTACGGGACATTGGTTGATGTGACCCACAAATCGGCTCCGGAGTGATCCACCAAACCCGAAGTGGTGCTGGTAAATCCGACGAAAAGTCCGAGCTCGACCACAATCAGCACCACCGCGAAGACGATTCCGGTGAGAGTTACAGTCAGCCGCACCTTGTCGTGAAACAGGTTGCGCCGCGCCAGGGGAGGCATATTAGTTCGGCTCCTTCATCATGCCCCGCAGGGTGACGTCGAGCATCACGGTTGCCCGCTCTTCGAGAGGACGCCAATCCACCCAGCCGTCATTGCATTTGGCAATGTGCAGGGAGATCACGCCGTGGACGGCGGCCCATAGAGTTTGCGAAATCAGGTCGGCGTCGCGCAGGTCGGCGCGAAAGTATCCTTCGGCGATCGCCTGCTCGACTGAGAGCTTCAGAAAGGCGTAAGCATCGCTCTCCGGATTGCCCTTGATTTCACGATCGAGCTCGTTGAGCTCGGCCGGCGGATGCGGCGTCATGAACATCAGCTTGTAATGGTTCGGGTAGTGCGTCCCAAATTCCACATAGGTGCGGCCGATTTCCCGGATGCGGTCAACCGGATTGCCCGGCATGGCTGCACTCTGAAACACGGTAGCCAGGCGGGCAAAATCGTCGTGGACGAGTTCGTGGAAGAGTTCTTCTTTGTCTTTGAAGTGCAGATAGATGGCGGTGGGCGAGTACTCGATCTTCTCGGCGACTTTGCGCATGGAAACGCCGTCGTAGCCCTCGCTGATAAACAGCTCGCGGGCAGCGTCCAGGATTTTGTCCCGGGTCTCCGACTTCTCACGTTCCCGCCGCTCTTTGACGCCCATCACGTTCTCCGTTACGTCGCTCTATAACTTAACGATGTTAACTTAACATTGTTAAGTTAAATATCTTCGATCCTAATGTCAAGCGCCATTTTGATGCTCGCGTATCTTATAGTCCCCAATGGACATAGCTACGGATAAGAATTGTGCGATACTGAAAAAAGTGACAGCCCCTGATCCGAAATCGGTCAAAGTGAACATCACCACCGGCACGGGCCTGGACATCGAGTGGAAGGATGGCCACCGCTCGCACTATCCATTTCCCTTCCTGCGTGACGCCTGCCCTTGCGCCCTTTGTGACGACGAGCGGGGCAAGTCTGGCCGCCAGCCTGGCGAGCGGCCTAAACTCGCGCCCGGCGCTCTGCCCATGTTCAAGGAGGCAGCCAAGCCCTTGTCGGCCGAGGGCGTGGGCAAATACGCCATCAAGTTCCACTGGAATGATGGGCACGAGCTGGGCATTTATTCCTGGCAGTTTCTGCGGGATGTTTGCCCGTGTGAAGAATGCAACGCCCAGCGCACCGCCGCGAAGACAGGATAGCTTCCGTTGAAGCAGGGACGATTCAGCCGGACCGCCTACAAGGTTGCTCTCCGACGCGCCGCCCACCAGCTTTTTGACCAGCCCAAAGTGCTCGATGATCCGCTGGCAGTGCCTATTGTCGGGGCCGAAGCGGCCGAGAAACTGCGCGCGAGTCCCAAAGAGCGCAATCACCCCGTTGCTCGCGCCTTTCGCGCGTTTATGGTGGCACGGAGCCGCTATGCAGAAGACCAGCTGGCGCAGGCCGTCGAGCGCGGCGTGAGGCAATACGTCGTCCTCGGCGCCGGCCTGGATACCTTCGCCTACCGCAATCACTATGCCCAGCTACGGGTGTTTGAGGTTGATCATCCCGCTACGCAAGCCTGGAAGCTTGAGCAATTGCAGACAGCAGGTATTGCCATACCAGCATCGTTGAAGTTTGTTCCGGTTGATTTCGAGCAGCAGACTCTGGCGGATGGACTCGAAAAGGGCGGCTTCGAATCGGGGTCGCCAGCATTCTTTTCGTGGCTGGGCGTGACGCCTTATCTCACGCGGGAATCCTGCATGGCGACTCTGCGTTTCATCGCACAAATGCCAGCCGGGCAGCGGCGTGGCCTTCGACTTCGCTGTGGACCCGAAATTACTCAACCTGCGCCAGCGCCTTGCACTGCACTTGATATCGCGGCGGGTAGCGGCGGCGGGTGAGCCTTTTCAACTGTATTTCCGTCCCACCGAACTGGCGCAGGAACTCAGGAGCATGGGATTTCAGCGCACCGAGATACTGGATACGGCGGGAATCAACGCTCGCTATTTCAAGGATCGTGCGGATGGACTGCGGGTTCGCGGGGGCTTGGGACAGCTTATGGGCGCATGGGTGTGAGGCGTCCGGAAGAACGAGTGCCCACTGGGGAAGGACCAGATAAGTGTCTGCCCGGCATGCGTTACGGGCTGGTAAAATCACGCCCGGAATGAGAACCCTCGCATTTCTGATTGCCGTTTTGTACTCGATCTGCGGCCTTGCGCAGGGGCCTGGTAACCAAGTTGAAATGGCGATTCCAGGCGTTCCCGGAATTCTGCAACTCGACGTAGGCCCGACCAAATTCCAGACCCGCGTAAGGCCCGACGGTAAGGAAGTGCAGTTACGAGCTCTCGACCGACCAGATCATCTCGGCATCACCGCCTTCTTGCAACGAGTTGCATTTGCGGCGAGTGCCGAAAAATGCCGCGACGAGTGGTGGCCGGGCACCAAGAAATCAATGGCCATGCAGCGCGAAGATCTGCAGGAATTGCCGGTCAAGAATGAAATCGCCAGGGTCGAATATATCGTGCCGGAATTTCAGGGAATGAAGGTTCGTCTCAAGACTATCCATGCGTATCTTGGTGCCCGCGATCTTTGTGCGGAGATTCATTTGTCCAAGCCTGGGTTCGAGCCCGGCGATCAGAAACTATTTGAAGAGGTATTAGCCACCGCAAGGCTGCTGCCGGATCGATCACCGGCAGCCGATCACGGGCAAATCGCGGCCGCACCTTCGAGCGGTAGTGCGCTCAACTACGTTCGCGAAGGCAGCAAATACTATTTGCAGCAGGACTACTCGACCGCAGCAGTTTCGTACCAGAAAGCTCTCGATCTGGAAAAACAACAACACACTCTATCCAAAGAGTATTTCCACGTTCTTGTCGACAACCTGGGGATGTCGTACGGGATCAGTGGCAAGTTGCAACAAGCGAAGACGACCTTCGAATACGGGCTGAGTCAGGATCCGGAATATCCCATGTTCTATTACAACCTGGCATGCACCTACGGAGAAATGAAGAACATGCAGCAGTCAATCGAAGAACTGCGACTCGCCTATAAGTACAAGGCAAACATGATGGCGGGAGAGACCGTGCCCGATCCGCTCAAGGACGATTCGTTCAGGTTTTTCGTCAACGACGATGGGTTCGTGAAGGCAGTGACCGACATACAAAAGTAGCTGCGTCCCCCGGCAATCGCCCTTCGTCGTTCCCTGTAAAATTGTAAGTGCGTCATGGAGCCGTCCCCGGTTTTGTCTTTTCTCGACCAACTCAACCCGCAACAACGCGCCGCCGTTGAAACCACGGACGGGCCGGTCCTCATTCTCGCGGGCGCGGGCAGCGGCAAGACGCGGGTTATTACCTTTCGTATCGCCTACCTCATCGAAAATATGGGCGTGATGCCGGAAGCGATCCTGGCGATGACCTTCACCAACAAGGCCGCGCAGGAAATGGTCGAGCGCGTGGACAAGCTGGTGGGCGGCCTTTCCATCGCCAAGCCGACCATTGCAACCTTTCACTCTTTCTGTGTGAGGGTTTTGCGGCGGGATATTGAACAGCTTCGCATTCCTTCGGCCGTGCCCGGACAGCCGCCGATTGGGCTGACGAAAAGCTTTGTGATCTACGACGAGTCCGATCAGCAGCAACTGGTGAAGGCCGCGATGCGGCGGCTTGGAATTGACGATAAGCAGACCACGCCGCGCTCGGTGCTCTCGCATATTTCGTGGGCCAAGAACCACATGCTCGATCCGCAGGAGGTGTACCTGCAATCGGGCGATCCCAAAACAGAGAAAGTCGCACACATTTACGCGGAGTATCGCAAGGAGCTGCGCAAAGCCAACGCGCTTGATTTCGACGATCTTCTCCTCGAAACCGTAAGACTCCTGAAAGCAGTCCCGGCGGTGCGCGACTATTACAACCGGCGCTATCAGTACGTGATGATTGACGAGTATCAGGACACCAACCGTCCGCAGTACGAACTGATGCGGCTGCTGGCCGGGAGCCATCACAACATCTGCGCTGTGGGTGACGAAGACCAGTCCATCTATTCCTGGCGCGGCGCCGATATTCGCAACATTCTGGAATTTGAGAAAGATTTTCCCGAGGCCAAGATCATCCGCCTGGAGCAGAACTACCGTTCGACGCAGAACATTCTGCAGGCTGCGTCGGCGGTGGTGGCGAACAACATCAAGCGCAAGGGCAAGAACCTGTGGACCTCGCGGCAGGGCGGGGCCAAAGTCGGCTACTACGAAGCCCCGGACGGCGAGAACGAAGCGCTCTTTGCCGCCGACTACATTTCGAAATACCTGCGCGAAGCCGTCGAACAGGGCGAGAACGCCCGGGCCGCCGTGCTCTATCGCACCAACTCGCAGTCGCGGCTTTATGAAGAAGCCATGCGCCGCTACGGGCTGAAGTATCACGTGGTCGGAGGCTTCTCGTTCTACGAGCGCGCCGAGATCAAGGACATGATTTCGTACCTCAAAGTCATCCACAACCCGGACGACTCGATTTCGCTGCTGCGCGTGATCAACACGCCGGTCCGCGGAATCGGCAAGACCAGCATTGAGACGGTGGAACGGGTCGCGCTCGAAACCGGACTTTCGCTGTGGGGCGCGATTGCGGAAGTGATCAAACGGCAGCTTCTGCCGCAACGAGCGGTGGCCGCTCTCAAGATATTCAGTGACATCATCGAAGACGGGCGCGCGATTCTCGCTGGAAATTACGCCGAGCGTCTGGCAGAGACGGCAGGAGCCGAGAACGAGAACGAGGACAAGCCCGTGTGGCCGCGGGCGACTCGCCCGCGCGGTCCGAACGACGAAGAGCTGGATGTTCCCTCTGTTGCCGACGACACTGATTTCAGCCCGGATAATTTCTCTTTCGATTTTGGGGGCGACCTGGGATCGGACGAAGAGGTCGGCCCCGTAGTTCCGCCTGGGGAACCAACGAATGGGTTGCCTGCCGAAGAGGTGGAGGCGGGACGCCTCCACGACAGCCGCCAGGATGCCGGCGCTACAAACGCCGACGCTGCTACTGCCAGCCCTTTCGGCGCCCCGACCCCCAGCACCGCCGACATTCTGAAATTTCTCATTGACCGCACTGGATACATCAAGCTGCTTGAGGAAGAGGACACGCCCGAGGCTTACTCGCGCGTCGAGAACCTTCGCGAATTGGTCAACGCCGCCATGGATTCTCGCGACCGCGGCGAAACTCTGGACCAGTTTCTGGATCATGCGGCCCTGGTCAGCGATGCCGATGCCTACGACGAGCGGGCCCAGATCACTCTCATGACCTTGCACGCGGCCAAGGGCCTCGAGTTTCCGCTGATTTTCCTTGGCGGCCTGGAAGAAGGCCTGTTTCCGCACTCGCGAACTTTCCTGCAGCCGGACGACGTCGAAGAAGAGCGCCGGCTTTGCTACGTAGGTATGACACGCGCCATGGACACGCTGATCCTGACTCGAGCCGTCTACCGCCGCCGTTACGGCACCGATCTGCCCGAGGCCAGCATCCCGTCGAGGTTTCTGGAGGAAATTCCGATGGAGTTGGTGGAAGACCTGGGGTCATCGAGAAGAAGCCGTGGAGGCCGTGGAGGTTATGTGGCCGCGGGCGACTCGCCCGCGTCTGGATATGCGCGGGCGAGTCGCCCGCGACCACACGGGCAAGAACCCACTCACTACGCGTACGAAGACGAAGATCAGAGTGCGGTGTGGGCGAATCCGCAGAAGGCACGGACTCCGGCGCCGTCCTACTCCGGCAAGTCCTATAACTCGATTGAGAACATTGCCGACTTTTTTGCCTCGCGAGGCAAGAAATTCAGCGTTCCCAAGGTGCCGATTGAGGAACCGAAAGGCAAGAAGGGCTTCCGTCCCGGACAGAAGGTTCGCCATCCAAAATATGGCGAAGGCACGGTCTACCAGCGCGAAGGAGAAGGTGAAGATGCCAAGATTACGGTACAATTCCCTCGCTTCGGTTTGAAGAAGCTGGTGGAGAAGTACGCGCAGCTGGAAGGAGTCAGCTCTTAGCCATTAGCTCTTAGCTTTTAGCCAGATTGGGAATTGAAACGTTTTGCTAAAGGCTAAGAGCTAGGAGCTAAAAGCTCATCTTTAAGGAGAACCAAACAGCACTCATGGCAAACACAAGCACACTGACCAAAGAAGAACGTAAGAAGACGAAGCGCGCATCGCGCAAGAAGCGTAAGGCGGACAATCCGCTGAAGCCCCGGGAATATGCGCGTGGCTCGGCCAAGCGTAAGGTGAAGAAGCTGGCACGCGGAACGGCGAAGCGCTAAAGACCCACGTGGCTTGCCGCAATTGGGACTTAGCCGTCGAACGGCTCAGTCCCAATTGCCTAGTCCATAAGGTTCCAGGAGACGAAACCCTTTGGCACAACCACCATCGGTCCGTACCTCTGAACACCAACTGCTCTGCTGCAAGTCCATTGACAAGCTGATTGCGGAAGCCGACGAACCTGGTCATCGTCTCAAGAAATCCCTCGGGCCGTGGTCGCTGACTGCGCTGGGCATCGGCGCGATCATCGGTTCAGGGATATTCGTCCTTACGGGGACGGCCGCGGCGGGGGAGCACTTCTCGGCTCCTTCGATCTTGCATGCGCAGGTATTGGATCTGATCTCCAACTTCCTGCGCACCGGCAGCACCGCGGGCGCGCTGATGCATGGACGTCCGCCGGCCGGTCCATCGATCGCCATTTCGTTTCTGCTGGTGGCTGTCGCCTGCAGTTTTGCCGGTTTGTGCTATGCCGAACTGGCGTCGATGATCCCGATCGCGGGCAGCGCCTACACCTATTCTTACGCGACGCTGGGCGAAATTTTTGCCTGGATCATCGGCTGGGATTTGATCCTGGAATATGTTGTAAGCAACGTTGCGGTCGCCGTCGGTTTCAGCGGATACGCCAAGGCACAACTCGCGGCTTTCGGTTTAAATCTGCCCAGTGAGTGGGCCAGTCCGGTGTGGGCTTCGGGACACTGGACCGGCGCGTATTTCAACGTGCCCGGTTTCCTGATTGTTTTCATTCTGACGCTGTTGCTGGTGCGTGGCGTAAAGGAGTCTGCCGGCGCCAACAACGTCATGGTGATGATCAAGATCGGCGCGATTCTCACCTTCCTGGTTGTGGGCGGCATGCTGGTCAACAAGGCCAACTGGACGCCGTTTGCTCCCTCGGGATTCGCCGGAATCGTCACTGGCGGCGCCATTGTTTTCTTTACCTACATTGGATTCGATTCCGTCTCCACTGCGGCGGAAGAGTGCAAGACCCCGCAGCGTGACCTGCCGTTCGGCATCATCGCATCGCTGATCATCTGCACCATCCTGTACGTTGGGGTCGCGATCGTGCTGCTGGGCATGATGAAGTACACGACTTTCGTTTCCGGCGAAGCCGCCGAAGCGCCTGTTGCCTACGCGCTGAAATACCTGGGAGCGCATCCGTTCTTTCGCTCTGTAATCGTGGTGGGCGCTTTGACTGGAATGATCTCGTCGCTGCTGGTCTTTCAATATGGGCAGGCCCGCATCTGGTACGCGATGTCTCGCGACGGTCTTTTGCCCAAGCTCTTTTCGGTGGTCCATCCCAAGTACAAGACTCCCTACTGGTCAACATGGATTGCGTGCTTCGCAGTTGGGATTCCTGCGGGCCTGGTGGACATTGGGGATGCCGCCGATCTTTCCAATATCGGAACGCTGTTTGCGTTCGTGCTGGTTTCGCTCGGCGTTATTTTTCTGCGACGCCGGCAGCCTGATCGTCCGCGCGCCTTTCGCGTGCCGTTTGTTCCGTGGTTTCCGTTGATCTCGGTGGTGCTGTGCGGCGGATTGATGACCGGCCTGACGGTGATCACGTGGCTGCGCTTCTTCATCTGGCTGGCGCTTGGCCTGGCTATCTATATTTTTTACAGCCGGCATCACAGCGAGTTTTGCAGAACCCATAAGCAGTGAGATTTTAGATTGAACGGGCTCTTTCGCTCCTTCGGAGCTTACTCGCTCACGCCTTTTACCCACGGCTTACGCCGTGGGCTACATTCTTTGCGCCGCTTTGCGGTTCGGCGCGATGAGCTTTCAATCTGCGTCTGAAATCCGCAATCTGAAGTCTAAACTCTTCCATCTCAAATCTTCCATTTGAAATCGATTCCTCTGCAAATCCTGGCGCTTCAATCTACAATCTAGCTATGGCGTCGCAGCCCAGCTCGTTCATCGTGACCTTGCCGAAGGCTGAGCTGCATCTTCATCTTGAAGGTGCGATTGACCCCACGACACTGCTTGAACTGCGGCAGCGGCACGGCAAAAGCAGCACGCTGGCCGAGATCGAACAGCTTTACAGCTACCAGGACTTCAACGGTTTCCTGATGGCCTTCAAGGCCGTAACCGAAGACCTGCAGACTGCCGACGACTACGAACTCATTACTTACCGGCTGATGGAAAGGCTTAGGGCACAAAATGTCCTGCACGCCGAGGTGTACGTGTCGGTAGGAGTTTGCCTGTGGCGCAAGCAGAATTTTGATGCGCTGTTCGAAGGCATGGAGCGAGGCCGCGAGAAGGGCGAGCGTGATTTTGGCGTCTCCCTTTTATGGATCTTTGACGCGGTGCGCCAGTTCGGCGCGGTCGCCGCTCGCGAAGTCTTTGAAGTTGCGGTGCGTCATCGCGAGCGCAAAGTCGTGGGCATCGGCATGGGCGGCGACGAGCAGAAAGGGCCGCCTGAGCTGTTTCGCGACGCTTACGCCTACGCTGCCGATAACGGATTACATCTGACTGCGCATGCGGGTGAGAATGCCGGGCCCGAATCCATCTGGGGTGCGCTCAATCTCCGCGCCGAACGCATCGGACATGGGCTTACCGCCGCCCAGGATCCGGAACTGGTAGAGGAGTTGGCCACCCGCCAGGTTCCGGTCGAGATCTGCATCACCAGCAACCTCCGCACCGGAGCTTGCCCGTCGTTGAATGCCCACCCGGTCCGCCAGTATTTTGATCAGGGGATCATGATCACGCTTAACACTGACGATCCGGCAATGTTTCGTACATCGCTGTCGCGCGAATACCAGCTAGCCCAGCAGTCTTTCGGCTTCAATGAGGAACATCTACGCGAACTGGCGCGGAATTCGTTCGAGGCCTCGTTCCTTCCCGCAGAAAAAAAGCTGACCTTCCTGAATTTGTTTGACGCCGCGGCGGCCCACACTTAGCCTTTCCTGACTGGCTGTCTTGCGGAGCTCTGGGGCATGAAAGCATCTCTGATCGTCTGGGTGTGCCTGACCACCTTCCTGTGGGCGGGATCCAAGCCGAAGACTTCAACTGACATTCTGATCTTCACCAACGTCAATGTCGTAAATCTGCGCGACGGCACGATCGCTCAGGACGTGACCGTGGTGATCAGGAAAGGGCTGATCAGCGGCGTGGCGAAAGTTGGCCTGGTCGAGCAGGGACACGGCGTTCAGATCGTCAACGCCAACGGAAAATACATGATCCCCGGGCTGTGGGACATGCATGTGCACAGCGCGTTCGTTTCGCCGGCGTGGGATGAAAAGGTGATCTATCCGCTTTACATCGCCAACGGTATAACCGGCGTGCGCGATATGGGCGGCGATCCCGAGGTGCTGGAGAACCGCCGCAAGCGCATCGAGAGCGGAGAACTCCTGGGTCCGCGGATGATTCTGGGCGGCCCGTTTCTGGCGGGAGGCAAGAGCGACCGGCAGACTATCGCCGTCAACACTCCGGAAGACGCACGCCAGGCCGTGGACTCGGTGAAGAAGCAGGGGCTGGATTTCGTCAAGATACTTTCCAATGTTCCGCGCGATTCCTACTTTGCGATTTCCGATGAATCCTCAAAACAAAACATCCCATTCGTTGGCCACGTTCCATATTCGGTGAGTGTTCGCGAAGCTTCTACGGCGGGACAACGAAGCATTGAGCATCTCACAGGAATGCTTCTCGCCTGCTCCTCCCGGGAGGACGAACTTCGGACCCAGGAACTCGCCGCGCTGGCAAAGCGCGACTTTGCGGCTTACGAGAAGCTCGGCCCGCAAATCATTTCGACATATGATCAGGCCAAAGCCGGCGCATTGTTTGTCCAGCTCGCCAAGAACAGCACATGGCAGGTGCCGACGTTGGTATGGACGCAGGCCGCCAGCCACATTGATGATGCGGAGCTGGAATCTGATCCCCGCCTCAAATACGTTCCTGCGTCAGTGCGGATGCAGTGGAACCCGGCCAAGCTTCGCAAGGATACTTCGCCGGAAGAATTGGTTCTGCTCAAAGCTGAAGCTGCCCGTGACTTGGAACTGGTCAAGGCGATGCACGATACAGGAGTGCCGTTCATGGCTGGCAGCGACGGTCCTGATCCTTACGTCTTTCCCGGTTTCAGTTTGCATGATGAGCTGGAGTGGCTGGTGAAAAGTGGTTTCACGCCCTGGCAGGCTTTGAAATCCGCCACGTTCAATCCAGCGCTGTTTCTCGGCAAGATAGAAACGCGCGGACTGGTTGAGCCCAGGCACGAGGCCGACCTGGTTTTGCTGGAGGCGAATCCGCTCGAGGACATCCGCAACACGCGCAGGATCTTTGGAGTAGTCGCAAACGGCAAGTATTACGCGCGCAAGGACCTCGACATGATGCTGCAGCAGGTCGAGAAGCTGGCCGCTCAGGAGTAAATTAAGAAGAGGTTCCATGACCCAGCACATCGGCATTGTGGCGTGCAGCGCGGAGGGGGCGGCACTCTGCTACCGCACGATTGCTCTTGAAGGCGCTCATCTGCTCGGGACCCACGATCATCCCGAAGTCTCGATGCATACGCATCCGCTGGCGCGATACATGGAATGCATCTACGCTGACGATTGGGCCGGGGTTGCCGACCTGATGCTCTCGTCGGCTGACAAGCTGACCAAGGCTGGCGCGGATTTTCTGATCTGCCCGGACAATACCATCCATCAGGCGTTTGGATCTGGTCGAGCAAAGATCTCCGCGCCCCTGGCTGCACATCGCACAGGAGGTTGCGAACGAGGCTCGCCGAAGCCACTTCAAGCGCCTGGGCGTGCTCGGCACTCGATACCTGATGGAAGGTCCGGTCTATCCCGAGAAGTTGAAAGCAGCCGGCCTCGACTATCGCACGCCGGAGCAACCGGCGCGCGAAAGAATCAACCAGATCATCTTTGATGAACTGGTAAACGCCCAGTTCACTCCACGCTCGCTGACATATTTTCAGGAAGTAATCCGGACATTGGCAGAGCAGGGCTGTGACGCGGTCGTTCTGGGCTGCACTGAAATCCCGCTTCTGGTCACGCCCGATTCCTCACCACTGCCAACACTCGATTCAACCCGCCTGCTGGCCAAAGCAGCAGTCAAGAAAGCCGTCGGCACCTGAGACCGTGGAGGGACGGGTCGGAGCCTGCACTGAGCGAAGTCGAAGTGACCCGTCCAGGCCGAGCGAAGCTCGGCTAGTTTTTCGCTGGAGAACTGTTCATGCACCTAAAATTCCGACGCCTCCCAACCAGCTTTCGCCGTCTGCCGCTTGCCCCCGGATGCTCCATCGCTCCGGCATTAACCGCAAGCCGCATCCTTCATCTCCATCACGCGCACCGCCGAAGAACTCTCCATCGTCTGCCCCGTCGATCAAGCTCCGCAAAACGCAAAATGCGAATCGCCCTGGACCTGCTTCAAGCTGGAAGGCCCCTTTCCGTTCTCACTGACCGGAGTCCTCGCTTCTTTCCTCAATCCCCTGGCCGAGCGCGGCGTTCCCATATTTGCCGTCTCGACCTTCGACACGGACTACATCCTGGTCAAGGAAGAGGATGCGGCAACTGCGCTCGAGACTCTGCAGGCTGCAGGCCACGACTTGATTCTCCTGACTCGTCGGATTTTTGGGAACTCGTCAAGCCTTGGATGCTGGACGTGCGGGATCGGAATACCAGTTTCCAGTTGGGAGTTCTCGGTTCTCAGTAACTTCCAACATTCTCCATTCACTCCGCAAATCGTCCCGAACGCTGCGGAATCGGTGCACTTTGCCTATCCCTATGCTCTAATAAAGTAGTAACTATGCCATCCACCGGAACCACAGTGCGCCGCCGTTTGAAGGCGCTCCACCGCAATCTGCGAGGCGCGCGCATGATTGCGGGTGCGTTCGCCTCGACTGATCATCCGCTGTTGGCGCACATCATTCCTACGCGGCGCTGCAATCTGGCGTGCGAATACTGCAACGAGTACGACGATTTTTCCAAACCTGTCCCGACCGAAGCCATGTTCCAGCGTGTGGACAAGCTGGCTGCGCTGGGGACATCGGTCATCACCATCAGCGGCGGCGAGCCTCTGCTTCATCCCGAACTTGACGAGATCATCCACCGCATTCGCAAACGGGGCATGATCGCCGGACTGATCACGAACGGATATCTGCTGGTGGCGGAACGCATTCAACGCCTCAACCGCGCCGGACTCGAATGGCTGCAGATTTCGATCGACAACGTGACTCCGGACGAGGTCTCGAAAAAAAGTCTGAAGGTGCTGGACAAGAAGCTGGAGCTGCTCGCCGAGCATGCCGACTTCCACGTGAACATCAATTCCGTGGTGGGCGGCGGCGTCAAAAATCCGCAAGACGCGCTGACCATCGGCAAGCGCGCTCTGGGCCTGGGTTTCAGCTCCACCATCGGCATCATTCACGACGGCTCCGGACAGTTACAGCCGCTGAATGACGAAGAGCGCCGCGTCTACAACGAGATGAAGGCGATGGAGAAGAGCAGCTTCACCCGTATCAACGGCTTCCAGGACAACATTGCGCAAGGCCGCCCCAATCAATGGCGTTGCCGCGCCGGCGCGCGCTATCTCTACATTTGCGAAGATGGCCTGGTGCATTATTGCTCGCAGCAGCGCGGCTATCCCGCCATCCCGCTCGAGAAGTACACCACCGAAGACATTCGCCGCGAATATCTGTCGGAAAAAGGCTGCGCTCCCAACTGTACCGTCTCCTGCGTGCACCAGGTGTCCGTCTTCGATTCGTGGCGCGCGCCGCAGTTTGCGCCGCCGGCCGCCATGGGCCCGGGGAGCAGCGACCTGATCCAGATCAGGTGAACTGGCAAGGGCAAGTTCTGCCTGCGCCATCTCTCTCAGAATCTCTTGCTTTGCGCCCTCGAAGTCTCTATATATTGTTGCGATCTGAATGGGACCATTATGAACAAGAGACAGTTCCTGAAAACTTCTGGCGTTCTTATCGCCGGCAGCGTGCTGTCGCGTTTCGTGTCAGGAGAGCAAACAATCCGCGGCGCGAACCAATTGGGCGGGCAATTACCAGTACAGTACCGACCGACTGCTGCTTCCTAAATCCGTCGAGGAAGTGCAACAGGCGGTGAAGAGCGGCGGCAAGATGAGAGCGCTGGGCGCGCGCCATTCTTTCAACGGGATCGCCGACAGCACAGACACGCAGATCTCGCTAAGGCTTCTCGACCAGATGGCGCTGGACTCAAAGTCGCGTACCGTCACCGTGGGCGCGGGAGTCACTTATGGCCAACTGGCGCCGTATATCGATGACCAGGGATTTGCCGTGCACAATCTGGCCTCGTTGCCGCATGTTTCGGTCGCGGGCGCATGCGCAACCGCGACGCATGGCTCGGGCAGCAAGAATGGCAACCTGTCGACGGCGGTGTCCGCCCTCGAAATCGTCACGGCGGACGGGGAGATCGTGACTCTGTCACGGCAAAAAGATGGGGAGCGCTTTCCCGGAGCCGGAGTGGCTCTCGGCGGACTGGGCGTGGTCACCAAGGTCACGCTCGACGTGCAGCCCACGTTTCAGGTGAGGCAGGTCGTCTACGAGAATCTGTCGCTGGCGCAATTGGAAAACCATCTCGACGATATTTTCTCGAGTGGCTACAGCGTCAGTCTCTTCACTGATTGGCAAAACCATCGGGCCACGCAAGTATGGATAAAGCGCCGCGTCGAACCCGGGACCACGTTCGAATTCGCGCCGGAGTTCTATGGCGCGAAGCTCGCAACCCAGAAGCTTCACCCACTGGCCGGAGCATTCGGCGGAGAATTGCACCGAGCAGATGGGCATTCCCGGCCCCTGGTATGAACGGCTGCCGCATTTCCGCATGAACTTCACGCCCAGCAGCGGCGCCGAGTTGCAGACCGAATACTTTGTCCCGCGCAACCGCGGATATGAGGCCATTCTTGCGGTCGAAAAGCTTCGCGACAAAGTCGGGCCCCATCTCTTTATCTCGGAATTGCGCACGATTGACGCGGACAACCTTTGGATGAGCACCGTGTTACCAGCGGCCATCCCTGGCGATCCACTTTACGTGGAAACCGGAATGGCCGGCGGTCAAGCAGCTGTTGCCGTTGATTGAAGAGCAGCTGGCGCCGTTTGATGCGCGGCCGCACTGGGCCAAGCTGTTCACGATGCAACCTTCGCGGCTGAAGTCGCTCTACGTCAGGTTGCCGGATTATCAGGAACTCTTGAAGCACTACGATCCGCGCGGAAAGTTCCGCAACGAGTTTCTGAATACCAATATTTACGGCGGATGACGGTAGCGAGGATGGGTGCCACGATTCGCGTGACTTCTGCAGAACGTGACTGCGGAGGGGCGGCCTCGCAATCCTGACGCATTCTTCCGCGAATGGACCCGATGGGCGCGCCAAGCTTCTAAGCAGAATTGCACCCTCCAGCACCTTACGCCTCATTCTTGCGCGCTCACATGCCTTCGTGTCCGCGCGCTTTCAGTACTTGCTGCTCAGGTACTTGCCTACTTCGTCTGCAGCTGTCCGTAGTCGTCGTGGATGGTCGCCCGCAGTGCGGTCTCGGTGGAATTTCCCTCGGCCAGACGTTGCAGAATGCGCTGCAGATCGCTCGCGCCCTGGGTGTCGATGATGAATTGCACCGCGGCCAGAGACTCGTCGTAGGCCAGGATTGCTTCCATCGGCGAGAAGCGCATGAAGCTGCCTTCGAGAGCGTTGAACGGAATTTCCTGTTGCGCCTTGAAGAGTTCGGCCAGGCGGCGTCCGCGCGACGACAGTGATTTCGGTTCCATGGCCTGCGCGATGCCCTCGTTCAGCCACTGCGGACAGCGTCCGCCCGACAGTTGGTTGATGAACGAATGCGCGAGTTCATGTTTCAGTACGCGCGACAGCTCGGGCGTGACCGAACTCATGCCGTTTACCGGGATGCGCAGTTTGCCGTCATTGACCGCGCCCGCCCAGGAAGGCGACTGGGTGACGTCGAAAAAGGCCTGGTCGGTATAGAGGACCACGGCGATGCTGCCGCGCGGCGCCACGCCGAGATCGCGTACCAGGTCGCCGTAGTGCGACTCGAGGGTTGCGACCAGGTCGCGGCGCAATGACTCCGGCGTCTGCCGGCCCTCATATTTCAGAGTGAAGTGGCTGCTTTCGTTTTGCGTGTAGTCGGATTCCGCGGTCGCATCGCGCTCGGCCTTTTCCAGATATTTCTGCACCTGGGCATCGGGACGAAGCTGCAAAGATCGCTTCCAGCTGCGGATCGCATCCTTATTTCGATCGCTGGCATACTGGGCATAACCCAGGACGGCCAGCGTGTCGGGCGAATCGGGCGCAATTCGCACCGCGCGTTCCGCTAGGGCAGGGCGTCGACCGCGTTTCCGGTCCGCAGCAGCAGGGCGACGTAGTAGTTCAGAATGGTGGGGTTCTGGCCTTCGAAGCGCAGCGCGGTCTCAAAATACGTGCGGGCTTTGCTGAAATTCGTCTGCTCCATCTCGTGCTTGCCGGCGATGAAATACGCGGCAGCGGTTACCCGCGCGTTGCCCTGCTGTTCGATCGCGGCCAGCGCGTCGGCGTCCACCTTGCCGTCGTGGATAATCTTGTCGCTGACTTCGGGCTCGCCCTTCAGTTCATCGGCGGGAGTGAATGAGGGAACGTCCCTCGAGTCTTTGCCGTCCGGAGTCGAAGCTCGCTCGGGACGAACTCCTCCGGCCTCGACCCGGTCAACCGATGATTTCGGAATCGCGTAAGAGTCTTCCCCGACTTCATACTCGAGGTGGGAACCATTTTCGTGGACCTGGTCGGCGTAGATGGTGCGACCATTTTTCAGATGGATCACTTCCGCGGAAGCGCAGTCTGCGCCCAGGAACAGACCCGATAATAATGAGGAAGATGACAGATGCCCGCACTATGGCGCATTCTAGCAACCGGGGTGAAGCCCAGCCTACGTGACCAAGGTAATCAGAATTATTCCCGCATGCCTGGCGCTCCTCCTGCTTGCATTCGCATTGTTTGCAGCGCCGCCCAGCAGCGCACAGGCCGCGGCTGGGCCGGCTTCCGCCGCCACGGCCTCAACTCCGCCAGAGCACTCCGCGGAAGCTTTGTATTCGCAGTTGCAGAGTGTGGGGCTCGACAAATCGCGGGTCTATAACATCCGCGAAGTGACGCTCGAGCGCGCCGCCTTCCATATCACCTTCGACGATGGCACCATCGCGTTCACCGAAGATGTCGCCGGCCACGTCACCGGAGCTTTTTTTGAGGGCGAGGGCGAAGTGTTGCTGATCCCCAACGACCAGGCGGAGCGGGCGTCCATGATGCTGTTCACGGGCGCCGCCATTCTGGAAGAGAAATTCGTTACCGCATATTTTCGCTTTAACGACGATACCTTTGCCGAATTGCAGCCTGCGCTCCGGGCCACCGCAAACGCTCAAGAGTTTGTTTCCCAGTGGGACTCGACCGCCCGCAATCTGGCCCAGTTCGATGCCTTGCGGCTGCTTCTCAGCTTCAGCAATTCCCTGCCGACGTCAGGCCAGCAGGAGACGGCGGGTGCGGCATCCAAAGGTCGGGCAGACGACGATCGCATGCTGCACGCGCGCCTTCAGGGACGAAATCTCGGGACCTTCGATCTCTACTTCGATTCGCTCGCCGCGGAGCAAATCTGGGCGGGTCAGCAGAAGACAGTCGAAGGCGAAACTTATTACGACGTGTGGAGCGCCTTCACCCTGGGCAAGCCCGGCGGCCGCTCCGGCGATGCCGCCGGAGTGATGGGAGAAGAAGCCAAACCCGAAGCAGTCAGCGTTTCGCAGTACAAGATCCAGGCAAAAGTGGCGCCGCCCACCCGGCTCGATGCCGAGGCAAGCCTGCAGCTTGAAGTTCGACAGGCGGGCCAGCGAGCTGTGCTCTTCGAATTGTCCCGCTTCCTCCAGGTCAGCAAAGTAGAATCCGACGGCGTTCCGGTGGAATTCATTCACAACCAGTCGCTCGAGGGCACGCAGCTGGCACGGCGGGGCAACGATCTGGTCGCTGTCGTTTTTCCGCAGCCGCTGCGCGCCGGTCAGCAAATCAATCTGCACTTCGTCTACGGCGGCGACGTGCTCTCCGAAGCCGGAGCCGGACTGCTCTACGTCGGGGCGCGCGGGACCTGGTATCCCAACCGTGGGCTGGAGATGGCCCGCTTCGATCTGCAATTTCGTTATCCCCCGGATTGGACCTTGCTGGCGACCGGCAAGCGAATTGACGGCGCGGCCGCCGATTTGCCGCCGGGTGAACAATCCAGCCATTGGGTTTCTGATCGTCCCATGCCGGTTGCCGGATTCAACCTGGGCAAGTACTTGCGGGTGGCAGCCCAGGCCGGCGACGTTCCGGTGGAAGCGTATGCCAGTTCCGGCGTGGAGCGCACCTTCCCGCAAGGCTCGTCGCAGGTTTTGGCGCCGCCGCCTTCGCTTCCCTTTCCGCTGCACCCGCGCCCCGATCAGATCACCGTGGCCGCCCCTCCACCTTCTCCTTCGCGCAATGCGCAAGCAGTGGCAAATTCGTCCGCGCGCGCGGTCGAGTTCTTCGCCCACCGCTTCGGCCCCTACCCCTACACCAGCCTGGCACTGACCCAGATGCCCGGCGAGGTCAGTCAGGGTTGGCCATCACTCGTGTTCCTCTCCAGCTTTTCCTTTCTCACGCCCACGGAAAAATCCCAGTTGCATATGAGCGCCGTGGCGAAGATCCTGAGCGAAAACGTCATTGCCCACGAGACGGCCCATCAATGGTGGGGCGATCTGCTGTCCTGGAAAAGCTATCGCGATCAATGGCTCTTCGAAGCCCTGGCGAATTACAGCGCCTTGCTGCTGCTGGAATCTGAAAATCCGCAGCAGTTTCGCGTGGTCATGGAGAAATACCGGCAGGACCTGCTGGCGAAGAACAAGGAGGGCTCGCCGCTGGCGGACGCCGGGCCGGTCACCTTCGGCACCAGGCTCAATTGTTCTCATTTTCCCAGCGGATACGAAGCCATCAGCTACGGTCGCGGCACCTGGCTCTTCCACATGCTGCGAACCATGCTGCGTGATGCCGAACGGAACCGCGGCGGGCGTGCCGCAAGTCTCTCGGATGCCCAGGCGGATGCACCTTTTCTACGCGCGCTAGGCAAGGCCCGGGAGCGCTTTCAGGAAAGAGCCATCAATACCCGCGAGTTTCTTCAGGTATTCGAAGACGAATTGCCCCCGTCTCTTCGCTACGAGGGACGCAAATCGCTGGACTGGTTCTATGAGGGATGGGTGAACGGCACAGCCATTCCCCATCTGGAATTGCAGTCCGTGAAATACGCGCCGAAGCCTGGCGGCTCGGCGGTCAGCGGCACGATTGTTCAAAAGGACGCGCCCCAGGAGTTGGTGACTGTCGTTCCGGTTTACGCCGTGTTCGCCGGGAAGAATGTGCTCCTCGGCCAGGTATTCGCCGACGGTCCGGAAACCAGCTTCCACTTGTCCGCGCCGGCCGGCACACGAAAGATCGTACTCGACCCCTATCAGACGCTACTGACTCGACCGTAGCGGCGAAATGTAGGCGCGAGCGTCCAAGGTGGGCGGGCAGCGCTCCCAACCTGTTCCCGAAAACGCTCAAGCCGTCCCGAAACGAAAACGCACCATTGCATTCATTGAACTGCGCGACTTCTTGGACAAGCTCTACACCACGTAACTCCCGCCCCATCAATCTCGCGCTGTGCAACCTCTTCCCTGGAACCGTGGAAGAAAAAATGCACCATGCCACAGTGGAGGTGAAGCTTGCATCTGGCCAATCCATACCATGGAACGCCTGCAGGTCCGACTTGCGTTTCTCCGGCACCGGCATTCGATCGTTCAGTTCCAACCATTCTGCTGGTTGAAGACGAAGGTTTTGTTCTCAACGTAACTTATGAAATCCTGTGCTCGGCGGGTTACCGGGTGCTGCCGGCACGAAACGCGGGGGAGGCGGTCCGGGCCTTTCGTAGTCACGCGGAAGGGGTGCAATTATTGTTGACCGACGTAGTCTTGCCCGACCGGAATGGCTGCGATCTTGCCCTTGAACTGGCAACTACCGGCGGCGTGAAGGCCATCTTCATCTCCGGATATCCGGACAATTCCGTCACTCGAAAGGGACTTCAACATCCCGGCTGGGCCTATTTGCCCAAGCCATTTTCCGCTGTATCTCTACTGCAGAAAGTCAGAGAAGTCCTGGGCGACTTACGGACGTGGTAGTGGGTTCAATTTGCGAAAGCCTTAATCACGGAGAACACAGAGCACACGCAGGACACACTTAGTGCTCAAGATTCTTCCGTCGTTCAGGGCGTTCCGCCCGCGGCCCCTCGGGCGATCTCGGGGCTGCGGTGCCGTTTGCTCAACTCGGCCAGCCGGGCGCGCAGGCGGATGACCGCCATGGAGTGGATCTGCGAAACCCGACTCACCCAGTCCCAATATGATTCCCGCTTCTTTCATGGTGAGTTCTTCGTAGTAGTAAAGAGCCAGCACCTGGCGCTCTCGCTCCGGCAGATCGGCAATGGCCCGCGCCAGCAAATGCGTCATCTCGGAGCGCAAGCAGAGAAAGAGCGGGGTCTCCTCGCTGTCGTCGGGCAGATACTCGCACAAGTCCTGCTCCCGGCCGTCGAGCGGCGACTCTACTCGCAGACTGCCCACTTCGAGGCCGGAGATTTCTCCCAGCAGCAACTGCAGACCTCGCAGAGTGATGCCCAGTTCTACCGCCAGCTCAGCTTCGCTGGGATCGCGTCCCAGGCTCGATCGCAGAGTGTTGTGCGCTTCTTCCAGCCGTCTCGCTTTTGCGCCGCAGGTCGCGCGGGCTCCAGTCCATTTCGCGCAGACTGTCGAGAATCGCGCCGCGGATGCGGAACTTGGCATAAGAGCCAAACTGCACGTGCTTGCTGCCGTCAAACTTTTGCAAAGCGTCAATCAGCCCAAGTACACCCGCATGCACCATGTCTTCGAGCAGGACATGCCGCGGCAGGCGCTCGTGAATGCGGCGCGCAATGTAACGCACCTGCGGCAACTGTTCCACCAGCATCCGCTCGCGCTCACTATCGTCCTGCCCGCTGTAGTCCGAACGATTGCCCGGGGCGGTCATAAGAACTCCGCCCGAAACCGCGCGTGAGGCGGTGCTTTCGAAACCGAAGGCTCAAGCAGCTCGGACATGTAGCGATTTCATGCCGGCGAGTTAAGAAGGAGATTAGTCGGAGATTAAAGATGCCTATCGGGGCCAGAATTGTTCCGGTTTCAGGAGGAGTGTCGCGGTGGGAAACACTTTGCGACAATCGGAACCGGGCCGCGGGTCAGGTCGGATCATCACAGCCCGCGCATGAGCAGATGTCGGCGTTTTGTGCGCTTAGGGCCGTTCGACCTACGCGAGCTCCATTTGGCTACGATCCGCGGCATTGGCCTCGATTTTCAGGGTGAGCAATATTGAACAGAACGGGCGGTAGCCGTGTCTGTATACAAGATTATTATGGCTGCAAGCGGCAGGCTATTGTGCATACACCGGGATCCAACTCAACTCACTCCATTGGAGGAAGGTGGATACGAGCTGGTAACCGCGACCAACGGTCGCGATGGTCTGCGGCTCTTCATGTCCCGTCCGGTGGACGCGATTGTGCTCGACTATCACTTGGGCCTGTTGGACGGCGAAATGGTGGCGGCTGAGATCAAAAAGGTCAAGCCGGAAATGCCCATCGTCATGCTCGCTCACGGCCTCGAACTGCCGGTCAGTGCGTTGAGTTTAGTGGATGCACTCGTGGGCAAATACGATAGTCCTGACATATTGCTGGCGACGATTCGCTCTGTTCTGGATGCGAAGCCGGCACTGCCTCCTCCGGAGAAGCTCGAGTACCCAGCCTCGGTCGTACACCGGCGGCGACCCTGCAAGGCGTGGGACGGCAAAGAGCGCCGGCACAGCAACACCGCTCAATCGGAAAGTTGAAGGCCGCGTCTTCTCCAGCCGGGAGCGATTTAGAGCAGCTCGAGAGGTCTCGCAACATAGCCAATAACGTCTGCTTGTCGATCTCCCGATCGTTCCTCCTTCCGCAAGAGCCTTACCTCCACGCTGAAACTCTCCCCGGCACGCTTCACGGTCAGACTCCCGCCCGCCGCCACAAAGATGGCCCGCGCAATCCCCAGTCCCAGCCGCCGCAGGAGTTCTCGATCTGAAATCGAATCAGGCGGCCTCTCGCCGACGCTTTCCCGAGACACGGTCAGCGCCAGCATCGCTTCCGCCCCACGCGCCTCCAGTTCGATCTTGACTACTGCACCGGGGGCTCCGGAGCCAATTACGAATCCAATCAGGTGAAATAGCCCCTGGCGCAGGCGCGCGGCGTCGAACCACACCGGACACGCGGGTCCGGGCACATGGCAAACCTGGACTCCCGCCGACTCCGCCACCGGCAGCAGATCGCTGACCGTCTCCTCGACCGCCCGCGCGCGAGTTCCAGAACTTCGCCATTCTCGCCCGGCTGGCTGGCGTCAAATAGCTCCCGGATGGCTGTCGCCAGCGAGGACACTTTCTCCGCCTGGCACCAGGGCCTGGCTCACGATCTCGCCATATTGTTCCGCGGTCAGGAGTCTGAAGCAGGGCCAACTCCAGCGAGCAACACAAGGTGGTGAGGGGCTGGCTCAGCTGGTGAAACAGGTCGGAAACCAGCTGGCGAGATTCGTATTCCGCCGGCCGCTGTGGGATTTTCCATGGTGATCAGTTTCATGGTTCCGCGCCTGCTCCCGCGGCCGGCCCGGTTCTGCGAGCGGGCGCTCAGTTCGTAACCCACGCCCCGGATGGTGTGAATCAGGTGCTTGCCGTAGCCGTCGTCCACTTTGCGGCGCAGGTAGTTGACGTATACGTCCACTACGTTGGTGCAGGTATCGAAGGACAGATTCCACACGTGCTCGATGATCATGGCCCGGGTAATGCGCCGCCCGGCGTTGCGCATGAGATATTCCAGCAGGCAGAATTCTTTGGAGGTCAGCTCGATCCGCCGCCCTGCCCGCTCCACCCGCCGCTCCACCCGGTCCAGCTTCAGATCATCCACCGCCAGCACCGACTCCACCGGCAAGTGGCTGCGCCGCATCAGGGCCCGGATGCGTGCCGACAGTTCGGCAAAGGAAAATGGCTTGCCCAGATAGTCGTCCGCGCCCAGGTCCAGGCACAGCACCCGGTCTTCCACCCGGGTGCGCCCGGTCAGCACCAGAATCGGCATGCTCGGTTTCCGGGTGCGCAGGAAGCGTAGGATGGTGACGCCGTCCAGCCGCGGCAGGTTGAGGTCGAGCACCACCAGGTCGAAATCCAATTCCCCGGCCATGGCGCGGGCCTGTTCTCCATCGGTTGAAACGTCCACCGCGTAGTGTTCGGACTCCAACCCTTTTTTTACGAAACTGGCCAGCGCAGCATCGTCTTCCGCGACTAGAATTCGCATAAGATCAATCTAATTTGGACTATTCTGATTCTTCGCCAGGAAGCGGGCTGGGACAAGAGATTCAGCACCAATCAAAGGTCTCGGTTTCCGCAAAGGGAACCCGGTGCAGAAAGGGAACTCGGCGCAGCTGCCAGGGGACCCGGCTTTCCTGGAATCTGTACGGTCACTGACGTGCATGATCGCTGCTTCGGAGATAATGCAAGGGAACCATCACAAACAGTGTTCGCGGAAAGGATTCGCTCGGAAGTGAATTTCTGGAGCCCAAAAACGTTCAAGTCCCTGGTCCTGCCGGGAGCCCTGTTCCTGGTGGCCGCCTGCATGGTTTTCCAGGGTGCGTTTGGTTCCATTCCTTCCGCCGCCGTCCACTTTTACTTTTATTCCGTCTTCGCCGCTGGAATTCTACTGGCCTGGCGTTTCCAGTCCAGCCGCATCCTGTTCGCGCTCTGTACTGTGTTTTTGGCCCAGCGCGCCCTGGAGTTCTTTTCTTCCGGCCGGATCGCTTCCGCCGGGCCGGGCCGGATTGCGCTCGAAGCCGTGGCTTTTCTCCTGCCCGCTGAACTTTATTGCCTTCTCGGTGTTTCGCGAACGAGGGTTGGTCTTCCCCGCCATCCTTCCCCGAATGGCGCTTCTGTTTTTCGAATCGGTATTTGTCGCCATCATCTGCCGGCCTGGGGAAGTCGTTGGTCCCGCGCTTCTCCATTCCCGCTTTCTCGGACGCATGTGCCTGGACGCCCTGTGCCCTCTCTGGCCCTGCTGGCCTTCCTCGCAGCTCTGGGCGTCCTGTTTGTCGCGCCTGGTGCTCTATCGCAAGCCGACGGAGAGTGGCTTGCTCTGGGCCCTGCTGGCGACTTTTCTTGCCTTCCAGGTCGGGGCGGTGGGCCCGGCAGCGACCGCCTATCTGGCGACGGCAGGCCTGATCCTGATCAGTTCCATCATCGAGAACTCGTATTTTCTGGCTTACCACGACGAACTGACTTCCCTGCCCGCGCGCCGCGCTTTCAATGACGCGCTGTTGCGTCTCGAAGAACCCTACGCCGTGGCGGTGGTGGACATCGATCACTTCAAGAACTTCAACGACACCTACGGCCACGAGACCGGCGACCAGGTTTTGCGCCTGGTAGCCGGCAGACTCGCCGGCGTGACCGGCGGTGGCCGCGCTTATCGCGTGGGCGGCGAGGAGTTCTCCATCCTGTTTCCGGGGAAATCAGCCAAAGACGTCATGCCCCATCTGGACTTGCTGCGCACGGTCATCGAAGTCGCGACGTTCCGCGTGCGTGGCAGTGAGGAACGCCGGGGCACGGCTCGCGCCCAGAAGTCACGGTCTTCGGATTCAAGAGCGGGAGATTCGAGAGCCGGGGATTCAAGAGCGGGCGATTCTATTGCTGGGGATTCCAGAAATCAGGAATCGCAGAGTCAGGATTCCCGCAGTCAGGCCGCCCAAGCCCAGGACTTTCGCAATCATGACCGGCGAAGCTCGGAACGCCGGGCCCGGTCTCGCCGGCCGCCTTCACCGCGAAAGAAGTCCCGCCCAGTCACCTCCGAACCGGGAGATCAGCAGATCTCGGTTACGGTCAGCATCGGCGCCGCTGAACCGAATGGCAGGCAGCGCTCGGTCGAACAGGTGCTTCAGGCCGCCGATCAGGCTTTGTACCGGGCCAAGCAGTCCGGACGCAATCGGGTAGAGTTTTCATCTGCGCCGCGCGCTCCCAGGCTCAAGCGAAATATCGCTTGAGTTGGGCGCGGTGCCGGTGCGAGCCTGCTGCGCGCTGATCCAGCTTTCAATCTGGGAATGCAGGACATCCAACGGCAGCGGGCCGCTGCCCACCACTTCATCGTGAAACGCGCGCAGGTCGAATTTCGCGCCCAGTTTCTGCCGGGCCTCTTCGCGTAATCTCAAAATCTCCAGCTGACCCAGCTTGTAGGCCAAAGCCTGTCCTGGCCAGGCGATGTAGCGGTCCACCTCGCTCTGCACATTCGGCTCATCCATCGCGGTGTAGCGATGGAAGTATTCCACCATCTGATCCCGCGACCAGTGTTTCTCGTGCACTCCGGTGTCAATGACCAGCCGGATGGCCCGCCACATTTCGTTTTCCAGCCTTCCGTAGTCGCTGTACGGGTCCTCGTAGAAACCGATCTCTTTGCCCAGCCGCTCCGAGTACAGCGCCCAGCCCTCGACGAAGGCGGTGTACTCTCCGTTCTTGCGGAAGGCAGGCAGATCTTTCAACTCCTGACCGATGGAGATTTGCAGATGATGCCCGGGCACGCCTTCGTGGTAGGCGATGGCCTCGATGTTCAAGGTCAGGCGATGTTCCGGGTCCCATTCATTTACGTTGATGTGGCCGGGACGCGAACCGTCCTGCGCTCCGGAGTTGTAGTCAGCCGGGACCGCATTCTTGGCGCGAAACGGATCCATGGGGATGACCTCGAGCTTGTTTTGCGGCAGCCGTCCAAACAGCTTGGGCAGTTGCGCCTCCATCTGCCGCGTGTACTTGGTGTACAGGTCGAGCACTTGCTGGCCCGAAGTCGCATAGAACTTGCGATCGTTCTTGATGTGTTCATTCAGGCTGGCCAGGTCCTTGAAGCCCAGCTTGTGCGCCAGCGCCAGCATCTCTGCTTCGGTCTCGGCCAGCTGCTTGAGCCCGATCTGATGTATTTCCTCCGGAGTCAGGTCGGTCGTGGTCATGCGCCGGATTTGAAAGCGATAGCGTTCCGCGCCATCGGGCAGCGCCCAGACTCCCGGCTCGGTGCGGCCGTGGGGAGCGTAATCGTCCCGCACAAATGCGGCAAAGCGTTTGTACGCGGGAAGAACCTCACCATTGATTGCGCCCAGCACGGCCGATCGCAACCGCTTCTGATCGGCGTCGGAAATGCCGGCGGGGAATTTGCTCACGGGCTGGGCAAACGGGCTCGTGCCAGCGTCTGTTTCCGCGATCTCCTTCGTCTGCGCGACTACTTTTTCCAGCAGGTATCGCGGCTGCATCAGCCCGTCTTTCATTCCCTGCCGCATGTTGCCGGTCACCTGATCGAGCATCCTGGGGACCTGATGCAGCCGCGACAGATAGTCGTCGTAATCCTTCACGCTGTTGAAAGGCGTCAGGCCCAGGGTCTCGAGCAATCCGAGGTGAGGACCGTCCATCTGGTTGACCGGCATTTCCCAGGGCTTGAAACGGGCTTCTTCAATATCCTGGCGCAGGTTGCGGATCATCAACTCGCGGCTGAGCGCGTCCTGCGCGGACAGACCAACGGGATTCACGGCCTCGAAGCGGCCAAGAAGTTTGCGTCTCGCTTCTACATCGGACTGATAAAACTCCGGCGAGTGGTCGCTGAGACGATCGTTGTAGCGGTTGTCCCCAATCGACGTTGCCATTTCAGGATTGGAACGCAGCTCGTACTGCCACTCTTCGTCGAACAGCGAAAGGAGCTGGGTTCGCCGGCTCTCGATATCGGCGGCCTGCCCGGCGGCCTGGGTTTTCTGGGCAATCAGCGCAGGGGGAAACAAACAGATGGTGCTCGAGATCAGCACCGCGATGCCACAGATTCGTGCGCAGCCTACACTCATCAAAGTCTCCTGACTTTTTCCAGTTGTCGACACATTGTCCGGCGACAAACATTCTCTCGTGATTCGATATTCTATACAGTAGCGCCGGATTGATGCTGCCCCGCTCCTCCCAGGCTGAGCGAAAACCGAGAAAGGTGACGTGCCGGTCCCAGCCGATATACTGTTAGCTGCTGACCATCGAACACCGGTTTCTGGAGAAACAGCATTTGAAAATATCAGGACAGTCAATCGTGGGATTCGGTTCCGCAGCCAACACTGGAGCATCCTTTCGCGCCAGCAATCCCCGCAGCGGCGAACAGCTGCCGCCGGATTTTTTCTCCGCCGGACCCGAGGAAGTAAATCGGGCTGCAAGCCTGGCGCACGAAGCATTTGCGAGCTACAGCCAAATCTCGGGACGTGAAAAAGCAGAGTTTCTGCGCACGATCGCAGCCAGGATTGATGGCGCTGTAGAGGAGCTTGTCGAGCGCGCCGAGAAGGAGACTGCTCTTCCGAAACCCCGCTTGCAAGGCGAAACTGCTCGTACCAGCGGCCAGCTTCGCCTTTTCGCGAAGGTCGTGGAAGAAGGTTCGTGGGTGATGGCGCGAATTGACCGGGCTGATGCCAACGCAAAACCTCCCAAACCCGATCTGCGCTCAATGCTGCATGCGCTGGGCCCGGTGGTGGTTTTCGGCGCCAGCAATTTTCCGCTGGCCTTCTCGGTGGCGGGCGGGGACACCGCGTCAGCCCTGGCTGCGGGAAATCCCGTGATCGTGAAAGCGCATCCTGCGCACCCGGGCACCAGTGAATTGGTTGGCCAGTTAGTGCGGGAAAGTGTTCGGGAATGCAATTTGCCGGAGGGAGTTTTCTCTCTCCTGATGGATTCCGGCACCGCGGTGGGCGTGGCTCTGGTCAAACATCCGCTGGTGAAGGCGGTAGGTTTTACAGGATCGCACAAGGGCGGGAGGGCGATCATGGACGCGGCCGCCGCGCGTCATGAACCCATCCCCGTATATGCCGAGATGGGCAGCACCAATCCGGTTTTTGTTTTGCCGGGCGCGCTGCGGGAGAATGGCGCGAACATCTCAGCCGGAATGTACAAATCTTTTACGCTGGGAGCCGGGCAGTTCTGTACGAAACCTGGATTGGTGTTCCTGCCCGAGAACAACGACGCTGCAACCTTCGTCAACGATCTGAAGAAGTCGGTTGTCGAGTCGGGTCAGTTCAATATGCTTACGTCCGGAATTCGGTCTGCCTATCAATCTGCCACGACACGCCGCAAAACAGAAACAGGAGTATCGCTCCTGGCCGAGAGGCCTGCCTCGACCAGCGATCAGGAACTGGGCGTGGACGCTGCCCTCTTCGAGGCCGATGCTGGATCATTCCTGCGAAATCCGGAATTGGCCGCGGAGGTCTTCGGCCCTGCGACCTTGATCGTCCGCCACTCCAGCCGCGCCCAGGTACTCGAGATCGCGCGCAATCTGGGCGGCCATTTGACTGCGACCATTCATGGCACGGAAGCTGATCTTCACGAGTTCAGCGACTTGATTGCGATTCTAAAGAATAAGGTCGGCAGGCTGGTGTTTAACGGTTTCCCCACCGGAGTAGAAGTTTCCCACGCGATGGTTCACGGCGGCCCCTACCCCGCGACCTCCGACGGCCGTTCGACCTCAGTGGGCAGCCAGGCAATTTTCCGTTTTTCACGGCCTGTTTGCTATCAGGGATTTCCCGACTCCACTCTGCCCGACGAGTTGCGCGGCGGCAACCCTCTGGGCATCTGGCGAATGGTGGATGGAGAGATGACCAAAGCACCGCTGACCAGCTCGCAGTAGAGGCTCGGATCCATCAGCCGTCTACTATCGCGCAAGCTCGCAAATCCAATTCACTTCCCAGGTCTTCCCACCATCAGGCGAAAACGACTGCTCCATGCGCGCTGAGTTGGGAGAGATGTTAAGCCAGACGTAGCGCACCAGAATGGCTCGGCCCTTGTAGTCCTCCTGATCGAAAAACTCGCCGCGATTGCCGCTGAAGTTGCCAACGACCGGTGGCAAGCCAAGAGTGCCGTTATCCACGTCAACCAGATAGATACTCCATTGGCGCGATGTGGGATTGTAGAGTCGGAGCGTCTGCGCCTTAATGCGAAGTTTCTTGTCGGTGCTATAGACATCGAACTCTTCGAAGTTCGCATTGCTGTCGAGCAGCTTCTTGTGGTTCGAGATACCGTCGTACTCCACCCAGGTTGTGGAGTTGTTGAGGCGATCCGGGAGACGGCGCACGTGAGCTCTCCAGTTGCCGATTATGAAATCAAAGTCGTGAGCGCCATCGCGTTGGGGAAGATTGGCGGGATTTGAGATGGTCTGAGCGGGGAGCGGAGCCGAAAGTATTGCGATAAGAAAGAGTAGCGGCAGGTACACGAGCCTGGTGCTTTTCATGACTGTTCATCTCCCCGAAATGGCGGTCATTCTAGCTTTTCCCGTAACAATTGTTGTTAAGAAACGTATACAGCACCTACGACCCTGAAGCTTCCGCCTGAGAGTCGCCGACAACGGAAGTCCACAGCTGACTTCTCTTGATTCAAGGACTGTTGATTTTCCCGAAGGTCGCGTGTCGTACATGGTCGTAGGTTGCAAATCACTCACGGGGGACAGAGCCGGAGCGATTAGAGATTAGGGTGCCATCTTCACAGTGAATTAGGCGTGCAGTCCGTTAAGAGCAATAATTGTTGACGTTAACAGGCGATTACACTTACAACCCGGTCACTAAGTGTAATCGTGGTCTTGCAACCACCTGCCGCTTCAACCTACGGACAAGTTCGGGTCGTATCAATACCCACGCCACAGGAGTCCGTCGCCGTTCCTCCCGCAGGCTTCCCGACCGGGCAGCTTCCGAGTGCGGAGACCTGGCGGCAAGAGTTTCCTTGTGTGACGGAGCAAAATCCCGTCAGCGCACCGCAACGTGTGCTGCCGCAAACATAAATACAATGACCAGATCCCGTGGACACCGAAGCCGAACACGTGAGCTGTGCTGTTCCCTGCCTGGTACCTGAAGACGCGGTGATAACTACTGGACCGCCGACACTCACGCATGTTGCAAGTCCGGTGTTAGCGTCTACCGTGGCGACAGTGGTATCGGAAGACGACCACTGGGCGGTCAGGTTGTCTTGAGTCGTTGGGGGCTGATCAAAGGTGCCTGTTGCAGTGAACGGCGCGCTCCCCGTGGGCACGACGGCTTCTGCGGCGGCCGGTTGTACAGCAATGCTCAACAACGTGCGCGAGGGCATGCTGCTCCCCCCGCACCCAGTCCAGGTCAGAGCGAGAAGCGTCAAGAGCGGAAGGTTGGGACTGTTGCGCGGGCCGGCAATTAAGATCACGCGCCCGGCTAATCTGGAATGCATAGGGCGTCTCCTTTGACGATTGGTGAGCTGGAGTGTTGGTTGCCCCTTGGTTCGGTGGAAAATGGGTTCGGTGGAAACTGGGTTCGGTGGACCCTTTTCTCGCCGGGTACTTTATCTTAGAAATCAGTTACTGTGAAGATGGGAACGTCTATTGGTCCGAATTTCGTACGCCGGGCCGATCAGGCCGTCTCCGACTCCAACGCCCTGGCGGAAGCCGCTTCGGCTGCCAGCGCCGCACCCCCGGCGATGCCCGCATCCCCGCCGTAGAAAGCGGGCAAGAGCGGAATCTCCTGGCAACGCCGGTTCACGCAGCAACCGGGAAGCAGGTCGCGAATTTCTCCCAGGAAGGGTTTCATCAGATCGGCCACGCCCCCACCGAGAATGATTACATCCGGTTCAAGCAGATCGATCATGTTGCCCAGCCATAACGATAAAAGCTCAACCGTCTCTCGCAGAGTTTCCGCGGCAACCGGATCGCCCTGGGCATAAGCTTCGCCCACCATTTCGGCGGTAACGCTACCGCGATCTCCGTGGGCCAGTCGCAGGAGCGCCGACTCGTGCGTGCCGACTGTGCTGAGTTTTGCCCGGGCGCGTTTAGCGATGGCCGGGCCAGCCGCAAATGCTTCGATGCAACCCGGTTTACCGCACCCGCACAGCGGGCCGCGATAATCGATGCTGACGTGCCCGCCTTCCCCGGCCGCGCCGGTGCGTCCGTGATAAATGTGGCCATCGAAGACGATCCCCGTTCCAATTCCTGTCCCGAGGATGGTCAGAAGAATGTTGCGGTAACCACGTCCCGCACCCCACAAGGCCTCGGCTAAGGCTGCAGCATTCGCATCGTTGTCAACCTTCACCGGAACTTTGTATTTCCGCGAAATCTCGTCGGCCAGCGGAAAGTCGCGCCAGCAAGGCAGGTTGGGAGGGTTGATGATTATGCCGGTTTTGGGGTCGAGTGGGCCGGGACAGCAAATGCCAACTCCACTTAAGCGGCTCTGACAGCCTGAGCCGGCGGCTTTCGCGCACACTTGGTCGATGGCTTTTACCACCGTTGCCAGGCCGGTCTCAGGCCCATCATTCGGCAACATCGGAACCCGGGTGTGGTAATGAATTTCCCCGGCGGGAGTGACCAGCCCGGCGGCGATCTTGCTTCCGCCAATGTCTACACCGACTACGAATCCCGTCTGAGCTGAGGACGACCCGGTTTCCATAGACTTCGCTAGGCCAGTTGCTTTACTGGAACAGGCCTCGACCCTCTGAACGCGTAAAAAATAATGTACAGGTAGCAGATTGCCGGCAAAACGAACGCGTGATGCAGGCCGATCATGTCGGCCAGGCGGCCTTGCGCGAGCGGAATCAAGGCGCCACCCACAATCGCCATGATCAGGAGGCCGGAGCCATCGCCGGTGAGCGGGCCGAGTTCGGCGATTCCCAAAGTAAAGATGCTGGGAAACATCACCGAATTAAACAGGCCCACCAGGATGATGCTCCACATGGCCAGATGGCCGAGACTGAGGATGGAGGTGCAAACCAGCAGGCATGCCACCAGCGCGGCGATCCCTAGAACCGTTCCGGTACGAACTTTCTGCAAAATTGCGGACCCGGCGAATCGTCCAATCATGGCTCCGAGCCAGTAGTACGAAACATACTTGGCGGCAGCCAACTCAGAGATATTGCCAATGTCGGCCTGGCTGAAGTAGTTGATGAGATAACTTCCGATGGAAACTTCCGCGCCCACGTAAACGAAGATTCCGATCGCGCCCAGCACCAGTTGAGGATGCTTCCATATGCTCTCGCCCGCAATCTTTCCATGACGCTCAGCGCCGGGCAGCGGTGGCAGCTTGAACATGGAGATGGCAACTGCCAGCGCCATCAACGCCAGTCCGATGACCAGGTAAGGCAGCTTCACCGAAGAAGCTTCGTGGACGCGATAAGCCTGTTGCGCCGTCGCCGACATCTGCCTCACCACGTCGGCATTCTCCCGCGTGCCACTGAGGATGATCGCGCCGCCCAGCCAGGGCGCGATCGCCGTGCCCACGGAGTTGAACGCCTGTGCGAGATTCAAACGGCTGGATGCGGTTTCTGGCGGTCCTAACACGGCCACGTAGGGATTGGCCGCGACCTGCAGCGCGGTGATGCCACCCGCCAGCACCATCAAGGCGCCGAGAAAGAGCGGGTAAGATGCAGCGCTGGCCGAAGGAATAAACAGGAGCGCGCCCACCCCCATAATCACCACGCCCACGACCATCGTTTTCTTGTAGCCAATCCAGTCAATGAGCTTCGCGGCGGGAATTGAAAAGATGAAATAGGCGGTGAAGAAGGCAAACTGGATCAGGCTTGCGCGAGCGTAGTTGAGATCAAAAATCGCTTTCAGGTGCGGCACGAGTACGTCATTCAGGACGGTGACGAACCCCCACATGAAGAACAACGTCGTCACCACACTCAAGGCCGCGCGGTTGGAAGAGACAGGCCCGCCTACCGGATTGATGGGAGTCTTAACGCCAATAATCGCCATTCGTGCTTGTCTGACCGGCTTCGTGGCCGCCAGAATACGCAATTGAAGCCAGCATCATACCATTGGAAATGCCTTTGTCCGCAGCTGTTATTGCTAACGTAATCGATTACCTGGCGGGGAAACGCTTACTCACGACTCACAATCGGATGCCGGAAATTCCGCCGCACCTCGCGCCTGATTCTTACCACTCAAACCTGCACAGCCGCGAGATAAGCACGGATTTATGAGGTGTAAGCGCAAATGCTATAGAATGTCGCGCGTAGCGACGCTCATTCCTCAGGAGGACTCCCGACATGTCCGATCTATTGCCGAAGGAACTTACTCGCCGGGGATTCATTACAAGAGTTGGCCAGGGTTTGGTAGCGGCCAATTTCGCCGGGACACTCCTGAAAAAAGCTGCCGCCCTCGAAGTCCCCGATCCGCCTGGCAAGAAACTAGGATGGGCCATTGTTGGCCTGGGCAGCCTCGCGATCAACCAGATCCTGCCCGCGTTCGCGAAATGTGAAAAGTCGAAGGTGGTGGCGCTGGTCAGCGGCCATCCCGACAAGGCCAACAAGCTGGCGCTACGCTACGGTGTGAACCCGAAGAATATCTATAACTACCAAAATTACGACACGATTCGGGACAATCCGGAAGTCGACATCATCTACATCGTTCTGCCGAACGGAATGCATGCCGAATACACGGTCCGCGGATTTCAAGCCGGCAAGCATGTGCTGTCAGAAAAGCCGATGGCCAATACGCCCGCCGACTGTCAGCAGATGATTGATGCGGGACGCAAGGCCAATCGAAAGTTGATGGTGGGCTACCGCTGCCGTTACGAACCCCACAACGTGGAGGCGATCCGCATGGCGCGCCAGCAGGTACTGGGGCCGACCAAGGTCATTCTCGCCGATCACGGATTCAGTATTGGTGATCCCACGCAATGGCGGCTTAACCGAGCGTTGGCAGGAGGCGGTTCGCTGATGGATATCGGCATCTACTCGCTGAACGCGTCTCGATATCTTACCGGCGAGGAACCCACAGAGATCAATGCAATGATGTACACCACCCCGGGAGACGTGCGCTTCAAAGAAGTGGAGGAGACGATCAACTTCCAACTACGCTTCCCCAGCGGAATTCTGGCCAATTGCACTTCGAGTTACGGATATTCAGGGCAAAACCGTTATCGGGTCGTGACTACCAAGGGGTGGTTCGAGCTGGAACCCGCTACCAGCTACGACGGATTGAGAATGTACGTACACCACGACAACATCACTGAAGAGCGCATGCTTCCGGAGCGCGACCACTTCGCGCTTGAAATGGACCACTTGTCCAGTTGCGTGATGGAGGGCAAGGAGCCACTCACGCCGGGCGAAGAGGGATTGCGCGACTTGACCATCATGATGGGCATCTACGAAGCAGCGAGGAGTGGAAAAACGGTTAAGCTGTAGCGGCGACCGGGGTGGATCAACGTCGATGATCTGAATTCCGGCAATCCTATTTCTGTCGTGGCGTCATGCTGAGCTTGCGAAGCATCTGGCGTGAAGCAGATATGAGCGCGGGCAAGGCTGGTGGCTGCCCCGAGATTTTTCGGGACTGAAGTCCCTAAGGATGACGAAATCTTGATGGGAGCAGCTACTTCCGCTGACTTCGAATCTCCCCCAGCCGTTTCTTCAAGTACTCCTCATATTCCTGTTTCAGCTTGGGATCGCTCGGCGAACCATAGATTTCGCTTGATTTGTATCTCCCTTCATCGAACTTCTTCTTCGTCCACTCATCGTGAATGTGAGTCTCATCAGCCTGGTCGAGGACGTCTTTCACAGCCTGCGGCGGAATGAAATAAACTCCCTCGCGATCACCGACCACCAGGTCGCCCGGCATGACTGTAACTCCGCCGATCCGGATCGGAATGTTTATGCCGGTAAGCATGACATTGCCGATAGGCGTAGGGTCAGCCGAGCGGAAATAAGCCGGCATATCAATTTCCGAAAGGCCGTCGAGGTCGCGGACGCTTCCATCCACAACCAGTCCGCCGCCGTGGGTTGCCTTCATGACGTAGTAAAACAAATTGTCGCCGACGATAGTTCCGTCAACCTTCTTGCCAAAGAGATCAACCACCAGCACATCGCCCGGTTGCAGCATGTCAATGGCGGTCTGGTTGGTGAGGTGCGGAATGCCATGCGCTTTGGCTTTGGCTGTGGCTACGCTGTCCAGGTCGGAGCGCTCGGGCATGAACTGGACCGTAAAGGCTCGGCCAACCAGCGTCTTGCCAGGGTGCAATATCTGGAAGCCGTCGGCATACTGATTGCGGAACTTCTTGTCTTCAAGGCCCGCCCAGATCTCTTCGGCCGACAATCCACGCGCCCGTTCGATCAAGTCATCGGGCACTTTCGGCCTGCCATCAGGAAAACGGCCAAATGGATTCTGTGCCGTGTAGTCCACCAGGTCCTGACTCGAGAAAGTGATCATTTGTGCGCCGCCGATCGCCGGTGCGAGCAGTAGCATCGCGCACGCGCTGAGGGTCAGGATGGTCGCCGTTCGGAATCTCTTCATTGGTTTAATCTCCGCCCGCGGCAACGTCTCAAATGGGAAGCGTCCCCGCCAACAGAAATAAAAGGGCAAGAAAGACAGGGTATTTTGGATTCACGGCGATCGCGCTAGAGTTTGCCGTGTGCAGTGAGTGCATGACCATCCTCCTCGGGATGAGAGCTCTACTTCGGGGCTGGCTCCATTGACCAGATGGCTCCGGGTCTCATGTACATGCTGGCGCGGTACATGCCGTTCGCGTCGTAGGCTTCGGGGGTGCGGAAGAAGTATCCCCGATCTTTCCAGACAACGTTGTAAACGCCCCGCGCGGTGTGGAATGCCTGGTCGCGCATTCCCTCCGACAGCATGTGAGAGGCAATGGAGAAAGTGGTGCCAGTCCAAACTTCCTCGACCTGTTCGTTTTCGTGCAGGGCTTGACCGTCCGCGCCCATGCCATTGAGCGCTCCCATCTCTCCGCCCTGGAACTTCATTACGTTGTAGTCGTACACGCGCTGCAACGCGGACTTACGCATGGGTGCGGGAACCAGGTCGCCGAGTCCGGTGAGATTGGCGTACCACTGGCCGGCGAGTTGTTCCGCCATAATGTCGGTGTGATAAGTGCTGCCCTGGTCGTAGTTGAAATAGGTGCCGTTCCATAGATTCTTGACATAAGACGCCTGGGCCTTCTTGAACAGGACGTCGTAGTCTGACGCAGTTTTATTCTCACCCAGTTTGCGGGCGATCTCGGCGGTGGCGCGCAGCGCGGCCAGGTATAGACTGCCGCTGTAGGCGCTTTCGCCGCGAGCCACCCAGTTGTCGTAAGTCTGGTCGGGAAACCCGCCGTTCTTGATCAGGCCGTCGCCGTCCGTGTCGTACTGGCCAAGGTGTTCCATGGCCTGCTTGACCGCACTCCAGGCGTAGCGCAGAAAATGGTCGTCCTTGCTGCCGCTCCAGACGTAATCACGCCAGATCATGAGAACGTATTTGCTGTTCAGGTCGCGCCAGTTGGAAACATCCTGATAGTTGTACTGGTTCACATTCACAAACGGATCTTCGGTTGGCGAACCCAGGTCATGCGGAGCCGATCCCGCCGCTTTGCGCTGCATGGTTTCGAACTTTCCGTGGTCAAGCTTCCATGACCAGAGATAGTGCTGCGGAATACTCTCCGGAATGGTGTCGGTGTACTCGCGCATTTCCTGCTTCTCGATCTCAGGCCAGAATTTGATGAGCGGGAAGGACCCGTAGAAGCGCACATCCGACGTGCCATAGTACGCGTAATCGAAGCATTCGAGATAGGCGAAGCTGTCAGCATTTTTGGCCGACAGATGCAGCGGATTCGCCGGACCGTTCTGCTCATGGGCCCACAGCGTGCCGCCGTCCGCGAGGATATATAGCTCGTTGAACAGTTCGCCGCGATACCACGCCGGTTTGGACTCGTCCTCAATGTACGGTTTTTGCCAGGCATCGATCTGATCGCTCCAGCGCTGGTTGTTCTCAAGCGCGGTGCGCGCAATCTTCCACGCGTTGGTACCAGAAGCGTCGAAGAACTGAGTGTAATGCCGGATCCACTTGCGGCCTCCGCCGAACTGCACCACGGGCAGGTCCCATGAAAGGGACATGGGGATCACTTTCTTTTCCTTGGGGGCCAGAGTAAAGCGGACGGCGATGGCTCCGGCCATTTGTTCTCCGGCGCTGGCAACGTCCGGCGACTGATTCGGCAGGCGTCCCGTCGCCGAGAACGGCTGCCAGACTTCAGCGCCGGACCTCTGCGGATCGAAGTCGGTGACGTAGGTGACCTCAACCCCGGGCGAGGAGAGAGCAGCGATGACAAACTGGCCGTCCCATTCATCGGAGACGGGGCCGGTGCGAATGCGGTCGAACACAATCCCCTGCATCTGCGCGCCGGAAAGCGATTCGGAGCGGAATGCATTTTTATTCTGAGCGTTCAGCACCGCATGGAAGTCGCGCGTGGTGTCGCGAAACCAGCCCACCATGTTGGTCCAGGAAAACAGGAGCGAGACCGTCACTGCTTTGCTTGATGGATTCTCCGCGTACCAGTTATAGATGGCCACGGGATAGCTGGTTTCCTTGTAGTTATTGGGCAGAATGGGCGAGAACTGTTCGACGGTCAGGGTGATGGGAAGTTGAGGCGAGCGATAGGCGAACCATGACTTCGGATATAACGCGGCATATTCGCCCGCGCCTGCCGGATAGGACCAGTTCCAGGCGGAGAGCGCTCCGCCCTCTGGTTTGCCGGTGGAAAGAACCTGAGCCACCGCGGGCTCGCCTTCCGGCTGCACAAATACCGCAAACTGGTTTCCCGGAACGCTCTGATACTTGTGAACTCCGGCCTTGATATGCCAGCGCTCGAAATTGCCCCGATAGGAACGGGAAAAGGTTCCCGCCCCGATGCCGCCCACCGGAGCGCCCTGCCAAAAGCCGTCGTCTATGTTCGGCAGTTCAGGCTTGCGGCCGCCAGGGTTCGCGGGCGGCTGCCCGATGGGAATTCGCCACGCCGTGACCGGAATCTGATCGCTGGCAGCAAGAAAAGGATGCGTGAAGAGCGTAAGGACGGCCACGCAGAACGACAGAATGAAAGAGCGCTTGGTTTGTGTCATGAGGTCAGGAATGCGGGCTTGCGACGAGGAAACTCCGGCAGTCTGAAGCACTCGGCCGAGGTTGTCAAGACTGAAGTAAACGATTGTCCATTGGAGAAACTTCGGGCGCTTCCATCCGCTCTCCGCTCCAGGGAACGTTTTATATCGGGATCGGAGTTCGGCCAAGGCACGATCAACGTCCCTTCCTGGTCCCCCGACAGCAAGCAGTTGGCATTTGTTAGCTATGAACTGATCCCATAGCAGGCGGCCATGGACGAACAGCGCGTCCTGCTTGGAAATGATTCGTTTGGATCGTACAACCATTACAATTTCATAACAGTCTGGACCAGAATTCTGGCACATTCGTCGCGTTGATATTTCCCAGAAGAATGTTCCGACGAGAGCCGCAGCATTGGCTTTTTAGAGGAGCCTCTCGCTTCGATAGAAAACAACAATTCATTTGGTTCTTGTGGCTCTCGACCTATTTAAGAACCAATTTGTGATGTCTAAAATCCACACTGACAATTTCAAATTCTTTCAGAACACTCATGCCTAAAATTCCATCAACCTCCTGCCCAAGAGTTTTGGAAAGGTCACTCAGATCCACAACCAAGATTTGACAGTTTTTCGGATTCAAGGGTCCTATGCTTAAGAAGGCAGTTGCAATGACACCGGTGGCTGTGTAGCCAAGCCCCTTGGCCGTCCCCGCCGCATCCTTCGAGCTGAGCTGTTTGACGATCACCAGCCTAGGACTAACGACGGTTTCGTTCGATCCTGTATCCAGGACCATTACCGCCGGCTTTCCGTTGACCTCCACCGTAATCAACATCAACCCGAATGCTCTGCTGTACTCAAATGGGACCTCCACAGGATCCGGAGGATGCGGAAATGCACCCTGAGCAAGAGCAACTGTGAGAGCAAAGACCACCGTGCATCGGCTAGCGGAGTTCACGTTAGCAGATTCCCCAGTTCTCCCAGTGGCCGATGGGCAGCGGAACCGCCTGGCTTCGTCGAGGAAATGGTCGGGTCTACTTTCTGAGCAACGGCCGATGGCAGTGGGAGCAAGATCAGAAAAGCGAAAAGCCACCGCAAGATTCGCTTGGCCGGCTGGTCCTGACGAGGTGGCTTCATGGCCAAAAATCTCATCGACGGAGTTGCATGCATGCTCCCTTCTGTCGCGTTTTAGCTTTGCCGTCAACGCTCCACTGCCGCTCCGCCACCTATCGAGCCAAGCCCTTCATCTCATGGCAATTATCAACGCAGTAGTCCTAGAAAAGTGATGGTGATAGACTCACGCGAATCGGTGGCAGACGGGGTTCCATGGCCGACCATCGTCAGTAACGACGGATCCTTTGCGGTTCGGGGTCTTCGAGATGGACCCATCCGCACGGGAGCTGCGCAAGCATGGCGTGCGCATCAAGCTCCAGGACCAACCTTTTGAGGTGTTGCTAATTCTTCTCGAAAAACCCGGCCAGCTCGTTACCAAGGAAGAGCTGCAACAGCGCCTTTGGCCGGCCGATACCTTCGTCGAATTCGATAAGGGTATCTACAACGCGATGAAGCGCCTCCGCGAAACCCTGGGAGATGAGGCTGAGACGCCGCGTTACATCGAGACTCTTCCGCGACGCGGTTACCGCTTCCTGCGTCCCAGTGGGAAGTGGGTCACACAGGGACGCCCACAAACCTGCGCCGGAAGACCACTAGGCACTTCTCCCAACTCCGGACGATTGACACTTGTGGCGTCGGTAGTATGCCTTCTCGTCGCAGGAGCCTTTGTCTCGGTGAAACTGCCGTCTTCACCGCCCATGCCGAGGGTTGTAAATTCTGTTCCGATTACGAAGGATGGTTTACCGAAAGCCGATGCCACGCCCGGCACTGGTGAGTGACGGCACCCGACTCTATTTTCAAGAGGGCTTAGTTGAACTGAATCACTTCCCCAGGTCGCCCTTGTGCAGGTCTCGACGCAGGGAGCTGAAACAGCCGAAATCCCAGTTTCCTTGCAAAACCCGGTCGCCTATGACTTTTCCCAAAGTCATTCCGAGCTTCTGCTGGGCGCAGCCGAATCGACGTTCCTGTATGGAGAGCGCTCACTCTGGGGGTTGCCCCTTCCAGCAGGAGCGCCACACCGTCTAGGTGACATTTTCGCTCATGACGCGTGTTGGTCGCCTGATGGACGCCGTCTGGTTTTTGAAAATGGGAACGACGTATTTGGCGCCAAAGCGGATGGCAGCGAAGTTCGCAAACTCGCCTCGCCGGATGGCTCTAAGTTTGTGTTCGGGATTCGATTTTCACCGGATGGAAGGCGGTTGCGCTTCAGTGTCGTAGACGAGAATGCGGGAGGCGTTATGGAGATGGCGGCGGACGGAAGTGGTCTTCACCGCTTGCCGATTGATGGCGGCTGCTGCGGCAACTGGTCCTCAGATGAAAAATACTACTTCTATATAACCGATCGTGATGTATGGGTTCTGCCCGAGCAACGATCCCTATTCGGCAAGATTAAGCTTGGCGCTCCCGCTCAGTTAACCGCTGGCCCGATCGCTTACAGCGCCCCGACACCTAGCGTTAATGGAAAGGAGCTATTCGTGGTCGGCGACCAGCCGCGCGCCGAGTTGGTTCGCTATGCCAGAGACTCGGGGCAATTCGTGCCATTTCTGGGGGGAATCTCCGCAGGAGAACTGGAGGTATCGCCCGACGGCCAGTTGGGTGACATACACAACGTTCCCAGAATCCGATCTCTGGCGAAGTAAGCTGGATGGCAGCGAGCGGCTGCAGCTAACATCTCCGCCGATCAATGCTCATGAACCTCGCTGGTCGCCGGACGGGAAAAAGATCTTATTCACTGATTTCCCGTCCAAGATTTTTGTAGTTCCCGCGAACGGTGGCACTCCGCGGCAACTCATGCCCTCGGATCACGCGAATTTCGCTGGGGCAGGAGCATGGCTGCCCGATGGAAATTCAATTATTTTCGGGCGGCACATGGGATGTCCTTTTTTTGACAACTCCTGCTGGGGTATCTATCGCCTGGACCTAAAGACGCAAGAGGTGTCCCGCATCCCAGGTTCCGAGGCCGCCATGCGATGCACCACCACGCGCAATGGCTCATCGGGATACGCCACCTCCGTTTCTTTGCGCATGACGCCGGATAATGTTTCCGCGCCGGAGTGCTGTACCAGCTTCTGCAAATCTTCTCTGGTTACGACTCCCGCTAGATCGCCGTCCGCGGCCACGACCGGGTAGAGCCGTTGCCCTTTGCGGCTGGAATGCAACGAGTCTGGCAAGTCATTGCGCGATAGGTTCAGTGACAGCACGGCGATGTTCGTGCGCATCACCTCGCGCACGAAAAGAATCTCCAGCGGATCCACCGCGTACTCCCGGCTCAGGTGATAGCCGCGTCGCGCGACCTTCTCCGTGAGGATGGAACGCTTCAGCGTGAGCGACGTGAACGCAGTGCGCGATCACGGAGGCCACCAGCAGCGGCAGAATCACGTTCATGTCGTGCGTCAGCTCGAACGCGAAAACGATGCCCGGTGAACGGCGAGCGCATCGTGCCACCCAGAATTGCGCCCATGCTGATGAGCGGCCAGAAGCCTGCGCCCTCGTTGGGAAGCACCATGGCCTCGAGCCCGCCCAGCGCGCCACCCATCATCAGGAGCGGCGCCAGCACGCCGCCTGAAGTTCCGGAGCCCAGTGAGAACGCCCAGATGAACGACTTCACCAGCAGAATGCCCCAGATCATACGGTACCGGTACGCTGCCCTGCAGCAGGGCGCCGATCGTTTCATAGCCCACGCCGAGGGCTTGCGGAAACACCATGCCGCCCAAACCGATCGCCAGGCCGCCGATCGCCGGCCACCACATCCAGTGAATGGGCACGTGATGCTGGAACAGGTCTTCCGCGGCGTAGACCGCAAGGGTGAGAAGCGCCGAGAGCCCGCCCGCCAGCAGCCCGCAAAGCACGCAACCCGCCAGCCCTTCCGGCCCAATGAACACGTTGTGCGGCGGCGTGGGAAAAGCGGGTCCGAGACCGATGATGTAGCGCCGCACCGCGCCGGCCGTCGCGCTGGCCAGCGCCACCGGAACGAGACTGCGCGGCTTCCATTCGAATAGCAGCAACTCCACGGCGAGCAGCACGGCCGCCAGCGGCGAGGCAAATGTCGCTGACATGCCGCCCGCCGCGCCGGCCACCAGCAGCGTCTTTCGCTCTGCGCTCGTCAGGTGGAAGAACTGCGCGATCATCGAGCCGAACGCTCCGCCGGTCATGATGATCGGCCCCTCGGCGCCGAACGGTCCGCCCGAGCCGATCGAGATGGCGGACGAGAGCGGCTTCAGGATCGCGAGCCGCGGCTCCACACGGCTGCCGTTGATCAGGATGGATTCGATGGCTTCCGGAATCCCGTGCCCGCGGATGCGTTCCGAGCCGTAACGCGCCATGAAGCCGATGATCAGCGCGCCGGCCACCGGCACCAGAATCTCCAGCGCTCCCAGGTGATTTCCTGCCGGCGAAACCAGCGCCGTGCTCCACCGCTGGAAGAAGAACAGGTTCGTAAACAGGCCGATGAGTTTGAGCAGCCCCAGCGCGACATATGCGCTGATCGCCCCGATGGCCACTGCCAGAATCGAAATGGCGATGGTGCGCGGCGTGACCGTGAAATCGCCCAGCTTGTTCGAAGCGCGCTCCGTGCGCTTCACCTAGTTGCCGCCATGGGTCCTCCGAATCACCGCTTCGAGCGCGTCAACCAGCGCCGGGCCATTCTCGCGCAACTCCGCCAGGTGGCAGGCGGTAAGCTTTTCCAGTTCCGCTTCTCCACGCGGGGTTAGCTGGACCAGCACCTGCCGCCGGTCCGATGGCGCACGCGATCGCAAGACCAGACCGCGCTCTACCAGCCGGTCCACGAGTTCGACTGCGCTGTGGTGTTGGATCTGCAGCCGCTCGGCCAGAACGCCGATGCTCGGTCTGGCCCTGACTCGCGCCATCGCCAGCAGCAACTGGTGCTGCTGCGGCTCGAGTCCCGTCGCGCGCGCCGCCTGTTCGCTGAAGTGCAGAAACCGGCGAATCTGGTAGCGAAACTCCGCCAGAGCGCGGTAATCTGTGTCTGTAATCGATCTAATAAAGCCACTTAATAGTATTATATCGTATAACGATATTGTCTGCCATTGCCTCGATCTGATGTTGATGTTTCGATGAATAGGAATGGTCGGCGGCGTTGAGATTAGGCTTTACGATCCGAACGCGACCCCGCGCAGTGGACCTGGAAGCGCTCGCCGCCGCGAGCTGGCGCTAAGGGATCAACCCTGCACGGTTTGCGGTTCCCGAGCGGTCACCGTCACGCGGTGGATCGCGTCGAACAGTTGGTCGGCGCGCATCGGTTTCGATATGTAGCCATCCATTCCCGCTTCGAGGCACCGCTGGTCGTATCCCTTGAGCGCGTGAGCCGTCAACGCCAGAATGGGAACGCGCCCGCCGGATTGTTCTTCAATCGCCCGAATAGCGGCAACGCATTCGAAACCGTTCAAGTGCGGCATCTGGATATCCATAAGAACCAGATCGAATGGCTGCTTCCGCCAAGCCGCCAGGGCCTCACGGCCATCGTTCGCGACAGTTACTTTGTGTCCGGCCTTTTCGAGCAGCCGCGCCGCGATCTTCTGATTGATCGGGTTGTCCTCCGCCACCAGAACGCGCAGCGGCTGCGTTTCCGGTGTTTGCGCCGCCTTGGTCTCCGTTTTGGCCACAGGAGCGTGAGCCGCCGCCAGCGGGATGATGAAATGGAACCGGCTTCCCTTTCCGACTTCGCTTTCGGCCCAGATGTTCCCGCCCATTAATTCGATCAAACGCGAACTGATGGTCAGGCCCAGCCCGGTTCCCCCGTACTGGCGCGTGGTGGATCCGTCCGCCTGCCGGAACGCCTCGAAGATCATGCCGATCTTCTCCTCCGGAATCCCCACGCCCGTGTCCGCAACGCAGAAGTGCGCGCGCATTGCTGCGCCCACGCCTTCGAAGAGATCGACGCTGACCGTGATTGTACCCGCGCTGGTAAACTTGATGGCGTTATTCACCAGGTTCAGCAGCACCTGCCGGATGCGAGTGGGATCGCCGCGCAGCCCTTCGGGGACTTTATGCGCCACATGCACCTCTAACGTGAGGCCTTTCTGGTGAATCGGCACGGCTAGAGCCGATACGGCATCCGCTACGCATTCGCGTATGGAAAAGTCGACAGCGTCGACCTCGAGGCGTCCCGCCTCGATCTTCGAGAAGTCGAGAATGTCGTTCAACAGTGCCAGCAGTGATTCTACGGATTTCATAGCGTCCGAGATGTATCCGCGCTGCTCGGGTGTCAGTTCGGTCTCGAGCGCCAGGCCGGCCATCCCGAGAATGCCGTTCATGGGCGTGCGGATCTCGTGGCTCATGTTGGCAAGAAACTGGCTCTTGAGTTCCGTGGCATCCTTGGCCGCGGCCAGCGCCCGCTCCAGTTCCTGATTGTTGTGAAGCAACTGCTTGGTTTGCGTGGCAACCCGCCGCCGCAGGAGCAGCACCCACGCCAATGCCCCAAAGATCGCCAGCGCCAGAAAAATCAATAGTCGGAGGGTCCGCGCCAGCGTCCACCAGGAAGGGCGCCGCAGCACTCGCACGTCTTTGCCCGAGCGCAACAGCAGATGGAAGGATTCCGGCTCATTCAGCCATCCGGCCACCGAGACGAGACAGATGCCACTCACTCTCACGCGGCTCCCCTCCTCGAGCGCCGGTAAGTCATGGGCGGCGGTTCGATCGATCTCCGCGCTGAAGACGTGGCTGCCGGATTTCATGCCCAGCCACTGTGCCTTCTCCGTGGCGCTCGCGCTCACCAGATCCGCTTCGATCTCGATCAGATCTCCGTCATGGTTGCCACCGAACGCCTGCTCGGCAGTCACGGTTACGGGGCGTGGCGCGGGACCGGAGTTCATCCGCCGTAATAGAGCGTCTTGCATGATCGGGTTGTACTCTCCGAGAGCCGGAAATCCGATCACTTCCACTTGGTCCCCCGCCTCCAGCGATTTTGCTTGCTGTGTTTGTACCAGGAGCCCTTGCTCTCCATCGCGGATATACACCTCGCGCGCCCGCTGGTAAAGAACCGCGCCGCGCACTCGCACCCGCTCGCCTACCGGCGTTTCCGGCGAGTAGCGGAGCAGGCTGGACGCATGACTCAGGGGCAATTCCCGCGACTCCTGCCGCGGGGGCTCGCTGATGACGACGTCGTCCAGGCTCTGCACGTGGATGATGACGCCCGTCAGTTGCCGGCGCTTGGTAAAAGTCGACCCGCAAGCGCCGCGCAACGTCACGCGAGCGTTGATCAGCCGCTCCAGACCCCTGCGGGGGAAATCGACCACTGTGGCTCGCACGCGCCCCGCGCCAACCCCCACATACAAGTTCAGGCGGTGGTTGTCGATGACGGTCGAGCGAATGGTTCCCTGCACTTCCACCCAAGCGCTGTCGAGGGTTCCGGAAACCAGATCCTCGTAAGTTACTTTTCGGGGTTGTGGCAGCGTGCCCGGACCCAAAATCTGAAAATGGGGCTCCTCCACCACCGGCGCGAATTCCCCTGAACCACTGACTCCCGTCACCTCCACGGACTGGCCCTGCTTGAGATCCAGCAGGCCCTCGGCGGCCACGTACGCTCCGCCCGTCGCGTCCTGAATGAATACGTCGTTCCAGGCGGGGTCGTAGTGGGTAACCACCGCGCGCAGACGTACGGGAATCCGCCTCGCCGCTTCTGCCGGAGACAACGCCCGGATCTGTGCGCTGTGCGTAAGGGCCGTCGGAGCGGTGCCTGCTAACCCAGCCGCCGTCACAAAGGCACACATCACGAGTAGACACATGGCAGGCGTGACACGAGGCAGCGAGCGCATACCGGGCTAATCGTCCCTACTCTGTTGATCGACCGGGAAAGGGGGAAACTTCAGGCCTACTGCGGAGGGGTCGCTGGAGGTGGCAGCGGTCCGGGCTGCATCCCCGGCGCGGTGGGCTGGTTCGCAGGGGGCTGGTCAGAACCGGTACCCGATCCGAACGAAGCACCAAATCCGGGAGTGTTTGTAAGTGGCTGACCTGGCTGCTGTTGCCCTAACCGTGGATCGCCGGCACCCACCTGACCCGCCAGACGTCCCGCGCCGGTGCGATCTTTGCTGAAATCGTAAATGAACTCCCACTCGTTGTACTTTTCGCGCTCGTTATAGATCTTGATGCCGTGCCTCTCGACTTTGCTGGCCACGCCGGCGATGCTGCCCGCGGCAATCTGCGCGCCACCGCCGCCCAATGGTGATCCAGGCTGCTGCGAGCCCGGCATGGCCCTGGGCCGAGTCAGCAATCCTCGGATCAAATCGGCCGCCTGGTTCTGGCCTTGCTGGCTCGGATCGACACCGGGCTGTTGCCCAAACGGGGTCTGATTCCCGGTGGTGGGAGCCTGCGTGGATGGATCCGACGGACTCCCTGGTTGCGACGGCGTTCCCGGGTTAAAAGGAATACCGGGAATACCGGGGAATGCGGATCCAGGCGCCGGTGGGGCGCCGGGTTGCTGTCCCGTGCCAGGCGCGTATGGCTGATTGGGATTTTCTCCACCCGGAGTCGGTTGCGTGCCGATTTGGGCCGGATTAGTGCCCGGATCAACCGACGGCTGATTGGTCCCCGGCGGCTGATTGGTCCCCGGCGGAAGCCCGGCTATCGGCGACTGTGCGTTGGGATCGCCGCCGGCCTGTGGTTGCCCGCCGTCACTGGGCCGGCGCCGCAACGCCGGTCCCGATTGCTGATTGGTTGACCCGTCTCCGGCGAGCGAGGCCCCCTCGGAGATGAAGTTGTTCTGATTCTCCGGCTTTTTGTCACCTTTGGGCTTGTTGGTGATCGAGTCCGTGAAGACGCCGCCCGGTCCAATATGGATCAAACGCCACTCGTCCTTGCCGGTCAGAGGGTCGGCATAGCGGCGGCGCAGGAAGCGGACGTTGTTGGTGTTTTCGAGCGCGTCCATGGACGTCGGATAAGTCTTGAACTTTCGAAAATATAGCTGGATAGCGCGCTTGTATTGCTCACCACGCTCGATGAGCAGGCCTTCGCGATCGCGCTGCGCCTCGAATGCCACCCGCGGCAACTCCAGGTAGAGCATAAGGGCGATGGTCGCCGCCATGGCGAACACGAGTAGAAGGGCGAACCCCGATTCGCCACGCCGTTTTGCAGCCCGATTCGTCTTCATCCCGGTGACTCCTGTGTGATCGGCAGAGGCTGCGTGTGATTGAACTGGGTGTCTTCGACCTCCGCTGAACTGACGCCGATGCGGACCACTTTGTAGCGCTTCATGATCATGTCACCCTCGGCGGCGACGAAGATGTCGCACTGTGCGGCGGGAGCGGCGTTAGCAGTGCAGTCACCATCGAAAAGAAGGCACGCTTGTGGCCATCCGCCCGCTGCGCCGTGTAGCCGTAGTACTTGAGGGTGATGGGGGGTGGTGGCGGAGGAGGCGGCGGACCGCTACTGGCGTTGATGGCTTGTATGGACTGCTGTGGCTTCGGGAAGATCTTGCCTGGTTCCCTGACGCCAGGGGGCAAGGCCGCGGCAGGCGCGGCGCCCCAGGCAAACAAGTTTCGTGCGGCGGGGCCAGCTCCACGGCGCGCACTTTGGCCAGTAGATCGAGTCGCAGTTTGGGATCGATGGTGCTGGGATCAACGCCCTTATGCTTGAACGAAAAGCGAAACTCCTCGCGGCGCACTTGCCCGGTGCGCGCCGCTGCCGTTCTTACAGGCGTCTGGGGAGATGGCGGAACATCCTGTACAACTGGGCGGGCGGCTGTACGGGGGCACCGGCGCCTTTGACGATCCGGCGGGCGACGAGGCAAAGTTGGTGTAAAGAACGTAGACCGCGACGAGCGTGAGGCCGCCGAGAATCACGATTTTCTTGGGCTCGGCTCCGAGCTTCATGACTTGCCGTTCGCGGCCTCGCGGACAAAGGTGTCCAGCTTGAGGGTGACGACTCAGCGCTCCATTCGGACTGTGGCTGGGCCTGCATGCTCTCGATGATCAAAAACCGCGGCGATTTGTCCAGCAGGTTCACGAGTTTGGTCAGGCTTTGCATAGCTGCCCTCGAAATTCGCCGAGATGGTCAGCTGCTCGATGGTGTCGCGAGCCCTCGACCGGGCTCGAGCACGTAACGACGATTCTTTCGGCTTCATCCCGGATTCGACCGCCATCTTGTTGACATCGCGCGAGCAGCGTGGAGATAGGCGGTCCGGCGCGCTCGATCGTGCACTCATCCAGGAACTTGTCGCCTTCCACCTTGGCCTGCTGGACCTTGCCCACCAGCGCTGCGCGTACGCTCGAGCGCGCTGCAATTGCTGCGCCAGATCCCGCTGCTTGGACTCGCATTTCCCGGGCCAGATCTTCGGCGCGAGCCGCCGAGCGGGTGAAACACGAACACCGCCGCCACCAGGTTCGCCGCCAGCAGGACGCCAAGCCCGCTCCGCACCACCATGCGGCGATCTTTCAGCAGCGCGCGAAGGTCAAAGTTTCTGGGCATAGTTCACGCTCACGCGGCAGCGGTAGAGACGGCTCGGTTTGCGACGGCGGCATCGAGCTGTAGACGGTGGTTGCGCCGAATACGTCGGACGATTCCAAGCGCTGTCAGCATTTCGATCACCGGCGGCAGCGATTCCGCGCCCACCATCATTTCCAGATACACCTGACTCTCGGAAACCACCTGCGGCCGGATGTTGATGAGCCGCACATTGGGCGGCAGCGTCTTCTCAAGATCGGCAAAAGACCTGGGTCCAACTGATGCCCTTGCGGTACAGCAGCGCGTTCAGAAACAGGCTGCGCTCGAGCACTTCGGCGTTTTCCGGGCGGCGCAGCACGGCATCCAGACGCGCCTGCTCCGTCGCGGTGCGCGCGAGCTGCTGGTCCAGCCGTGCGATGACGCGCGCGCGTATCGGCGGAGCGGCGGCGATCCGCCACCGCCAGCGAAATCAGCAGAATCAGCGAGCCAACCATCAGCACGGCAACGGCGCCGGACGCCACCAGGATCGGCCGGTCCTTGCGGAACGGCTGCGTCGCGAGATTGACTGGAAACTTCATGCTCATGCCGCCAGTGACTGCAGGTATCCCAACAGCCCCAGATTATTTTCGCCCGCCACGCCCACGCCGGCGCGAATCAGTTCCACCGGCAGGTGCAGTTCGCGCGCAAACTGATCGCGCGCCTCCGCCGCCAAGCGGCCAAACCCGGCCAGCAGCAGCTTCTCCGCCTTGGCGCCCAGGTTGTCTTCGATGTACACGAACGTCGGATACAGGTCGGCCGCGATCTCCGCGATTCCCGGCTCGGTCAGCTCGAGCGATCGCACCAGCTTCAGCACGCCCGAGGATACCACCAGGATGGTGAGCATGCGGCCGCTCAGCTTGGCGACGACCACGGTCCCCGTTTCGTGCACCAGCTCGAGCGCTGCCAGCGCCGAGGTGGTGACGAAACCCGGCTCGATGGCCGCCGCGCGGAATGGCGCTTCATAGCGCGAGATGATTTCAAGCGGCGCCACCGCCACCACCACGTCGATCTTTCTTCCTCTTCCCGCCGGCTGCCTGCGCGTGATAGCTCAGGACGGCCGACTCCACGTCGTAAGGCACGCTCTTCTTCATTCGGAAACGAACCAGCGACAACTGCTCCTTGGCGTCCGACGGGAAATTATCGAAATCCAGAACCGAAACGCGCACGCAGGAGTCCGGCAGAATCAGCGCGGCGTCGCGCCGCTTGCGGCTGCCGTTTTGCGGAACCATGGCGCGTACGGCGCCGGCCAGCTTATCCGGATCGAGAATGTTGTCGCGCAGCGGCGAGACCGAAATGACGCCGGGCTCGAGCGGCCGGAAGTCGAACTCCGGCGTCTTTGCCCGTGCGCGCCATGGCGATGCCGGCTTCCGAAAGCTCGAAGGCCAGCGCCGGCGGCGGATCCTTCCAGAGGGAGGAGAGTGAGTGGAGAAACTCATAAGAAAAAGGCAAAAGGCAAAGGGCACAAGGCAAAAGGCAAAAGGAAATAGGATGGCGACGCCGTCATGATTGACAACTTTGCCTTTTGGCCTTTGCCTTTTGCTTTTGCCTTTTCAATCACGCCTCGATGAAACGTGACCTTGTTGATCTCTTTCAGCGTGGTGATGCCTTGCTTCACTTTGAGAAGCGCCGATTCCCGCAGGAACGTCATGCCGTCCTCGCGCGCGACGCGCTTGATCTCCGACGTCGGCCGCTTGTCCAGAATCATCTCGCGGATGCGCTCGGTCAAGATCCAGCAGCTCGTGGATGGCGGTGCGGCCGCGGAATCCGGTGCCGCCGCATTCGAAACAGCCCGCGCCTTCGTAGAACGGCACGTCGCGCCACTCGCTCGGGATTCAGGCCGCTCTCCACCAGGTACGAATCGGGATAATGCACCGGCTTGCGGCAGAATTCGCAGATCACGCGCACCAGGCGCTGCGCCAGGATGCAGTTCAGCGCCGAAACGAAATTGTAGGGCTCGACGCCCATGTTCAGGAAGCGGCCCAGCACGTCGAGCACGTTGTTGGCGTGCACGGTGGTGAACACCAGGTGGCCGGTGAGCGCCGAGTTGATGGCGATCTGCGCCGTTTCCTGATCGCGGATTTCGCCCACCATGATCTTGTCCGGGATCGTGGCGCAGAATGGAGCGCAGCCCGCGCGCGAACGTCAGGCCCTTCTTCTCGTTGACCGGAATCTGCGTGATGCCCTTGATCTGGTACTCGACCGGATCTTCGATGGTGATGATCTTGTCTTCGTCGTTCTTGATCTCGCTCAGCGCGGCGTAGAGCGTGGTGGTCTTGCCCGAGCCGGTGGGCCCGGTGACCAGCACCATGCCGTACGGCTCCATGATGTAGCGGCGGAACTTCATCAGGTCGGCTTCGGAGAAGCCCACCACTTCGAGCGAGAGCTTGGCAAATTTCTCGCTCATCGATTCTTTGTCCAGCACGCGCAGCACGGCGTCCTCGCCGTGGATGGTGGGCATGATGGAGACGCGGAAATCGATCAGACGGCCCTTGTAGCGCACGCGGAAGCGGCCGTCCTGCGGCACGCGGCGCTCGGCGATATCCAGCTCGCTCATGACCTTGATGCGCGAAAGGATGGTCGAGTGCCAGTCCTTGGCGATGGGCGGCATGGCGTAGTGCAGCACGCCGTCGATGCGGTACTTGATGGCCACTTCCTGGTCGCGCGATTCGATGTGAATGTCGCTGGCGCGCCGCTCGAGCGCGTTGAAGATGGTGGTGTCCACCAGCTTGATCACCGGCGCGATGTCGCTGTCGGCGGCGGTGAGCTTGTCGATGGAGAGCGTCTCGTCGGCGTTCTCTTCGTCGCCCACCACGTCCAGCGTGAATCCCTCGGTGACCTCTTCCAGCACGCGCTGCGATTGCTCGGTCTTCTTGAGCAGCTCGGAAATCTGCGAGAGCGTGGCGACCTTGACGCGCAGCTTCTTGTTCAGCAGCAGCGCCAGCTCGTCGATCATGTTGAGGTTGCGCGGATCGGCCAGCGCGATGTCGAGCGTCCCGTTCTGCGCGCGCATGGGCACGAAGTTGTAACGGAACATCAGATCGACGGGGATGGAGCGGAACAGGTCGTGGTCGATCGAGGCTTCGCGCAGGTCGACGTACTCGCAGCGGTAGCGGGCCGCGATGGCCTGGGCGTCGGCGGTCTCGGCGGCCGGGTCCAGTAGCTTAACGCGTTCAGTAGCCATAGCTTAGCGGGAAGGCGCAAATCCGCCTACATCTAATTGACGCAGAAAGGGGTGGGATCGTGCAAGTGGTTAGCGAACCGGTGTTCGGGAATCGGCCACCTTGGTGGGCGCTGTGGCAGGCCGTTTGTGGACGCGGATGACCAGGGGGTTTCCGGTCTGCGTGGTCCACTTCCAGCCGGGTTCGCAGCTCAGGCACTCGTCACCGCGGGACAGGAACCACAGAGCCATTTCATGGAAGTCGAGTGAGTTTACGGCGTCGCTGTCCGGCTCCCAATAGTGCTCGAAATTGGGGTGCAGGCGCTGATAACGGAAAGTGGAGGGGCGGCCCGTAGCTTTCCATTCGGCCGTTCTGGCGATGCGTACGGCCGGCGTCGCAACCCGTGTGAGGACGGCGCGGAGCGGGATGGCGGCCTTGGTGAGCTTGCCCGGAAGGCCGAAGTCGCTGTACGGCCTTACGTCGTAGCCATCCGCCTGCCAGGGATGACAGCCCCATTGCGGACCCAGGAACAAAACGCCGCCATCCTTAGCCACTCGCCGGATTTCAACGAGTGCCCCTTCGGGGTTGGGCACGTGCTCAAGCACCCAGACTGACCAGATGGTGTCGAAACTGTCGCGCTCAAACGGCATGGCGGTAGCCGATCCCAATACGAATCGCTTGTGGTAGTAGCGTTCGACCGTGGGAGTAATGTCGAGGCCCGTGTAATCGGCGACGATGTCCTGCAGATAGCCTTGTCCCGACCCGATATCGAGAGCCTTTTTGTCCTCAAGCCCGAACATTTGGACGATGTGCGCGACCTGGTCTTTGACATGCCAGCGCTCGGCGGACTCAAGAGCCATGCGGGCATACTTCTGTTCTTCCACAGAGACGGCCGCGCTCTTGTCCTTGTCATAGATGGCGGCGTAGAAAGCGCGGGCCTTGGCGGCCTCGGCGGATGAGATCGGCTCATCGGAGTCGTAGGGGAAATTCATCAAGAGCAGAAGAAGCATGCCCGCGGCAAGGGCAATCGCGGCTTGTGTGAGGACCTGCCCCGCTTCCATCGCGAGGCCGCCACGTGGTCTTAGTGACCTGCTAGAGGACCGTTCGTCACTCATCGTCGAAATGTCAGGAGGCTTTCAGGAATTTGATCTTGAGACCCCAGCGCCGGATGCGAGCGCTAATTTCGAATGCCGGGGGAATGGCGGGCGCCATCCGCGTTTCGGCAGGGGGTGTGGCAGGTGTGCATGCCAGAATAGAAAACAACTCACTCATGAGCGGTTCCCGAAGCTCGGGCCGTTTCAGCAAAGCCGCGGCACTTGCTGGGTCAGCACTGGCGCGTGCTGCCTCTTGGGCCGGGATCTCATACAGTTCGAGAACACCAGCAACCTTGCGAAGCCGCTCCTGATAAGAGTCGCGATGCGCGCTGCTACAGAATTCGCCGCCTGCAATGAGTTTTTTGAAGGGTGACCAAGATGCTTTTCCACAATACAGACAACGCACTGACTTAGTCCTCTGGTAACAATTATAACTTAGGCGAACCTAGCCGCTATGATAAATTCACTAATAACTTAGGTTAACTTGAGCCTTAGTTTACTCAGTCAGTTGACGGTTTGTCAGAAGTCTTTGCGGACTTATCAAGCTCGGGTAGCTGCCGTGTCCCGTCTTCGACACTGGCTTCGATATCACGCGGCAAGTAACCCGCGGATAGGAGATCGGTCCTTCCCGCTAAGTGACCCGCCAGGTGCCGGAGCTGGGTGGCCCAGTTTCGATATCCGCCATGATCTCGAGAGCGACGCGCTTCGCCGGGACCGGAAACCGTGTTGTCTTCGAGGTACACCACGAGCCGGCGGCGAAAGCGGCTAGTGCGCATGTTACCGTTCCTGGGTTTGCGATTGCGGTTGCGGGGCGGCGCACTGGCTTCGGACACCAACTCCGGAACGTGCGCCTCATCCGGCCGGGGCATGATCCGCATGTGGAACGGAGCGGGAAGCAGGTTGCCTTCCCGGTGTCGGTTGTCATTCACGCCTTCGAGCGCACATCGGAACAACTCGGCGGATTGAAAGCGTCTTTCGCGTTCCTTCTCAAGCGCTTTGAGCAGGATTTCATCGAGTTCCCGCGGCAAACCGGGGCATACGTCACTCGCGCGCGGAGCCGGCTGCCCCACATGAGCTTGCATGAGAGAGAACGGTTTGTCGCAGTCAAAGACTTTCGCGCCCGTCACCATCTCGAACAGGAGCGCGCCCAACGAATAGATGTCGCCCCGCACGTCGACTGCAGTGAGCCCTTGCACCTGCTCGGGCGAAGTGTAGTAGAGAGAGCCGACGATCGTGCCGGTTTGAGTGAGGCGAATGTCTGTCTGTGACTTAGCCAACCCGAAATCGGTCAGTTTGAGTGAGCCGTTCTCGGTGACGATCATGTTTGAGGGAGAGATGTCGCGATGCACCACGCCGCGCGCATGAGCATAGTCGAGCGCGCGAAGAGCCTGGCAGGCATAGTCGAGAGCCGCGGGCAGGGGTAGTTTGCCGCGATCCAGTATGCTTCGCAAAGAATTGCCCTGGATGAGCTCCATGATCATGATCAGGTGGCCATCCTGCCAGAACGCATTGTGAACCACAGCGATGTTAGGGTGGCTCAAACGTGCCTGCAGTTGAATCTCGCGCAGAAACCTTTGATCGCGTTCGGGAGTTGCAGAGGGGTCGGCGGCCAGGATCTTCATGGCTTCGAGGCGCCCGGTAATGGTGTGCTCGGCCTGGAACACTTCACCCATTCCGCCGCTTCCGAGGGACGCGACGATCTTGTAACACCCGATGGTATCGCCGATCTTGAACTTCATCGAAGAGAGTGTTTCACGGCTTGGTCACCGACAGAACGGCGAAGAGCGTGACGGTCCCGAGGAAAAACGTGATGGCGCAAACCACCAGGGTGAGGCTCAATCGCGAAAGGAGCGTATCGCCAAAGAGCGCAGTCAGTAGATCCGGATTGACTTGTGCGGGCGTTGGAGCAACCGGAGTAGCGGGGCCGACCACAGCTGCTGCAACGGCTTGGGCCGGATCGGACGGAGCCGGTTGCGGAGACAATTCGCTTGCCGCCAAGGCCGGTTCGACCGTCTGCGGCTCTTCCTGGAACATGGGCGCTGCGGCCGGCGTCTCAAGCAGGGCAGGCGGCTCCGCTGAAGCCGCCGGCAACTCAACCGGCGCAGAAAGTGATTGCAAATCGACGATCTCAGTCTTCGATTCAGATGCCGCTGGAATTGGATCAGGCTCGGAGACCCATGTTTCCGGCGGTCCGGAGGTCCAGAGCGCGAGCGGCGCTTCTTCCAGTTGATGGTGGCTATCTGCCTCGGGCGAGAACGGCGGCGATGCCAACTCAGGGGCCGGTTTCGTTTCGAACGAGCTCAATGCGGATTCCGTGGCCCACAAATCCGCCTGCGAGGCAGGAGTAGGGAATGCCGGTGTGTCCGGCACGCTTGTGGCTTCCAGGAGCGGCTGGGCTGGTTCCCATGCCCCGCGTAGCAATTCTAACTGGGTGACCTCAGCCTTCGGCTCAACCGGCACGGACAGCGATTCGCTGGCCCACGGATCGGCTGATGTACTTGCTGAGTCGACTGCAGGCGAGTCAGCAATCTCCAAGGCGGTTACGATGGGTGTAGTAGGTTCAGGCTCAACTGGCGCGAGCGCTAACTCCGGCTGTGTCACCCTTGAATCGATAGACACCACGTTGCTGTTGCGTGTCCACCAGTCGACCAACGAAATTTGTGGTATCGCCGGAGGCTCCGCAATCGCCGCCACTGGCGAAGTTAACTCCGGCTCGATCACGGGTTCGACCAGCTCAGGCTTTGATTCGACGGAGACTAATGGCGACTCGATGGCGTCTGTGTCCGGCAGACTGATGGACGAGACTAGCTCTGGAACCTCGTTCCGCGCCGTCACGTCGATGGCAGGCTGCATCAACTCCAACGGCGGCTCGGCTGTCGCTTCCACAGGCGACTGGAATTCAAGCGCCGAAGTATTCGCCGTTGGCTCCACTGGCGCCGCATTCGCTTCGGCCGCCGGCTGCACAAGGTGCAAATACTCTTCGGTTTTTGCAGCTACGGGTGTGGTATCTCCGCGGGCGTTAACTCCGCGGGCGTTACCTTCGACTCAGTGACAGCCTCGACAGTTTCGATGGCGGGAGTATCAGGCAGACTGATCGCGGAAACGATCGCTTGTGGCTCGTGAAGCAGAGCCACTTCCGCCGCAGGCTGGACCTGCTCCAACACCGCGGTCGTTGTATGCGATTCGGCCGGAGTCACTGCCACGTCCCGGGTCCACCAATCCGCCGGGCCGCGCGAATATGCAGAAGGCACCTCGCTTCGTCCCGCGGTTTCCGGCACGGACGGCTCCGATGTTACCTCAGGTTTGGCGTCGATTCCCCACCGGGCAGGGAAAGTATTTGAAGACGCCGGCGCAGACGTATCGACAAGCGCCGGCATTTCGGTGGCACTCGGAGCCGATTTCAATTCCATTCGGGCCAGTTTCGACTCGGCAAGTTCCAGCGCTGATTCGAGAGCCCAGGCGTCAGGAAGCGTGGCCGGCGGAACCGGGGCAGCGGCCTTAGTCCAAGGCCCGGAATCCATGACCGGCTTCGCAATTTCAGCATCAGTTACCGGCGGCAACACGCTGTCAAATGTGGGTCTGGATTCCGCAACCTTGATATCAGAGGCCAATCCGATCGCCTCGCGAAATTCGTGAGCTGTCTGGAATCTATCGTCCGGGGCTTTTGCCAAAGCCTTTGCTACCACATCGCCCAACACGCGCGGTACGTCGGGATTGATATCACTCGCATGCTTTGGCGGCGTATTGACGTGCGCCATCATGATTTCAAACTGGCCCTTGGCATCGAACGGCAGCTTCCCGGCCAGCATTTCGTAGAGCACGATGCCCAGAGAGTACATGTCGCTGCGCGCGTCGACCGTCTCGCCTTTGACCTGTTCCGGTGACATGTACTTAAGCGCGCCGATTACGACTCCGGCCGCGGTCAGCTCGGGATCAGACACTGATTTCGCAAAGCCGAAGCCGGTCAACCGTGCAATTCCTTCGTTGGTGACGATCAGGTTGGACGAGCTAAGTCCCCGGTGGATGATGCCGTGGCCGTGCGCGTAATCGAGCGCAGCCAGCGCCTGGCATGCATACCGGCCGGCGTCGTGCCATGCGATGGGGCCGGCCTGCAGCTTTTCCGCAACTGTAACGCCCGGAACGAATTCCTTGGTCATCACCAGTTGGCCCTCGATCTCGCGCGCGTTGTAGAACGTTACGATATTCGGATGGAGCAGTTGCGCGTGCACCTTGATTTCGCGCAGAAAGCGGGCGTTTTGCTCCTCGTCGTCTTGGATGCTTTTGGGCAGGATCTTCAGAACTTCAAAGCGCTGCGCAAATACATTTCTGACTTTGTAAGCGACGCCGGTCTTGGAAGTGCCGAGTACCTCGACTATCTCATAACCCGCGACTGTCTTGCCGATTTCAAATCCCATTTCAGCACCGATAAAGTTGTAGACGACTCGGTCGATAACCTACCGTGATTGTACGGGATGCTTAAGTACCGGTCAATGAGAACAGCTTGTAAGAAACCGTTATTTACCGAAGGAATAATTCAGTTACTAACTATCGTATAACTTCCATGTAGCCTATGGATTGTATTCTTACTTAGCCGGGGACATGGAGAGGAGTGATTTGATAATTCTAACTAACTTTCGCGCCGCAATGGATAGCTCTTCTGCTCACGCGGATCGATCCAGGGCGCGGCTCCTACTACGTCCAGCGCTCCGCGGAGAAACTCGTCTTCGACGTTCGGCGACCAGCCCACCGGGCATGTATATTGCACGCGCAATGCCTGCGATTGATATAGATCGAGCCGCACATTCTCGCGTGTCGGTATATAGAGGTTATGTTCAGCGAAGTAGCCGAAGACCATGGCGGGCCCGCGCTGCCGCAGTACCTCTTTCATGCGCATGCCAATCGGGGCGAGCGGCTCCCCTTGAATGGCCACCAGTGTCAGGTTGCCAATTCTAGCTCCCAGCACCTCGACGAATCGGCACGGATACTTGCGCGGTGAAGCCAGTTGCTTCACCAGAAATTCTTCGTCGGTGCAGATGTACTCCGAGATCTTCTTTGGAAAAGGAATCCCTTCCTTGTAATAGCGGACTAGCTCGCGTATCCAATTCGTGTCGCGCAATGGGTCAGGAAAGGCTCTGAGCCCGGCATCCATCGGCACATCCCGGGCGAGCTCGATGGCGCGCTGGTAAGGAACCGGATCGGCCAACGGCAAATCCACGAGGCGCAACTGGCTCTCGATGGTACCGCCAACCTCAGTGAGTTTTCCATTCGCGATCTCCGAGCGCCGCCAGTGCCAGCTCATGCCCGCGCGATTTGCATGCTTGCAGAAAATCTACGGTGCCCTGGGGCGCGAACGTATACTGATTGCCGCCGCAAGCGTCGGCGTAGATCGCAACGGCTCCTGGGAACGTCGCTTCCAGCTCTTCCATCGCGAACCCGGGATGGGAGGCACCGTACATCTTGCGCGGCCCGAGTTGCGGATGCGTCGGATAGTTGAATACAAGTGCCGCCACTTTTCCGCCGCGCATCACCTTCAGCAACTGCAGTTCGTAATCCGGCGGATCGCTGCGCTGTGCGCGCGTGAGGTAGGCGTAGCCCGAGCCGAACAGCAGCTCCGCCGGCCCGTCTTCATTGGCGATGGCTTCGCGGATGGCGCCGAAAATCTTCTCCGCCAGCTCCCGCCCATAGTCGAAGTTGTCCGCGGCAATCTGAATTGGCCCCTGGTGATTGTGCGTGGCCAGCAGCAACAGATAGGCGGGCGGCATGCCCAGTTCGCGCTCCACGCGCTCCCGCAGGATGGGTGTCGCTACATCCAGGCAGTTGAGATCGTAGTTGACGAACACGATGCGTCGCGTGCCATCAAACAGCGTGAGTACGCGCGAATGCAGCCGCGCATAGGCGTGCGGCGGATCGGGTTTGTCGCCGCTGGCGCAAACGCGCGGCCGGTCCGGCGTGATGTCGATGATCGCCGTGCCAGCCTTCATCTTCGAGGGGCTGGTTTGCGCCGCCAGCGGCGCGGCGGTTGCGGCCTTCAGGAAGTCCCGGCGGTGGAGCAGTGTCGGCATGGGCCTAAGTATACTGCTCGGAAAACCGGGTTGCGGCTATTTTGCCTTTCCCGGTTCCAGATTGGGAAGGAACGCAGCTAGCAGGCCGATGAGCGGCAGGAACGAGCAGACGCGATAGACGAAGTCGATACTCGTGGCATCCGCCAGCCTGCCCAGCAGCGCCGCGCCGATGCCGCCCATGCCGAATGCGAGTCCAAAGAACAGACCTGAGACCGTACCCACTTTGCCTGGAACAAGGTCCTGCGCATAAACCAGGATCGCGGAGAACGCGGAGGCTAGAACCAATCCGATGATCACGCTGAGAAAGCCGGTCCAGAACAGACTGACATACGGCAACACAACAGTGAACGGCAGGATGCCCAGGATGGACCACCAGATGACGTACTTCCTGCCGATGCGATCGCCCACCGGCCCGCCGACGATCGTGCCCGTGGCCACTGCCCCCAGGAAGATGAACAAATAGATCTGCGCGGTGCGAACCGGCACGTGAAACTTGCTCATCAGGAAAAACGTGTAGTAGCTGGTCAGTCCCGCCAGATAGAAGAATTTGGAAAATATGAGCGCGACCAATATGGCGATTACAAACGCGACCTTTTTTGAGGATAGGCGCGCGTGAGCATCCGGGGCCAGCGCTTTCGCTTTCGCGACGCCGGATCGGCGCGCTTTATACCAGTCGCCGACGCGTGAGAGCACGACGATAGCGATGAGTGCCGCAGCGGAAAACCACGCGATACTGCGTTGTCCGCCTGGGAGCACGATGAAGGCCGCGAGCAACGGGCCGACCGCCGATCCAGCATTCCCGCCCACCTGGAATAGCGATTGCGCAAACCCATGCTGGCCGCCCGAAGCCATGCGCGCCACGCGCGACGATTCCGGATGGAACACCGACGATCCCACGCCCACAAGGGCGACCGCCACCAGAATGATCGCGAACGTGGGCGCCATCGAGAGCACAATGAGACCCACCAGCGTAACGCCCATGCCCGCCGCTAGCGAGTAAGGAACGGGCTTGTGGTCCGTGTAGAGCCCAACCAGCGGCTGCAACAAGGATGCCGTCAACTGTGAAGTCAGCGTGATCAAGCCGATCTGTCCGAAGTCCAGACGGTAGGCGTTTTTGAGAATCGGATAGACGGCGGGGATCACCGACTGCATCATGTCATTCAAGAAGTGACAGAAGCTGATCGCCGTGAGAACCCGCAATGCGACGCCCGATCCGCGCCTTTGCGGAACGTCGGCCACCGCCGCCATGCTCGTCTGTGTGGACATCTTCTTGTAGTGTATCCGGGAAGTCCACTGGAGTGCTGTAACCTGAAGCATGCGAGCTGTGCGGTCTGGAATGCCGGTGAAACGTACGCTGCCCGGCAGGCATCGCATCCGACATCCGTGAGCTCATCGCCTCAGCTCAGCCCTCCGCCGCCTGCCGTTCTTGCAGCGCCTCTCAGCTCACACCGCAGCCCGTGGGTATCGCTCTGGCAAGCCATAATCCGGTATGACTCCGGCAAGGTGTCGCCGTCGCTCGGGCTGCGAAATGCGATAGGCGTTGCACTGCCCCTGGCGGCGGGCGTTGCATCCGGTGCACTCTCCGGCGGGCTCATCGTTGGCACGGGCGCCCTGAACGTCGCGTTCTCCGATAGCGACGCTCCGTACGCGCAACGTGCCCGGCGCATGTTCGGCGCTAGCGCTCTCGTCGGGTTTGCTGTGTTTGCCGGAGCGCTGTGCGGACACGATCGAGCTATCGCTGTTACTGCGGCCACACTGTGGGCATTTGCCGCCGGTATGCTGGTGGCGCTCAGCCCCACAGCGGCCGATCTCGGCACCATCAGCCTGGTGGTCCTGGTGGTTTATTCTGCTTTTCCCATGTCGCTCGAGAAGGCGCTGCTTTCCGGAGCGCTCGCCTGCGCCGGAGGCCTGCTGCAGACTCTTCTAGCGGTCGCCTTCTGGCCACTTCGCCGTTTTGCTCCGGAACGCCGGGCTCTGGGCGAGCTTTACCGGGCGCTGGCCCGAGCCGCGGCATCACCCATCCGTGCGACCGAAGCCCCGCCGGCCAGCACAGAAAGTACGCAGGCGCAAACTGCCCTGGAGTCGCTAGACCGCGATCATTCCATCGAGGCAGAGCGCTACCGCTTCCTTCTGAGTCAAGCCGAACGCATGCGGTTGTCCTTGATGATGCTGGCCCGGCTGCGCACGCGGATCCAACGCGAGGACGCAGCAGAATCCGGCGATCGGCACTCTGGATCGTTCCTTCGACCTTTTCTCCCGAATGCTCGGCGCCATTGGCAGTTCACTGGTAGCCGGGGAACCCGCCCGTGCCGCTCCCGAAGAGCTACATGAGCTTCTGTCGCTCGCTGAAAAGCTGCGTGAGTTGGAAGAAGTGAAGTCGTCGCCCGTGGTTGCCATGGTGGCCGATGCCCGCTTCCAAACGGATGCCCTCGCCGGACAGCTTCGCTCGTCGTTCGATCTGGCGGCCTATGCAACACCCGCCGGCATTAAAGCTTTCAAGAGGCGTGAAGCGCGCCGGCCCTGGAGCCTGCGGCTAGGTAGCATCGCGGCAACATTGCGGGCCAACTTGAGCCTGAACTCCGCCGCGTTCCGCCACGCCGTGCGCCTGGCGGTTTGCATTGCCATTGGCGACGGTCTGGGGCGCGGGCTCGAGTGGCGGCGTTCCTACTGGCTTCCCATGACCATCGCCATCGTGCTCAAGCCGGACTTCACCGCCACATTCAGCCGCGGTGTCCTGCGTCTGATTGGAACGTTTCTCGGCCTGGTGTTCGCTACCGGCATGTTTCACGTACTGCCTCCAGGGCTTGCGGCCCAGGTTGCGCTCATCGCCGTACTCATGTTTATCCTGCGATGTTTTGGCCCGGCCAACTACGGAATTGTGGTTACGGCCGTCACCGCGCTTGTGGTACTGCTGATCGCGCTCACAGGGGACACGCCCAAGCACGTCATCGCCGCGCGGGGCCTGACCACGGTGGTGGGCGGCGCCATTGCCCTGATCGCGTATTGGCTGTGGCCCACCTGGGAGCGGACGCAGGCGCCCGAAGCCATGGCGCAGATGCTGGATGCCTATCGCAAATATTTCCGCGCGATTCGCGAAAGTTACGCAAGCCCCGATCAGCCATTGGCTCAGGAACTCGACCATGCTCGCGTTGCTGGCCGGCGAGCGCGCTCTAACTTCGAGGCGTCGGTCGACCGACTTTCCGCCGAGCCAGGTGTATCCGCCGCGACATTGCAAACGCTGAACGCCATGTTGGCCAGTTCGCATCGGCTGGCACACGCCTTCATGGCGCTCGAATCCGGACTCTCCACCAGCCATCCAGTGCCGCCGCGAGAGGCATTCCGGCCGTTCTCTGACCACGCCACGAATCAGCAACGGGATACTCGCTGGTCCGCTGTTCTGGTTGCCGTAGCCGTGCGAGCCGGGCGTCGTCCCGCAGGCGATTGACTGCCGCAGCGAGTTGCAGGAACTGACTGGGATCGACACCACCAATGAGGCCCAGAACCGGCTCGATGGCGGTGGCAAGCAGGCGGATGACAGAGCAGGCAGTTGTTGAGATGGTTCGCACGAACGACATCGCGGATGATGGCGGTCTGCCGGTTCAGCAGCATCGGCAAGGCTGGATCGGGTTGCTTCGAGGCATGACCAGTTCGGGAATGGCTGTTTATCATCGAGGACCGCCAGCGCTTCGGCGGCATGCTGGGCCGGCGGCGCCCACGGGATAGGCGCAGGAGGAAGACGGCGCGGTAGTCGTTCGGCTTGCATGCTCGGCGCAGTCGCGGGCGCATGCGGCGAACGTCGGCATCGAGGTCGAACACTGCCCGGCTGGGCCAGCACTACGGTGGCGCGGGGGCCTGGGATCTGGGGCGGCATCTCGACGAGGATTTGCCGGATGGGCGTCCTTCCAGCGGATCATCATTTGCAGCATGGTCGGGATGGCATCGGCCGCAGCCATTCGGGACGTTTGCCGCGCATCTCGTTGCTGAGGATTCGCGCGGCGCAGCCCGGCCCCTCCTCACTCCCACCCGTCACGCCCACCGCGTTGAGATAAGAAGACACGCGGCTTGCACAACGACACATCCATCGTCGCGGCAGCAAGGCTCAACTGAGAACTGGTACCATGTCGCAACGGTAAGGTGTCAGATGGGTCGTGTCCGCACAAGGGGACTGGCATCGACGAGAGTTACCATGCCCGTAAACTGCGCACACTCACGAATGTTGGCGACATGTCGTGGACCACCGGCGCAAGAGCACCGACCCAATCTCATCAGCCGCGAAGAGTGAGCTGCGAGAAAATCCTCCTCGGAGGTATTGTCGAGCCGTCCACCTACCGGTTTCGGTTGCGGTAGTGGGACTGGCACCTGAGGAGGATCTTGCGGGCGAGGCATTGGCCGGAGCGGGAAATGCACAATCGGATCGGGTCGAGCTTCCCAGAGGAGGCAACGACACTGGGAGCTCGAGGCGAGGAAGTTCCAGTTCGGTCAGCTTTGGCCCGCCGGAAGCGACCTCAATCGGCTTCGGCTGTTCCGGTTTGTCCGCCGGCTCGGTTGTTGATCGGTCCGGTGAGCGGCGATTACCAGTCCAAGCTCACGTTGATGAGCGAGTCGCTCCGGAACGATGGGCGGGTGTAGGTACCGAAGAAGCCGGGCGATCACCGCCTGCCTGGCGACATTCCCGACCCTGAGCGCGACTACTACCTCGAGCGCAAGTACCCGAGCTTCGGCAATCTCGCGCCTCGGGACATCGCGTCACGCGCGGCCAAGGAAGTGTGCGACGAAGGTCCAAGGCGTCGGACCGGGCGGGCTCGGCGTGTACCTCGACTTCGCCGACGCCATCCGACCAGGATGGGCGAGAGACAAGATCCGGGAGGCGGGGTACGGCAATCTCTTCGAGATGTACCCACCGCGTCGCCGCCGAGACACCCGTACCGGCTCTCCGATGCGCGGATCTATCCGCCGTCCACTACACCTGGGCGGCCTTTGGGTGGACTACAACCTGATGAGCACGGTTACCGGGACTGTTCGTCCATCGGGGAAGCTAACTTTTCGGATCGCGGGGCCAACCGGCTTGGCGCGAGCGCGCTCATGCAGGGCCTGGCGGACGGATATCTCATCCCTCCCCTATACCATCGGCGCACTATCTCGCGAGCACTCGGCTCGACCACCCGGAGGCGGGCGTGGCGCCGAGGGGGTAAGGGGCGCCGAAGCGGCCGTCAACGACCGGGTCAGCACGCTTCTCGGCATCAAGGGAAAGCGCACGGTCGATTCGTTCCACCGCGAGCTGGGCAAGCTCATGTGGGACAAGTGCGGGATGGCCCGGCGAGCGGACGGCCTGCCGCGACGCGATCCAGCGCATCCCGGTGATCCGCGAGCAGTTCTGGCACGACGTGAACGTGCCGGGCAGCGACGTCGAGCTGAACCAGGCGTTGGAGAAGGCCGGCCGCGTCGCCGACTTCCTGGAGCTGGGCGAGCTGATGTGCCGGGATGCGCTCCATCGCGAGGAGTCCTGCGGCGGGCACTTCCGCGAGGAATATCAGACCCACGATGGCGAGGCCAAGCGCGACGACGACCGTTTTGCCTATGTGGCGGCCTGGGAGTGGCGAGGTGCGGAGCAGGAGCCCTGTCTCCACAAAGAGCCGCTGGCCTTCGAGAACGTGAAGCTCGCGACCCGGAGTTATAAATGAAGCCGTTCGCCGTAGCCATTGGCTAATAGGCGGAGCCGTTGGCTGCCAGATGCACCTGAATCTTCGCGTGTGGCGCCAGCCCAGCCCCGGCGCGCCCGGGCGCTTCGTCAACTACGAGGCCCGCGACATCAGTCCGGATGCCTCGTTTCTCGAGATGCTGGACGTGGTGAACGACCGGCTCATCCAGCAAGGGGACACGCCGATCGCGTTCGATCACGACTGTCGCGAGGGGATCTGCGGGTCGTGCGGGATGATGATCAACGGCGTCGCCCACGGGCCGGAGCGCGGCACCGCCACCTGTCAGCTGCACATGCGCCGCTTTCAGGACGGCGACACCATCGTGATCGAGCCGTGGCGCGCGCGGGCGTTTCCGGTGATCCGGGATCTGGTCGTCGACCGAACCGCGTTCGATCGGATCATTCAGGCCGGCGGCTTCATCTCCGTCCACACCGGCGGCGCCCAGGATGCAAACAACATCCCCATCCCGAAGGAGGCGGTGGATCGGGCGATGGACGCCGCGCAGTGCATCGGGTGCGGCGCGTGCGTGGCCGCGTGCCCGAACAGCTCCGCCTCGCTCTTCACCGCGGCCAAGATCACGCACCTCGCCTTGCTGCCCCAGGGCCAACCCGAGCGGCAGCGGCGGGCCCTGGGCATGGTGATGCAGATGGACGTAGAGGGCTTCGGCGGGTGCACGCTCTTCGGCGAGTGCCAGGAGGCGTGTCCCAAGCAGATCGGAATCGAAACGATCTCGTTGATGAACCGCGACTACCTGCGGGCGATGCTCACGCTCCGGCCCGCCGCCGGAAACGGCGGCGGGGAATAGCCCCGCCGGCCCGAGCTACCGCGCGCCGAGGGGCTGGGATCGGGGCCAGGTGTTGTTGGAGCGATCGACGTCGGGCAGGAGAGTGTCGGGGTCGATCCGCACGCCGGTGACGTCGCCGGGCACCCGCGCCACGTAGGTGTCACCCCGAAACCAGATGTCCACCGGCAGCTTCAGCTTGCTGGTTCCGCCCCCGCCCAGTGTGAGTGCCACTCCAGCGGCATCGGCGCGCCGCCGGCGCTCCGCAGGTAAATCCGCGACGCCACGCCCGCCGAGTCGGAGACGGTGACCGAATCCACCGCCTGATCGATCGTCCCGGCGGTATAGAACCATCCGCCAGAACCACTCAAGTCTTCGCCCGTGCCGTCGTCCATGGTGCGGAAGAAGTCCGCCGGGGTCGGGTGCTTGTAGGCCCAGCGGCGGATGTACTCGCGGAACGCCGGGTCGAACCGGTCGGGACCGAGCACGACGTCGCGCAGGAGGCGAAGTCCCAGGCCCGGCTTGTTGTAGCCGAGCTGACGCAGCCAACATCCTGGAGCCGGTCGGGCGGCGTCATGATCGTCTCCTGCGGCCGGTCCGACTGGACGTACTTGAGATAGTCCTCGTTGCTGCCGCGCCGGTTCGGGTGCCCGGGGTACTGCTGCTCCCAGTTGTAGTGGTTCATGAAGGTGTTGAAGCCTTCGTCCTGCCACGCGTACAGACGCTCGTTGCTTCCGACCAACATCGGGAACCAGGTGTGGCCGAACTCGTGGTCGGTGACCCCGTACAGTCCCTGCGGGGTCGTACGGTTGCGGCAGAAGACGATCATCGGATACTCCATGCCGCCTTCGATCCCGTTCACGTTGGAGGCGTTCGTGTAGGGATAGGGCCACCACTGCTTCGAGTAGCGCTCGATCGCGAGCTTGCCGTATTCGCTGGCGCGGTTCCAGATCGAGTCGGCCGAAGGCGGATAGAAGCTCATCACGAGGACCTTGCCCTGATTCGCGCCCACCGCATCCCAGACGAATTGGCGCGCCGCCGCCCAGGCGAAGTCGCGCACGCTGTCCGCGGTGAAACGCCAGATCAGCGTACCGCCCGCGCCGGCCGGGCGTGAGAGAGGGGTCGTCGATCTCGTCTTTGCCCCGAATCATCACGGTGTGGTCACTGCGACGCGCTTCGGCGAGGCGGGAGCGCTGCGCCGCGGTGAGGACCTGCTCGGGGTTTCTGAGCGTGCCCGTCGCCGCCACCAGCATGTTCGCCGGCACCGTGAGACTCACGTCGAAGCTGCCGTACTCCAGGTAGAACTCGCCGTAGCCCAGATACTGCTCGGTGTTCCAGCCGCGCACATCGTCGTACACGGCGAGCCGAGGATACCACTGGGCGACCTCGAAGATCGTGGAACCGTCCACGGCCTCGATGCCCATCCGGTTCCGATCGGGCCCAAGGGGAAGGTCCAAGAGATCGCGAGAAGCTGGCGCCCCTTGGGTGGCAACGGCCGGGGCAGCTCCACCCGCATCATGGTGTTGTTGACCGAATAGGGAAGTGGCGCAGCTGCCCGGGCGGCTCGCCCCTTGGCCGGAGCGATCGCCGGCTCGCCGACCCACACGAGCCTGACCCCGCCGTCGGTCGGTGTGCCGGGATTGAGCGCGGTTCCCCGGCTGCCCGGTCCGTACAGGTTCTGGTCCAGTTGGAGCCAGAGGTAGCGCAGTGTGTCGGGCGAGTTGTTGGTGTAGGTGATACGCTCGTCGCCGACGACCGCCTTCGCGACGGTATCGAGCGTCGCGTTGATCGTGTAGTCCACCCGCTGTTGCCAGTAGGCCGGCCCGGGAGTTCCGGCGCCGGTTCGGATCAGGGTCGGCGTGGGAAGATCGAGCCGGCGAAAGGGCGACTCGTCCTGGTGGGCCGGCAGTGGCGCTGTCTGGGCCGATAGCGTGGCCGGGGACAGCGCAAGGAGGAGAACCGCGAGTCTGCGCATAGGGGGAGTCGGTTGGCTCGAGCGGGTTACAGCTTCGGCAGGGTCACACCGGTCTGCGCCTGGTACTTTCCGGCCTTGTCCTTGTAGCTGGTCTCGCAAACGTCGTCGTCGTCCGCCTCGAAGAACAGGACCTGGCAGATGCCTTCGTTGGCGTAGATCTTGGCCGGCAACGGCGTGGTGTTGCTGATCTCGAGGGTCACGTGGCCCTCCCACTCCGGCTCGAACGGCGTCACGTTGGTGATGATGCCGCAGCGCGCGTAGGTGGATTTGCCGACGCAGATGGTGAGCACGTTGCGAGGGATGCGGAAGTATTCCATCGAGCGGGCCAACGCGAAGCTGTTCGGCGGCACGATGCAGATGTCCGCCTCGATGTCGACACGACCGCTCGTCGAAGTGCTTCGGGTCGACTACGGCGTACAGCACGTTGGTGAAGATCTTGAACTCGGTCGCGACACGCATGTCGTAGCCCGTAGGACGACTGACGCCGTAGGAGATCACCTTGCGTCCCGCCTGTCCGGCCGTACGCACCTGCGCGTCGACGAACGGCTCGATCATCGGTGGTCGACGCGCCATGCGCCGGATCCAGCGGTCGGATTTGATGGACATGGGCGACCGAGGCAGCGGGGCCGATCGGGGATGAGCGCGTTGGCCGCCCATCGGGAACGGCGCTCAATATAAGGGGTAACGATAGAGTTGAAGTGCCTTCCGGCCGCGGTTACCTTTTTTTCTCCAGAGAACGTGAAATTTTTCACGAGGGGAGCGGCGCCGTGCTCGAGCCCTACATTCCGATCCTCCTCCTGATCGCTTTTGTCGTGGCAAACGCGATCTTGATGCTCGGGCTGTCCCACGTCCTTTCCACCTACCGCCGCACCCCCGCGAAGATCGCTCCCTACGAATCCGGCATGCCGATCCTGGGCGACGCCCGGGAGCGCTTCTCGGTCAAATTCTATCTCGTGGCGATGCTCTTCATCGTGTTCGACATCGAAGTCGTGTTCATGGTCCCGTGGGCCGTCGCATTCTTCGAGGCCCAGGAGAAGGCGATCCCGATCAGCAGCGGTCTCGTACTGGCCGACATGGTCGTGTTCATGCTCATCCTGGCCGTCGGTTACGTCTACGCGTGGAAGCGGGGGGCGTTCCAGTGGGACTGATCGAGCGCACGCCTCCGGACGACCCTGTGGGCGCGACCGCGGTCTCGTCGATCTCGCCCAACTGGGTCACCACTCGGCTGGACTTCCTGACCAACTGGGCCCGGGCGAACTCACTCTGGCCGATGCCGTTCGGCACCGCCTGCTGCGCCATCGAGTACATGGCGACTGCGGCGAGCCGATTTGACATCGCGCGCTTCGGCATGGAGCGGCAGAGCTTTTCACCCGCCAGGCGGACGTGCTCATCTGCGCGGGACGGCTGCCCTTCAAGCTCGCGCCCGTGATTCGCCTCATCTGGGACCAGATGCCGCAGCCCAAGTGGTCGATCTCGATGGGGGCCTGCGCATCATCCGGCGGGATCTTCGACAACTACGCCATGGTGCAGGGCATCGACACGATCATTCCGGTCGACGTGTACGTGCCCGGATGCCCACCTCGGCCTGAGGGGCTCATCTACGGCATTCGGTTGCTGCAAAAGAAAATCCAGGGCGAGAGCATCGCGGACGATTCGTTGCGGCAGGAGCACCTCGTCGGCCCCTCGGGCCTCTTCCTCCCGGCGGAGCGGGTCGACGAGCTGTCCGAGCCCTTCGGCAACTCCGTTTCCCAGACCCGGTCCGGATGACGTCCCTGTCGCCCAGCGCCGCCGCCCTGCGCCACGCGTTCGGCGACGCGGTGGAGCGGTCGCTCGTGTCCTGCGGCGACACCATCGTGTATGTCCGCCGCGACCGGGTGCACGACGCGCTCGCGTGGCTCAAGACGACGCCGGAGCAGACCTTCGACTATCTCACCGACGTCACGGCGGTGGAGTACCGTGATCCGGAACGGCCGCTCGAAGTCGTGTGGCAGCTCCGCTCGCTCGCGCGTCGCGCCGATCTGCGGGTCAAGGTGGCGCTGGACAAGTCCGCCCCGCTGGAAGTGCCGACGGTCTGCGATCTGTGGAAAGGGGCCGATTGGCTGGAGCGGGAGACCTACGACATGTTCGGCGTCGTCTTCACCGGACACCCGGATCTGCGACGGATCATCATGTGGGAGACGTACGCCGAGGGCTATCCGCTCCGCAAGGATTTCCCGCTCCGCGGCCACTTCCGTCGGGCCGAGCAGACGCGCCAGGCGCTCGCGGCCAATCCAGAGGCGCACTACTCGCTGGACGAGCTGTCGATCGCCGAAGCATTCCACGAGCTGCCGAAGGACATGCGGGAACGGCTGCGTCGGGGTGAGCGGGGATTCCTCAAGTGACGTCACGCACCGTCGAATACACCTTGGGCACGCCCGGGCTCGACGAGCAGGGCAGGGTCACCGACGTGCCCCTCGGCGTCGGGCTCAAGAACACCCAGGAGTATCGTTTGCCGGGCCAGTTCGACGAAAGTTTCGGCGCCGAGCACATGCTGGTGAACATCGGCCCGCAACACCCGGCCACCCACGGCGTCTTGCGACTCGTCATCGAGCTCGAAGGCGAGACCGTCATCCGCGTTATCCCCCACATCGGCTATCTGCATTCCGGATTCGAGAAGCTGGGCGAGTACCGGCAGTACAATCAGATCATCCCGCTCACCGACCGCACCGACTACCTGTCGCCCATGGCGAACAACGTGGGTCTCGCGCTGGCGGTGGAGAAATTGATGGGTCTCCAGATCACCGAGCGGTGTCAGGTGCTGCGGGTGCTCGCCTGCGAGATGAGCCGCATCATCTCCCATCTGGTCTGGCTCGGCACGACCGGCATCGACCTGGGTGCGTTTACGCCGTTCCTCTGGTCGTTCCAGGAGCGCGAGCGGATCTACAACCTCCAGGAAGCGTGGACCGGGGCACGACTCACCACCAGCGTCACGCGGGTGGGCGGGATGATGGCGGACGTACCCACTGGCTGGTCCGCCGGCCTGCGGGACTTCTGCCGGACCTTTCCCAGCACGCTCAAAGAGATCGACACGATGTTCACCCGAAACGCGATCTGGATCGGGCGGACACAGGGCGTCGGCGTGCTTTCCGGCGAGGAAGCGATCAATCGGTCACTGTCGGGGCCGATGCTGCGGGCGAGCGGCGTGGACTACGACGTGCGCAAGGATCGTCCCTACCTGGGCTACGAGACCTACGATTTCGACGTGCCCATCGGCGAGCACGGCGATATCTACGATCGCTACCGCATCCGGCTCGAGGATGTGGCAGTCCACCCGGATTCTGGAGCAGGCGCTCGACCGGCTCGACAAGCTCGAAGGTGCTCCGCTCAACGTGGACGATCCACGCGTCATTCTGCCACCCAAGTCGCGCGCCATGAGCGACATGGAAGCGATGATCTTCCACTTCAAGCAGGTGATGGAAGGGGTCAAGCCCCGATCGGCGAAGCCTACATGGGCATCGAAAACCCGAAGGGCGAGTTGGGCTACTATTTCGTGTCGGACGGCCCGGCCAAGCCGGTGCGGTGGCGGATCCGCCCGCCCGCGTTCGTCAACCTGTCGGCCCTGCCGCGGATGTGCGAAGGCGCGCTCCTGTCCGACGTGATCGCGATCAACGCCAGCGTGGATATCGTCATGGGCGAGGTCGACCGATGACCCGGCCGCTCGCCCGGCTCCACGGCGCCGCGCATGGCCGGAACGCGCCGTACGAGCCGGTGCTGGTCGGAGACGTGCGGGCGAAGCTGGAGCAGCTCTTCACCCGCTACCCGACCAAGCAGGCGTGGCTGCTCCCCGCGCTCTGGATGGTGCAAGAGGCGCGAGGCTGGATCTCCGAGGACGCGATGGTCGAGGTAGCGGAGGTGCTGGGCACTACCCCGGCGTACGTGAAGGGCGTCGTCACGTTCTACACGATGTACCACACGCACCCGGTCGGCCGGCACTTCGTCAGGTCTGCACGACGTCCCTGCGGCCTCTGCGGAGCCGAAGACACGATGAGGGCCCTCGTGGCCCAGGCTGGCTGCGGCGATCTGGGCGCGACCAGCTCCGACGGACGCTTCACCGTCGTCGAGGTGGCGGTCTGGGCGCGTGCGGCTTCCCCACGCCCATCATGATCGACGACGACTTCATCGAGAGCGTGACCCCGGATCGGGTCGCGGAGATCCTCAAGGGTGTCCCGTAAGTGGGCTATCCGCATCCGGGCCCCCCGCGGGAGACGGTGGGTGCTCTCCCGCTACTTCGGCGATGCCGCGGCCCGGTCCTACCGCGGCTGGGTGGAGCGCGGTGGCTATGCGGCCCTCCGTCAGGCGCTCGGGATGGCACCGGACGAGGTGACCGACGTGGTAAAGGAATCCGGACTTCGCGGACGCGGCGGGGCCGGATTTCCCACCGGG